>JBFOMB010000185.1:0-5985 GCA_040830545.1 Paracoccaceae bacterium | reverse complement strand
CCCGGACACGCAGGAGCCGGACCCGGAATCCGCGGCCGCGGACGTCACGGCAACCGCGGAAGCAGAGGCGGAAGCCCCGGACACCGGCGACACCGAAACGGACGTGCCGGGGGAGGAAACACCGGATACCGACGTCACCGAAACGGACGAGCCGGGTGAGGGAACGCCAGACACCGACGTCACCGAAACCGACGAGCCGGGTGCAGAAACTCCGGACACTGACGTCACTGAAACGGATGAACCGGGTGAGGAAACTCCGGACACTGACGTTACAGAAGCGGATACACCGTCCAGCGAATGTTTCGATGTGGATGAGTTCCTGGCGGCTATTGAGGATTTCGTGAACGATCTGCTGGTGCTGGTCGACGATTTCCGGATGAACGTCCCAGATTCGACGGGCGGCGATGACTTCATGCTGACCTGGGATATGTGCGACGACAACCCGTCGACCTCGATGGAAGAGACCGCCGCATCGACGGAGGACACCTTCGATATGTTCTCCTTCGAAAGCGATTGCATGATCGAGTTTGCTTGATCTCTCAAACGAAAAGCGGTGCGCCCCAAATGGTGCACCGCATTCGCGCCTGACACCGATCAGGCGCGGTTCCTCGCCACCAATCATGAAACGTCAGTACCGGCCCACTTGTCTTTGCTGGAACGACCTGAAACCCCTCAGTAAATCTTGGGCACGTGCAATTCATCCGGCAGGATACGCCGTTCGTATTCAGGATTATACCTGCGGTCCGGCAATTGCACCCGTTCCTGCGGCACGTCCGTATAGGGGATTTTGGTCAGCAGGTGTTCGATGCAGTTCAGCCGCTCGCGCTTTTTGTCGTTGCCTTCGACGATGTACCACGGAGCCTCGGGGATGTTTGTCCGGAAGAACATGTCTTCCTTGGCCTTGGTATAAGCTTCCCACCGGATCCGCGATTCCAAGTCCATCGGGGACAGTTTCCACTGTTTCATCGGGTCATGGATACGCATGAGGAATCGCAATTGCTGTTCTTCATCCGTGATCGAGAACCAGTATTTCAGCAGAATGATCCCCGACCGGACCAGCATGCGTTCGAATTCGGGAACGTCCTGAAAGAACTGTTCAACCTGATCTTCATTGGCAAACCCCATCACCCGCTCGACGCCGGCGCGGTTGTACCAGGATCGGTCGAAGAACACGATTTCACCAGCGGCGGGCAGATGCGGGACATAGCGCTGGAAATACCACTGGCTTTGTTCCCGGCGACTGGGTGCCGGCAAAGCGACCACACGGGCAACGCGCGGATTCAGGCGTTGCGTGATCCGCTTGATCACACCCCCCTTACCGGCGCTGTCGCGGCCTTCAAACAGGATGCAGACCTTGGCACCGGTATGCACAACCCAGTCCTGAACCTTGATAAGCTCGGCCTGCAGGCGCAGCAGGTTACGGAAATACACCTTTCGGTCCAGCATGTCGGGATGCTGATCCTTGTAGATCTTTCGGATTTCCATCGAGAGCATGGGCTCGCTGAACTCAATCTCGAAATCTTCGTCCAGCGTGTCTTCCAACTCGGCTTCCAGCCAGTCTTTGGGGGCGTCGTCGTTTTCGTAAGCCAAGGTCGTATCCTCATCGTCTATCCGGCCAGACCGTACAGGGCGCGTGTAACCGCCTGATGTCATCAGAGAAATTGATGAAAGCCTGTTCCTAAGCGAAGCCGCATATTGCGGTCAGGTCAAGGCAGGGCAAAAGGGGGTCCGGTCTTACCTTAAATCTGGACCCACAAGCCCGGGGATACAAGCGTCAGAATTGACGCATTGCCAACGGGTTGGCGCAATGTTGCCCAATGACGGCTTGCCATTCGTCCTGTTCCAACGGCATCAATGCGCATATCAAACCCACGAGATACCCGTGTCGCATTTCCTTTCCCTGCTGCCTGTCATCTGGCCCTGGTCCATTCTGATCGCCGCACAAATTGCCGTTTTGTCCCGCCAACAGCGGCTCGGATTGACGCTGCTCGCGGTATTCGGCGGCACTGCGTTGGGCCTTGGACTGGTGACGCCGATGGCCGTTGGCATTGCCTTTCTGGGCTTGCTGGGGGCGGCCGGGCTACGCCGCCTGAACGGGATTGCGGCCCTTGCGGGACACCTAGCTCTCATCCTCTGGTGCGTGGCGTTAGGAGCCCATCTGATCCCCGGATTTCACAACCCTCTGGTTTTGGACCAGGTTCAGGCCGGGCCTGCCAGTGGTGTTTTCTCAATGCATCTGAACCTGGACAAGCCATTGGTTTTGTTCGCTGTACTGATGGCTTGGCCTGCAATGATCCGGGGTGCGGTATCGACCAAGACCGGACCTCTGGTGATAGGGTTTGCCATACTGCCGCTGCTGTTTTTTCTGGGTTTGGCGACAGATGCGATAAGACCAGAAGCTGGCCTGCCGTCATGGTGGCTGATCTTTGCCCTGTCTAACCTGTTTCTGACCAGCCTGACCGAAGAGGCCTTTTTCCGCGGCTACCTGCAATCTGCCTTTGTTTCGATCACACGGCCCGCCATTGGTGTCGCTTTGGCCAGCTTTCTGTTCGGTCTGGCCCATATCGGCGGTGGTCCGGCGCTGGTGGCGTTTGCCTCGATCCTCGGAGCGGCCTGCGGGTTGGGGTATTTCGCGACCGGGCGGCTTTGGGTGCCGGTCCTGATGCATTTCGGGTTCAACGCCCTGCATCTGGCGCTGTTCACCTATCCCGCCCCGGCCTGAACCTTACACCGGCAAGGCCGTGGTCTTGAACACCGTGCGCAAGGCGAAGGAACTTTGCATCTGCGCCACCCCCGGCAGCCGCGACAAATACTGGCGGTGAATGCGGGCAAAATCCTCAGTGTTTTCGGCAACCACCCTCAGGATGTAATCCGCAGTTCCTGCCATCAGATGGCATTCCAACACGTCCGGGATACGGGCCACGGCCTTTTCGAACGCATCCAAAAGCTCTTCGGCCTGCCCTTGCAGCGTGATCTCGACAAACACCGTTGTCGGCACATTCATCTTGCGCGCATCCAGCAGCGCCACATAATTGCGGATATACCCGTCTGCCTCCAGCCGTTGCACTCGTCGATGGCAGGCCGAAGGCGACAGATTCACCTGTTCGGACAATTCCGCGTTCGACATCCGGCCATCGCGCTGAAGGGCGGCTAAAATCTTTTTATCAGTCGTATCTAGGCCCATTGACGCAAATCCATTGCATGTTTTCGCAAGAATACCGCAGAATATCCTGAACAAAACCCCAAACGCGGGCAGAGTTTCACAGAAATTGCGCTCAAGAATGCCCATTATTTAAGCAGTTTATGAATGGAGAGCAAAATGAAGATCGGTTGCCCCAAGGAAATCAAACCCCAGGAATTCCGCGTCGGCATGACGCCCAACGCCGCGCAAGAGGCCGTTGCCCGCGGCCATGAGGTTCTCATCGAAACCAATGCCGGGATCGGTGCGGGCTTTGACAACGACGCCTATATCGCCGCCGGTGCACGGATCGTGGACACGGCCGAAGAGGTGTTCGCCACCGCCGACATGATCGTCAAGGTCAAGGAACCGCAGGCGGTCGAGCGCAAGATGCTACGCGAAGGCCAGCTGCTGTTCACCTATCTGCACCTCGCCCCGGACCCGGATCAGACCCATGATCTGCTGGAATCAGGCTGCACGGCGATTGCCTACGAGACCGTAACCGACTCTAGCGGTGGCCTGCCCCTGCTGGCGCCGATGTCCGAGGTCGCAGGCCGTCTGGCCCCTCAGGTCGGGTCGTGGACCCTGCAAAAGGCCAATGGGGGCCGTGGTGTGCTGATGGGTGGCGTGCCGGGCGTGGGCCCGGCCAAGGTTGTTGTGATCGGCGGCGGTGTTGTTGGCACACATGCGGCACAGGTTGCCGCTGGCATGGGCGCGGATGTCACCGTGCTCGACCGGTCCCTGCCCCGCCTGCGTTATCTGGATGATGTATTTGGCCGCCAGTTCAAGAACCAGTATTCGACCGCCGGTGCTACGGCTGAGCTGATTCAGGATGCTGACATGGTCATCGGCGCGGTACTGATCCCCGGTGCCGCAGCGCCGAAACTGGTCACCCGCGTGCAACTGTCCACCATGAAACCCGGCGCGGTATTGGTTGACGTAGCCATCGACCAGGGCGGATGCTTTGAAACCTCGAAGGCGACCACCCATGCCGATCCGATTTATGAGGTCGACGGCATCATGCATTACTGCGTCGCCAACATGCCGGGCGCGGTTGCACGCACCTCGACCATCGCGCTGGGGAACGCGACGATGCCGTTTATGCTGGCACTGGCCGATAAAGGCTGGAAGCAGGCCTGTCTGGATGACCCGCACCTGCTGGATGGCCTGAACGTGCATGCCGGGCAACTGACCTACTATGCGGTCGGCAAGGCGCTGGGGATCGACGTGGTTTCCCCCAACGTGATCGTCAAATCCTAAGGCGCTCCCGCCCCTGAAAGCGCCCTCAGACGAGGGCGTTTACAGCGATGGGCCGGGCGCCGCACCTGCGGCGCGGCGCGGTTGTGCATAGACCGACGGTTCCACAAACGAAACGGCGCCGCGCGATCCGCGCGGCGCTGGGCCCAACCGGAGGAGGGCATTTCAATGCCCGATCGACGGGCGGGAGGCTTACGCCTCTTTGTGGATCTCCACCGAATGCGGATACGGGATCGACACGCCTTTGGCGTCGAACGCCTCTTTCACCGCCTTGGTGACCTCAAACTTCACATCCCAATAATCCGCCGCAGCACACCATAGACGCGCCGTCAGATCGACCGAGCTGTCACCCAAATTGGTCACCCGCACCCAGGGCTCGGGATCGCTGTGAATCCGCTCATCTGCCTTGGCGACGTCCAGAATGATCTTCATCGCCTCATCCGCGTTGTCGCCATAATCAATGCCAAAAACCAGATCGACGCGCCGTGTATCATGGGCCGAGTAGTTTGTAATGATCGACCCCCAGCTTTGTCCGTTGGGCACGATGATCTGCACATTGTCCGGCGTCACCAGCTCGGTGGTGAACAGGTTTAGATCCTTCACCGTCCCGGCAGTCCCGCCGATATCCACATACTGGCCTAGCTTATAGGGCCGGAACACCACCAGCATAACACCGGCGGCCAGATCGCTGAGCGTGCCTTGCAGCGCCAGACCAATCGCCAGCGACGCAGCACCCAGAATGGCGACGATACTGGTGGCTTCGATCCCGAAAATCCCAAGAACGGCAACCAGAACCATCGCAAGGATGACCCATTTGACAAGGCTGGCGACAAAATTTCCCAGCGTCGGATCAATCTGCGGGGTCGAATTGATCCGGCGGCGCACCATGCCCCCAACCGCACCGGCCACAATCCAGCCCAGGATCAGACCGATCAGCGCCTTGACCGCGTTCATTATCAGCGGGGCAAACGCACCCACCTGTGTTACGACCTCATCCACGCGCATCTCCTTTTTCCAACAAGAAACCCGCGTCTTTTGCGCGGGATTTGCGAAACTTTGAGGTAAAAACACGCTCCGGTCTAGGTGTCAGTTCACCGGGTTTTCCCCGTTGTTCACCAGCAAACACGCCCTGACCGATGTCGCACAGGCTTGCGGCTTAAAAGATGGACCCGTTCCACCTAACATTAAGGGCGAATCCATACAGGAGCCCCCAAATGCTGGATATCAAGTCTCACCCCATCATGAACCGCTGGCCTGCTCAGTTCCCGGACCGGATTCAATTGTACTCTTTCCCGACGCCAAACGGGGTCAAAGCCTCGATCATGCTGGAGGAAACCGGCCTGCTCTATGAGGCGCACAAGGTCACCCTGTCGGACGCAGATGTCAAAAGCCCCGAATTCCTATCCCTGAACCCCAACAACAAGATTCCCGCGATCATCGACCCCGAGGGTCCTGGCGGAGAGCCCTCTGTTCTGCTCGAAAGCGGTGCGATCCAGCTGTATCTGCCCGCGGAAACTGGCGAGTTAATCGCCGTGATAGCCGCAGACAAT
>JBFOMB010000184.1:0-23861 GCA_040830545.1 Paracoccaceae bacterium | reverse complement strand
GTTGCGCCTGCCCTATCTTCTGGGTGCAGGCGGGATGGGGGCGATCTGGCTCTACGCCATCGCCCGGTTGCGTCTGACGACGTAAGGGCATGTCTTCCCGGATCTGATCGGCGTGTTACACGTTTTGCAACGGGTCCACAGCCGCACCGCAGTCCCGGACCTGATCCGGGACCTCCTGGCCTTTGTTTCATCGGCACGTGTGCGGTGATCCGAGGCCCCGGCGCGGGGGCCGGGGCTGTGTTGCGTATATGTGGCACCGGCCCTTTGAAAGGAGGACAGAGGATGGATGGCACGGATCAGGCGGTGGAACATTTCGATGTTCTGGTGATAGGAGCCGGGATTTCCGGGATCGACGCAGGGCGGCATCTGACGGAGCGGCACCCGGACAAGAGCTTTGCCCTGTTGGAGCGCAAGGAGAGTTTTGGCGGGACGTGGCACACACACCGTTTTCCGGGCATCCGGTCGGACAGCGATCTCTATACCTTCGGGTTCAGCTGGAAGCCCTGGAAAGGGGCGGAGATCGGGACGGCAGAAGAAATCCTGTCTTATCTGGGTGAGGCGATTGAAGAGGCGGGGCTGGAGGACAAAATCCGCTATGGCGTGCATGTCTCATCCGCATCCTGGGACAGTGCACGGGCTCTGTGGCTTCTGGACGTTGTGGACGGCGGGGTGGCGCGACAGCTGAGCTGCGGGTTCTTGTGGTTTTGCGGCGGCTATTTCGATCACGACAAGGGGTATCAGCCGGATTGGCCGGGGATGGAAACCTTTGACGGACCCATCGTGCACCCCCAGCATTGGCCGGAAGATCTGGACTATGCGGGCAAACGCGTGGTGGTGATCGGGTCAGGTGCCACCGCAGCGACGCTGATCCCGGCACTGGCGGGAACGGCGGCACATGTGACAATGTTGCAAAGGTCGCCGACCTATTTTTACCCGCGCCCGAAATCGGACGAGTTCAATGACATTCTGAGGGAACTGGACCTGCCGGACGCGCAGTTCCACGACATCATGCGGCGCAAGATGCTGCATATGGTCAAGACGATGACCACGCGGTCGAAAGAAGAACCGGAGGTTCTGGCGCGGGAGTTCGTCATGGGCGCACGGGCCTATCTGGGACGGGATTTCGATGTGAAGACCCATTTCACACCCTCCTATCGTCCGTGGCAGCAGCGGGTTGCGGCGATCCCGGATGGGGACCTGTCTCAGGCGATCCGTCGGGGTGAGGCCTCGGTTGTGACGGATGAGATTGCGCGGTTTGTACCGGGTGGGATCGAGCTGCGTTCGGGTGAGGTGCTGGAGGCGGATATTGTGGTCTCGGCAACGGGGCTGAACCTGGTCGCGCTGGGGGGTATTGCGCTGGAGGTCGACGGGCTGGCGGTGAACCCGGCGGAGTGTGTGACGCAGCGCGGGGTCATGTTGTCCGGGGTGCCGAACCTGGGGGTGGTGGTTGGGTATCTGCGGTCCAGCTGGACGGTGCGGGCGGATCTGGGGTCGGCAGTTCTGTGCCGGTTGTTTGACCATATGGCCGCGCGGCAGGCGCGGATGGTGGTACCGGAGTACAGGGAGGCGGAAGGCGGCTTGCGGCCCTGGATCGACCCGGAAAACTTCAATGCGGGCTACATCATGCGCGCCCATGCGGTGATGCCGAAACAGGGCGCGGCGGAGCCGTGGGTGATGAGCCAGGATTACTTCGCCGATCGGGAGATGTTGCCGATGGTGGATTTTGACGACGGGTCGCTGGTTTTTCGGTGATCCCAGTCTGGGGCGCGCATTTCTGAAACCTTGCATGGGGGCTCTGCCCCCTTCTCGCCACAGGCGAGACTCCCCCAGAGTATTTTTGCAAAGATGAAGGGGATCAGACCGGATTGGCCAGAAAGGCGTTGAGTTGTGTTGGTGAGGTGATGTGGATGAGCCGGGCGACCGTCGGGCGGCTTTGGATCAGTTGGATAAGCATGGGGCGCGTGTTGCGGTGGAGCCGCCACATCATGGCGTAGAGGCGGAACGTCATGCGCCACATGGGGCAGTCGGGCGGGCCGTCGGGACGCGGCGCGAAGAGCGATTTGATCTGGCGTTTGGTGGCCCACCAGAGGTGGATATGGAACGGGTGGTCCACGAAGATGATCGTATCGCAGACGGCCATGCGCGCCTCGACCTGTTCCCAGGGGCCGTAACCGTCGATGATCCAGCGTTCGCGGGCCTGCCAATCGGCAAGCGTTGCGCGGACTTCGTTTTCCGGCGCGGGGTGCCAGCCGGGCTGCCATTGAATCCGGTCAACCTCCAACAAGGGCAGGTCGTAGGTCGCCTGCACGGCGCGGCCAAGGGTGGATTTGCCGCCGCCTGCGTTGCCAATAACCATCACACGTGTCATGGGTCCTTTTAGCCTGCACGGCGCCGGGTCGCCAACCTGCTTGTTGCTCCTTGTCTTTCCCTCGGGCGCGGTTCACGACAAGGCATGTTCACTCCACGACATGAGAATCCTGGGCTGGCGGCGGCGCTGATCCTGGTGGCGGCGGCGTTTATCGCGGCCAGCACAACCGTGGCCAAGACGCTGGGAACGGGTGTTCTGGGGCCAGCCATGCATCCGCTGCAAATCAGCCATGGGCGGTTTCTGTCAGCCTTTATGCTGTTTGCCTGCGCGGCCATGGTCCTGCGACCCCGGTTTGAACGCCCCAACCCGGGGCTGCATCTGGGTCGGGCGAGCTTTGGCTGGGGGGGTGTGACGATGATGTTTGCCGCTGTGGCCTTCATCCCCATGGCGGACGCAACGGCGATCAGTTTCCTGAACCCGGTTTTTGCCATGGCACTGGCGATCCCGTTGCTGGGCGAAAAGGTGGGGCGGGTGCGGTGGAGTGCGGCTGCGATTGCCTTGGTCGGCGCGCTGATCCTGCTGCGGCCCACGCCTGCGAGTTTTCAACCTGCCGCATTGCTGGCGTTGGGGGCGGCGGGTTTTTTTGGGGTGGGAGGGGGTTTTTTTAAAAAGGTTGTCGGGGGGGGGCCGCCGGTTTATATCCCTCTGGTTTAAAACACCCTTGGGGTGGTCATCTCCCGTGGCGCAGTCTGGCCGGTCTGGCAGACACCAACGGGCCTGCAATGGGCGGGCATTGCCGCTGTCGGCGGGTTGATGGCCTGCGCTCAGGTCTGTTTCATCAATGGCATGGCGCGGGCCGAGGCGAGCTTTGTTGCGCCGTTTTCCTATGCAACGCTGGTGTTTGCGGCGCTGTATGACTTTGTTCTGTTTGACGCGTTGCCGGACTGGATCAGTTGGACCGGGGCGGCGATCATTCTGGGCGGGGCGTTGATGCTGGCCCTGCCGGAGGCACATGTGCGGCGTAGAGCGCAGGACGGGACGTAATGTGTTGGTTGTAGGGTGGGGTGTCGTGCCGCTTGCCTGAACCCCCTGCCCTGCCTATACCTGAGCCAAACCAAACGGACCCAACAAAAACACGGGCCGAGCAGAGCGGTACAGGCATTCCAGATGGACAAACCGGATACTTCGATGGCCTGCCCCTGTTGCGGCCCCGCTGCGGAGGCCACATGCGCAAGACCATCCTGAGGCTGCTGATCGTTGTCCCCGTGGCATTGGCCTTTGGCTACATCATGGGCACTGGCGGGACCGAGATTGCAAAGCGTGCGGCGCCTGACCTGTTTGGCGGCTACACCGACAACATCGAGTGGGAGTTGGAAGACGTCCCACCCGTGATCGAAAGCATCTTCCTGTCGCTGGATGTGGACCCGCTGCGCGCGCCGGTGCCCAAAGACCGCGCGGGCAGCGGCGGTGCATTGACCTCGGTCGAGGGTCAACTGCTGTTGATGACTCATGAGGGCTGGTTTTTCGACGTGAGCGGTGATGCGGCAGAGCGGTTGTCGATCACACCGCCGGATAATGGATACGCGGCGATGTTGGCGTTCGAAGAGGCGAACCCGGACTATAGCTGGGGGCATTTCTTCTTCCGCTACAACGACGTGGGCTATCATGAGGGGCAGTTGCTGGTCAGCTACACGGAATGGGTGGCAGAGCAGGAATGTTATCGCACCAGTCTGGCCACGGCCCCCTATGGCGATACGATTGCAGCGGATGACTGGACCGTGGTGTTTTCGACTGCACCCTGCCTGGAACCCAAAACCGGTGGACGGGCGATTGACGGGCATATGTCTGGCGGTCGGTTCCGGATTGGGCCGGACGGGTTGGTCTACCTCGCCTCGGGCGACTATGCGGTTGATGGCACATATGCCCCTGTGGCCATCGCGCAGGACCCCGATCAGCAATATGGCAAGGTCCTGACCATTGACCCGACGACCGGCAATTCGCGGGTGATGAGCCAGGGGCATTCGAACATGCAAGGCATCAGCTTTGACCAGAATGGCGAGGTGTGGGTGGTGGAACATGGGCGGCGCGGCGGGGACGAGCTGAACCTGATCCGCGATGGGCGTGACTATGGCTGGCCGCAAGTGTCGCTGGGCACCCGGTATAACAAGCTGCCGCTTGCGGATACGCTGGCTTATGGACGGCATCCGGTGTTCGAACCGCCGGTTTTTGCCTGGCTGCCCTCGGTCGCTGTCAGCGCGCTGACGGATATCACCGATTTCCACCCGGCCTGGGATGGCGACCTGTTGGCGGGGACCTTGGCGGGGCAGATGCTGATCCGAATTCGGGTACGCGACGGGCGGGTTTTGTTTGCCGAGCGGATCGAAGTGGGCCAGCGCATTCGCTACATCCAGCAGCACGAGGACATGATTGCACTGTGGACCGATCAGCGGCAGGTTTTGCGACTGCGGGTGGGGGCATTTGACGCGAGCGCACAGTTTGCCGAGCGCCATATCGACACGCTGGACCTGACGGACGCGCAGAAATCGGCGACCAGACTGGCGTTGGGGCAATGCGTGGAATGCCACGCATTGGGCAGTGTTGGCACGGACAGCGCACCTGCCCTGGGTGACGTGTTCGGGCGCGATGTGGCGACGGCGGGCTTTGACTATTCCGAGGGATTGCAGGCCCTGGGCGGCAGTTGGACGCGCGATCAGTTGTTGGCCTATCTGGCGGACCCGGATGCCGTTGCCGAAGGCACATCCATGCCGAACCCTGAAATTACAGATGACGCCGTGCGCGGCGCGCTGGTCGACCTGCTGCAGGCGCTCAAAGAACAGCCAGAGTGACCTGGCTGCATCGCGGGCGGGACAAGGGGCGGAGGCACCTTGTAACTCGGCGCTGAACGACTATTATGTGCCCTTCATCAAGGAACAGGAAAGCGGCCGCGGATCGGGGCCGCTTTTTGGCTGGAAAGGGTTGCAATGTCCTGGACTGACGAGCGCGTCGAGCTCTTGAAGAAAATGTGGAGCGAGGGCCAGTCGGCCAGCCAGATCGCCAAGGAACTGGGCGGTGTGACGCGCAACGCGGTGATCGGCAAGGTGCATCGCCTGGGTCTGTCGAACCGTGCCTCTGGTGGTACAGCCGCCAAGCCCGAGGCCAAGGCCAAACCCGCGCCCCAGCCCAAGGCCGAGGCCAAGCCTGCGCCCAAGACCGAACCGGCCCGGCCGGAACCCGCCCCCAAGCCGGAGGCAGAGGCCGCACCGCAGCCGCAATCCCCGGCGCGTCGGCAGATCATTCCGGCAGGTCAGCCGTTGCCGCCGCAGCCATCGGCCAATGAAATCAGCCCCGAGGCGCTGGCCAAGGTCAACGAGGTCGAGAAAAAGGCGCGCAAGCTGAGCCTGATGGAACTGACCGAGCGGACCTGCAAGTGGCCTGTGGGCGACCCGGCGACCGACAATTTCTGGTTCTGCGGCCTGCCCGTGCAGCCCGGCAAACCCTATTGCGAGGCGCATGTGGGTGTGGCGTTCCAACCGATGAGCTCGCGCCGGGACCGGCGGCGCTGATCCGTCGGTCGGGCGGGGTCCACGATGGAAAACGCCTGGCTGGCCCGGATCAAGCGCATTCTGGCAATTGCCGAAACCGGGCGCAATTTCACGTCTGACGATTTCGAACGCGAACGCTATGACGAGCTGTCGGCGATTGCGCGCGGGATGCTGGCCGATTTGGGGTCCGTCCCGCTGAACCGGATTGACGGGTTGGTGCCCGAGTATACAGCGAAATACGCCACGCCTTCGATCGACGTGCGTGGCGCGGTGATCCGGGGGGATCGCATTCTGCTGGTACGGGAAAAGCTGGATGGGAAATGGTCCCTGCCCGGCGGGTTTGCGGATATCGGCTATTCAGCGGCGGAGAACACAGAGAAAGAGGTGTTCGAAGAGGCCGGTTTGCAGGTGCGGGCCGAACGGCTTTATGCCCTGCGGCACAAGGCAAAACATGCGGCCTATCCCCCGGATGTGCGGGACTTCTACAAGCTGCATTTCCTGTGTCGGGAAGAGGCCGAGGTTGACCCGGAGATTGGGCCGGAAACGACGGATGTGGGGTTTTTCACCGCGGATGCCCTGCCGGTTCTGTCGCTGGGCCGGATCATGGAGCAGGACATCACGGACGCCTTCGCCGCGCATGCGGCGTCGGATGGGCGCGTGTTTATGGATTGAGCGCACTGCGCGTGGCGAGGAGGGTGAGATGGATCAGAAGGCTATTTTGACCGCATTTCTGGACCGCATCTGGTCACAGGGCGATGCGACAGCGGTGCCCGAATTCATTGCCGCGCAATACACGATCCACCACGATCCCGGCGATCCGTGGGACGGTCAGACGCTGGACCCTGCGGGGTTTGCAGACCGGTTGGTCCGCTCGCGGGCTGCTGCACCCGATCAGGTGTTCACGCCGGTGCGGATGCTGGAGGACGGCGCGTCGGTGGCGGTGTTCTGGACCTGGGCGGGTACACATCTGGGCGACCTGCCGGGCGCACCGGCCACAGGAAGACGCATCACGATGTCAGGGGCAACGCTCTATGACTTCGAGGATGGTTTGCTGACCGGCCACTGGCAGATCGCCGACCGCCTGAGCGTCTGGCAGCAGATCGGGACATAGGCATCTACACGCGCCCGCAGCCCCGGACTTGATCCGGGACCTCTTGCCGCCTGCCACGAGGCCCCGGATCAAGTCCGGGGCTGCGCGCGCGTGTTTTGCAAAGTGGCATTCAGGCCGGACGCGTCACACGTCACCCGAACCGATAGCTCGACGCGGTCACGCCGCCCATCAGCCCGTCTTCGTGATACACCCTCGTCGCGACCTCCCCTTCTGCCGCGCCGAGCGCGACAAAGAGGGGCACCAGGTGATCCTCTTCCTTGTGGCAGACCCGCGCATAGGGTGCATCTTCCCAGTCCAACAGGCTTGCGGTCCGGGCCTGGGGTGCCTGCACCAGCGCCTCCCCCAGCCAGGCGTCAAACGCGGCGGAGGGCACGGCGGCCTCTGGCCCCATCAGACGCAGGTTGTGATAACTCAGACCCGAGCCGATGATCAGAACGCCTTCGTCCCGCAGCGGGCCCAGAGCGCGGCCAATAGCGAAATGGGCGGCCGGATCGTAGGACCGCAGCATGGAAATCTGGAACAGTGGCATGTCGGCGTTGGGATACATGATCTCCATCGGAACAAAGGTGCCGTGATCATAGCCCTGCGTGTGGTCCAGATGCGCGTCGATTCCTGCGGCCTGCAACAGGTCCAGCGCCCACCCGGCCACATCCGGTGCGCCGGGGGACGGGTAGACAACCTCGTACGTATGGGCCGGGAAGTTGTAGTAGTCGTAGACCATTGGCGGATTGAGCGCGGCCATCACAGCGGCGGTGTCCGCCTCCCAATGGCCCGAGATCATGAGCACTGCGCGGGGGCGTTCTGGCAGGTCGGCGACCATCTCGACAAAAGACCGTTCGAGGTTCGTAAACATCTCGCGCATTTGCGGGACCCAGGGCCATGGTCCACCGCCATGCGAGATGAAATAGGTGGGCAATCTGGTTGGCATGATACGCTCCGATCCGGGATGTGTTCCGGAAAAGGTAGGGTGCTGTGCGATCATGCACTAGACGGCATGAACGAACAACACTATCCCAATTTCGGGATAATGACGAACGGATGCCGCCATGGGCCTGGATGGAATCGATGTGTTTGTGGCCGTGGTGGATGCCAAGAGCTTCTCGCGCGCGGCGGAGCGGCTGGACATGCCGACAACGACGGTCAGCGCGCGGATCGCGCGGTTGGAGGAGCGGCTGGGCGTGACCCTGCTGCGGCGCACGACCCGCAAGCTGAGCCTGACGGAGGCAGGCGAGCGGTATTACGTACATTGCACCTTGGCACTGGATGCGATGTCCGAGGCGGAGCGCGCCCTTGCGCGGGAGGCAGCAGAACCACGCGGGACGTTGCGGATAACGGCCCCTGCAGATCTGAGCCATTCGCTGTTGCCCCCCATCATCGACGCGTTTCTGGAGGCCTGCCCGCATGTGAAGCTGGACCTGCTGATTTCCAACGCGGTGCGTGACCTGATTGGCGAACGGATCGACCTGGCGCTGCGGGCGGGTGAAGTTCAGGGCAACGGGTTGGTAATCCGCAAATTCCTGACGGGGATGATGACGCTCTGGGGTGCACCGGATTACCTGTCTCAGCACGCGCCCATCACTGCGCCACGCAATCTGTCCGCTCATCGGCTGTTGTCGCTGAAGGCCGGGCGGCAGGCGGTGCCGATGCTGTGGCGGGGCAAAGCAGAACCGGATCTATTCCGCGACAGCCGGGTGGAGCTGGATGATCTTCAGACATGTCGCAGCTTTGTGGAGGCGGGATTGGGTTTGGGTCTGTTGCCCCATTTCGATCCGCCGGGGTCGGTGGACTATGGCCCTCTGAAACCGGTTCTGCCGGGCCTGCACAGCGCGCCCTTCACGGCCTATTTTGTCTATCCACAACAACGCTTTGTCCCGCCCACGGTACGGCAGTTCATCGACACGGCGCATGAGGTGGTGCAGCAAAAAACGCGAAGCGTGCGACCGTCGTGACGTCGCCCCGGACCTGATCCGGGGCCTCTACCCTGCGGCCAGGAGGTCCCGGATCAAGTCCGGAACTGCGTTGGTGTTTGAAAGATCACATCGCATCCACCAGCCAACGCACCGCGCGGCAGGCGGCGGCGCGGGTGTCGTCCTGGCTCTGGAACACCTGATCGCCGTGATACCCGATCGCACGCCAGCCGCTGCCATCCTCGGGGTCGCGGCGGTATTCTTCGAAGCCGAATGATCCGTCGGGCCGCTGGAACAGGTCCACACAGACCAGATCGCCCGGCGCGTTGACCGACTGAAACACCTTGTTCTTGTGTGCCATCGCTCAGTCGCCCTTGACCGGGATCGTGCGCAGATCGAACACCCAGGGCTGGGCGGATTCCGTCCAGACCTGCAGCACCGGGGGCAGTTGATCGCGTTGATGCACCGTCCCGGCCCGCAGCCCGAAAAACGCGGTCGGGTCATCGGGCGTGCGCGCGTAGATGCGCGTGGCGCAGGTGCCGCAGAAGGCCAGCGTGCGTTCGCGTCCGCTGTCAGCGGTTTTGATGTATGTTTTCAGCTCACCTGTTTTCAGGTGGAACTGGTCGTCCACTACGCCAACCACATGGCCATAAGACGTGCCCGCATTGGTCTGGCAGTCGGAGCAATGGCAGAGGAACGATTTCTCCGGATCAACCACGGCTGTATAGGTGATCTGACCGCACAGGCAGGACCCGTCGACTTGCATGGTTGTTCTCCGTCGCTGTGTGGGATCAGCATGCCGGGGAAGACAACGGTCCACAAGCCCCGGCTCAGACACCGGCATCCGCAAGCAGCCGACGCAAGGCGGGCATTTGCGGAGCAACCACGTCCTGTAGCGTATGCTGGTCCAGCGCGGCAAAAAACGCCTCTCGCGCTTCGGCCAGCGGGGATTTCAGCCCGCACACCGGCAGGATCAGGCAGTCGCAGGGACCGTCACCAAAGCATTCGACCAGTGGATGCCCCTTGGTCAGCGCGCGGGCCACGGCCCCCAGCGTGATCTGATCAACAGGCCGTGCCAACCACAGCCCACCGGCACGCCCCCGTTCCGAGATCAGAAACCCGGCCTGCACCAGCCGCGAACAGACCTTGGCCAGATGATGTTCGGACACGTTAAAAACCTGCGCGATCTGGCGCGCGCTTTGCCGGTCCGGCGCGGTGGCGGCCAGGTGCACCAGCACGCGCAGGCCGAAGTCGGTGAATTTCCCCAATTGCATGCGACAAAAATAGCATTTGATTTACGGAATTAAAGAGATCATTTATTGCGTATCTAATATGCGTAATAAAGGGGACCTCGCATGTCGGTGTTTGACGCGCTGCTTTGGCCCGGAACCTATATCTGTCGTCGCATGGGCGTGGACCCCGAGGCGGATGCAGGGTTGATCCGGTCCATGTTCAATATGATTGTCTATCTTGTGGTGTTGCTGGGGGGCCTATGGGTGCTGATGTGAACGCGTCGCTCGCCCGTGTGCCGGTGAGTGAGGAACAGATCGACCAGGTGGTGGCGGCGTTTTATGCGCGGGTGCGGGTGCATCCAGTGCTGGGGCCGATTTTCAACGACAGCATCAGCACGGATGCCGACCTGTGGCGGGTGCATGAGGCCAAGATCGGGCGGTTCTGGCGCAACGCGCTGCTGCGCCAGCCGGTCTATGACGGCAATCCGATGATGGTGCATGCGGGCACGATGGCGGTAAAGGCGCATCATTTCGCGATCTGGCTGGAGTTATTCGATCAAGTGCTGGCCGAAGAACTGCCGGAACAAACCGCGCGGGCCTGGTCCAAACTGGCGCACCGGATCGGACGCGGGCTGTCACTGGGGCTGGATACTGCGCGTGCGCGACACCGGCCCGGCGCGGTGCCTGATCTGCGGGGCTAACGTGGCGTTTGCCTCTTGGCCCCCTGCCCGCCCACAGCTATAGACGACACGGATGCGGGCGTGGCGGAATGGTAGACGCATCGGACTTAAACTGTTGAGTGCGCCGGGGGAAACGCCGGACGTAGAACTGCTCAAATTCGGGGAAACCTGTCAGATGGCAATCCCGAGCCAAGCCCCCGCAAGGGGAAGGTGTAGAGACTAGACGGGCAGCACCTAACGCCGAATGGCTATGGTGAAGGGATAGTCCAGACCCCAAACGCCGGGGATCCGGTGGCGGTGAAAACCGTGGAGGGTACGAAAATCCGTGGGGCGAAAGCCCGTGGGGGTTCGAGTCCCCCCGCCCGTACCAAAATCATGTGCTTGTAAGCCGTGTTTTGTTCTGAAGCCCGCGAAGAGCGTTGCGAAACTTGTGCGGACTTCACTTGATCAACTCGGAACATCGCCTTGTAGCCGACCCAGTTTTGTCGGGTCACCGATCCAAAGCATGCTCCATGAGTCACAATCGAATCCGCGGGAGGCGAAGCCGACCAGCCCCCGACCGCCCGCGTCAAACCAGAGGTTTGCCTTCGGCAAAACGGCGGGGGCTTCTCCCCCACCCGCGGTCGTGGGCTGGTCTATGTGACCAATCTCTTACGTTGCTTTGTGGTAGAGAAACGGGAATGAAGTTTCGCGAGACTGGCTGGCACAGTCAGCCAGAGACCATCCCAATGCCCATCACGCCAAACTCGGCAGCCACAGCACGATGGACGGGAACGCCACCAGCAAGGCGATGGTCACAGCATCCGCGACAAAGAACGGCGTGACGCCTTTGAACACGTCTTGCACGCTCAGGTCATCGCGCACGCCCGCCACGACGAAACAATTGAGGCCGATGGGCGGGGTGATCAGGCAGAACTCGGCCATTTTCACCACAAGGATACCGAACCAGATCGCGCACATGGGTCCCGACATGCCAAATGTGCTGTCCGCGGCGGATACGAACTCGCCCCCATTGAGCGCCATCACCGCCGGGTAGACCACCGGCAGGGTCAGCAACAGCATGCCGATGGCGTCCATGAACATGCCCAGCACCGCGTAAGCCAGCAGGATGCAGATCAGGATCAGCATGGGTGACATCGACAGCGACGTGATCCAGTCCGAGAAGGCGCCCGGCAGGTCAGCAAAGCCCAGGAACCGGACATAGATTAGGACGCCCCAGATGATCGTGAAGATCATGACGCTGAGTTTCGCGGTTTCCAGCAGGGCCGATTTCAGCTCGGGCCAGCGCATTCCACGATAAAGCGCCATGCAGAAGACGATGAAGGCGCCAACGGCTCCACCCTCGGTCGGGGTGCCCCAGGCGTCGCCGAACGGGTTGTAGACAAAGAAGATGATCACAACCACGACGGCCACAATTGGCAGGGCGGCAGGCAGGCTTTCAAACCGCTCGCGCCAGGTGAAACCGGTGACCGGCGGGCCGACGGATTTGAACATCACGGCAATCGAGACGATCAGTATCCCGTAGACAAAAGCCGAGAAGACACCGGGGATGAAGCCCGCAAGCAACAGCTTGCCCACGTCCTGTTCAACGATCAGTGCATAGATCACGAGGATGGCTGAGGGTGGGATCAACGAGGCCAGTGTGCCCCCGGCAGCAACGACACCAGCCGCGAATTGTTTGTTATACCCGATCTTGAGCATTTCGGGGATTGCGATACGGGCGAACACGGCGGCTGTGGCAACAGATGCGCCGGACACAGCAGCGAAGCCCGCTGTCGAGAACACCGTTGAGACGGCCAACCCGCCAGGCACCCAAGCGATCCAGCGTTTGGCGGCCTCGAACAACGCCTTGGTCAGACCGGCGTAGTAGGCGAGATAGCCAATCAGGATAAAGGTCGGGATCAGGGACAGGGCGTGCGCGGCGACCTTGGAATAAGGTTCCTGCCCCGCGATACGCAGCGAGATTTGAACTGCTTTGCCGAACCGTTCCGGATCATAGTCAAACCCGTTCCAGCGCAGCCAGACAAGGCCGACAAACCCTGCGAGGGCAGCCGCGAAGCCGACGCGCAGGCCCAGGATGACAAGCCCCAGCATGCCACCGGTTACCCAGAGGCCAATTGTGATTTCATCCATCAGTCGCGCCCTTCCAACTGCTCAGCCTCTGCGCGGGCCTGTTCCTCGACCGATTGCACCAGCGGGACGCCGACGGGACGGTCCAGCCCCAGCACTGCGGCACGGGCGTAACCAAAGACCTGCAAGGCCAAACGCAGGCACAGCAGGCCAAAGGCAATGGGCACCACCAGTTTGTAAGGCCAGGTGGGCATGTTGACGTCATCGAAGCTGTCGCGCGAACACAAAGGGCGCGCGCAGTCAAAGGCCCGGTCGAAGAAGTCATAGGCCCCAATGGCGAGGAAGATCATCAGGACGAGCATCAGGAACACCATCAGCGCCTCGATCGCCCACAACAGGCGTCCGCTGAGTTGCCCGATCAGGATGTCCATCCGGATATGTGTGCCATCACGCTGCACATAGGACACACCCAGGATCGCGATGATCGGCATCAGCGCCTCGATCCAGTTTGTGTAGCCTTGCAACGGGGCCTCGAAAAACTCGCGCCCGCCAACCGAGCGCACGGCGAGGAACATGAGGCTGAGCACCGCCAAACCACCAATCAGAGCAAAGAAACGCTCCAACACCAGCAGCCTGCGGTCCAAACGGCTGAGAAGACTGTCGTCTTCCAGAACGGCAGCGGATCCGGCCATTCCCTGTCCCCCCTAATTTTTTGATTTTTGGACGCAAGGCGCATCAGGACAGGCGCGCCTTGCGTCCAGGTCAGAGGTGCAGGATGCCTGCACCTCGCCCCTTGGTTCAGCTTCCGCTGCGGTGGTCGTTCAATGTCTTCACGACCAGATCATACAGTTCCTGCCCCGGCAGTCCCTGTGCTTCCATATCGGCAATCCACTTGTCCCGGATCGGGTCAGCGGCCTTGGCACGGAAAGCTTCGATTTCGCTGTCCGCGATTTCGACCTTCTGCACACCTTTCTCTTCCAGCACGGAATCCCAGCGCTGCAGCAGTTCGCCATAGTTGGCGAGGTAGTGGTCGATCGCTTCGGACACCGAGCTGTCCAGCGCTTCGCGATGAGCATCGCTCAGGCTGTCATAAGCGTCGATATTCACGACAACCGGGCAATTCACGGTGCCGGGGTTCAGGTTCGACGTCCACCATTCGGCTTGGTTGATCGTGCCAAAGGACAGGTGCGCGTGCTGTGCAAACGCGACCGTGTCAACAACACCGGATTCCATGGCCTGATACGCCTCGGTCGCGGTGACGGAGGTCGGGACCGCGCCAACGGCCTTGAACGCCTCACCCAGACCGCCGGTGGCCCGGACGCGCATGCCGTCCATCGCGGCCAGCGTGGTTTTCGGATCACCCGTGCCCACCAGGTTGTATTGCGGCATGGGCGAGGTCATCAGCAGTTTGGCATTCCACTGCGCCATCTCTTCTGTCGCGGCGGGGTGGCCATAGACAGCGGCAGACACGGCAACCTCTTCTTCCAGATTGCTGACGCCCAGGAAGGGCAGTTCCAGCACGGTAATTACGCGGTTCTTGTCGCGGTGGTAACCCGCGCAGAACTGCGCCATTTCGAACGCGCCGATGGAGATGCCATCAAGGTTTTCGCGGTTCTTGGACAACCCGCCATAGCTGATGTTCAGCGTGAACTCGCCATTGGTTTTCTCGCTGACCAGTTCGGCCAGTTTTTCAACGTGTTCCGTAAACGCGCGGCGCTTGCCCCAGACCGACACGTTCCATTCAGTTGCCAGCGCTTCGCCTGCAAAGGCAATTGCCAGGGCCGCAACGGCGGCCCGTCCCATCAGATGCTTCATTCGGACTCCTCCTCCAGAGTTCCACAGATTGGAATGGGCGGAGTGTGCCCGAACTTTGTGCAATTACTCAATGAGGGAAATTGCGCGTTCATTCCGCCCTGCCCTGCGGATTTCCGCAAGGCAAACGGAGACAGCGGCAAGGCCCGGGTTCTGTAAGGCTAAAGCAGCGCGTCCTTGTCGAGGCCAAGCTTCACGATTTTCTCGTTCAGGGTCCGCCGTCCGATCCCCAGCGCCTCGGCCACCGCGTCCATCCGGCCCTCGTGGCTGCGGATCGCGCGCCCGATCATTTCACGCTCGAACGCCGCAACGGCCTCGCGCAGCGTATGCGGGATGTCCTGCGCGTCCTCCTGTGGATGGATTGCCTCGGCCATCGACCCCATGCCGCGACGCGCCATCAGCACACGACGTTCCGCCACGCTGCGCAACTCGCGCACATTGCCGGGCCAGTCGTGACCCACCAGCGCTGCGATGTCATCTTCGCTCAGGTCCGGGGGTGCGACTTCGTAGGTTTGCGCCACGTCTGCCAGGAACCGCGTGGTCAGTAGGACGATGTCGCCCCGGCGCGCGCGCAAGGCGGGCAAGCGCAGTTGGATGGTCGCCAGCCGAAAAAACAAATCCTTGCGCAGACGGCCCGACGCCATGGCGTCTTCGACATCTTCGTTGGTGGCAGAGATCACACGCAGGTTCAGTTTGCGCGGCGCTTCACCCGGCACCAAAAGGTCCTGATTTTCGATCAGCCGCAGCAACATGGCCTGCACATCCGGCGCACAGGCGGCGATTTCGTCCAGAAACAGCGTTCCGCCATCAGCCTGCGCCGCCAGTCCCGGCAACAGCTCGGGCGTCAGTTGCGCGGTGTTGACCGCCAGAAACGCGCCATCCCCCTGCTGCCCCAGATCGTGCAGCGCGCGTGCCACAAGGTCCTTGCCCGTCCCGGTTTCCCCCTGGATCAGCACCGACGCGCGACTGCCCGCCAGTTCGGCAATTTCCTCGCGCACTTGCGCGATTGCAGGTGCCTCCCCCAGCAGCAACCGTTCGATCCCCGACAATTGCAAAAGCCGCGCGCGCAGCCGTGCATTGCTGGACCGCATCCGGTGCTGTTCAGCGGCATGGGACAGGATAGACAGCAATCGGCGCGGATCGTAGGGCTTTTCCACGAAGCTGTAGGCGCCTTTCTGCATGGCGGACACAGCCGTCGGAATGTCCCCGTGGGCTGAGATCAGGACAACGGGTGGGGCCTTTGCCGCGTCCATCTGGTCCAGCAGTTCCAGCCCCGAAATGCCGGGCATGCGCACATCGCTGAGGATCACGTCCGCCTCGAACCCCGGCAGAGCGCGGGCAACTTCGCTGGCGCGGGGCAGCGCCTTGACCGTGCAACCCGCGGCCTCCAGCAGATCCACCAGAGAGGCCCGCATTTCGCGGTCGTCATCCACCACCAAAACGCGCCAGTCGCTCATGTCATCTCTTCCCCTGCTGGTCTGGGCAGTCGGATGTGAAACACCGTGCCGCCATCCTTCGGGCTGTCTGCCGTCATCTCACCATCATGGTCCGCGATGATCCCTGCCGAGATCGTCAGGCCCAGCCCCATGCCCTGCCCGCTTTCGCGTGTGGTGGCGAAGGGTTCTTTCAATTCATCCAGTGTATGGTCACCCAGCCCGTGACCATTGTCAGCCACAGCAATGTGAAGCCCATCTGGGGTTTCCGCGAGGGTCAGCGACACGCTTGGATCTTCTGTGCCTTCGGTTGCATCCAGCGCATTGCGCAACAGGTTGGTCAGCACCTGTTCGATCCGCAGCCGATTGGCATTCACCGTGACCGGGGCGTCGGGCAGGTTCACAGTCAGTGTGACCTCTGCTGTGCTGACATTTGGCTCCACCAGTTCCACGGCCTCGCGCACGCCGTCGCGCAAGTCGAAGCGTTCGAAATTGTCCCGCCCTTTGCGAGAGAAGAACTTGAGCTGGCGGGTGATCCCCTCCATCCGGTCGGCGAGCGCCTGTAGCTTCTCGGTCAGCCGGCTTTGACCATTCTGCATTTCAGCCGCAGCCAGATGATTACGCATGGCCGCAATGGGCTGACCCAGTTCATGGGTGACGGACGAAGCCAGTTGCCCCAGCGCCGCCAACCGTCCGGCGCGCTCCAATTCGGCCTGGGTTTTCTGCAACCGCGCCTCTGCCGCGCGCCGTTCTTCGATTTCCACTGCCAGCCGGGTGTTTGCGGCGCGCAACTGCGCCTCTTCATCCTCGGACTGTTTCAGCGCCGCGCCGATCCGCTGAAACCGCTGCACGCCCACAACAATGAACGCCAGCGCGCTGAGGATCAGCAGCGTGCCTGCGGTCAGCCAGGCCTGCGTCCGGGCCTGATCATCTGGCGCGAAGAAATGCAATTGCCAGCCATTTGGCAGGGCGTCGGTGTGCAGGTACAAAAAGCGCTCGCCGCCAATCACCGCTGTTCCCGCGCCGGGATCGACACGCCACGCCAGCAGATCCAGCGGCTCGCGCCCGAATTGGCGGGCCTTGGCAATGCGCTGACGCTGATCCTCGCTGAGCGCTTCGAGCGTGCGAAACCGCCAGCCGGGGTCAGAGGCCAAGAGCGACACGCCGTCTGAATTGGCCAGAATGATCCGCTCGCCCGCTGCGTGCCAGCTGTTTTGCAGGCGGTTCAGGTCGATCTTGATCGCGACCACGCCGACGATGTTGCCATTCGCGTCCCGCACCGGTTCCGCGAAGAAGTAGCCCGGGATGCCGGTTGTCGCACCGATCCCGTAAAACTCGCCCAATTGCCCGGCAAGCGCCGTCTGGAAATATGGGCGGAAGCCGTAGTTCTGACCGACAAAGCTGTCCTCGGTTCCTGCATTGGAAGCGGCCAGCGTCAGCCCCTGCCGGTCCATCAGGTAGATTGCGTCGATCCCCGCGCGATCCGCAAAAGCGGAAAGCCGCGTGTTCAATGGCCTGGTGTCGCCTGTACGGATCGTGTCGATCAGCACCGGATCACGGGCGAGGACAAAGGGGAGGTGCGAAAACCGCTTCAGCTCCGCCTCGACCGTGCTGCGAAAGAGTGAAAGGCGCGCGGAGGCCTTGGCCACCTCTTGCGCCTGAAAATAGCTGTAGGACGCCCAGAACACGGCGGCGGAACAGGCAAGGATCGCCAGCAGGAAGATCGTGGCAGCGCGTCTCATGACACTTTGCATGTCCGAGACGGGGACGGAATTCAATCGCGGATCGACGGGTTGGGGTTTTGCCATGCCGTATCTGGCGGGCGGCCAAGGCCTTGGCAAAGGCCTTGGCAAGCCGCTTTGAAGCGGCTTGGACCCGTAGGGGGCAGTTGTTGTGCTAGCCAGAGACGTAGTGCATCCCGTCAAAGCTTTGCCGCCAGTCCGCGACCTCGGCGGCCAGAGCTTCGGGGTCGTTGCGGCGCAGGGCTTCGGCGATCAACCGGGCCATGCGCGGCGCGTCATCCGGCGTCACGCCACGGCGCGCCAGTTCCGGCGTGCCGATCCGCAAACCATTCAGGTCTCCGGCCACGGGGTCAACCGGCAGGCCGATCCCGCAGGCAAGGAACCCCGCGCGGCGCAGTGTTTTCGACGCGGCCTGTCCGCCACCAAACGGCGCGGCAAGCACGGCAAATTGATGGGACGCGGTAGGTCCAGACCTGCCGTGGAACACGCCCACGCCTTCCGCTTCCAAGGCAGCGGCCAAGGCCTGTGCCAGGTCGATCATATGCGCTGCATAGGCTCGGCCATGGTCACGCCAGTCCAGCATCGTGACCGCCAATGCCGCCGACTTCGCCGCGTCAAAATTTGCCGTAAGGCCGGGGAAAGCGATAGCGTCCAAACGCTGCGCAAGCTCTGCATCGTTGCTGACGATCAAACCGCCCGCAGGCCCGCCCAGGCTTTTGTATGTACTCATCGTCATCAGATGCGCGCCTTGATCCAGCGGGTTCAACCATGCACCGCCGGCGATGATTCCGCATTGATGGGCGGCGTCGAACAGCAGTTTCGCGCCAACCTCATCCGCGATTGCCCGCACCTCGGCCACCGGGTGTTCGAACAGGTTCAGGCTGCCGCCGATGGTGATCAGGCTCGGTTTGTGGTCGCGGGCCAACGCGGCCAATCCGTCCAGATTAACGCTGTAACGATCTTCGGCCACCGGCGCTTCGACGACGTTGAGGCCATAAAGCCCCGCACACCCCGCCAAGTGATGCGTGACATGGCCCCCGATGCTGGCCGGGGGCGCGATGATTGTGTCGCCAGGTTTGCAGGTGGCCATGAAGCCATAGAGGTTGGCGATGGCCCCGGAGGGCACGCGGATTTCCGCGAAGCGGGCATTGAAGACCTCAGCACAGAGAGCGGCACAGATAACCTCAATCTCTTCAATCGCTTCCAGCCCCATTTCGTACTTGTCACCGGGATAGCCCAGCGACGGGCGTGATCCGATGCCTGAGGCCAACAGCGCCTCGGCCCTTGGATTCATCACGTTCGTGGCCGGGTTCAGGTTAAAACAGTCGCGGTCATGGATCTGGCGGTTGTCGTCAGCCAGTGCCGTGATCCTGTCAAAGATGGTGGCCGAGTCCTGATTGGAGGTGCGGGCGGCGATCCGGTCGACGAGCGCTTCGCACTCTGCCGGGACCCAGTCGCGATGGGTGAGTGTCATGGTATGTCCCCTGTGTTTGGCGCGAGGATGGAGCAGCGGGGGATTGCCTGCAAACCAGAATTCCTGAAAGTAGAGTTAGAAAAACTAGGGGTAGCTATGCCAGTCGCACCAAACCGACCCAAGGGCCCGCCGCTGAACGCCCTGCGTGCATTCGAGACTGCTGCGCGACACCAAAGCTTTGTCGAGGCTGCGGCAGAACTGGGCGTGACGCCGGGGGCGGTGTCGCAGCATATCAAGGGGTTGGAGGGGTGGGTTGGTACATCCCTTTTCACCCGGCGCAGCAATGATGTGCAGTTGACCGAAGCCGGGCGCGCGTTGATGCCGGAGTTTGTTTCAGCGTTTGACGCGTTGGGTCAGGCAGTTCAGACGCTGAAATCCCTCCGCCCCGCGCGCGAGGTTCATATCGCGACGCTCCCGGGATTGGCGCAGTTGTGGTTGCCGGAGCGGCTGGCGAAGCTGCGGGCAGCGCTGCCTGATGTGCAACTGTCGGTCACGGCGATGGAGATACCACCGAACCTGTCGCGGGAGTTGTTCGATGTGGCTTTGTTTGTTGAAGAGCCCGAGCAAGGTGATTGCGTTATCTGCGCCGACCCGATTTTCCCGGTCTGTGCGCCAGATCTGGCAGGTCGGATTTCGCGTCCTGAAGACCTGACCGCTTTGCCCCATCTGGTTGATCAAAGCTGGGAGGACGATTGGCAGGTTTGGGCCGATGCGATTGGTGTGACCTTACCGCAGACCCGTCGTGTGGCGCGGTACTCGCTGTACTCGCTGGCGGTGCAAGAGGCGAAGTCTGGCGCAGGTGTATTGATGGCGCACGGGTGCCTTGTCAGCACGGCGCTGGCCGAGGGGACGTTGGTTGCGCCCTTGGCGGGGCAGATTGAGACAGGGAAGTCGCTGGTGTTGAGGCAGGCCCCCGGGGCAGCCCAGCGATCCGAGGTGGAAGAGGTCGTGCGGGTTTTGATGGCGAATTGATCAGTTCGTCAAAAGGTTTGGGTCAAATCCGCCATTGCGCCAACGCTGCGCGGCCTCGGTAAAACTGGGACCGGGAAGACCGTCGATGGTCGCCTCGTAGAACCCGGCGGCGGCGAGGCGCACCTGAATGGCCGAGATCGTGTCGCGGGACCAGTTGCCCGTCTGTTCGGTCAGTTCCTTCAACACCTGCCCCCGGTCCGAGGCCAGCCCGCGCAGCAGCATGTTGGCGGCCTGTTCCGGGTCGCGGTCCACGCCGCGGCCTTCGTCCAGCAGCACGGCCGCCGCGCGATAGCCCGGTATTTCGCCCAGTTGCGCCGCACGACCAAACAGGTCCAGCGCCTCCTCGGGGGAGCCGGTCACGCCGTCCTGTGCGAGAACACCAAGGTTATAGATCGCCTTGGGGGAACCGATGTCAGCGGCACGGCGCAGCAAGTCGATGGCCCGGGCCTCGTCGCGCGGCACAGAGGCCCCTTCGAACAGCGTCACGGCGAGGTTGATCATGGCATCGGGGCTGCCGCCCGCCACGGCCTCTTCGTACAATTGCAGAGCGCGGGCATTGTCCTGCGCCACACCGGTGCCGGTTTCGTAAAGAAAGGCGAGGCTGACCATGGCCCGCAGATCGCCCCGTTCTGATGCACGTTGGTAAAGACCGACAGCGCGGTCCAAATCACCCGCCGCTGCCATGGAGCGGGCCAGCAGAGCAATGTAGTGAGGCAGGTCGGGTGACTGCACCATCGCGGCGCTGCAAGCCTGCACGGCAACGAGGGAGTTTTGTTGCAGCAGGCTGAACGAAACGCCTGGGGCCTTCGCCGTTTTATCGCGCGGATGCGTGGCCAGCCTTTCGCACATGGTGCCTGGGGTGGCATCCTCGGGACGAGGGATGGACGCCAACAGCCGCTGTGCCTGATCCACATGCGCGCCTTCGGGGTGTTGTTGCACGTAGAATTCCAGCAAAGGACGCGACCGGCTGCGTTGGGCGAGCTTCCACAGGCGGTCTTCCGAAGCGGCATCGTCGCCCTGCAGGGTCCGGGTTTGAGTGTCGCCATTGTCGAGGAAGGCCACCACATCTTCGACATGCGCGCCTTGTGGGTAGGCATCCATGTAAAGCTGCATCAAGCGCGGATCGCCTGTATCAGCTGCAACCTGCCATAGCATGGTTTCCTCGGACGCGGTCACGGGGCTGTTGTCAAACCGGAACTGACGGGTGAGTGAGGAGTTTTCCCAAGGGACCTGCAATCCGCCTGTCGTGGCCAGCACATCCTTGCGCACGTTGATCATCAGATCAGCAATGTCCTGACCCGGCGTGTAGATGTGGTTCAACAGCGCCTCGGTAAAGAAGCTGTTCCGCCCGGACCCGTCATAGGCGACGTTATCGGGTTGCGTGGAATAAGCGATCAGGTAGTCCGCTGCGCTGCCGACACGGGCCAACCCGGCCTCGCCACCTGTATCTGTGCCCTCAAACGGGTTGTCGCGGCAGGCATCCAAGAACACCAGCTTCAGCCCCTTGGACCGCTCCAGCCGCTCCAGAATCTCGTCCATGGCGATGGTCTGCGCGGCAATGTCCGACGACTGCTGGATCTTCGCATCCACAGGCACAAGATAGTTGCGCCCGTTCACCTGGAATCCGTGACCTGCGAAAAAGAACATGGCCACGTCGGCGGTTTCGGCGGCGGCAGCGAATTCATCTGCCACGGCCAGCATCTCTTCCTTTGTGCCGTCAGTACGCAGGAACACCTTGAACCCCAGCCCCTTCAGTGCAATGGCCACGTCAGAGGCATCGTTGATCGGGTTGTCCAGTGGCCCGACATGTTGGTAGTCGGAATTGCCATACAGCAACGCAACGCGCTGTTCCTGCGCTGCGACAAACGCGGCATGGAACAAACACACTGCCAAAATCAGCAGGCGAAACATGGGCACGGCAATCCTCCGTGTTGTTCAGGCCTTTACAGCCCGACCGCGCGCGACAGACCGGTTTCGGTCGACTCGATTGCCACCAATATTGTTTCACCTTGCTGTCTTTGCAATGCAGCCAGTTCCGGATCTTCGGCCCGGACCAATGCGATGGCCTTGCGAATCTCGGATTGCGCGTTCTGGAGCGAGGCCGTGGCCTGGTTCACGGCGTCCTGTCGGATCGCCTCGCGTTCGGCGTCTGTTGTGGCATTTGCCAGGCGCTGGCGCGAGTCCTCGGCAACGGCGGAAATCTCGTTCTTGGTCATGCGCACGATGTCTGCCACACCGCTCAGCCCTTCGGGCAGATCTTCAGAAATGTCTGCCAGTTGATCCGCGTATTGATCCAGCGCGATGGACATACAGGACAAGTAGACTGCTACATCGCCGCCCCCCGGATCGCAGGATTCCAGGTTTTCCTGCAATTCTGACGAGGCCTCGGACACAACTGTCAGGGTGTCCTGCGCCTGTTCGATGCTGCGCGTGGTAGAGGTTTCGGTCGTGGTGGTTTCGGTCGAACCGGTATCAGTTGATCCGGTGTCGGTTGTAGTATCGCCGGGAAGCACAATCGCCGTTTCAGTCGTCGGCAAGACAACAGGTGGAGGCGGCGGCAGGATCGCCGTTGGCGGCGTCGCGGCATTCTCCGGGAGAACCAACAGTGTCCCGTCCTGGTACGACGTTGAGTAGTTGCTCAGCCCAGAGCCTTGCGCATTGCTCGGCGTAATTGTGTAAGAAGCCGCCGGCGCGTCTGTCTCCGCTCCGTCGCTTTGCAACGTGACGGAAGTGACCTGATCTGCCGGGCGTTGCAGGCCGCTGGCGGTGAATTCTGCGCCGGTAAAGGCAAAACTGTCCCCAGTGATCCGGAAAAGGTCGCTGGCCGTTATGGTCAACGGAGCCGGTGTCACGGTCAGTGTGCCGTCTACCACGGTAATTGTGTAGTTTGACAGACCTGATCCCGTCGGGTTGGTTGCGTTCGCGACATAGGAACCGACGTTGGCAAACTGTGTGGCGCCTGTGCTCGAGAGTTCAACACTGTCAACACTGTCCGACCCCAACAGCCCCGTGGTGGAGAATTCCGTTCCGGTGTACGCGAAATCGTCGCCGAACAGGCGCGTCAGGGCATCTGCGGTGATCGTCAGCGGCGCGAGCGCGACCGACAGCGAACCATCCACAATGGTGATTGCGTAATTGGACACCCCTGAACCAACAGGATTGGTTGCCGTGGTGACGTAAGTCCCGACATTTGCGAACTGCGCCTCGCCAGAACTGGACAGCGTCACGCTGTCCACGCTGTCCGTGCCGAGCAGGCCAGAGGTCGTGAACTCGGTCCCCGCAAAGGCGAAGGTATAGCCATAGATGCGCGACAAGGCATCAGCGGTGATCGTCAGCGGTGCGGGTGTGACCGACAGTGACCCGTCGACGATTGAAATCGTATAGTTGGACAGACCTGTGCCAACCGGGTTTGTCGCCGTTGTTGCGTAGGTCCCGACATTTGCGAACTGCGCCTCGCCAGAACTGGACAGCGTCACGCTGTCCACGCTGTCTGTGCCGAGCAGGCCAGAGGTCGTGAACTCGGTCCCCACAAAGGCGAAGGTATCGCCATAGATGCGCGACAAGGCGTCAGCGGTGAT
>JBFOMB010000183.1:0-10618 GCA_040830545.1 Paracoccaceae bacterium | reverse complement strand
CGCAAGATGGCCGCTGTGGTGGATGAACTGAACGCGGGCGACCCGCTCTAGCGGCCGATGGCGCCCGGATATGACGGGGTTGCGTTTCAGGCGGCCTGCGATCTTGTGTTCAAGGGGCGGGTACAGCCTTCGGGCTATACCGAACCGGTTCTGCACGCGCGGCGGCTGGAGTTGAAAGCGAGCCTTGGCTGAGGTCGACGCGTCCTCCGTATCCGCGGAGGGTGCGATATTTGGAAAAATCGCACAAGACTTTTGCAAAAGTCTTGGCCATCCCTGTCTGTGCAGCGTTCAACATCGCGTTGCGCGCGGGGATCAGTTGCGGGGCTTTGGCGGGGTCGGTAGGGTGCGCCTGATCTGAAAAACAGGATATCCCATGACCCGCCCCGTAGTTGGCATTCTGGGCAACGCCCACATGATAAACGACACCTACAAGGTGCAGGCCTCTGGCGCGATGAATATGGAGGCCGTCGCGCAGGTGTCCGATTGCCTGCCGCTGGTGGTTCCGTCCGACCCCGACTACGTGACTGTGGCCGAGTTGATGGAGGCCTGTGACGGGTTCGTCCTGACCGGCGCACGGCCCAATGTGCATCCCGAGGAATACGGCGAGGCCGAGACCGAGGCGCATGGCGCGTTTGACCGGGAACGGGATGCGGTGGCGTTGGAACTGGTGCGGGCCTGTGTCGAGCGGGGACAGCCATTCCTGGGCATTTGCCGTGGGTTTCAGGAGGTGAACGTGGCCATGGGCGGCTCGCTCTACCCCGAAATCCGCGATCTGCCGGGGCGGGACAATCACCGCATGCCGCCTGACGGAACGCTGGAAGAGAAATTCGCGCTGCGCCACAAGGTGACAGTCAGCGAAGGTGGGCCGTTCCATCGGGTGTTCGGCGCAACTGAGGTGATGACCAATACGCTGCACGGGCAGGGAATCAAGGTGCCCGGCGACCGCGTGGTGATCGACGGCACCGCACCGGACGGCACGCCGGAGGCGATCTATATCGACGGCGCGCCGGGCTTTGCCCTGTCGGTGCAGTGGCACCCGGAATACAAGGCCGCGCAGGACCCTGTGTCCCGCCCGCTGTTTGAGGCATTTGGCGATGCGGTGCGGGCTTGGACGGCGGGCCGTCGGGCGCCTTATGCGCTGTCTGCGGAGTAGGGCTGTACCAAGCTTTCTCTGCTCTGTAGCGTCGACAATATGATGGATGACTACCCACCCTGGCTTCCGAAACCAGAGGTTTCGCGTCGCGGAATGATCCTTGCCCTGGCGCGGTGCATATTTGATCTGCACTGTCGCGAAGAAATTCATGCGTGTAAGGGGCGCATCCGGGTTTTTCACACAATGGGCCACGGGGCGCTGGAACGGGCGGCCTCCATTCTGGAAAGGACCGGTTTCACAAGATACACAGACGCTTACGCGATGCGAAGCGAATTCATATGCGGCCTTTCCGAGTTTGAGAGTCTCGCAGATCGGGAGGTGGCTGTGGACGTGTCGGATCAGAACCTGACAGAAGCGGTTTTACGGCTGGCCGACGGTGGAGTGTGTGCCAGTATCGAAATTCAGAAACTGGCGGAGTTGATCATCGGCGAGAGTGGCGGCGAAAGAGCCTTAAGCGGTTCGGGTTTAACCTGAGATACGAATACCCTGACGCGCCTTTGGCGCTCTCGGGACATTCGTATCACAGGTGAGTCTGGCAAAACCCGAAACGCTATAGTCGTCAGTGGTCGTGACGTGATTTTGTGCGGCGGCATGGCATACAAATAATCACGCCACCAACAAAGCCGCTTCGTGCCCGCGGATGCACAGGCGGGCGGTGTGTTCGAAGGCACCGGAAGTGCTGCGCAGTTCCGGGAAGACCTGAAACAGTTCCGCGCGGCTTTCATCGCTGAGGCTGGCGAATGCTTCGTCGCCGGGGAACAGGCTTTCGGTCGGGATACCGTTGGCATAGATCACGTCATGCTGGGGCATCATCAGGTGGATGTAGTGTACGCTCCCGCCAATCTCGCGCTGGGCCAGACCGCTCTGGATCAGGTGCTTGGCCGGGACGAACACTTCGCGGCTGCCAAACAGAAGTTGCGCGCGTGATCCTTCCCACAGGATGCGGTGTTGCGGGCTGACCAGAAGGCTGTTGTCAGCTTCGCCAAACAGGGCGGGGTTCAGGCGGATCGGGGCCAGATCATCCTCGGCAGGCACCTCGCGGCCGCCAATCCAGCGCAGCGGCTGCGGGCCATGGTCGCGCGTCAGGATCAGGTCGCCGGGGCGCAGGGTTTCGATGGCGCGGTCCCCGTGGGGGGTGCGGATCATCGTGCCAGGTGTGAAGCAGATAATGTTTTCGATGTTGGAGAAGGTCAGGAGCGAGCCGTCAATCAGCTCCACGCTACCTGCCAGTTCGCCGGTCGTGTTGGTGGTGTAGTTCAGTGTGCCCAGGTTGGCGAGGCCATTGAAGTCCAGGGTGTCGCCAGCGCCTTCGTCGTCCTCGCCACCGACCAGCGTGATATTCGACGACCCACCTTCGGCCAGATCGACCAGACGGAACAGATCGTCGCCTGCGCCACCGGATACGGTGTCGCCCTGCGCCACATCTACTGTGTCATTGCCTGCGCCGCCTTCGACACTGTCCGTGCCGCGTCCACCAACCAGCGAGTCATTGCCTGCACCGCCGAAAAGCGTGTCGTCGCCATTGCCGCCAAGGACCGTATCGTTGCCGCCCTCCAACGGGATCGTTTCAAAATAGACGTCGGTGACATTGACGCCCTGTGTGCCGTTCAACCCGTTTTGATAGATAATCTGAACGCTTTGCACCGGCCCGTCGATTTCGACAAGGACCGAACCGGACTGATCCGCCGAGCTTTCCGATTGTGTGCCCGCCGTGACCGTGTTGCCGGACACCGTGTCCGGGTTCGCGGCTGTGCTGTCTGGCGTGAGGGTGACCGTGACCGGATTGCCATCTGCGTCAAACGCGTTGACGGTTACAATGTCCTGGTGGTTGCCCGAGGCCCAGTCGACGTCGTTCAGGCGGAAGCTGACATTTTCGACCTCGCCTGTGACGTCGCTTTGTGCGGCGGCGGCAAAGCTGATGGTTGTCGTGCTGGTCGCGCCATCCCCGTCGCCAAACAGAAGCAGGCTGGAATGGTCGCTTTGCGGTTCGCCGCTGCCAACAAATTCGGTGTCGCTGGTTTCGACCGTAAAGGTCGGGTTGTTGTTGCCATCGTTGTTGAAGGACACGGTGACATCCATGTCGCCGGTGTTTTGGGTGAACCCGCCGCTGATGTCGGTGCCGTCCGTGCCTTCGGCAAACCAGCGCAGCGCCTCGGTGCTGCTTTCCTGCCCGTCGCCATACAGCACATCATTGCCCGCGTTGCCGCGAATGTCGTCGTTGCCTGCGCCGCCATAGACCGTGTCATCGCCCGAGGCTGCACGGACCGAGTCGTCACCCCCGTAGGCAAACACCAGATCGTCATTGTCAGCCGTATCGTTGATGCCATCGCCATCTGAATCGACAAAGCCGTTGTTGATCAGTTCGCCGCTGTTGGTGCCGTCCACCTTGTTAAACGCGGAATAGGCCGGGAAGCTGGGCGTTGAGGCCGAGGTCAGCGTTGTGACCAGTCCCAGGTCCGGCACGAAATAGACATTGCCGTCTGTTGCGAGGAAGTATTCGCCGGTTTCCAGTTCGTTAAAGTAGGTGACGCCGCCATCGGTTCCAGACCAGGCCCATTCGCCGCTGCCCAATGCCGTGTCCGTTGTGAAGAAGACAGCACCGCCGCCGACCGTGTCATAGGTGGACAGGGTGCTGTCTGCTCCGAGGGAAACCAGATAACCTGTTGGCATACGTGTAACTTCTGCTCGTTCTGCCGGGGCCACTTTCTGTGGGCGGCGTATTGTTCGTTGTTTCCATTTCTAGAACGATGCCTTGGCGGGAATTGGGTTGGAATGTGGCAGACACGCGGTTTGTTTGCGCGGGATCTGCCGTATTTGAGCGAATTGTGGCGGGAATGGGGGCGTACATGCGCGACCTGACCCCGGACCTGATCCGGGGTCTCTGACCTTGAAGCAAGAGGTCCCGGATCAGGTCCGGGACTGCGTTGCGATACGAAAAACGCCGCCCGTTTGGTTGCGGGCGGCGTTTCGGTGGGTGTTGGTGTCGGTGGCCTAGACCAGAAGATCGAAGGTCTTTGACAACGGCAATTCGCGGGCGCGTATGCCGGTCAGGTCAAACAGCGCGTTGGCAAGTGCGGGCATCGACGGCGGTGTGCCGGGTTCGCCTGCGCCACCCATGTGCGCGTTTGTTTCCAGAACGGCAACTTCAACCGCCGGGGCGCTGTGCATCCGCACGGCGTCATAGTCGGGAAAGTTCCATTGCTCGACCTCGCCCTCGGCGAAGGTGATTTCGCCGAAACAGGCCGCTGACAGGCCGTACATCAGCCCGCCGAACATCTGCGCCTCGACAATCGACGGGTCCAGCGCCAGACCCATGTCGGCCGCGATCCAGGCCTTGTTGATGCGGATGGTGCCGTCTTCGTCGACAACCTCGATCACTTGGGCGACTGGGGTGCCAAAGCTCCAGGTAAACGCGACGCCGCGCCCAACGCCATCCGGCGTCTGACCGGTCCAGCCCGACATCTCTTTCACCTTTTCCAGGCAGCCCGCGCTGGGTGCGCTTTCGGACCGCATCAGGTCCAGCCGGAATTCAAGCGGGTCAGCGCCAGCGGCATGGGCCATTTCGTCGATGAAGCTTTCATGCAGGAACCCGTTCACACTGGCCCCGACCGAGCGCCAGAACCCGATGGGCATTTGCAGGTCGGTCAGGTGGCCCGCGATCTTGTAATTCGGGATCGCATAGGGTTGGTCAAAGGCCCCCTCGACATGCACCTTGTCCGGCCCCGACGGTTCCATCCCGACAAGTCGCAGCATCGCACCGGTTGTCACAGAGGGACCAGCCACTGCGCCATTGAGCGTGAGGGCCTTGCCATCCTTCACCGCGCCGTTGAACCGGCCAATGCAGGCGGGGCGGTAGAAGTCGTGGCGCATGTCCTCTTCACGGGACCAGGTGAGTTGAACGGGCGTGCCCTGCATCTCCTTCGCGACCTTCGCGGCATAAACGGCGAAATCGTATTCACCGCGTCGACCGAACCCGCCGCCCAGATATGTGGTGGTCAGGGTGACTTGTTCAGGCTCCAGCCCAACCGCCTCGGCCACTTTGGACTGAACCACGGTGGGGGCCTGATTGCCGCACCACATTTCCAACGCGTCGCCGGAATAAATAGCGGTGGCGTTCAAAGGTTCCATCGCGGCATGCGCCAGGAACGGCACACGGTATTCGGCGGTCAACTCAGTGGCACCTTCGGCTATAGTCTCCACATCGCCATCATTGCGCAGGGTGGAGTTCGGTTTGTCGTCAAACGATGCCTCGATCGCGGACCAGATCTGATCCTGTTCGGGCGGATAAGGTGCGTCTTCCCACTCGATCTCCATCGCCTCGGCGGCCTGAATGGCGATCCAGGTGTTGTTGGCAACCACGGCCACGCCATTGCCCAGGTCGATCACCTTTTCCACGCCCTGATAGTCCAGCGCAGCCGCAGGATCGAATTTCTTCATCCCGCCGCCCAGCTTGGGGTTGATGCGGAGGGAGGCGAATTTCATGCCTGCGCGACGGACGTCGATGCCGAATTCCGCCGTCCCGGTTGATTTGCCCACCTGATCCAGACGCGGCATGGATTTGCCGATGTAGCGCCATGTCGACGGGTCGCGCATGCCCGGTTGCGCCGGGTCAACCTGCGCTGCTGCCTCAGCCAATTCGCCATAGGTCAGGCGGGTGCCGTCTCCCGCAATCACCGCGCCGCCTTCCGTGCGCAGAGTGCTGACATCCACGCCCAATTGCTGCGCAGCAGCCAGTTTCAGCGTTTCGCGTGCGCTGGCCCCGGCTTCGCGTAGGCGGTTGATGCCGTCCTTCATCGCGGTGGAGCCACCGGTGATCTGCAAGCCAAACAGCTTGCCCACCTTGTCGAACTGTTCGGCCAGACCATGCTGGAACCCGCTCATTTCGTATTCCTTGAACGGCAGGGCGGAGCCCATCATGGCGCTGTTGTAGTACGCAGCGGCAGGGGGCCCGTGCAGCACGCGCACCTGTTCCCAATCCAGATCCAGTTCCTCGGCAGCCAAAGCGGCCAGTGTGGTTTGCGTGCCCTGACCCATCTCGGCGCGGGGGGTGATGATCGTCACGCCGTCCTGATCAATGAAGATGAACGGGTTTAATGCGGCCTCACCCTCACCGGGTTTCAGCGGGTTTTTCACTGGGGCATTCAGTTTGTAGACACCAAACGCGACTCCACCCACGATGGCGGCAGAGGCGACAAGGAATGTCCGGCGGGCGATTTTTCCGATGCTGGCCATGTGCTTACACCTCGCTCAGCTTGGCGGCCGCGGTGTGGATCGCGGCGCGGATACGGGGATAGGTGCCACAACGGCAGAGGTTGCCGGCCATGGCCTCGTCAATTTCTGCGTCCGAGGGGTTCTTGTTCTCGGCCAAAAGGGCGGCGGCCTGCATGATCTGGCCCGACTGGCAAAACCCGCATTGCGCCACCTGATTGTCGACCCAGGCCTGCTGGATCACGGCCATGGCGTCAGGGGTGCCGACGCCCTCGATCGTGGTGACATCGTCCCACACATCGCTCAGCGCGACCTGACAACTGCGCACGGCTTCACCCCCGATATGCACGGTGCACGCCCCACACGAGGCGACGCCGCAGCCATATTTGGTGCCGGTCATTCCCAGTTCATCGCGCAGCACCCACAGCAGGGGCACGTCGTCGGGCAAATCAACCTGATGGGTTTCGCCGTTGATCTTGAGTTGGTGGGCCATGGAATCCTCCCTGCCGCAAATAACATGATGACGAAAATAGGCGAAAGTGTCAGGATGTCAATTGACAAAATATCCAGATTCTGTCAGTTCTTCACCCATGAAGGATCAATTCGACATCGACCCGAAACAAATGGCCATCCTGATGTCCGCATGGGAGGCCTTTGCCGCCTATGGATTTCGCAAGACGTCGATGGACGATATTGCGCGCGGGGCCGGGATTTCGCGGCCAGCCTTGTATCTGCATTACAAGAACAAGGAAGACATCTTTCGTTCGTTGACGCGGCATTATTATGAGCAGGCCACACAAAGCTTTGCCGAGGCGCTGGACCGTCCCGGTGCGATTGGCGAGGTCCTGGGCGAAGCGTATTTGGCCAAAGGCGGCGAGTCAGCGGTGGCGATGCTGACCTCGCCTCATGGGCACGAGTTGCTGGATGTGAAGCTGACCAATGCATCCGAGGAGGTCGAGGCGGGTGAAGCCGGGCTGGCCGAGGTGCTGGCCGAATGGCTGGACGCGCAGGCGGCGCGGGGACGTGTGACGCTGCCGGGACCGGCGCGCGAGGTTGCGCGGGTTTGCCTGTCGACCTTCAAGGGGTTGATGAAGACGGCTGAGTCTCATGAAGGGTTTGTGCGCGATGTGCGCCTGATGAGCGCGCTTTTGGGCGACGGTCTGACCGCGCGGTAGGGTGCCCTTTTTCGCGCGGGGTCTCAAATGTAGACGCCCCGCAAGCGTCCGATCACAACGCTAGCCCGACCTTACCCGTCCCGCTAGGGTGATACGGCAAGCCAAGGGGGACAGCATGCGACAGGATCGGTACGGAAATCCGCTCAGCACCACATCGGACGCGGCACGGGATGCGTATGTAAGGGGCGTGGACCTTTATATCGGTGGCGACGCAGGGATTGAGGCCGCGCTGGAACAAGCGGTGGCCACTGATGACGGGTTTGCAATGGGGCACCTGGCGCTGGCCAGGGCCAAACAGGGGTTAGGTAAGGGCGCAGAGATTGCCGCGCCGTTGGCCCGTGCCCGTGAACTGGCAGGTCAGGTGACCACGCAGGAGGCATCTGCGATTGATGCCATGGGGCTGATGCTCGAAGGGCAGATGCCGTTGGCCTACCCGAAAATCCGCGCCCATGTGGACATCTACCCGCGTGACGTGCTGCTGGCGCAGACCTGCACCAGTGTCTTTGGCCTCATCGGGTTCAGCGGGCAGATGGGGCGCGAGGCGGAACAACTGGCCTACACCACGGCGCTGGCCCCGCACTACGGTGACGATTGGTGGTTCCTGTGTATGCATGCCTTTGCTGAATTGGAGGTTGGGCAACTGGACCGCGCGCGCTCGCACATCGACCGGTCGCTGGAATTGCATCCGACTGCGGCGCATGGCGTCCATGTGAAGGCGCATCTGCTGTATGAATGTGGGTCCACGGCAGAGGGTGTCGACATGTTGGCGACCTATCAGCCGCAGATGGACCGCACCGCGCAGCTTCATTGCCACCTGTCCTGGCATCTGGGGCTATGGGCGCTGGAGACCGGTGACCTCGACACCATGTGGCGGATGCTGGACGACAACATCGCACCGGGGCAATCGCAAAGCCCGCCATTGAACATCCTGACAGACAGCGCGGCCTTGCTGGCACGGGCGGAACTGCGCGGGGTGGCGGTGCCGGACCACTATTGGCGGCAGATCAGCGCATTTGCCGCTGAACGGTTCCCCAATCCGGGCCTTGCCTTTGCCGATGTGCATGCCGCTTTGGCCCATGCAATGGCCGGGGAATCTGCGCCACTGGACCGGATCGTGGCCGACGCCAAGGGGCCAGCGGCACCTGTCGTGCGCGCATTGGCCGAGGGGTTCGGGGCCTTTGCCCGGCAGGACTGGGCAGAGGCAGTACGCGCGTTTTCCGGGGTGATGGCGCAGCATGAACGGATCGGCGGCAGCCGGGCGCAGCGCGATCTGATCGAGATGGCGCTGGCGGCGGCGCTATTGCGGCAGGGTCAAGGGGCCGAGGCGCGCCGCTTGCTGTGGATGCGGCGTCCGGCGACCACGGATGCCCACAGCGTGGCGGGGCTGCCGGAACTGGCCTGACGTGCCGGATTTGCCATGGATGTTTGTGCGGGATGGGCCTAGCCTTTGCCGTCGGAAGCGTATGGGGATGACATGACGGACCAACCTGCGAACCGAGGTCTGTTGCGTGTGGTTGATAGCGACGAGACCCAGAGTGTGCCGGACCGCGACACGCTCCACCGTGCCTTTGCCGCGACCTCCCGCGCGACCCAACGGACGCCGCTGTTGGAAAGCGAGGCGTTGGCGCGGGAAATCGGCGCGGCGCGGGTGTTCGTGAAACCCGAAAGCTTGCAATGGGCCGGGTCGTTCAAGATCCGGGGGGCTTATTGGCGGTTGATGCAATTGTCCCCGGAAGAGCGACGCAAGGGGGTGGTGGCGTATTCTTCCGGCAACTTCGCGCAAGGGCTGGCGGCTGCAGGACGAGCGCAGGGCGTGCCTGTGACCATCGTCATGCCGGTTGATGCGCCCGTGACCAAGCGGCAGGCGACCGAAGGGTTTGGCGCGCGGGTTGTTTTGTCTGATCATGGCGCACAGCCACGAGAGGAGGCGGCGAGCAGGCTGGCGGGGGAATTGGCCGTGTCTGAGGGGTTGGTCCTGCTGCACCCGTTTGACGATCCGGCCATTGTCGCCGGGCAAGCCGGGGCGGGGCTGGAGGCGTTGGAGCAATTGACCCGTGCCGGGGCGCATGCGGATCTGGCGATCTGCCCTGTTGGGGGTGGGGGTCTCTTGGGCGGTGTGTCTCTGGCATTCCGTTATGAAAGCCCGGGGACGCGTGTTCTGGCGGTGGAGCCAGAGGGCTATGATGCGATGGGCACGTCGCTGGCCGATGGAGAGATTCAGCGCGTTGCCAGCGGACTGCCGACGATCTGCGACGCGTTGCAGGCGACACAGCCTGGAAGTGCACCGTTTGCGGCGGCCCGTTTTGCCGGGGTGGAAGGTGTGACGGTTAGCGATCAGGCGGTTCGGACAGCGATGCGGTTTGCGTTTGAGCGGTTGAAGCTGGTGCTGGAACCCTCGGGCGCTGTAGCGCTGGCGGCGGCGATGGACCGGGCGGTGCCGACGGCGGGGCGGACGGTTCTGGTCTATGCGACGGGTGGTAATGTGGGATTTGAGGATTTTGCGCGGTTTTTGAGTGAAGGGGTTGGCTGAAATTCAGACATGCGTCGTTTTTCAGGGGTAGCCGGGGGCCAGCCCCCGGACCCCCGGAGTATTTTTGCAAAGATGAAGGAGCGGGACGTGTTAACTGTGTTTGGGCGGGCGACGTCCTCTAATGTGCAGGCGCTGTTGTGGGGGATGGAGGAATTGGGCCTGACCCATGATCGTGTCGATTGTGGTGAGGTTTATGGCGGTCTCAACACGGCAGAGTTTCGGATGATGAACCCGCATGGGCGCATCCCGGTGTTGCGGTTGGAGGATGGGCGAGCGGTGTTTGAAACCGGGGCGATCCTGCGATTTCTGGCCGGGCAGTACGGGGCGGAGGGATTCTGGCCTGCTGACCCTGTGGCGCGGGCGCAGGTCGATATGTGGGCAGAATGGGCGAAGTACGAGGTTGCGGCGGCCTTCACCGGCCCGGTGTTCTGGCGTTCTGTTCGCACGCGTGCGGAGTGGCGAGATGCGGGCCGGATCGCGCAAGCCACTGCGGCTTTTGAACAGGCACTGGAGCGTGGGTTGCAGCAGGCGGGCGATGGGTTTCTGTGTGGG
>JBFOMB010000182.1:0-6600 GCA_040830545.1 Paracoccaceae bacterium | reverse complement strand
GGAGGTGTCGTTGGGGGGAATTGGAGTGCCGTGCATGGGTGCGTGGCCAGTGGGGGATGCATTGGCGGCGGGGGCGGCCTGGCTGATCGGCAAGACGGCGTTGGGGCTGCGGTCCGACTATCTGGCGATTGCGACGCTGGGGATTGCAGAAATCATCATTGCGGTTCTGAAAAACGAGGACTGGCTGTCGCGGGGCGTCAAAAACGTGGTCGGTATCCCGCGTCCCCTGCCCTATGAGATCGACCTGCAGAACGATCCGGCCTTTGTGGAACGGGCCGCCGGGTTCGGGTTTGATCCGGTGTTGGGATCGACGCTGTATGTAAAGCTCGGCTATTTCCTGTTGTTTGCGGTCATTCTGGTGCTGCTGCTGTGGATGGTTGAGAAATCACTGAAAAGCCCATGGGGCCGGATGATGCGGGCCATTCGCGACAATGAGGTTGCGGCAGAGGCGATGGGCAAGGACGTGACGCGCCGCCATTTGCAGGTGTTTGTGCTGGGGTCTGCGATTTGCGGGCTGGCGGGTGCGATGATGACCACGCTGGACGGGCAGTTGACGCCCGGGACCTATCAGCCGCTGCGGTTTACGTTCCTGATCTGGGTGATGGTGATTGTGGGAGGGTCCGGCAACAATTTCGGCGCGGTGCTGGGCGCGTTCCTGATCTGGTTCCTGTGGGTGCAGGTGGAGCCTATCGGGTTCTTTGTGATGGATACGATTACGGCCTGGATGCCGGATGACAGCGCGGTGCGGGCGCACCTGCTGGACAGCGCGGCACAGATGCGATTGCTGACCATGGGGGTTTTGCTGATCCTGGTGCTGAGGTTCTCTCCGCGCGGGCTTATCCCTGAGAGGTGAACGCCCCTATCCCTGTGGGTGTCTGTCACACACCGCATGGTAGCAGAATTGGTCTGAGATTTCTGTTATCATGCGGAGCGCATGCTATTTCGTGCGGTGCAGATTTTCATAAGGGGTATTTAAAAAATGGCCAAGAAGCCGATTGTCGACAAATCCACAAAACTGAAGATTTCGGCAGCAGAATACAAAAAGCTCAACGCTGACGAGCAGGCCAATTTCAAACCGGCGGGGTCAAGCTTTGAATTCACGTCCAAGGTGGTTCGCGTTGTGAACCCGGAACGTGCTGGCGGGGACAAGGCGGTGTTCCAATATGGGGAGAAAATGAAAGGGCCGGATTACATCGGCCATGTGACCATCCACAATCTGACCCAATCCAAACACGGCAAGTTTCACCGCCACGGGGCGACCAAACACTTCAAGAAATCGGACCGGGACTATATCGCCGAGGCACGGAAGTTCTGTAAATCCAAGGGCTACGAGCTGGATCCCTGATCAGGCGTGGGTCGGAGACCACTTGTCCAGCGCTTCCAGGAACTGTTCCTTTTCGCCTGCTTTCATACCGATATTGGTCTGCGGATAAGGGAAGTTCCGCGCCGCAACTTCCTGATGGAATTGCCCAAGTGCAGAAACACGTTCTTCGTGAATCTGACGGTGCAAGCGGCCCACATTGCCAAATGCATGAGCATGGCGCGGCGGTTTTTCTTCTTCACTCGCCTCACCGCAAATATCTGCCACAAAGGAAAACACCGCATCCCCTGCGTTGCCGGAGCCGAGCGAGAAGGTCACGATGGAGGTCTTGTCGTTGACGGCCTCCAGGACTTCTTCGGCGATGCATTCGGCTTCGACCGCGAACACGCCAACATCTTCCATGCGTTTGAGTGTGCGGAAGATCTCCATTGCTTCGTCCGCCGTGCGACCAAAGCCGCGCAGGCCACCACTATAGTGGCTGAAAGTCGGGATCAGACCAATATGACTTTGGACCGGAATGCCCTCTTTGGCCAGCATCTCCATCACATCATAGGATCGCAGGGTATAATACATGTCACCGCCTTTGCGCATCATGTCAAACGCGTGGTCCATAATTTCCTGGGCGGACCCAAATTGTGCCCAGGTCGAACCGACGCCGGCAAAATGGTTCGGTGCGATCTGGCGCACCTCTTCAATCTGGCTTTCCCAGACCACCAGCAGGTCAATGCCGGCCTCGATACAGGCCCGCAATTCAGACGCGTTGGCTGGGTTTGACATGCTGAGCTTACGGCCGGTGCCTTTCAGCGCTTGCAGATCGGCAATGGTGTAGTTGCGTTGTGCAGGGGACCGGCTGAAATCATAGATACGTTTCATGGGCTTGGCTTTCGCTTCTTAGTTTGAGATCATGGCTTGCTTGAGGCCTCTGCCAACATCGTCACAATGGCCGCGCTGATGTCGGTGTTCGGTAGGCGCTGTGCAAGATCGAGCGCGGTGCCGTGTTGCACGTGGGATTTGCGTAGGTTGGCCCCGGCGTCTAGTAACGCCTGCACGACGCCAATCTGTTGCGCCATCACGGCTCCGTGGAGCGCGGTGAAGCCTTCGACCGTGGTGGCGTCAACTTCCGCACCCTTGTTGACCAGCAAGGCGACGGCTTCGGCTGAGCCAGCCATCGCGGCCCCGTGCAGGGGGCGCAGTCCGTTGGGAAGCTGTGTATTGGGCCGTGCGCCCGCGTCCAGCAAGCGTTGCATCACCGTCGGGTCCGGACGGCTGGCCATCAGGTTCAGGGCGGTTGCGCCGTCCTGATCGCGGGCCTCAATGTCTGCGCCACGTGACAGGATCAGGTCGACCATATCCGCCGCGCCGAACATGGCGGCCACGTGCAGGGGCCGCCAGCCTTCGCGTGTGCGGGCCTCGATGGGCGCACCGGCATCCAGCAATACCGTCGCGATCCCCACCGCGTTGCGTTTGGCGGCGTGGTGCAGTGGCGTGAACCGGGCCGGGTCGCTGGTATGGACCGAGGCACCGTAGTGCACCAGAACCGGCACGATGTCCTGCGACCCGCGCATCACCGCCATGGTCAGGGGACGCACGCCGTTGCTGATCTCAAGCTCGGGATTGGCCCCCCCCTGGAGCAAGCGTAGCACGGTTTGCACGTCGTCGCTGAGAATCGCCAGATGAAGGGGCACGGCCGTTTGCACGATGGGCGTGTTGGGTTGCCAGCCCTGCTGTAGGCATGTGGTTACAGTGTCCGGGTCAGCGGCCTGCCAGTATTCGACTGTACCTAGTGGCGCGCAATCCGGGGCCGCCTGTGCCATGCCGCTGCCCAACAGCGCAATCAGGATCACGGGCGTGCGCACGCTCAGCGCCCCTTGAACAACCCGCCCAGAATACCGCGCACGATGCGGCGTCCGGTGGTGCCCTTCAGTTCCTTGATCAACGCCTGGTTCATTGCTGACCCGATGCTGTCGGGTTGGCGCAACCGGCGCGAGGTCGAGCGGGACACGCGCGAGCCGGAAAACCGCCGCGCGGTGTTGAATTCGCGCGCCATGGGTGGCGCATCCTCTTCCTCAGCTGCCTCTTCCGCAACGGCGGCCTGCGCAGCAGCGGTTTGCGCCCGCTGGTTCAGGATTTCATAGGCGGACTTGCGATCCAGCGCCTTGTCATACTTTCCCGCCATGTCGGACGCGGCCATCATCGCCTTGCGCTCTGCCTCCGTAATCGGCCCCAGTTGCGATGACGGAGGGCGGATCAGGGTGCGTTCCACGATCCCCGGCACGCCCTTTTTCATCAACATGGAGGTCACGGCCTCGCCTGTCCCAACCTCGCGGATCGCTTCCTCGGTCGAGAAGCGCGGGTTCGGGCGGTAGGTGTCCGCCGCCATGCGCAGGTTTTTCTGATCCTTGGCGGTAAATGCTCGCAACGCATGCTGCACGCGGTTGCCAAGCTGGCCCAGAATATCCTCGGGCACATCCGCCGGGTTCTGAGTGATGAAATAGACGCCCACACCTTTGGACCGGATCAGGCGTGCAACCTGTTCGACCTTGTCCACCAGCACCTTGGGCGCGTCGTCAAACAGCAGATGCGCCTCGTCAAAAAAGAAGACAAGCTTGGGCTTGTCGGGGTTGCCGACCTCGGGCAGCTCCTCGAACAGCTCGCTCAGCAGCCAGAGCAGGAAGGTGGCGTAAAGCCCCGGGGCGGACATCAACTGATCGGAGGCCAGTATGTTGATCACGCCGCGCCCATCGGGGGCCGTGCGCATGAGATCCTCCAGCGCCAGCGCGGGCTCCCCGAAGAGCCGCGTTGCCCCCTGATTTTCGATCACAAGCAAGCGGCGTTGGATCGCACCGATGGACGCGACCGAGATGTTGCCATAGCGTAGGCCCAGCTCCGCACGGTTTTCGCCGACCCAGACCAGCAACGCCTGCAAATCCTTCAGGTCCAGCAGCGGAAGGCCCTCTTCATCCGACAGACGGAAGGCGATGTTGAGGATACCCTCCTGCGCCTCGGTCAGTTCCAGCAGACGCGCCAACAGCAGCGGGCCCATTTCAGCCACTGTCGTGCGGATCGGATGGCCCTGTGCGCCAAACAGATCCCAGAAGGTGACCGGGAAAGCGTCATAAGCGAAGGTGTCAAACCCGATCTTGGCATTGCGGTCCTGAAACGCACCGTGGAGTTTGCCGGTTTCCGACCCGGCCTTGGCGAGTCCCGAAAGGTCGCCTTTGACGTCGGCCATGAACACCGGCACGCCCGCGGCAGAAAACCCTTCGGCCAGGATTTGCAGCGTCACGGTTTTGCCTGTGCCCGTCGCGCCGGCGATCAACCCGTGCCGGTTGGCATACTTCAAGGCAAGCCACTGCTTTTCGCCATAATCCGCACCGCCACCCCCGACAAACACACCGTTTTCCATGCGGCCACCCCTGTTCGAAAATTCCGTTCGGGACAAACATACTTAATTAACTTCCCTCTGCCATAGTCCATTGCATCAGCTGCTCTGGTTTCGATCGACAGCTGATGGACTTCCTCCCTGTCGACTGGCCGTGCCTTCGGGCACGGCTTTTTTTGTGCAGCGACGGGCGGCGGGGCCCGATAACTGTTGACGGATGACCCCCTCTCGCCTAACCTCTGCCCATAACTAAGTCGGCCGGTCCGACGGGGAGAAAAAATAGAGAAAGAGAGCCTTTTGCGGCTCTCTTTTTTTGTGTTTCGATCACACGCATTTTGGGATGGTTTTTGGGGTTTGTGGCTGCAATAAGCGTGGACGAGTGCTATTTAACGTCCAACGCGACGAAAGAATTGGAGCGACCCGAAACGATGCGTCCGAATTTGAAAACCCTCCTTGCCAGCGCGCTTTTGATGGCCGCGCCTGTTTACGCTCAGGATCAGGGAACGACCGCCGGTCCGACGCTGGATCTGGGGCAACCGGTGTCCTCGGGTCCGCAGCTGGGAGAGCGGTATTCGAAAGAGAGATTTGGCGATTGGGACATGGCCTGCATCAAGACAGACGCTGAGGTTGATCCGTGCTCCATGCTGCAGATCATGAATGACGACAGCGGAAATCCCATTGCGGAGTTTTCGTTGTTCCGGTTGAAGGAAGGTGGGCAAGCGGCCGCCGGGGCGACGGTGATCGTGCCGTTGGAAGCGCTGTTGCCTGCACAGTTGACCATTGCAGTCGATGGCGTTGGTGCGAAGCGTTACAACTATACATTCTGCAATCCGATTGGCTGTGTGGCGCAGATTGGCCTGACGCAGGCAGATGTGGATGCGTTCAAGCGGGGGGCGGTAGCAACTGTATCGTTGGTCCCTGCCCCGGCACCGGACCAGCGGATCGACCTGGAATTGTCGCTCAAGGGATTTACCGCCGCTTATGACGTGGTGGATGTGGTTGAAAACTGACCCATCCACTCATGCGACACAGTCCCGGACCTGATCCGGGACCTCTAACTTTCCAAGGTTACACCCGCCGCGTCACGAGCACCGCGTTCAAACCGCCAAAGGCAAAGGCGTTGGACAATGCGACGTTGACCTGCGCGTCCCGTGCCTCGTTCGGGACCACGTCCAGCGCACATTCAGGGTCGGGTTCCTCGTAACCGATGGTGGGCGCGACCACCCCGTCGCGCAGTGCCATGATGCAGGCCAGCAATTCCACCGCTCCGGTTCCGCCAATCAAGTGCGCATGCATGGATTTGGTCGAGGAAATCATCAACTCGTCCGCGTGGGGACCAAACACGTCCGCGACCGCCGCGCATTCGGTTTTGTCATTGGCCGCTGTGCCGGTGCCATGGGCGTTGATATAGCCCACTTCGTCCGCGTTCACGCCCGCATCCGCAAGCGCCCCGGCCATGGCCCGTGCCGCACCCTGTTTAGATGGCATGACAATGTCCGCCGCGTCCGAGGACATGGCAAAACCGCTGACCTCGCACAGGATTTCGGCCCCGCGCCGTTTGGCGTGTTCGTATTCTTCAAACACAAACACGCCCGCGCCTTCGCCCTGCACCATTCCGTTGCGGTTGGCGGAAAACGGGCGGCAGGCGTCCTTGGACATGACCCGCAGGCCTTCCCACGCCTTGATCCCGCCAAAGCACATCATGGATTCCGACCCGCCGGTGATCATCGCAGGGGCCGCGCCGGAGCGGACCATCTGAAACGCCAGTGCCATCGCGTGATTGGACGACGCGCAGGCCGTGGAGACGGTAAACGACGGCCCCTTGAGGTTGAAATCCATCGATACGTGGCTGGCGGCGGCGTTGTTCATCAGCTTGGGCACCACAAACGGATGCACG
>JBFOMB010000181.1:0-18582 GCA_040830545.1 Paracoccaceae bacterium | reverse complement strand
TTTTCACAGTGCACGCGCGCAAGATACCCCCGGCCTCCACATCAGGAGAATGCAGGGTGTCGCTTTGGGCCAGCACGATGCGGTTTGTGCCGTCTGCCACCGCCTCGAAAGTGGTCGGATGAGAGCCATATTCCTCGGCTTTTTGCGCCATCAGACCGACGTTGGCAACCGCACCAGCCGTGGCCGGGTTAAGCGCGCCGTTGGCTTTGAAGAAATCGACCGATTCCTCGTAAACGGATGCATAACAATTGTCCGGGATCACACAATTCACGTCGCCCTTGGCACCCGTGCTGTCCCAGCCCTTGCCGCCTGCACGGATCAGCGCGGGCATGGAAGCGTCGATGATCACATCAGAGGGCACGTGCAGGTTGGTGATGCCCTTGTCACTGTCGACCATATAGATTTCCGGCAGGTCCAGCGCGTCGATCTCGGCCTTGATTTCAGCCGCGTTGTCCATGCCATCGATGGCTGCCAGAACGTCACCCAGACCGGAGTTTGCGCTACCGCCCGCTGCTTCAATCGCTGCGCCATGCTTGGACCAGACCGGACCCAACCATGCCTTCACCGCGTGGCCAAAGATGATCGGGTCGCTGACCTTCATCATCGTGGCCTTCATGTGCAAAGAGAACATGATGCCGTCAGCTTTGGTTTTGGTGATTTCCGCAGCCAGGAACGCGCCAAGCGCCTTGGCGGACATATAGGTCGCGTCGGCCACGGTGCCTTCTTCCAGCGGCCAGACGTCTTTCAGCACGGTCACGGCGCCATCTTTGGCCACGAACTCTATCCGTGCGTCACCGGCCTGCGCTGCCGTGATCGTTGCCGAAACCTCGTTCGCGCGGAAATCGCTCCCAGGCATGGACGAGACATGCGTTTTGCTGTCAGCCACCCATTCCCCCATGGAATGCGGGTTTTTCTGAGCGAAATTCTTCACCGCCCGCGCTGCACGCCGGTCCGAGTTGCCTTCGCGCAGGACCGGGTTCACAGCCGACCCCTTGATCGCGTCATAGCGCGCACGGACCGATTTTTCTTCGTCCGTTTGCGGGTCTTCCGGGTAATCCGGCAATGCATAGCCCTGCGCCTGCAACTCTTCGATGGCCGCCACCAACTGCGGGACCGAGGCCGAGATGTTCGGCAGTTTGATCACGTTGGCGTCCGGCGTCTTCACCAATTCGCCCAGCTCCGCCAGATCATCATTCTGACGCTGATCTTCGGTCAGACCTTCGGGGAAGGTTGCAATGATGCGGCCCGCCAGCGAAATGTCGCGGGTACCAACCTCGATCCCGGCCGCGCTGGCGAACCGGCGGATGATCGGCAGGAACGACGCGCTGGCCAATTCCGGTGCTTCGTCGACCTTGGTGTAAATGATGTCAGGCGTGTTTGATTGGGCCATGGGACTACCTCTTGCGCTGAGCCGGTGGCAAACAGCCCCAAGCGGGATTTTGGCCCAATGTCGGGCCGGTCAGATCACGCGTCGGGAACTGTCGATGAATTTGCGACAGGGGGTAGCCGAGCCACCCGAGCAAGTCAATGCATACAATGGTATACAAACTATGAAATCGCCGCGACCCACCGCCACAGGTAGCAGTTGACCGGTTTGACGGCTCACTGCACTCTGCCTGTGGTCCAAGGTTACGGAGAACCAATATGTCCCGCATTGATATGCGCCTGAACGAACTGGGCCTGATCCTGCCCGAACCCCTGATCCTGCCGCCCGGCGCGGATCTGCCATTTCCATGGGTCAGCACACGCGGTAACCGCGTTCTGATTTCAGGCCACGGACCTGTGGACGCGGACGGGTCGCTGTCGCAACCGCGCGGTCAGGTGGGCGATACTGTGACCCCGGAAGAGGCCAAGGTGCTGGCGGGCAAGGTCGCGTTGACCATACTGCGCAGTCTGCAGGATGAACTGGGCGATCTGGACCGGATCACCGGCTGGGTCAAAATTCTGGGGATGGTGAACTCTGCCCCCGGGTTCAACCAACAGCCGGAGGTCATCAACGGGTTCACCGAAATCATATTGAGTGTCTTTGGTCCCGAAGTAGGTCGTCACGCCCGCTCTGCCGTGGGCATGGCCGCACTGCCCTTCGACATCTCGGTCGAAATTGAAGGTGAAGTAGAAATTCAGCCCTGATCATTTCCCAAGAAAGGACATCTTATGCCAGTGACACGTGACGCTCTTGAACAGGTAGCGCGCGACTATACCGCCGCCTGGAACAGCAAATCACCCGAGGCCGTGGCCTCTTTCTATGCCGAAGACGGGCGCATTGTGATCAACCGGGGCGACCCTTGGGACAACCGCGCGGGCATCGCTGAAATGGCCGCCGGGTTCTATGCCGACGTGCCTGATCTGACCCTGACCTGCGATGACATCCGTCTGGCTGGGGATCATGCGGTGTATGTCTGGACTTTCACCGGCCACGACGCCAACACCGGCAATCCGTTGAACATTCGCGGATGGGAAGAATGGGACCTGGGCGAGGATCTGAAGGTCAAATCCTCGCTGGGATGGTTCGACGCGGACGACTATGCCCGCCAAGTCGCGGGCGACTGATCCGAAGAACGGGATTAACGCCCACGATTGTGCGTCCGCTGATAGAGGTCAGCCACGATACGGCTGGCCGTCTTCTCAAAGGCGAAAGGCAGCACGCTGTGCACCAGCGCGGCAAAGGCAGCCCCGAACAGGCGCATGGAAAACCCGAACGCAAATGCTGCGTGTTCGGTGTAGGTTTCATCGACACTGCGCGGGTGATCCAGGAACAGCTTGGCAATCATGATGGGAACGCTCCGTGAGTGGTGGTTTGTCTCATCAATTTAAGGGCCCGCGCCGGGCACTTCGTCCCAAAGATGCGGAAAAACGCAGATGACTTGGGATTTTTTCCACTGTATCTGTAAAAAATGGAAAATCCGGACGACACTGACAAAAAGCTGCTGCGCGAACTTCAACGCGACGCGACATTGTCACTGGACCAATTGAGCGATGCGGTTGCCCTGTCGCGCAACGCATGCTGGCGGCGGATCAAGGCGTTGGAAAGTGAAGGCATCATCAGCCGCCGTGTAACAATCCTGAACGCGGATCGGGTCGGCCTGCCGTTAACGGTGTTCATTCAGGTGCGCACCAACGCCCACGACCCCGATTGGCTCACGCGATTCAAAACGGCCACCCGCGCGATGCCGGAAATCCTGGGCGTTTACCGGATGACCGGCGATCTGGACTATCTGGTGCGTGCCCGGGTGGCGGACATGGCGGGGTACGACCGACTGTATCAACGGTTAATCGCCAAGGTGCCGCTGTCCGATGTTTCCGCCAGTTTCGTTATGGAAGAAATCAAGGACACGACCGAACTGCCACTGTAATGCAGGCCTATCCTCGCAAAGCATCCTCCAGTTCTGCCCGCAATTCCTCGGCATCCTCGATGGCATCCCCTCCATTGGCGATACAGGCCGCGAAAGCTTTTGCAAGGGCCGGTACGTCAATCTGCGCAGGCGCGATCTCTAACAGAACCAGTGCAGCATCTACGCCAACCTCTGCCAGACGCAGGTCGGAATCCAATAGAGCTTCGACAGTCAGTCCCAGCAACTCGACCGGGTCGATCCCCCTATCTTTATTGAAAAGTTCCGTAAGTGCGGCCAACCCCACAGCCCGTAGAAACCGGTCTTCCGGGCGCGCCAGTGCTTTTGCCATCAAGGTGGCTATAGCCGCGGGCGCTCCGGGCAAATGCCGCGACAATGGCCATGACGCGCGAAACGCCTGACTCGCTGTCCAGTCTTCTGCACGATCTGTCGTCTCCAGCGCCCGCCATTCAGTGAACAGCCAGTCAGCCAATGCCGTCTCTCGCGCCGACAGCACTTCGGCCTGATGTGCCTCAAGTCGAACGGCAAGATCAGCCTCGCCCGCGTCTGCCATGCGCTTTGCCCCATGTCCGATGACGATCACTGGGTTGGGTTCCAAATGTAGGCCCACGACATCGAAGGCGCGCTCGGCAATTTGATCCAGATAGGCTCGACTAGCCGCTGCTTTCCCTTTCAACAGGACGGAGCTGATGACGTTCCGATGCAGCGCAGGTTGAAACGACAACCCGGCATACCAAGGTTGCTCTGCCAGCCAGATCATCGCTTGCAAGACCGGCACACCACCCCTGTAAGCTTTCCGCAAAGCCTCGTAGATTTCGTTTGCAGAGGTTTCCGGGTCCGGCACAGTCGTCATGATCTGGGCCACCTCTACCCTGTTGGCACCTTCAGCAGGCAAGTCGTGCAACCGGTTGATCGCCTCATGCAGTGGGCCCAATGTGACAGGCGGTTCTGGTGGCGTGACCCGTTGCCGGCGCTTCCCCTCAAAAAACAGCGCATAAACGATCACACCCACAACGGCAGCAATGAAGACTAGCGGAAGGACATCCGGGAAACCCATGCCGTCAACCTGCGGCGTCTGATGGTGAACCGCAACCAGGCTTAACCCCATTAAGACAACCTGCGTCTTTCCTCTGGCTTTTTCTGCGGCTGCACGGTATGGCCCGCGCAACTCCGCAAAAGGCTAGAGATATGGACCTGCGTAACATCGCGATCATCGCGCATGTCGACCATGGCAAGACGACCCTGGTTGACGAGCTACTGAAACAATCCGGCGCGTTCCGGGAAAATCAGGCTGTGGCTGAACGGGCCATGGATTCCAACGACCTGGAACGGGAACGCGGCATCACCATTCTGGCCAAGGCGACCTCGGTCGAATGGAATGATACACGCATCAACATCGTCGACACCCCCGGCCACGCCGATTTCGGGGGCGAGGTGGAACGTATCCTGTCCATGGTTGACGGTGTGGTCCTGCTGGTTGACGCGGCTGAAGGTCCGATGCCGCAGACCAAGTTCGTGACGTCCAAAGCGCTAGCGCTGGGCCTGCGCCCCATTGTGGTGCTGAACAAGGTCGACAAACCCGACGCCGAACCGGATCGCGCGCTGGACGAGGTGTTCGACCTGTTTGTGGGCCTCGGCGCGGATGACGATCAGCTTGATTTCCCGACGCTTTACGCCTCGGGCCGTAGCGGTTGGGCCGATGACAGCCTGGATGGCCCGCGCGAGGACTTGACCGCGTTGTTTGACCTTGTGGTCGAACATGTGCCCGCGCCCAAGCAGGTCGCGCGCCGGGATGAACCGTTCATGATGCTGGCGACGACGCTGGGCGCGGACCCGTTTATCGGCCGCATCCTTACCGGTCGCGTTGAAAGCGGCACGCTGAAGACAAACGCAACGGTCAAGGCTCTGTCCCGCGACGGTCAGCAGATCGAGAGTTTTCGTGTGTCGAAGATCCTCGCTTTCCGCGGCCTGTCGCAGCAGCCAATTGACGAGGCGCAGGCCGGTGACATTGTCACCCTGGCAGGTATGTCCAAGGCGACTGTGGCGGACAGCATCGTTGATCCGTCCATCGACACGCCTCTGCCCGCGCAACCTATCGATCCGCCCACGATCTCGGTCACCTTCGGCATCAACGATTCGCCACTGGCGGGCCGGGACGGGAAGAAAGTGCAAAGCCGCGTGATCCGCGAACGTTTGATGAAAGAGGCCGAGCAGAACGTGGCCATCCGCGTTACCGACACCCCCGGTGGCGAGGCCTTCGAAGTTGCGGGCCGCGGCGAATTGCAGATGGGTGTGTTGATCGAAAACATGCGCCGCGAAGGGTTTGAACTCTCAATCTCTCGCCCGCGTGTGCTGTTCCGTGAGGAAAACGGTCAGCGGCTGGAACCGATCGAAGAGGTCACCATCGACGTGGATGACGATCACTCCGGCGCGGTCATCGAAAAACTGACCGGCCCGCGCAAGGGCGAGTTGACCGAGATGAAGCCGTCTGGTTCCGGCAAGACGCGCATCATCGCGCTGGTCCCGTCGCGCGGTTTGATCGGCTATCACGGCGAATTCCTGACCGACACGCGCGGCACCGGCGTGCTGAACCGCGTCTTCCACAGCTGGGCCCCGCACAAGGGTCCAATTCCGGGACGTCGCGCGGGCGTGCTGATTTCCATGGAACAGGGTCAATCCGTGGCTTACGCGCTCTGGAACCTCGAAGAGCGTGGCCGCCTGTTCATCGGCGCGCAGACGGATGTCTATATGGGCATGGTGATCGGCGAACACTCCCGTGACAACGACCTTGAAGTGAACCCGCTCAAGGGCAAGAAACTGACCAACGTGCGCGCCTCGGGTTCTGACGAAGCAGTGCGTTTGACGACGCCAACAATCTTCTCGCTAGAAGAGGCCATCGCCTATATCGACGACGATGAACTGGTCGAAGTGACACCGAACGCCGTGCGCCTGCGCAAGCGTTACCTAGACCCGCACGAACGCAAACGCGCCGCCCGCGCGGCCAGCTGACGCTCCGTTCCAGCAAACACAACGCAGTCCCGGACCTGATCCGGGACCTCTGCCCCTACGGCCAAGAGGCCCCGGATTACGTCCGGGGCCATGTGCCGTTTGAGGATTGGCCAGCGGATTTTCCTGCTTCCGGGCCATAAACCCGCCGAAATTTGGCATATGACTTTGGTTTATTCGGCCTAAACCCACCCTTTTCGCCAATATCGACGCCGCCTCTTCCCGTGCATCTCGGTGTTGTGAGGGCACAACGCCCCACCCCCAAGACCCAACACCAAGACAACGCCAACGAGCACAGGAAGAAACCAATGAACCTCACGAAATTCAGATTGTTCAGCCATGCGGGTCTGACCGCAACCTTTGTCGCTGCGGCCCTTACCGTTCTTGCGGACGAGCCCCCGACTGTCGTTGATCCGATTACAGGTGACAGCGTCCCGGTCACCGAAATCGACTTCGCCAGTCTGACCGAGGCTCAGCGTCAAAGCATCGGCGACCAGCTGGCTGAACAAGGCGTCCCTCCCGGCCCCGGTGGGCGCGGCTTGCCTGACGTCGATGTGGTTGACCCTGTCTCCGGAGACACGGTTGCCCTGTCCGACATCGACTTTGACAGCCTGTCCGAAGAGGATCGACAAGCCATCGGTGATCAACTTGCCGATCTTGGCGTTCCTGCAGGAGCCGGTGGCCGGGAGGGCGTTTCCGGACGTGGCGACCGTGATGGCGGCGATCGCGCCGGACGCGGTGAAGGCCCGGGCGGTGGCGGACGCGGCGGCGAAGGACCCGGTGAAGGCGGCGGCCCAGGCGGTGGCGAAGGCCCCGGCGGCGGTGAAGGTGGCGGCGGCGGGCGCGGCTGACAAAACCGAGGAACTCCACTCACGGAAAAGCTCTGCGCGGGATTGACAGCCTGCGCAGGGCGTAACCTTATCCTCTAGACACAACCGAGGATCTCATGCGTTCCAAACTGACCTTTGCCCTTTGTCTTGCGCTGTCTCTTCCTGCAGGTACGGCAGTGGCTCAAAGCAACCAGGCCGGCTCCGTCACGGATCGTGTGGTCACGCGCATCGAATCCGAAGGCTACGTGGTCACGGACATTCGTCGGACTCTGCTGGGACGTATCCTGATCGAGGCAGCGCGTAACGGATCATTGCGTGAAATTGTAATTGACCGACGCACCGGTGACGTTATGCGCGACCGATCGTTTCCCGGCGCTGAAGAGCGAGCGCCTGCCAAGGGCACCGAAACCGACCGCGACCGGCCCGGCGCACCCGGTCCGGGGGGCGGTTCCGGGGGCGGCCCCGGTGGGGGTGGCCCTGGAGGTGGTGGCGGTCCTGGTGGAGGCGGCGGTGGCGGCGGTGGAGGTTCAAACTGACCCGCACCATGTCAAAATCCCTCGCCCTCGTCTGGACCGTTGTCGCCATTCAGGCCATTTGTGGTGCATATTTTTTGTGGGAAATCCTTGCCTCCATCCTTGGCCTGCCGGGCTTGCCCTTGCGATGGGAACAGCGCGAACTGATTGAACTTGGCGCGTCGCTTGGCCTTGTCCTGGGCGCGATCCTTGGTGCGCGCATGGCTTATCGTGCCAGCCGCGAGTCGCACCGGGCAGAACGCGCGCGCCGCCTGACCTCAGGCCAGTTTGCCGAGGTTGTGGAAACGCATTTCTCTGACCTTGGCCTGACACCTGCGGAAACCGAGATTGCGTGGTTCCTGCTGAAAGGCCTGTCAATTTCCGAAATCGCGGACATTCGCGAACGCAGCGAAGGCACTGTAAAAGCGCAATGCACGGCGATCTATCGCAAGGCAGGGGTCAATGGCAAAAGCCAGTTCTTCTCTGCCATCGTCGAGGACGTTTTACTGTAAGGCAGGGAAGATGTGGCGCGGTTGACGGGGCTCGAACCCGCGACCCCCGGCGTGACAGGCCGGTACTCTAACCAACTGAGCTACAACCGCGTGGACATGCGGAATAGGGCAAGTGTGCCGGGCCGTCAACGGGTATTTTGCACGCTCGGTCAGGAATGCGATTTATCCATAAATCGCACGCAATTCGTTGACGAATTGCCTTCGTGCTCAGCCGGATTCTGCGGCCTCCAGTTCTTCGACTGCCGCCATCCACAGTGCTTCCGCCCGTTCCAGACCGGACTCGACCTCAGCAAATTTGCGTTGCCAGACATCCAGGTCGTTCGCACGTTGCGGCTCGTAAAGCTCAGGATCGGCCAGCTTCTCGCTCAGCTTCTGATGCATCTCGGTCAGCTTCTCAATCCGCGCCTCGCCCTTACGCACCTCGGACCGCAAGGCCAGCACCGTGTCTCGCGACAGCTTTTTGGGCTTGGGTTTTGCGGTTTTCCCAGATTTCTCCACCGGTGCGTCACGCCCCAGCAGAAACACGCGGTATGCTTCCAGATCGCCATCAAACGGCTTCACCGTCCCGCCCGACACCAGCCACAACCGGTCCGCCACAAGGCTCAGCAAATGCATATCGTGACTGACCAGAATAACCGCGCCGGTATAGGCGGTCAGCGCCTCGACCAAGGCCTCGCGGCTTTCGATGTCCAGATGGTTGGTCGGTTCATCGAGGATCAGCATATGGGGCGCATCGATGGTAGCGATCAGCAAACTCAGACGTGCCTTCTGCCCTCCCGACAGACGCCCCACCACAGTTTCCGCTTGCGCCGCACCCAGTCCGAAACCCGCCAACCGCGCGCGCAGCTTGGCTGGCGTCTCTTCGGGCCGCAGCCGTCGCAGATGATCCAGCGGGGTTTCGTCGATGTGTAGCTCATCCACCTGATGCTGCGCGAAATAGCCCACACGCAGTTTGCGCGACCGCACGGTTTTTCCTGCGCTCAACGCCAACCGTTCGCTCAGCAGCTTGGACAAGGTCGATTTCCCCTGCCCGTTCTTGCCCAGCAACGCGATCCGGTCGTCTTGATCAATCCGCAGGTTCAGCCGCCTCAAAACCGGCGGTCCGCCATATCCAGTTTCGCCCCCTTCGATCTGGACTATGGGCGGTGACATTTCTTCGGGTTCGGGGAATGAAAACGCGCGCAACGCCGCCTCTTGCGGCGAGGTGATCGGCTGCATCCGAGCCAGCGCCTTCAACCGGGATTGCGCCTGTTTCGCCTTGTCCGCCTTGTAGCGGAATCGGTCCACGTAAGATTGCAGATGCGCCCGCCTGGCATCCTGTTTCTTTGACATGGCCGCAGCAACCGCCAGACGTTCGCTGCGTTGGCGCGCAAACTGGTCGTATGGACCCTGGTAAAAGGTCAGCTTGCGATCCTCCAAATGCAGGATTGCGCCAACAGCCCGGTTCAACAGCCCCCGGTCGTGGCTCACGATGATCACGGTGTGCGGGTATTTGGCCAGATAGTTTTCCAGCCACAACGCGCCTTCCAAGTCCAGATAGTTGGTCGGTTCGTCCAACAGCAACAAATCGGGCTGCGCGAAGAGAACAGCTGCCAAGGCCACCCGCATCCGCCAGCCACCGGAAAAAGCGGAGCAGGGCATTCCCTGTTCATCGTCGTCAAACCCCAGCCCTTTGAGGATCGACGCCGCACGCGCCTCTGCCGACCAGGCATCAATATCAGCCAACCGCGTCTGAATCTCGGCAATCCGCGTCGGGTCATCCGTATCCTCAGCCAGCAACGCCGCGCGCTCGGTATCCGCTGCCAAAACCGTGTCCAGCAACGACACGTCAGAAGCTGGCGCTTCCTGTGCCACGCCGCCAATCCTAGCCTGCTTAGGCAGCGTGATTGCACCGCCTTCCAGCGCCAATTCCCCTCGGATGAGGCGGAACAGCGTGGTTTTCCCTGTCCCATTGCGCCCCACCAGCCCAACCTTGTGGCCATCGGGAATCGTGGCGCTCGCCCCTTCGAACAGCGGGCGACCTTCCACAGAGTAATCGATATTCTCAATTCGCAGCATGCCCCGGCTCTACCGCATTCATTGCTGCTTAGAAAGCCATCGAATACAGGCGAAAACTGTGGTTGCAGCGCACCTGTTCACTTCGCGATTGGGTAGAAATGCGGTATCCTCTTCACAGCAGTGGTGGAGAGGTTTGATGGTCAATTTGATTGTATGTTGTGATGGCACCTGGAACACGCGCAGCCAGAAGGACGGGTCGCGCCCTTCACCCACAAATGTGGTGAAACTCCATGCGATCCTGGCCGAAAAGGATCAGCGGGGAGACGTTCAGAAAAGCTATTACCGCGAAGGTGTGGGCACCAGCGGCGGCGCGATCAAACGCGCCTTGGGCGGCGCGATTGGTCTGGACCTCGAAAACGATATCGAGAGCGCATACAAGTGGTTGGCGGAAACCTACACCGCTGGCGACAACATCTTCCTTTTCGGCTTTAGCCGAGGGGCCTACACGGTACGCAGTTTAGCGGGTTTGATGGCGAGCCAGGGCTTGCTGGACTTCTCTGAGCCGACTTTGACCGAAAGAGACAAATGGGCCGAGGTCAAAAAAGCCTTGCGCAGATACCAGACAGGTAAGCGCCAGGTCTCGGCCAATGGCCTAGCCTCTCAGGAGGTTCCGGAATTTGTGTTGCGCCGCTGGTTCTCGCCGGACAAGACACCATCCGTTGGCACCCGGCATGGTGTGCCAATTCACTTCCTTGGCGTATGGGACACGGTAGGAGCCTTGGGTATTCCGGATGATCTGGGCCTGACCAAGCTGGTGCTAGGCAACCTCTTGGGGCACAAGTTTCATGACACGGCGCTGGGCCCAAGCGTCCGCACCGCGTGCCACGCTGTGGCAATCGACGAAATGCGGTTGGATTTCACCCCCACGCTTTGGACCAAATCGGCCCCAAGCACGACACTAAAGCAGGTTTGGTTCACCGGGGTTCATGGCGATGTTGGGGGAAGCTATGGCGACGATGGTCTGGGGGACATCACGCTGCGTTGGATGTTGGACGAAGCAAATGCCAAAGGCATGGCGATCCGTCCGGGTGCCGTGAATCAGCTGAGCGAGGATCATCGAAGTATCCTGCATGATTCCGTGGCCGGGGTGTTTGCCAACAGACCGACTCGCCCCAGGTCCGTCCCTCCGCTGAAACTCAAAGCCAACAACGCCCTGCCTGACGACATCCATTCCAAGGTCATCGACCGGGTCAACTCCCCGGCCCTGATTGAACGTAATTACTGGCCGACAAAGACGCTGGATGTCTGGGAAGAAGAAACCGTGCGCATCCATGCCCGGGACCATTGGTCTCGAACCGGCCTCTACCTGTTTGCTGGCCAAACCTACGACATGAACGCCGAAGGCGAGTGGCTGGATTCCAGCATTCGCTGCGGTCCGGACGGTAGCGGGCGAGAAGGTGGATTTTCGCGAACCCTGCGCGCGGGCGGGTCCGCACCTTTTGAGCTTTACAGAGGTCTGTTGCGCAAACTTCCCACCGGGGAGCATGCAAACAACGGGTTTTCACGTCGGGATCCTGATCAGCCTTGGTTCACGCTGATGGGCGTTGTTGCAGGCGGGTCAGGCGTTAACAATCAACAGAACCTTGTGCCTCATGAAACCATAAGGATCGGGCTGTACAAACCTGATTTTACACCGAAACAAAGTGGATACCTGTATGCCTATCCGAACGATGCGTGGCGGTTTTACGGAAACAATGCAGGCAGTGTCGCGCTGACCGTGAAGCGAACAAATTAGCGCGCTAGGCGCGACGTTCTTCCAAGTACCAAAGCCGCGCCAGCATAGCCAGCAAGCCAATCGATGCGGTCGTCACCATGAAGATGAACCATCCGCCCAGAAACATGCCTTGCGCCCGTGCACGGGGCAGGATCAGGGTCCAGGTCAAGGCGACAGCCAGTAGCAGATCAATCCAGACCTGGTTGCCCCAGAAATCCTGCGAATGATTGGCCCAGAACCCCAGCGGACCCTCGACCATGATGGTCATGACGGAGAAGATCGCGAACGCAATGCTCAGCGCGGCTGGGAGCCGCCACAATCCGGGTTTCTGAGCTGCGCCAAACAGCTGCGGCAAGGTCAGTGCCAGAACCAACACCAGTGACAGGATCGGGAGTAGCTCTTGGATCGTCATTTCGATACATCCTTCTGAACGGAAACGAACTTGGCTGTAGCAGTCGCTACACACATAAATGAATGTAGCACTCGCTACAAGGGCTTTGATGGATTCTGCGTCACAAAAATCAGAATGGATGCCAAAACTGGCAGCGCACGCGCTAGAGCATGGAATCACCGGGCTGAGCCTGCGACCACTGGCGCGCGCTGCGGGCACATCAGATCGGATGCTGATCTATCACTTTGGCAACAAGGAACAGCTGATTGCCGATCTGTTGGCCTTCATCGCTGCGGACCTGACGCAGAACCTGACAACCGCCCTGCCCCCCGGCCCCAGCACATCGCGCGTGGCCTGCTTGACTGAGGTTGCGGGCCTGATGCGAAATCCTGCGATGCGACCCTATACACAGCTATGGTTCGATATTCTGGCCGAGGCTGCACGTGGTCAATCCGCCCACGCCCAAACCAGCGCCGCGATCATGGCGGGTTTCGTGGGATGGATTCGCTCTCGCCTACCTGCGGATGATCCGGACCCCGAAGGTTGTGCTGCGCATCTGCTGGTGTTGGTCGAGGGAATGGTGATGATGGATGCTGCCGGTCAACCAGAAGTCGCGGATGCAGCGCTGGCCGCCTATTCCGGATAAACCTGCTAACCAAAACGCGACCGCACCCAAACACGATCCGGCAGTCCCGGGCTCGACCTGGGACCTCGTTGTGGTTGTTTGATCCGAGGCCCCGGATCAGGTCCGGGGCTGCAGTTACGCATGCGAAAAGCGGCGCGTCAGATTTTCATCGGCTTGCAACTGCTCCGCCGCCAACGTGGCATTGAGCCGAGATCCGCCAAAGTGTCCGACCGGCAGAACCCGTCGCCATAGCCATCCTCGTCAATGTCGACCAGCGCCCAACCGTCCAGATCCTCCAGCACATGTACCATGCGGGCGATACAGGCATGGGCAATCTGTTCGTCGTCGGGTTCATAGTAGATGTCCAACTGATCCTGCGTGACCCATTTCCGTGTCCGCGCAATTGCGTCCAGCCGCATGGGATCGTACCGCACAATGCTGCCATCCCCCCTGAATGCGCCAATTGTATCCCCCACCAGAGGGTTCAGGATGTCAGTATCAATCGCCAGCGGTTGATCCATGTCGCGGGTCAGCAGGCTGTGATGAATGTCCGTCTTGTTCTGGTACATGGTCCAGTTGCCGGTGTTCATGAAATCCCGCGTTCCGGCCCAGGCCGGGGCTTCGGGTACCCAGAAATACTCGGCCAGACCCGCATTCCGTATCAACTGGCACCGCGCGCCAGCGGCATAGATTCCGACACGGTAACGCCCGCCAAAGATCCGATTCACCTCGCGGAAATAGTCCAGAACCCCCTGATCGCTATTGAGTGCTGCATCAGAGTCCACACCGAAATAGATCGAGGACCCTTCGGGTTGTCCGATCGCGCGTGCGCGTTCCAAGCAGAATCGCGCGTCCTGATCAGCCCGCGCGCCTGTATAGCGGTTCTTGGCCCGTCCTTCGTGCTGATAAACGATACACAGCGCCAACCCATGATCGTTCAGCACATCGCGTTCGCGTCGGGTTACATTCTTGCAATTGAGGCCTGCATTGTTGGTGTCCGAGTAATAGCGGATCACCGTATCGACCCCGGCATAGGTCAAACTGTCCAGGAACTTATGGTTCGGTTGGGTACAGGCATTCATTCCGTCCAGTCCTGTCGGACTTTGCGCCCGGTCAAAAAACGGCGCGTTGCCCATGTCGATCACGTGGACGCGCGTGTTGGGTGGCAATTGCGCCCGCGCTGGTTTCGGCATGGCCGCAACCGCAAGCGCCGCGCTGGATGCCATTGTAAGCTGTCGCCGTGTCAGGTTCTGCATGTCACGTCCCCCCTTTGGTGCAACTATACCCGATCCACTCGGAAAGTGACGGAGAAAACGTGACCACCCCTCACCCTGTGTTCAAACACCGCGCTCGTTCGCGGGTTGGACCCGAACCGAGGCAATGAGCCTCTTTCCAAAGTGGAACTCGCATGTTACCGGGGCGCCGATCACCGGGGCCGCGCCCCTTCACCTATTCAGGAGACCCCAGCCATGGCTCTGGAACGCACGTTTTCCATCATCAAACCCGACGCAACCCGCCGCAACCTGACCGGCAAAATCAACGCCAAGTTCGAAGAAGCCGGCCTGCGGATCGTCGCACAAAAGCGTATCCACATGACTATGGCACAGGCCGGCAAATTCTACGAAGTGCACGCCGAGCGTCCGTTCTACGGCGAACTGTGCGAATTCATGGCCTCCGCACCGGTTGTTGTGCAGGTTCTGGAAGGCGAAGACGCCATTGCCAAAAATCGCGAAGTCATGGGCGCCACTAACCCTGCTGACGCCGCTGCTGGCACCATCCGCGCGGAATTTGCCGAATCCGTCGGTGAAAACTCGGTCCACGGTTCGGACGCGCCGGAAACTGCAGCGGTTGAGATTGCTTATTTCTTCTCGGGCATCGAACTGGTTGGCTGATCGCCACTAATACTCCAGACCACTTTGATGGTTCAATGCGCCCAGGGTTCCGCCCTGGGCGTTTTTCGTTTCAGGGGGTGTTTTGGGGCTCGAATGCCTTGCCGTAACTTTCCGCCACCCGCGCAGCCAGTGCGCGCACCGGCATCGACGGTGAAGGCCCCAGGCGCAGCACCAGATAGGACTGCCCCAGAAACGGGAATCCTGGGCGGCCCGTCAGATCGATCATGCCCGGTTCCAGATAACAGGACGGCATCGGCGCAACCGCGAGGTCAGCCCGAACAGCCGCCAATTGCCCCATATCCACGTTGCTTTCAAACGCCACGCGCCCCTGTACGCTTTGCTGCGCCATCGCCTCGGTCACGCGTTTGCGCCACGCACACCCCTCTTCGGCCATGGCCAGAGGCACGGGCGATTGCTGCGCGGCCCTCCCACCTTCCTTGGCGATCCATGCCAGCGGATCATCGTGCAAGATCAGATCCGTATCCCGCAGGCCTGTTGTTCCGCCGGGCGACAAAACGGCCAAGTCCAGAAGGCCATGATCCAGGTCCGGTGCCATGCTCGCCGTCCAGCTTTGCACCACGTTGACCCGCACCTTGGGATGGCAACACGAAAACTCTGACAGGACCCGTGCCAGCCGGTATCCGTCAAAACTGTCGAGCAGTCCGAAGTTAAGCTCACCGTCCAGTTCCGGCAATGAAAACGCTTCGATCGCACTGCGGTTCAGGGCGATCATCTGCCTTGCATAGGTCAACAGCTGCTCTCCGGCGGGCGTCAGCGTCATACCCTGCCGCGTCCGGTCAAACAGCGTGCGGCCCAGCATGTCTTCCAACTTGCGGATTTGCATGGAGAGCGCTGCGGGTGTACGTGCGACGCGGTCGGCGGCTGCGGCCATTGTGCCCTCTTCAGCGATGGCAACAACCGACCGCAGGACGTCCACGTCCAGCGTGGCAGATGGCGGGGGGAGTGTGGCTTTGTTCATGGCTTCTATTAAAGAAAACTAAACCCAAACTTCAATATGTTTAGTTTTTCTTACGCATCCAATCGGACCATCTTGGTCCCAGAACGGCACTCCGCCGCAGACCCGAGACCACAGGAGGCAACCATGTTGCACGCACTTTCAGATCACTGGGCCGCACTTCGTTCGGAATGGAAAAAACGTCGTCAGTTGAGGCAATTGCTGGACAAAGATGATGCTCTGTTGCACGATATGGGCCTGACCCGCCATGACGTGGCCGACGCGTTGCGACTTCCATATCAGCGCGATGCGCGGGAAGAGGCAGAGCGTTTGTCGCGACTGACCCTGGGCATGGAGACGGGTCGATAGTCACCCTCTCAAACAACAAAGGGCGCCCCGTAGGACGCCCTTCGCTTTGATCGAAAAAAAGATCAGCAGCTGTAGTACATCTGGAATTCGACCGGGTGCGGCGTGTGCTCGTACGCTTCGATCTCTTCCATCTTCAGCTCGATATAGCCGTCGATCTGGTCTTTGGTGAACACGTCACCGGCCAGCAGGAAGTCGTGATCCGCCGACAGTGCGTCCACAGCTTCACGCAGCGAACCACAGACGGTTGGGATGCCTTCCAGCTCTTCAGCCGGCAGATCGTACAGGTTCTTGTCCATGGCTTCACCCGGATCGATCTTGTTCTTGATCCCGTCGAGGCCCGCCATCAACAGAGCGGCAAAGCACAAGTAGGGGTTCGAGGACGGATCGGGGAAACGCGCCTCAACACGCTTGGCCTTCGGGCTTTCGGTCCACGGAATACGGACACAACCCGAACGGTTACGAGCGGAATACGCGCGCAGAACCGGTGCTTCAAAGCCCGGGATCAGGCGCTTGTAGCTGTTGGTCGACGGGTTGGTGAATGCGTTCAGCGTTTTCGCGTGTTTCAGGATACCGCCGATGAACCACAGGGCCTCGTCGCTGAGGTCCGCGTACTTGTCGCCTGCGAACAGCGGCTTGCCGTCCTTCCAGATCGACATGTTCACGTGCATGCCGGTGCCGTTGTCACCTGCAATCGGCTTCGGCATGAAGGTTGCCGATTTGCCGTAAGCATGCGCCACGTTGTGGATCACGTACTTGTATTTCTGCAGTTCGTCACCCTGACGGGTCAGGCTGTCAAAGATCAGGCCCAGTTCGTGCTGGCAGGACGCCACCTCGTGGTGGTGCTTGTCGACCTTCATGCCCAGACGCTTCATCGTCGAAAGCATTTCGGACCGCAGGTCCTGGCTTTCGTCGGTCGGGTTTACAGGGAAGTAACCGCCCTTGACACCCGGACGATGGCCCATGTTGCCCATCTCGTAATCGGTGTCGGTGTTCCAGGATGCGTCGGTTGCATCAACTTCGTAGGACACCTTGTTGATCGCGTTGGAGAACTTCACGTCATCAAACAGGAAGAATTCCGCTTCGGGACCAACAAAGAAGACGTCACCGATGCCAGAGGACTTCAGGTACGCCTCGGCCTTTTCAGCGGTGCCGCGCGGGTCACGCTCGTAGGCGTCACCGGTGTCGGGCTCAACCACCGAGCAATGCAGGCAGATGGTTTTTTCCGCATAGAACGGATCAACATATGCGCTTTCGGTGTCGGGCATCAGTTTCATGTCCGATGCTTCGATGGATTTCCAGCCCGCGATGGAGGAGCCGTCAAACATGAAGCCCTCTTCCAGGAAGTCCTCGTCCACCTGATCCGACATCACTGTCACGTGCTGCAGCTTGCCACGCGGGTCAGTGAAACGGATGTCGACATATGCCGCATCCTCGTCCTGGATCAGCTTAAGAACTGCGTCCTTGCTCATTACTTCGTCCCTTTCTTTCGAAACACTTAATTCTTTAGAGCGCGTCCGACCCGGTTTCTCCGGTCCGGATACGAATGGCCTGTTCGACGTCGCTGACAAAAATCTTGCCGTCGCCGATCTTGTCGGTTTTTGCAGCACCGATGATCGCTTCCAGCGCGGCATCGGTCAGATCGTCGTCCAGAACGACCTCGATCTTCACCTTGGGCAGGAAATCCACCACGTATTCCGCACCGCGATACAGTTCGGTGTGCCCTTTCTGGCGGCCAAATCCCTTGACCTCGATCACGCTCAGGCCCTGTACGCCCACGTCCTGCAACGCTTCCTTCACCTCGTCGAGCTTGAAGGGTTTGATAATCGCTTCGATTTTTTTCATGGGGGATCTCCTCGTGAACCCTGTCCATCGCCTCTCACCACTTCCTAAGGTGGGCGTCTATCGGATAGGCTCTTTTGGCGGAGGATTGACGAGGCACCCGACGGGACGTGCGCAAATCATGATCGCTTTGCCTAATTTTTGTGCGAAATTGAATCGCGAGAGTTTCGACCATGACCGAACTGCTGACCAGCGCTGAGATGCGGGCAATCGAACAGGCTGCAATTGCGCGCAGTGAGGTTACAGGCCTGGAGCTGATGGAACGCGCCGGTCGTGGTGTTGTGGAAGCCGTCTTCGAAGAATGGCCAGAGCTTGAAGCACAAGCGCATGAGGCAAAGCACAAAGCTGTTGTTTTGTGCGGACCCGGGAACAATGGCGGTGACGGGTTTTTTGTCGCCCGGCCTTTTGCTGAGCGGGACTGGGACGTGGCGGGGGTTTTGGCGGGGGATGGCGCCCAGATTGCCCCCTGTGCACTGGAGGAAAACCGGAGGATGGAAAAACAGGGGGCCATTTCAGCCCATGGGCAAGG
>JBFOMB010000180.1:0-30660 GCA_040830545.1 Paracoccaceae bacterium | reverse complement strand
TCGCAACCGATTGGATGGCAGAAATCGACCTGCCCGAAGACTGGTCCAACCCCATGACCGATCCCCGCCCAGGTCCCATGGGCCCCTCCCGCCTGATGCTGACGAAACCCGTGATCGCCGCTATCGAAGGCCCCGCCGTCGCAGGCGGCATGGAACTCGCGGCGTGGTGCGACATGCGCGTCATGGCCGAAACCGCCTATGCCGGTGTCTATTGCCGTCGCTGGGGTGTGCCCCTGATCGACGGCGGCACGATCCGCCTGCCTGCCTTACTGGGCCAGGGACAGGCCAACGATCTGATTCTGACCGGTCGCCGCTTGCCTGCTGACGAAGCACTCCGATTGGGCTTTGCCAACCGCATCTGTCCTCCGGGTCAGGCGCTGGCCATGACCCAATCCATAGCCAGCGAGTTGACCCGCTTTCCCCAGGGCTGCATGCGCGCAGACCATCTATCCGCACGCATGCCGCCCGGAGACCTGGCCGCCCGACTGAAACGCGAGTGGCGGTCCGCTTTCGCTTTCGCCGCCGAAGGCCGCGCCGGAGCAGCCCGCTTTGCCGCAGGCAAGGGCCGCGGTGGCGATTTCACCGACATCTAACGCGTCAATGGGACGGCGGGCGGGGCGATCTGCGCAGCAGGAGCGCCGCACATCCGTCCACCCTACCTTGCCCCTCTCCCATCCATGGGCTAGACCCCGCCGCGACACCACACACGGCAGGACAGGCGCATGGCCAAGCCCAAGAAACAGCCCCGCCCCAAGGCAGCGACGCCCAAGGGTTTCCGTGACTATTTCGGCGCCGAGGTGACCCAGCGCACCGAGATGCTGCGCACCATTGCAAGCGTCTATCATCGCTACGGCTTCGACGCGCTGGAAAGCTCTGCCGTTGAAACGGTCGAAGCGTTGGGCAAGTTTCTGCCAGACGTAGACCGCCCCAACGAAGGCGTCTTCGCCTGGCAAGAGGCAGACGAGGACGGGCGCGGCGACTGGATGGCGCTGCGCTATGACCTGACAGCGCCACTTGCCCGCGTCTATGCCCAACACCGCAACGACCTGCCGACCCCCTATCGCCGCTACGCAGTGGGCCCCGTCTGGCGCAACGAAAAACCTGGGCCGGGCCGGTTCCGGCAGTTCTACCAATGTGACGCCGACACGGTTGGCAGCGCGTCCATGGCCGCGGATGCCGAAATCTGCGCTATGCTGTCCGACACTCTGGAGGCAGTCGGCATCGACCGGACCGACTACCTGATCCGGATCAACAACCGCAAAGTCCTGAACGGTGTGCTTGAAACCATGAGCCTGTCTGACGACACCCAGCGCGACGACGTCCTGCGCACCATCGACAAGTTCGACAAGGTTGGCGAAACCGGTGTGCGCGAGTTGTTAGGCAAAGGGCGACTCGATGCGTCGGGTGCCTACATCGATGGAGTTGGCCTGTCACCGGATCAGGCAGAACCGGTGGTTGCATTCCTGACATCCGGCGCAGACACCTCGGCCAATACACTGACCAACCTCCGCGCAGCCATCGGCAGCTCCCAAATCGGCGCGACCGGGGTGGACGAGTTGGAGCAGATCGCAACTCTGCTGGATGCACAGGGCTACGGCTCCGACCGCATCATCCTCGACCCCTCTGTTGTCCGGGGCCTCGGCTACTACACCGGCCCGGTCTACGAGGCGGAACTGACCTTTGAAATCCTCGACGAAAAGGGCCGCCCGCGCCAGTTCGGCTCTGTCTCTGGTGGTGGCCGCTACGACGATCTCGTCAAACGCTTCACCGGTCAGGAAGTCCCCGCCACCGGTATATCCATCGGTGTCGACCGCCTGCTGGCCGCCCTGCGCGAGAAGGGACGGACACGGACCGCCGAGCATGGCCCAGTGGTCGTAACGGTGATGGATCGCGATCGCATGGCCGACTATCAGGCGATTGTCGCAGAACTGCGAAATGCGGGCATCCGGGCCGAGGTCTACCTGGGCAACCCGAAAAACTTCGGTAATCAGCTGAAATATGCTGACCGGCGGAACAGCCCTGCGGCTGTCATCGAAGGGGCCGAGGAAAAGGAAAAGGGCATTGTGCAGGTCAAGGACCTGATCCTTGGCGCACAAATCGCTCAAAACGCCACGCTCGAAGAGTGGAAAGAACGCCCAAGCCAGTTCGAAGTGCCCCGCACCGAATTGGTCGCACGGCTGCGCAGCCTTCTGTCGGATCACGGAGCGACCTAATGCCGTCCCGCGCACAAATCCTGACCTGGGCCGCTGACCTTCGCGCCCGGTTCGAAACCGCTGGCGCGCAGGTTGTTGAAACCCCAATCCTGCAGCCTGCGGAAACCTTGCTGGACCTATATGGCGAAAACATCCGCGCCCGTGCCTATGTCACTTCGGACGCGCTAAAGGGCGAACAGATGCTGCGCCCGGATTTCACTGTTCCGGTCGTGCAAATGCATATGTCCGATGGGGCGGAACCGGCGCGATATACCTATGCAGGCGAGGTGTTTCGCCGCCAGGAACTCGACCCCGACCGGGACAACGAGTACATTCAGGTCGGTTACGAGATCTTTGACCGGGACAATCCCGCCGCTGCGGATGCCGAAGTCTTTGCCCTGATCCGCGATGCCGTCTCTGGCCTGCCCCTGCGACCTGCAACAGGCGACATCGGCATCCTGATGGCCGCTGTGCGAGGACTGAAAACCACAGACCGCCGCCGCGCCGCCTTGATGCGGCACGTCTGGCGCCCCCGCCGGTTCCGCACGTTGCTGGACCGGTTCGCCGGACGCACGCCAGTCCCTGCAGCCCGCACCACACTCTGCGACGCTGCCGACCCCTTTGCTGACAGTGGCCCCCAGATCGGACGCCGCACAAAAGCCGAGGTCGAAGCACGGATCGCGATCCTAAAGGCCGACGCTGCAGAACCGCCACTTTCTGAAACGGAACTGACCGCGCTGGAGGCCCTGCTGGCCGTGCAGGAAACCGTCCCTTTTGCGCTGGAACAACTACGTGACATCGCTGTGGACCTACCGCAGATTTCACCGGCGCTGGACCAATTGCGGCGCCGGTCCGATGCCATGGCCCGGCGGGGTATCGACGTGGATACGCTGGATTTCGAGGCGAGCTATGGCCGCACCTCGATGGAGTATTACGACGGCTTCGTCTTCGGCTTCTACGCCGAACGCCGCCCGGATCTGCCGCCACTGGCAACGGGTGGACGGTATGACGCGCTGACCCGGCAACTGGGACAGGGATCGGAAATCCCGGCTGTCGGCGCTGTCCTGCGCCCCGGTCTGATGCTGCTGATCGAGGAGGACGCAGCATGACGTTGAAACTCGGCGTGCCCTCCAAAGGGCGGTTGATGGAAAAAACCTTCGAATGGTTCGAACGTCGCGGCATTCGGCTGGAACGCACAGGCGATGCTCGCGAATATGCGGGCCGGATCGAAGGTATCGACGGTATGGCACTGGTGCTGCTGAGCGCGGGTGAAATCCCCCGCGAACTGGCGGCAGGGCGCATACATCTTGGCGTCACCGGAACCGATCTGGTGCATGAAAAACTGCCCCTCTGGGAACAGATGGTCGAACAGCTACAGCCCATGGGATTTGGTCAGGCCGACCTGATCCTCGCGGTGCCGAAGCTCTGGGTCGATGTGAACTCGCTGGATGATCTGGACGCGGTCGCCGCCGATTTCCGCGCGCGGCACGGCATGCGCCTGCGGATCGCGACGAAATATCACCGCTTGGTGCGCGAGTTTCTGACGGAGGGCGGGGTTGCCGATTACGCGCTGGTAGATAGTCAGGGCGCAACCGAAGGGACCGTCAAAAACGAAACGGCCGAGGCCGTGGCGGACATCACCTCCACCGGCGACACGCTGCGCGCCAATCACCTCAAGCTGCTGTCCGACGGGCTGATCCTGCGCTCACAGGCCACTCTGTGGCGCAGTCGCAAGGCGACGTTGAGTGCCGAAGACGCCAAAGCGCTGAAACTGTTCGAAGCGCGCTGCACCTGAACGCAACCGCAATCCCGGGCTTGACCCGGGACCTCGTTTCCGAACGGCTGAGGCCCCGGATCAGGTCCGGGGCTGCGTCACACGAGCAGTCAACAATGTGGCTCAGCCGATCTGTTCCACACGGCGAAGCGTGCGCGGGGCCACCACCAACATCATCACGGATGACACGCCCAGAATAACGGCAAACCCCATCACTTGGTCAGACCCAAACAGCCCCAGCGCTGCAGCACCGATGGCCCCACCGACAAAGCGAAACAGTGCCAGCACCGCTGACAAGGCCCCTGCCCGGTTCTGCACCTGATGCATCACCCCGGCCATAATGTTCGAAAACAGGATGTGAAACGCGCCCATCAGCCAGATCATCACTGCGAGCACGCCCCATGGACCACCCAGCCCAGTGACTGCCACCAGCCCCATGGCAGCGGACCAACCGATGAAACTCAGCACCGTCACCGACAACATCCGGCCATACCCAAACCGCATGACCAACCGCGCGTTCAGCATATTGGCGAAGAATGCCGCGCCAGAAATCGCGGCAAAGACATAGCCAAACTGAAGCGGACTGAACCCGAATTGATCCATATAGATGTAAGGGGCCGATGTGAGCATCGCGAAAAAGAACACCGCCGACCAGAAGGTCAGGTAGAAATACCGCCGCGCAGCCTTAGACCGCGCAATCTCCAAGTAGCCCTGTCGAAAGGCTGTCAGGTTGTAAGGCGTGCGCCGATCCGTGGCGAGCGTTTCAGACAGGGTCAGCGCCAGCAGGAACCCGATCAAACCATACACCACCAGCGCCCAGAATATCGCCCGCCACCCAGCCACCTCCAGCAGAGCGCCGCCAATGATCGGCGCAATCACCGGCGCGATGGTGAACATCAACATCACCTGGCTCATCGCCCGGCTCAGCGCGTCGCCGGAATAAAGGTCTGAAACCACAACCCGGGCGACGGTCATCACCACGCCACCTGCTGCTGCCTGAAGGAAACGGCACAGAATCAGCGCCTCGGCACTTGGCGCCATGGCGCAGGCCGCGGACGTGAGCGCGTAGCCCAGCAGTGCCAAACTAAGCACAGGTTTGCGGCCATAGGCGTCTGACAAAGGCGACAGGATCAGCGGAAAGAATGCAATGCCCAGCAGGTAGACGGACATCGTAAGCTTCAGCAGGCTATCCGAGGCCTCCAGCGTTTCGGCCATGATCGGCAAGGCGGGCAGATAGGCGTCGATGGAAAACGGACCTATGGCAGTCAGCCCGGCCATCACGGCAATCAGATAGGTACTGCCACGCCTCTCTTCGGTGTCTGTCATCCGTCGCGCCGCTCTGGCACCGGATCATAACCGGTTCCACCCCAAGGGTGACAGCGCGAGATGCGCCTGATTGCCAGCCAGCCGCCGCTTACCGCACCATGCTTTTCCAACGCTTCCAGCGCATAAGCCGAACAGGTCGGCTGATACCGGCAGTTCTGTCCCAGCAAGGGGGACAGCACGAGCCGGTAGAACCGAACTGGCAGGGCAACAATATGGGCCATGGGGCTCATGATCCGTCGCCGTGCAACCGGGTCAGGGCACCTTCCAGATCAGATAAGAGCAGGTCGAACGGTCGTGCAGCTGTGGACCCAGCTCGACCGATCAGCACATAGTCCCAGCCAACATGCCCTGCACGCGGCAGCACTGCGCGCGCAGCTTCGCGCAAGCGGCGCTTCGCCCGGTTACGGGCAACGGCATTCCCGACCTTCTTGGAGCAGGTATAGCCGACGCGCAGCCCTTCAGCCTCGCCCGACTTGCGTCGGCGAGCCTGCAGAAAAAGCGATGGCGTTTTGGCGGATTTGGCACGGGCCGCGCGCAGAAAATCCGCGCGCTGGGTCAGCGTGATCAGCGCAGTGCCAGCAGGCTTGCGCGAATCAGAAACCGCCAGAGATGCGGTTCCGTCTGTGGCAGTGCCTGCAACGGGACCCTCCGGCGGTGTCATGTGTGTAACCCTTTGCGGGTCGTCTGGCGTTACGCGCTCAGCGACTTGCGGCCACGCGCGCGGCGGGCGTTCAGGATCTTGCGCCCGGCCTTGGTGGCCATGCGTGCGCGGAAACCGTGGCGGCGTTTGCGAACCAGGTTCGAGGGTTGAAAGGTGCGTTTCATCGCTCCGTCTCCAGTCTTGCGGTCGGGTACGGCGCGGAATCGCCTCCCGTCATGTGCGTTGAAGCCCGTGCTGTAATGCCCGATCCGGTAGAAGTCAAACCCCGGATCAGCCCAAAGCGACCGGACACCGCAGTTATTTGGGAGGGCAGGCGAAATGTTTCAATACGCCCATCCTGCGTCACCCCGGATCAAGGCCGCGTGATCGCCCTGCCTTCGGGGCTGCGCAAGCCACATCTACGCCTTAACAGGCCCTTAGATAACCCGGTACACATATCATGACGCAAACGACCGAGCCCACCCCGTCCATGCCAAAGCGCACCCTGTTCCGGCATCTGCCGCTGGCCATGATTGTTCTGGCAGCACTGGTAGGCGCGTGGGCATTGGGAGATTTGCTGAGCTTTGACACGTTGCGCGAAAACCGCGAGGCGCTGCTGGCCTTCCGGGACAGTAACTATGTCGTGCTGGTTGCGCTGTTTGTGGCGGCCTATGTTGCGATTGTAGCGTTTTCCTTGCCCGGCGCGGCGGTGGCGTCCATGACCGGAGGGTTTCTGTTTGGGCTTGGAATGGGGACTTTCCTGAACGTGACGGCGGCCACCATTGGGGCCAGCCTGATCTTCCTCGCCGCGCGCCTTGGCCTCGGGGAGTCCCTGTCAGCGCGGTTTGATTCCTCAACCGGAACAATGAAGAAAATCCGTGATGGCCTGCGCGAGAATGAGTTGAGTGTGTTGTTCCTCATGCGCCTTGTGCCTGCTGTGCCGTTTTTCGTTGCAAACCTGCTGCCTGCCATGGTCGGCGTCAGCCTTGGCCGGTTTGTGTTCACCACGTTTTTTGGCATCATTCCCGGCGCGCTGGTCTTCACATGGATTGGCGTGGGATTGGGATCGGTGTTTGACCGGGGCGAAAACCCGGACCTGTCCTTGCTTTGGGAACCGCATATCATCGGGCCAATCCTGGGACTGTGTGCGCTGGCCGCGCTGCCCATTGTTGTGAAGGCCCTGCGGGGCAATCGGGAATTGGGCGAATGAACACTCTGAAGACCGATCTTCTGGTCATTGGTGCCGGATCTGGCGGGTTGTCGGTTGCTGCCGGGGCCAGCCAGATGGGCGCGGACGTGATCCTGCTGGAAGGTCACAAAATGGGTGGCGATTGCCTGAACTATGGCTGTGTCCCGTCCAAGGCCCTGCTGTCTGCCGCCAAAGCCGCCCATGCGCACCGGCACTCACAGGTGTTTGGCACGCCGAATGACGCGCCCGAGGCCGATTATGCCCGCGCCATGGAACATGTGGCCGAAGTCATCGCGCAAATCGCGCCTGTCGACAGTCAGGAACGCTTCGAAGGATTTGGCGTTCGCGTGATCCGTGAGTTCGGCCATTTCGTGTCGCCGACCGAGGTTCTGGCGGGGGACAATAAGATCACAGCGCGGCGCATCGTGATTGCCACCGGGTCTGCTCCTTTGGTGCCCCCGATCCCCGGGCTGGACGATGTGCCCTACCTGACCAACGAAACCCTGTTTGATCAGCGCGAGCGCCCCGATCATCTGCTGATCGTTGGTGGTGGCCCCATTGGCATGGAAATGGCGCAGGCGCATGTACGTCTGGGCAGCAAGGTAACTGTAATCGAAGGGGCCAAAGCGCTGGGGCGTGACGACCCAGAACTGGCCGCAGTCGTGTTGGATAGCCTGCGGGACGACGGCGTGGAAATCGTCGAAAACGCCATGGTCTCAGGCGTGGCAAAGACCGCGCAGGGCGTTGCCGTATCGACAAAAGAAGGGCAGCGGTTCGAAGGCTCTCATCTTCTGCTGGCCATCGGACGTAAGGCAAATACCGAAAACCTGAACCTGTCCGCAGCCGGGATCGAAACAACGCGCACAGGCATCCAGACGGATGCATCGCTGCGCACCACAAATCGCAAGGTCTATGCCATCGGCGACGTTGCCGGCGGCCTACAATTCACCCATGTCGCGGGGTATCACGCCGGTGTCATCATCCGGTCGGCCCTGTTCGGCCTTCCGGCCAAGGCGAAAACGTCGCATATCCCTTGGGTTACCTATACTGACCCGGAACTGGCCCAGATCGGTCTGACCGAGGCCGAGGCACGCGCGCAGCACGGCGATCGGCTGGAGGTCGCGCGCTTCGATTTCGCCCATAATGACAGGGCGATTGCCGAACGAAAAACCAAGGGCTTCATCAAGGTAATGGTGTTCAAGGGCCGCCCGGTTGGGGCCTCTATCGTTGGGCATCAGGCGGGTGAAACCATCAACCTTTGGGCGCTGGCCATCGCCAACAACATGAAGATGAGCCAGATCTCTGCCATGGTCTCGCCCTACCCCACCTATGGGGAGCTTTCCAAACGCGCCGCAGGCGCGTATTTTTCGCCCAAATTGTTTGACAGTCCACGTGTAAAGAGGATGGTCGGGTTCGTGCAGAGGATGCTGCCCTGACCGACCCGCGACCCGGAAGATCCAGATGCTGAATTCGCTCTCGGGCAGATTTCTGATCCTGACGACGGTGTTCGTCATGCTGGCCGAGGTCCTGATCTTCGTCCCGTCCATTGCCCGTTTCCGCGAGGATTACCTGCTGACCCGGCTGGAACGGGCGCAAATTGCGTCGCTCGCGTTGCTGGCCGATGACATGCTGTCGGAGGATCTGGAAGCGGAGCTGCTGCAGAACGCGGGAGTCTACAACGTCGTGCTGCGCCGGGACGAGGTGCGGCAATTGATGCTCGCCTCGCCTATCCCTGCGCCCATTACAGACACGTTCGACCTCCGAGATCCAGGTGCCGTGACCCTTATCCGCGACGCAATAGGTCGGCTGTTCGAACCGGAAAACGCTGTGATCCGGGTCATCGGCGCACCTGTGCGCGAGGCCGGGTTGTTGATCGAAATCACCATGGAAAGCGGCCCGCTACGGGCCGCGATGATCGACTATGGGTTGCGGATTCTCGTGCTGTCCGCTGTGATCTCGGTCTTCACTGCAGTTCTACTGTTTATCGCGGTGCGCTTACTCATGGTGCGCCCGATCAACGGGGTCGTTGACTACATGCAACGCTATGCCGCGGCTCCGGAGGATGCGCGCGGTATCATCCAACCAAACGCCAGCGTGCGAGAATTGCGCGAAGCCGAAGAGGCGTTGCAGAAGTTGCAAACCGAACTGACGCAAGCTCTGAAGCAGCGGGAGCGTTTGGCGCAGCTGGGCGGCGCGGTCGCCAAGGTCAGCCACGATCTGCGCAACATCCTGACTTCGGCCCAGCTGTTCACCGACCGGATCGAAGCCAGCGAAGACCCTTTGGTGCGGCGCATGGCCCCCAAGCTCGTGGGCTCGATCACCCGCGCCGTGTCGCTGTGTGAAAGCACGCTGGCCTTTGGCCGGGCCGAAGAACCCGCACCGACGCTAACCGTGTTCCCGTTTTGCCAAATCGTTGACGACGTTTTCGCCAGCGAATGCCTGGCCGAGGGTGCGGACGCCATCACATTCGACTCACAGGTGCCCTCCCCCCTGTTATTGCGCGCCGATCCCGAACAGATGTTCCGTGTGATTACGAACCTCGTTCGAAATGCACGTCAGGCATTGACCGCTGCAGGAAACGGCGGACGGATAACTCTGCGTGCGAAGGAGGCCGAGGATCACTGGTGCATCGAAGTCTCGGATGACGGTCCCGGCCTGCCAGCCCGCGCACGGGACAACCTGTTCACACCCTTTCAGGGCAGCGTTCGCAAAGGCGGGTCGGGCCTGGGCCTTGCCATCGCCGCAGAGCTGGTGCGGGGCCATGGTGGGACGCTGACGCTTCAGCGCAGTGATGAAACCGGCACCGTTTTTGAGATTCGTCTGCCCAAGGATGACGGCACCTTGTAGGTTCTCGCACCCAGCCGCACTTTTTGCGGTTTTTCGGCTTGCAAACCGCGAACGCACTGGATACATGCAGGGCCTCAGCGGACCGATAGCTCAGCTGGATAGAGTACTTGACTACGAATCAAGGGGTCGGGGGTTCGAATCCTCCTCGGTCCGCCAGATTTTCCCCTTAGATTTCAAGATCATATCCAGCGCACTGACCACAAAGACTGTGCTGATTGGCGTGACGGGTTTCATACCCGTGTTGCTCCTGTCGAAGTTCATTCGTACTCTGAACAAGACCCCCTTCAACCCTGCGGCGAATGAAAAAAATACATTACCAATAGGCGCTTGGCGAAATTGACGCTAACGTGAGGTCAATTTCAGACTTCAGAGGCGCACATGTCCGAATTTGCATTGGAAGGCCCGGAACTTAAGAAAATGGTGAAGCTCGCACGGAAGAACCCGCTTCCGTTCGCGTTCAATCCGGGCAAAGACGTCAAGGAACACTATTTCGCTCTGCATCGAAAACGCCCGGCCAAGGCGTTGGGAAAGGCCGCCAAATCTGAGGGTGCCGGCAAACGCGCGGCGTTTGGCACGTGTTTCGTCGATGGCAAGGTGATGCAGCTGACCTGCGACGTGGTCGTGCCAACCATGGCGAAGTCGCTAAAAAAGTTCCTGAAGGCCAACAAGGTCACGCTGAACATCGAAATCATGGATGCCGATGGAAATATGGTGGAGTCCGACATCGAGGACCTGCCGGACGATCCGAGCCTCTATGACGATGACATGCAACCCGCGCCCGAGCAGGAGCCGCAACCCGAACCGACAGGCGGCCTGAGTGCCGAGGACATCGTGGCCCGCATCAAGGCGGCGCAGGCGGCCTTGGCTGCGGCCCCCAAGCCTATTGTCGAAAAACTGGTGCCTGCCCTGAAACAGGCAGCCGGACATCTGAAAGCGCAGGAACTGGAAGCAGCGGACAGCATGCTGGACCGGATCGAAGCAGCGCTGACCAAGGTTCAAGAATCTCAACCAACACCCGCCCCGATGCCTGAAAACGCGCTGGCCGACAGGCTGGAAACGATCCGGGCCAAGATCGAAGCGGTTGGCGGTCCCACGGCAGAAAAGCTGATGACTGCCTTTTCCAAGGTCGATACCGCGCTGAAAGCGGGCAAAACCGACGTCGCGACCAAGGGCGCGGATCAGTTGGAGTCTGCTCTGGCCAAGGTGTCCGCCCCGAAAGAACCCGAAACCGCCCCGCCACCGCCAGAGGCCCCACCGCCACCCGATCCGCAGATGCTCAAGTTGGCGCAACTGGTCCAGAACTTCAAAAGCCAGGCAGGTCTGCTGGAGTCCCGCGATGCGGCTTCGGAAATCCTGCGAGCGTTGGCGGCTGTTGGTGTCGCGATCAAAGCAGGCGACAAAACCAGCGCCACCGCGCAACTGACCACGATCCGCGCGCAGTTGGAGGCCGCAAAAGCCGCGCAGGCGAAGGCCAAGGAAACCGCCGAAGAGGCACCCGAAGACCAAGATGGCCCGCCGCCCGGCCTGATCGAATGGATGCGCAAACAGGCTCAGGTCGAACCCCGTGTGAACCAGGCCCTGAGCGAAGGGTTGGTCGAAGACGTGTCCCTACTGCGGCGAAACTGGTCGACCATCCAGGACAAGGTCGAACAGGGCGACTATGAAGGTGCCGAAGCTGACCTGCCCGCCATCGTGGCAATGCTCGATGCAGGACGCAGGGATGAAGGCACCGCGCATCTGGCCGACGTGGCCGAAGACGTCCGGCCCTTTGCTATCAGCAGCATCAACTGGAAGAAAACCCGGACCAAGATGCTGTCAGAGGTCGAGAAGCTTGAAACGATCATCCGCGCAACGATGGGCGATGACGAAGATTTCGATATGAACGGGTCTTTGACCCAGCACCTGACCAACCTGGACGAAAGCCTGAGCGATGCGCTGGATGCCGTTGTAAACGCACCAGAAGGACCGGATCGCGTCAGGGCAAGGGACAGTGCACGCGGCGTGCTGGATCAGTTCCAGGCCGCGCTGAATGACGATTTCTTCGCCGACATCGACAACAACTCGGGCTTTGGCTCCGTTGCTGTTGCAGGGACCGCGCGCAAGGCGTTGGGCGAAATCAAAAAAGCGCTTGCTTAAAACAATTTGGAATAGCCGGGGGTGCGCGCTGCGGCCCTCGGATTGGAGGTCGCCATGTTTGACAAGATCCCGAGTTCGCTGTTGCCCACAACGTCGCCTTCACAGGAGGCGTTCATCACCAAGTACATCGACAAGTCGTACAAGAAAAAGAAGGCTGCCAAGCAGGCTATGCTGGAAAGCGCCTGGCTGACCTACCAATCCAGTCGGGGCACGTGTTCGGAAATCGTGGATCAGGTCAACGCTGTGGCGCGCTCGAAAGAGGACTACGACTTCGTGAGCGGCATGCGCGTGAAATGCGCAGACGCGATTGCCAAGATCAAACCGGGTCGTTTCAAGGGCTTGAGTGACGCAACCAAGCAGATCGTTGAAGTCGCCGAAGACCTGGTTGAACTGAAGAAAGAGGCGTTGGCCTATATGCGCTCGCAGGCGAGCAGCGGGCGCGATTTGGGCGAAGAGGCCAAGATCAAGCTGATCATCAGCGCGAAACGCGCCGAGGCGTTGGAGATCAAGTCAGAATTCGACACCGAAGCCGAGAAGCTGCGCGCCAAGGTCCGCGCCGAAGCACCCAAGGTGGCCTGGGACCCGGAGCAGGTCGGCCAGTTTGCCAAGGCCTTCATTGATTGCTCCAACGAGTTGGACGCAATCCCCCGGATCGGTGATCTGGCGTCCTCGGAAGGGGCGCAGAAGACAGCGGATGCGTCCGTCGCCAAGCTCGACAAGGCCAAGACGGACTTGTTGGCCCCAATGGACGAGTTCGCCAATGGCGACACGTTTTCGATGTTCGTTGCGGACATGCGCCGCCGGGACGCGGTGCTCGTCGCACTGGAAGAGGCGCGGGCGACATTGGACCAGCTGAACCGCTGGGGCGCGCCGGAAGCCAAGAAGATCGCATCGGACGCGGTTGCCATCGAAAAGGAAATCGAACACGTTTTCAAAGACCGCTCTGGTTTGTCCGAAAGTGACGCAAAGGCCGCAGAAGAGGCGCAGGATACTCTGCTGGGCAAGGCGGTGTCATTGGGACGCGAAGCCAAATCCGCGGTCACCAACACGGAAAGCGCATTTGGCACCGAAATTGACGCGCTGCGTCCGCAAGTGGAAAAGCTGGAACAGCGATGGACCGCTTGCAAAGGCAACGTTGGCAAACGCCAGACCGCACCGATCGTGGCGCAGATGACGGCGATGCGTGTGGCGCTGGACGGCTTGGGCGGCTGCAACCCGTCGGCAGTTGATGCGGTCAAGCGGATGATCAAAGCCTCAACCGATCTGATTGTACAAGCTGAACATATCGAAGAGCTAAATGCCCGGATCGTGTCGACACTGGACGAGGCAGACGGGCTGGCCAAAGGTCTGACCGGCAGCGACAACCCGATCGCCGGGGATTTCGCGACCCACCGGACCGAAATCAAGGAGATGAAGGCCGGGTACAAAGAAAAGGCGATTAACGACGCGACCAAGGAAGCGGACGAAAAATTGGCTGCTGTCAAAAAGGACGCGGAGCGCAATCAGGAACTGATCAAGCGCAAGGCCGAAATCCGCGCCCGCATCGCAAAACGAGAAGAACAGTTGGAAGGCTTCAATGAACTGTTCCGCGAGATGCAGAAGAAGGTCCATCCGGATTTTGACGAGTCAAAGATCAAGGACTATCGCGGCAGTTTCGCCGCTGACATCGAGACCTGCAAAAGCTGGGTGAACACCAAAACCGACCCGGCATTTTACGACACCATCGATGCAAAACTGGACAGCATACTGACCGAAATGGACAAGGAAGCCGGAAATCTGCGTGTGTTCCTCAGCAAGGATTACAACCAGCTGATGCTCGACGCGGCTGCGGCTGCGGTCAAACACCGCGACGCTATGGCCGATCTGAACAAAGAAGATGGCGCGGCGCTGGCAAAGCTAACCAAGGCACAGGAAGACTTGGCTGCCATGAATGCAAAAGCAAAAGAGGGAGAAACCATCGATCCCGAGGCGAAGAAGGCCGCGGAGGATGCTTTGGCCGCTGCGAACAAGGAACGCGGTGATATCGCGGACAAACGCGCTGAAGTACAGAAGGAATACGACGACGCCACCCATCTGCTGGACCGGCAGAGAGAACTGGATCAGGAACTGGCCCGAGCCGAGGCGGCGGATGCGCTGGCGGCGCGCAAAAGGGAAGAGTTTCTTGAGGTCGCCAAAGCCTGGCTCTCAGACGTCAAATCCGAAGTCAAAAACAAGGACGAAGTTCTGTCTGACTACAGCGACGAGGCAAAACCACAGATCGAACGTGTGGAAAACTCACGCAGTATGTTGAAGAAAAACGAAAAGGGCGTGACAGGGGAATCTGCCTTTTCCGAGCTAAATTTCGTGAAGGATTTCTTGCAAAGACTGCGGGATCGTGGCCGGAAAACGGACAAGAAGCAGTTGGGTGACATCGGCACGCAGTGGGACCGGGAGGTTGGCAAGATCAACGCATCTGCGACCAGTCTGATCACCGCAATCGAAGAATTCGAAAAATTCCCGTCCGTCGAAGGCACCGCATCAAAAGACGTGGAAAAGATGTTCGGTATCATCTTAGGACGGATGCTGGACCACAAATTCGAACATGCGGCCAAAACCTTCAACGACAGCGAGGACAAACAGGTGCGCAAAGCCGCCCGCGAAGAAGCGTTGAGCGAGGTGCGTCGCTATCGCGCGCTCATGTTCAACGACCCGCTTTTGCAGAAATGTGTCATGAACCCGTTTGGTGTCCCTGTGGGGTCCAGCACGGCCAACCGGCTCGACGAGATCGAGCTTAACGTCCTGCGCGGCATCTGATCCGCAAGAAACACCAAGGAATATTACCATGGCCGAAACAGACACGGACCCGCGCTTTGAACTAAAGAAAAACTGGCTGACCGAAGTTGGCGCCAGGGTCGCGGCATCGCAGAAGAACCTGGAGTTGATGGACGCCCGCCGTTCAGCGCAGGAAACCATCGCATCGCTGAATGCAGACAAAGGCGACATTCGCGATTCGCTGATGTCCATCGAAGTCACCGTTGAAAGCAAATTCTTTGGTCGCGACAAGAAGATGAAGTTGCTGGAAGGCGACGGCGACTACATGAAGGAGATCGACACCTGGCACCACGGGCCACAGTTGATCGACGCAATGACGCCCGAGCAAAGCATCAAGGTCAACGAGGCCATGATGAAGGTTTATCAGTTGGAGGAACAACTGAAGACCAACCCGTATTACGGGCCCGGTGATCCGCCAAAATTCACCGAACCCGAAATGCCCGACACCACGGATATGTCCCTGGAAGATCGGGAAGAAGCCGAAGAAAAGTACCGCGCAGACGTCGAAAAGCGCGAGAAGGAAGAGGCCGAGTGGAACGCCAAGGTCGCTGAATGTGACCGGCGCATTGCCGAAGACCTGTATCAGCCGCTGGTGCGCGAAGGGGTCATTCCTGAAAACCTGGTCCCACAGAAACACTCCGCCGTGGCGCAACTGTTTGACGCGGCGGCCACAGCTTATGACGAACGGCTGGAAGAATATTCAGCCGAGCTGAGCGACAACGACATCCTTCTGCAGAAATTCGAGTTGGGCTTCAAAGTCGGCCAAGGCGTATTGAAGCTGGCCGGATCGGCCACAGGGCTGGCCGGGTCAATCGGGGATCTGACAGAAAATGCCGATCTGGTCGCTGACACGGAACTCGCGACCGAGATCATTGGCCATCTGACCACGGTTCTCACCATCTCCGAAGGGTTCACCAAGGCGATGCTGACCGACAAGGACTTTACCGCTGTCGGGCAGGCCATCGCGGACGCGGTAACGGCTGAGGTGGTGAAGGGCCTGGACCCCATGGCGGCCAAGATCGTGTCTTCGGTTGTCGCCAACGGCTCTAAACTGGCGGATATCGGAAAGGCGCTGACGCAGGATCCACCAGACTACGAAGGGGCGTTCACCAGTGTTGTTTCCGCGATCCAGTCCGAACTGGCGCGTTTCGACCCTGAACCGGATGGCGGGCTGATGACCCTGATCGGGGATGCGTTGATGCAGAACGCCACTGCCGCGATCCAGGGGAAGAATATTGGCACAATGATCGCGAACGGGGCGTCGCCACTTGCCATTCTGTCGGCCTGCATGGACGCGGCGGACACCGTGGGCGGCAAATGCCTAGAACTCGCTTCCGAACCGGTGATGGAGAGCTTCAACAAGGCCGTGGGTGCCGAGGAGGAAGAAGAAGAGGAAGAGGAGGAAGAAGAGGACGGCGGTGAGGAAGAGGTCGACGAATCCGAACTCGCCAGCGACATCGAGGAAGGCCGCAAGGCCAAAAAGGCCAAGATCACCATGGCCGACATCGAAGCGCGCCGTCTGGAGGCCGACGCGGCCGCTGCGGAAACGCTGGCCCGGTCTGCCGAACAGGCTGCTGAGGCAGAGCGGGCGGAGTTCGAAAAACACCTCGCCGCGGGCTTCCCCATGGCCACCACCGATCAGGAAGCCGCCAATATCGCGGAATTCGAACGCATCCAGTCGATCGAATACCTGATCACCATGCAGAAGAAGAACGAAGCAACGTTCAAGATGTGCGAACAAATCGCCACCAAGGGCATTGCGCTGGTGACGAAACTGTTCCCGCCCGCAGGACTGGCCGAGGCCTGCATGACGCTGGCCCTGACCATCAAGGACGCCATCGAAAAGACGCAGGAAATGATGGTCTGGCGCGAGAATGTGGAGGACGCGATGACCGCTGTGTCCCCGCAGGCGGACGCGATGCTGAACCGGTCCGGTTTGCAAACGAAACAGGCGATGCAGGCCAATGTGCAGGTGGCATTGGACGCGGCCAAGGTTGTGGCCGAGGTCCTGAAAATGACACCCGTCGCAGCGGCTGCGCCGGTGATTCAGGCCTCCGCCGAGGTTGCCGAAGCTGCCATCGAACTGGCGGATCTGATCTATACCGAGGCTCAGCTGGCCAAAGCGTGGAAAATCTACGAAGAGGCCCGCAAAGTGCCGCAAGACAGGTGGCTGGCGCGAAAGGCAACGCGCGAAAACCCGACCCTTTCGAAATACGCCATGGCCTATGGCGCATTAAACGGGGACGCCATCGCGGCAGAAGGCATGCGCCGCTGCGGTCTGAACAAACAAGTGCTGGCGAATCCCGATACCAACGTGTCCAAGGTTGTGACCTATCTGGAGGCCAAATATCCCGATGACCCGGTCCTGCTGCGCGCTGTGCCGCAGTCGGACAAGTGGCATCCGGGGCCAATCCTGATGACCTCGACCAGCTTCATGCTGTTCTATTCCGCCGCCACGTCCGAGGCGAATGTGGACCCGTCTGGAGACACCTCCGGCATTGCCGGCGCGTTGGCCAAACTGGAGGCCGCCGAAACAGCGTTCAAAGAGGCCCTAAAAGAAGTAACCGAACGCGCCGCGACGGTCACGAAATCCGAGCACAAGGAAAACCCGGTCAAACTGGGTGGGACGGCCAAAGAATCGCTGTCCATGTCCCTGATGACCCTGCGCGATCAGCTGGACCGCTACAAACCGGTCGATAACGACACCAAGAAAACGCACGAGGAAATGGCGAAATACATCGACGCCCTGCGTGCCAAGTCCGAGCAACGGTCGGCCCAGATTGCCAAACTGGTCAAGGATGCGCCATGGCTGGGCAAACTGAAACCTGACCCGGAGTCATAAGACCGGTTCAATCGCACACCCACCGTGGCCCCGGACTGGATCCGGGGCCTCCACCTCGCCACAGAGAATCCGTTTCGCGGTCGTTTTGGCAGCGCCAGCATCTCGCACTATTTTTGATCAACAACCCGATTTTCCGCCCAATTTTCAGGCAAGACCCCCGCATTCCAAAGCAAACACATAGCCTTGCGACATCCCGTTCATTTCTTGCTAACGTCACAGCAGGAGGGCCTGAATGACGACGCAAGGCATTTTTGACGAGATGTGGGGCACCGATGGTGACCTGCGGGGACCGTATCAGGAATTCAACACCTGGTTTGAAGGGGAAGACGCCTCGCGATTACGGACCAAACAACGCGATGCCGAAGACCTGTTTCGCCTGACCGGGATCACGTTCAACGTCTATGGAAAATCCGAAGCCGAGGAACGCCTGATCCCGTTCGACATTGTCCCGCGCATCATCTCGGGCGCGGAATGGCATCGCCTGTCGCGCGGGATTGAACAGCGGGTGCGGGCGATCAACGCCTTCCTGCACGACATCTATCACAAGCAGGAAATCATCAAGGCAGGCCGCATCCCCGCCGAAATGATCAGCCAGAACGAAGCCTTCCTGCCCCACATGATCGGCGTCTCACCACCCGGTGGCGTATACACACATATCGTCGGCATCGACCTCGTGCGCACCGGTCCCGGTGAATTCTATGTGCTGGAAGACAACGCGCGCACGCCCTCTGGCGTCAGCTACATGCTGGAAAACCGGGAAACCATGTTGCAGATGTTTCCGGAACTGTTTTCGCAGAATAAGGTGCTGCCGGTCCAGAACTACCCAGTTAACCTGCGTCGCTCCCTTGCCGCCAGTGCGCCGCACAGCGCGAATGGCACGCCTGTCGTGGCCGTACTGACACCTGGCATCTACAACTCTGCCTATTTCGAACACGCATTTCTGGCGGATCAGATGGGCGTGGAGCTGGTCGAAGGGCACGATTTGCGCGTCGTCGATGGCCGCGTCGCGATGCGCACCACGCGTGGTTACACACCCATCGACGTGCTCTACCGCCGCGTCGATGACGAATTTCTGGACCCGCTGAACTTCAACCCCGACAGCGCGCTGGGTGTGCCCGGCATCATGGATGTCTACCGGGCGGGCAATATCACCATCGCCAACGCACCTGGCACCGGCATCGCGGATGACAAGGCGATTTACAGCTACATGCCTGAAATTGTGGAGTTCTACACGGGCGAACGCCCGCTGTTGAAAAACGTGCAAACCTGGCGCTGTTCCGAACCCGACGCGCTGGCCTATGTGTTGGACAACCTCAAGGACCTCGTCGTGAAAGAGGTGCACGGATCTGGCGGCTACGGCATGCTGATCGGCCCGACCGCGTCCAAGAAAGAACTGGCCGCGTTCCGCAAAAAGCTGGAGAGACACCCTAGCAACTACATCGCGCAACCGACGCTTAGCCTGTCGACCGTCCCCATTTTCTCACGCGCGGGCCTCACCCCGCGCCACGTGGACCTACGTCCCTTTGTACTGGTCAGCCCCGGACGTGTGGACGTGACACCCGGCGGATTGACACGTGTGGCGCTCAAGAAAGGGTCGCTGGTGGTGAACTCGTCCCAGGGCGGCGGCACCAAAGACACCTGGGTGCTGGAGGAGTAGCGGACATGCTGGGAAAAACCGCCAATGGTCTGTTCTGGATGTCACGCTATCTGGAACGGGCAGAAAACACCGCGCGGCTGATCGAAACAGGCCAACGCATCGCCCTGACCCGGCTGGGGTCCGGGGACGAAGATTGGGCGTCCGTCCTGCAATCGGCCGGTGCACTGGCCGCGTTTCAGGACACGGGCCGGACCGTGACCAAGGACACAGCGATGGACTGGATGATCCGCGATCTGGGCAATCCGTCCTCGATCCGGTCCTGCATTGCAGCAGCCCGCCAAAATGCCCGACTGGTGCGCACTGCCATCACCGGAGAGGTGTGGGAGGCCGTGAACGCAACCCATATGGAATCCGCCAATCTGCTGGCGCGCAAGGTTTCAGAACGCGATCTGCCCGAAGTGCTGCGCGCCATCCGCCAGAACACGGCGCTGGTCCGGGGCATGGTCCACGGCACGATGATGCGCAATGACATCTACGATTTCCTGCGCATCGGTACGTTTCTGGAACGTGCCGACAACACCGCACGTATTCTGGACGTGAAGTACTATGTCCTCCTGCCCTCGGTCAGTGCTGTGGGCAGTTCCATCGACAACGTACAATGGGAAAGCATCCTGCGCTCGGTCTCGGCCAGTGGCGGTTTCCGAATGGAACATGGTGCAGGCGGCGGCGCACAGGACATCGCACAGTTCATGATCCTAGACAAACGCATGCCACGCAGCCTGGCCTTTTGCGTCGGTAAATTGCAGAGCAACCTCTCCTATCTGACCGCCGCCCCGGACAGCCCCACAGAGGCGCTGAAGATGGTGCAGCACCTGCAATCCGAATACCTGTCCCACGACATCGGCGCGGTGTTCGATTTCGGCCTGCACGAGTTCATTCAGGAAGTTTTAAAACACCTCGCTATCATTGCGCGGCAGACCGAAATAGATTTCAGGTTCTATGAGTAGCCCGATGCAATTGCGAATTCACCACACGACCCGTTACCGGTTCGACGAGCCAGTCATTTTTGCCCTGCAACAAATCCGCAAAACGCCCAAGAACACGCATCATCAGACCGTGCACGAATGGTCGACCCGGATCGTTGGCGGACGCAAGGAATTGTCGTTTGAGGACCATCACAACAACCGGACCGAATTGATTTCCTTTGACCGCAACGCGACCGAGGTCGAGTTGATTTCCGAAGGTGTGGTGGATGTGCAGGATGGGTTTGGCGTTGTGGGCCGCAATCTGGGGCCTGCACCCCTGTGGCTTTACCAGACCGCCACACCCCGGACCGAGGCCAAGGCGGGCGTGCGTGCATTGGCACGCTCCATCCCTGCCGGAACGGAACTGGACCGCCTGCACGCCCTGTCCCAGACGATCCGCGAGGCCGTGGCTTATGAAATCGGAGCGTCCGAGCCGGATTGGAGCGCAGAAGACGCGCTGAATGCCGGGCGTGGTGTCTGTCAGGATCACAGCCACGTCTTTCTGGCCGCAACCCGCCAGATGGGTTTCCCGGCGCGCTATGTCTCAGGTTATCTGATGCTGGACGACCGCACGACACAGGATGCCATGCATGCCTGGACCGAAGCGTATGTTGAAGACCTCGGATGGGTTGGATTTGACGTATCCAATGGCATTTCCCCGGACTCTCGCTATGTTCGCGTCGCCACGGGGCTGGACTATTCCGACGCGGCACCGGTATCTGGCACACGGACCGGCGGCGCAGGCGAGGCGCTGGAGGTACAGATCGAAGTCGCGCAGCAATGAGAAGCAAATGACCTATTGCGTTGGAATGATGCTGGAACGTGGGCTGGTGTTCATGTCAGACACGCGCACCAACGCAGGTTTGGACAACATCTCGACCTTCAAGAAGATGACAACGTGGGAAGGACCGGGCGACCGGGTCATTACCTTGCTGTCATCCGGCAATCTGGCCACGACGCAGGCGGTTGTCAGCCTGCTGGACGAACGCACCAAATCGCAGAAGGACCGCGTGCCGTCCCTGCTGGGCGTGCCGTCGATGTTTCAGGCCGCGCGGCTGGTTGCGGACACGTTGAAAGAGGTGATCGGCCAGCACGCCGAAGCCGGGCAAAAGGCCGACAGCGCGTTTGGCGCAACACTGATCCTGGGCGGACAGATCGCGGGCAGTGAACCGCGCCTGTTCCTCATCTACCCCGAGGGCAATTTTATCGAGGCCGGGACAGACACCCCCTATTTCCAGATCGGCGAGACCAAATACGGGCGTCCCATTCTGGTGCGCGCCTATGATCCGGCCATGTCCTTTGAGGATGCGATGCGCCTGCTGTTGGTAAGTTTTGATTCAACAGTCAAAGCCAACCTGACCGTCGGCGCGCCGTTCGATTTTCATTGCTACGCCACGGACAGCTTCGCGGTTGGTCAGAACGGTCGGATCGACAGCGAAGACCCATACCTCAAGACCATCGCAAACGGCTGGGGCGCAGCCCTGCAAGAGGCCCTGGAAAGCCTGCCAAACTTTGGCATGTCCAGGGATTAGATCACGTCGGGCTTACCTGAACAGGTCCGGGCGCTCATCCTGCAACTTTTCAATGCGCGGCATAAGTTTCGCCAAGTGTTCCCGCATCGCGTCCTGCGCTATTTTCGGCCGCCGGGCGATGACGGCATCGTAAATGGCACGATGTTCCTCCAGCGTTTCTGCCAGCCGCCCGGGTTTGGGCAACAACAGCATCCGCGCCCGGCTGACCTGAAGCGAAACCAGTTGGGCTACATCCGGCAGACGCGCATAGCCGGTGAAGTCCATCAGCAGTTGGTGAAATTCCTCATCCGCCTGATAAAACCCGGAAACATCGTTGTCCGCCAGTAACTGTTCCTGTGACTGCATGTTCCGCGTTAACAGAGCCTGCTGTTGATCTGTCAGACTTTCTGCGACCTCCGCCACGGTGGCCAGTTCAAGGGCCTGCCGCAGAAACGTACCTTCGCGCAGTTCATCCATTGAAAAATAAGACACACGCGTCGCCGACTGGGGCACAACGTCAACCAGCCCTTCTGTCGACAAACGCGCTATCGCCTCGGCGACCGGCGCGCGCGACACGCCCAGGCGGTCACAGATCGGGGCCTTGCGCACCACTGCACCAGGCGGAAAATCCAACGTCAGGATCGCCCGTTTCATGGACCTGTGCACACGTTGCGCCAGTGTTCCCGGCGCTTGAGAAATGTCGTCCAGCTTGGCGGCGTCTACGTCTTGTGGTCGGGTCATGTTGTCTCGCTTGTCGTACAAACATGTTAGCCGTGATCGTCTTTCACGGCTAGTCAGCGATACAGGCCAGCATGACGCAGGGTTCAGGAGGCAATGCCCGGCAGGACGCCGTTACTGCGCGCGGTCAAAAAGCGCCCGCAAGTGAGTGGCGGTTTCGACCGGATGCGTGATTGGCACCATGTGTCCCGCGCCTTGGATTGCGACGTTTTCCGCATGTTTCAACCGTCGCGCCAGACCGTCATTGATGACCGGGACAATTGGTTCACATTGCGCGCCACGCAACATCAACGCTGGCATATCCACCACAGCCAACCGGTCGTTTTGCAACAACCCGACACGGTCCATGACAGCCGGACCACTGGCATTCACCACATGGATTCCGCGCACCATTGCTTGCCGCGTCCGTTCTGGCAGATCGGGCCAACGCGGCCCATCTGCATCCCCCCATATCCGGTTGAACCGACGCGCGGCCAGCGGCTCGTCCCCTGCTTCAAACGCGTCAAACACCGGCTTGGACATCCGCCGTTCTTCTGCCAGAACCTCGGGCGCATCCTCGGCGGCAATAGCGAAAAATACTGGTTCCACCACGGTGAGTGACCGCACCTGTTCCGGAAATTCCGCCGCAATCCGTAGTGCCAGAAGACCGCCAAAGGAATGACCGATCACGTCCATCCTGCCATTCAGAAAAGGTAAGACGCCTTCCATCATCCGGTCCTGAAAATCGCCTTCCCGGTCCCAATCCGGGCTGGCCCCGTGTGAGAGCATGTCTGGTGCCACGAATGTACAATCGGGGAACTGTTCAGCCAGCCCCCGCCACACGCCCGAAAACCCAATGGTGCAATGCAGTGCCAGAACCTGCCGCGGCCCGTCCCCAATGATCCGATGAGCGAGCGGCTGAGGAATGTCACCTGCCGCCCTGTATCCGTTTCGCGGCCCGTCCGTGTGTTGCAATTTCGCTGTCCTCACATCATTGCGTGTCTTTCCCGATGGGCACGCTTTGCGCGACGGTACGCGCGTGGTAAGCGGTGTCAACATCACGAATCTGTCACATTCCTCGTGCTGCTCAGGGAAGCTCTACATGGCCACACTGACCGAACCCAAGCTGATTTCTGGGAACGCTAACCCGTCTCTTGCCAAAGCCATCGCGCGCCGCATGACCATGCACCGGGGGGCACATATCGGGCTGGTCGATGCCCGCGTCGAACGGTTCAACGACGGTGAGATCTTTGTCGAAGTGTTTGAAAATGTCCGTGGGGAGGACATGTTCATCATCCAACCGACGTCGAACCCGGCAAATGACAACCTGATGGAGCTGTTGATCATAGCAGATGCACTGCGCCGCTCGTCCGCGCAACGCATCACCGCTGTGATCCCCTATTTCGGCTATGCCCGTCAGGACCGCCGCACAAAGGCCCGCACACCGATTTCCGCGAAGCTGGTGGCGAACATGCTGGTCGAGGCCGGGATCGAACGGGTGCTGACCATGGACCTGCACGCAGCGCAGATTCAGGGCTTCTTCGACATCCCGGTCGACAACCTCTATGCCAGCCCGGTCTTCGCGCTGGACATCAAATCGCAATTTCGCGCCAACATGGATGATTTGATGGTCGTGTCGCCGGACGTGGGCGGAGTGGCGCGTGCGCGCGAACTGGCCAAACGGATCGAAGCACCCCTGTCCATCGTGGACAAACGTCGCGAAAAGGCCGGGGAAGTGGCTGAGATGACCGTGATCGGCAATGTCGAGGACAAGATCTGCCTGATCGTCGATGACATTTGCGACACAGCAGGAACGCTCTGCAAGGCGGCAGAATTGCTGATGAACAGCGGCGCACGCGAGGTTCACGCCTATATCAGCCACGGCGTGCTGAGCGATCCGGCGGTAGAGCGCGTGACCAATTCTGTTATGAAATCGCTTGTCATCACCGACAGCATCGCGCCCACGGAAAAGGTTCAGAACACGGCTAATATCCGTGTCGTTCCGATGGCCCCGATCTTCGCGCAGGCGATTTTGAACATCTGGAACGGCACGTCGGTATCGTCACTGTTTGACGACACGACCCTGACCCCGATTTACGAGCCCATGTACGCGGCAAGCTGACCAGCCTGCGTCAGCGTGAAACCAGGAGGCCACGGATCAAGTCCGGGGCTGCGGTATCGTGTGTTGTGGGTTCAGTACAATTCCCAGACATCCGGGTCGGGCAGTTCTCCGATTGCTGTCCACGCCACCCTGATACGCGCGAACCGGGAATCGCCCCAAGTGCGGAACACAATGTCACAGCCGGTGTTGGTGACGTTCTCGGCCACCACTTCGGCGCGGATTGAAACACTGGTGTCAGCATCCCAAAGCGAAATCGTCGCTTGAACGCGCGGGGGTTTGGCGAATGCATCTGAGAATTCGATTGCGCAGCGTTTCTCCCGCGGCCCTCGCCCCGTCCACATTTCCCCACCGTCTTCGAAGTCCGAGAAAATCGAGAGATCGCCGCCGTCCAGTCCGACGAGTTGGGAGCGAATTCTTTGCATTGTGGGTTCAGTCAGTGAGGAGTCTATTCTTTGTGCAACTTTGCAATTCCTGCCATTTACGCAAAGTAAATTTTACGAAAAGTTGCGTATGATCGCCCCACCACAACTAATCCCGCGATAGGAAGTGGATTTGTGCGTTTCCCGCAACACTGAAGGAACAGAGCAACAGCCCGAAACACGGCTCTAAGGGTTCAGCTAACAACGTTCTGCCAAAAACGAAAACCGGCCCACATCGGGGCCGGTATCCGAAATCTCATTCAACGCCTGGCGTTCAGACCATGGCCTCGGCCAGATGGGCGAGGTCAGCCAACGTTTTGGCGGTCGCGTCCTTCACGTGGTGCTCTGCCGCCTCGTGTGCGGCCTCAGCTTCCTGACGCAAGCTGTCCAGGAACTCCTTGGTCACGTCCGCGCGCGCCACAGCCTTTTCCGCCAGAACGGAGGTCGCTGCCGCGTTGATTTCTGCGAAACCACCAGACACCACGTATTCCTCGGTGCCCGACGCGCCCTCGACCCGGAGGATACCGGGACGCAAGGTGGTGATGGTGGGCATGTGGCCCGCCATCGCCGTCATGTCGCCCTCGGCACCCGGGATCGACACGGCCGTCACTTCCAAAGAGGCCAGCCGCCGCTCGGGGCTTACAAGGTCGAATTGCATCATGTCAGCCATGTCCGCTCCTTACGCGGCTTCCGCAGCCATCTTTTCGGCCTTGGCGATCACTTCCGAGATGCCGCCAACCATGTAGAAGGCTGCTTCGGGAAGGTGATCGTATTCGCCGGCCACAACCGCCTTGAACGAGGCGATGGTTTCTTCCAGCGGCACCTGAACGCCGTCGGAACCGGTGAACACTTTGGCCACGTCGAACGGCTGGGACAGGAAACGCTGGATCTTGCGCGCACGCGCAACGGTCAGCTTGTCCTCTTCCGACAGTTCGTCCATCCCCAGAATGGCGATGATGTCCTGCAGCGACTTGTACTTCTGCAGGATGCCCTGCACGTCGCGTGCCACGTTGTAGTGTTCTTCGCCAATCACCTGCGGGTCCATCAAACGCGAGGTCGAATCGAGCGGGTCCACGGCCGGGTAAATGCCCAGCTCGGAAATCGCGCGGTTCAAAACGGTCGTTGCGTCGAGGTGCGCAAAGGTCGTTGCCGGTGCGGGGTCGGTAAGGTCGTCCGCAGGCACGTACACGGCCTGGATCGAGGTGATCGACCCGTTCTTGGTCGAGGTAATGCGTTCCTGCATCGCACCCATGTCGGTGGCCAGCGTCGGCTGGTAACCCACCGCGGACGGGATACGACCCAGCAGAGCGGACATTTCCGAACCGGCCTGGGTAAAGCGGAAGATGTTGTCGACGAAGAACAGAACGTCGGTCCCGGTTGCATCGCGGAACTGTTCGGCCAAGGTCAGGCCGGTCAGCGCAATACGTGCACGGGCACCCGGAGGCTCGTTCATCTGACCGAACACCAGCGCGATTTTGGAATCGGGCAGGTTGTCCGGGGTCAGAACGCCGGATTCGATCATTTCGTGGTAAAGGTCGTTGCCCTCACGCGTCCGCTCGCCCACACCAGCGAACACGGACAGACCCGAGTGCACCTTTGCGATGTTGTTGATCAGTTCCGGGATCAGAACCGTCTTGCCCACACCGGCACCACCGAAGAGGCCGATTTTACCGCCCTTCGCGTAAGGGGCCAGCAGGTCTACAACCTTGATGCCGGTGACCAGGATTTCCGCCTCGGTCGCCTGTTCAGAGAAGTCAGGCGCATCGGCGTGGATCGGGCGATGTTCGTCCGCTTCAACCGGGCCCTTTTCGTCAATCGGGTCGCCGGTCACGTTCAGGATGCGGCCCAGGGTTGCCGTGCCAACGGGCACGGTGATCGCACCACCGGTGTCGGTCACGTCCTGACCGCGCACCAGACCTTCGGTTGCATCCATTGCGATGGCGCGGACGGTGTTTTCACCCAGGTGCTGGGCGACTTCCAGAACCAGCCGCTTGCCGTTGTTGTCACATTCCAGCGAGTTCAGGATCTCGGGCAGCTCGCCATCGAACTGCACGTCGACGACGGCGCCGATGATCTGCGTGACCTTGCCTTTTGAGGTTGCCATGTTTCGTCTCCGGTTTTCTTACAGCGCTTCCGCGCCGGAAATAATTTCAATCAGCTCGTTGGTGATCACGGCCTGACGCGAGCGGTTGTACTGGATCGTCAGCTTTTCGATCATGTCACCCGCGTTGCGTGTCGCATTGTCCATCGCGGACATCCGCGCGCCCTGCTCCGAGGCCCCGTTTTCCAGCAAGCCGCTGAAGATCTGGGTTGCCACACCACGCGGCAGCAGATCAGCAAGGATTGCCTCTTCGTCCGGTTCGTAGTCGTAAAAGGCGCTTTCGCCACCTTCGTCGGCTTCGAACTCGGCCGGGATGATCTGCTGGGCTGTCGGGATCTGGCTGACCACGTTCACGAACTGCGCATAGAACAGTGTCGCCACGTCGAATTCGCCTGCGTCAAAGCGGCCCAGAACATCACGCGCCACATCCTGCGCGTTTCCATAGCCGATCTTTTTCACTTCGCTCAGGTCGATGTGACCGACAAAGTTATCCGCCCATTCCCGTTTCAGCTGATCGCGACCTTTTTTGCCAACGGTCAGGATCTTCACGGTTTTGCCAGCCGCCGACAACTCGGCGGCCTTCTGCTTGGCCAGCTTGGCGATGTTGGAGTTGAAGCCCCCGCACAGCCCGCGTTCTGCCGTCAGGACGATCAGCAGGTGCACCTGATCGCTGCCGGTGCCCGACAGCAGTTTGGGTGCACTTTCGTTGCCACCGACCGACGCAGCCAGCCCCGCCATCACGGCATTGAACCGTTCGGCATATGGGCGTGCCTCTTCGGCCGCTTCCTGTGCCCGCCGCAGTTTCGCGGCGGCCACCATCTGCATGGCCTTGGTGATCTTGCGGGTCGATTTGACCGACTCGATCCGGTTTTTCAGGTCCTTGAGAGAAGGCATGTCCCAACTCTCTCCTTATGCGAACGTGGCGGCGTAGTCGTCGATCGCTGCCTTGAGTTTGTCTTCGGCTTCGCCCTTGATCTTGGGATCTTCGTTGGTGATCCACTCCAGGACGTCCGCGCCTTTGCCACGCATATGCGTGATCAGGCCCGCTTCCCAGCGGCCGACTTCGTTGACATCGACGCCGTCCAGGTAGCCGGAGGTGCCCGCATAGATGACGCAGACGATTTCAGCGTTGGTCAGCGGCGAATACTGCGGCTGCTTCATCAGCTCGGTCAGACGTGCGCCACGTGCCAGCAGCTGCTGGGTTGCAGCGTCCAGGTCGGACCCGAACTGCGCAAAGGCGGCCATTTCGCGGTACTGCGCCAGCGACAGTTTCACCGGACCCGCAACCGATTTCATCGAGTTGGTCTGAGCCGAGGAACCCACACGCGACACCGACAGACCGGTGTTCACAGCCGGACGGATACCCTGATAGAACAGTTCGGTTTCCAGGAAGATCTGGCCGTCGGTGATCGAGATCACGTTGGTCGGAATAAACGCCGAAACGTCGCCACCCTGGGTTTCGATGATCGGCAGCGCGGTCAGCGACCCTGCGCCGAAATCTTCGTGCAGCTTTGCCGAGCGCTCCAGCAGACGCGAGTGCAGGTAGAAAACGTCACCCGGATAAGCTTCGCGGCCCGGCGGGCGGCGCAGCAGCAGGGACATCTGACGATAGGCAACGGCCTGCTTGGACAGGTCATCATAGATGATCAGCGCGTGGCGGCCATTGTCACGGAAGAATTCCGCCATCGCGGTTGCCGCGTAAGGTGCCAGGAACTGCATCGGTGCCGGGTCGGACGCGGTTGCGGCCACAACGATGGAGTATTCCATCGCGCCGGTTTCTTCCAGCTTCTTCACCAGCTGCGCAACGGTCGAACGCTTCTGACCAACCGCAACGTAGACGCAGTACAGTTTCTTGCCTTCGTCGTCGCCAGCAGCGTCGTTATACGCTTTCTGGTTCAGGATCGTGTCCAGAGCCACCGCAGTTTTACCGGTCTGACGGTCACCAATGATCAGCTCGCGCTGGCCACGGCCAATCGGGATCATCGCGTCGATGGATTTCAGGCCCGTCGCCATCGGTTCGTGCACCGATTTACGCGGGATGATGCCCGGCGCCTTAACGTCTGCAACCAGACGCTCTGCCGCCTCGATAGGGCCTTTGCCGTCCAGCGGGTTGCCCAGCGGGTCAACAACGCGGCCCAGCAGCGCGTCACCGGCGGGAACGTCCACGATGGAGTTCGTGCGCTTGACCGTGTCGCCTTCTTTGATGTCCCGGTCCGAGCCGAAGATCACGACGCCGACGTTGTCGCTTTCCAGGTTCAGCGCCATCCCCATGATGCCGCCCGGGAATTCGACCATCTCACCGGCCTGCACGTTGTCGAGGCCGTAAACGCGGGCGATACCGTCGCCAACATTCAGCACACGACCCACTTCGGCCACTTCGGCCTCCTGGCCGAAATTCTTGATCTGGTCCTTCAGGATCGCAGAAATCTCTGCTGCTTGGATACCCATTTATCCGACCTCTTTCATTGCATTCTGGAGGGAGCTGAGCTTGGAGCGGATCGACGTGTCGATCATCTTCGAGCCCACTTTGACAACAAGACCGCCGATGAGGCTGTCATCGACGGTTGCGTGAATTGTAACGTCCTTGCCAACGCGGTCTTTCAGCGTGGCAGAGAGTTTTTCGGTTTGTGCCTTGGTCAGCGGCTTGGCGCTGACCACGTCTGCCGTGACCTCACCGCGTTCCGCCGCCAGCGCTTCGCGCAGGGACTGGATCAGTTGCGGCAGCACGAACAGGCGGCGATTCTCGGCCATCAGGGCCAGAGCGTTCTGCATCACCGGTGCCAGGTTCATCGCGGCGGCCAGCGCCTTCATGGCGTTGCCCTGATCTTCGCGCGAGACCAGCGGCGAACGGATCAGCGCCGACAGCTCGTCGCTGCCATCCAGCGCCTCGGCCAGGTCGTTCACCCCAGCTTCAAGCCCATCGAGATTATTGTTTTCCTTCGCGATCTCAAAGATCGCGGTGGCATAGCGTTCCGCGATTTGTGCGGAAATCGAAGCAGCTTCGGACACGTCCACCCTTCCGGTTCGTGGCCCCAGCCAGTGGGCTATCGGATTGCGCCGACTGTATCACTGGGGGCGTGAAAGTCATCGCGCAGAACGCACGACATCAAAATCAGCGTGGATGTAACAGAGCCCCCCCGTTGTCGCAACAATCATTAAGTGGTCGCATTCCGACGGAAAAATTAGTGTTTACATACAGTTAAACAAAGTGCGACCGTTTGCACCACAAATAGTGGTCGGAATCTGCCCTCAAAAACGCCGATCTGCGCTCGAGTCAGCCCCCAATCAGCCGGAATTCCCACCCTGTGAACCCACCGGTTCCGGCTTGGCCGCGCTGACCGCGCCTTCCAGAACCGTCACGGGTTTGCGCACCGCATCGCGGATCATGTTGCCCCGCGGCGGATACACCCG
>JBFOMB010000179.1:0-7704 GCA_040830545.1 Paracoccaceae bacterium | reverse complement strand
GGCGCAGGTCGCGCGCCCATTTTTTCGTGATCATTTTGAGCGGATCGACCGGCAAGTGGTCTTGACCGATGTACTGGGCGCGATCCATCAGGGACCGCAGGCGGTGGAAGATATGCGCCTGGCTATGGCCGACATTCTGGGCGCGTTCCGACCAGGGCGAAACGCGTTCCTGACCCGGCTGCTGTCAGGGCGAAAGGTCGAAAAAATTCTGTTCGCTGCAACCAAGGCCGACCATCTGCACCACAGCCAACATGCCCGTCTGACTGCGATTATGGAGGCGCTGACCCGTGATGCGCGTGATCGCGCGCAGTTTGCCGGGGCGGAAACCAGCGCGCTGGCGATTGCATCCCTGCGCGCAACGACCGAGGAAATGCGCAGCCATGAGGGGCAGGAGTTGGGTTGTGTCAGGGGCAGGTTGCTGGAGGGTGGCGCGGAAAAACTGTTCTACCCAGGAGCTTTGCCCGAGGATCCGGCGGCTTTGCTGAGTGTTGCACGGGCTGGAGAGGAACAATGGCTAGATGCTGATTTTGGCGTGATGTCGTTTGCCCCGGCACCGTTGTCCCTGCGTGCGGGCGAAGGAACGCCGCATATAAGGCTGGACCGGGCCGCGCAGATCATCCTGGGAGATCGATTGTGACCTTTGTGTTGCGCGCCGCCCAGCCGACAGATGCAGGTCGGATCGGTGAAATCCTGTGGGAAAACACGCGGGACGCGCCTGACCTGTACGACTTGTTTTCCTGCGCCGAGGCGATTGCCTGCTGTGGCCAGATGATTGATCGCGGTTGGGTCACTGTTGCCGAACGTGAAGGGCAAGTCGAAGCCTTTTTGGCCCGCGATGAAACCGATGTCGAAGCTCTCTACAGCGCGGCGTCGGCAGCCCGGCAGGGGCTGGGCGCAGTATTGGTGACCGAGGCGCAGAAGATGTGTGACCAATTGCAACTGAACGTACATGCCGCGAATGCCGGGGCGCGTCGGTTTTATCGACGACTGGGGTTTGTAGAGACTGAAACTGGCCCGCAGGCAGTACACATGACTTGGACGCGGGAGACATCGATATGACCCAGGGGCCGTTGATGTTTGACGTCGAGGACAGGGATCAGACGCCGTCAGTCGCTGATGCACCGCCAGTGCCCGATGTCGGTGACATCGACACGCCACAAGGCCAGGCGATGCAGGCGGCGGCTCGGATAGCCACGCGACGTCGGTCCTGGCTTGGGCGGTTGTTCTGGGGGCTGGCAGCCAGCGTGGTGGGCGCGATGGTGTCCGTGGCGGTCTGGGATTTTGCAACGCGACTGATGGACCGCGCCCCAATTCTGGGGATCGCGGTCAGCGTGCTGATCGCGGTGTTCCTGCTGGTCTGTCTGGCCGTGGCGTTGCGCGAACTGGCAGCGCTCAGCCGGTTGCGGCGAGTGGATGGGTTGCGTCAAGCTGCCGAGGCGGCAGTGGAGGCCGATGATCTGAAACAGGCGCAGGTCGTGACGGACCGATTGATCCACTTCTATCGCGATCGCGAAGAAGCCCACTGGGGGCGCGATCGGTTGGCCGAACGACGCGCCGAGGTGTTTGACGCGGACGCCCTTTTGGCCATGGCCGAAGATGAAATGCTGGCTCCGCTGGACGCTGCCGCCCGGCAGGAGGTGGAGGCAGCGGCGCGGCAGGTGGCGATGGTCACGGCACTGGTGCCATTGGCTCTGGCTGATGTGGCGACAGCGTTGGCTTCCAGTTTGCGAATGATCCGCCGGGTGGCAGAAATTTATGGCGGTCGGTCCGGCGTATTGGGCGGTTGGCGCCTGACGCGAGCAGTGTTTGCCCATTTGATCGCGACCGGAGCGGTTGCGGCCGGCGATGACCTGCTGGAACCGGTTCTGGGTGGATCCGTCCTGTCCAAGCTGTCGCGACGCTTTGGAGAGGGGTTGGTGAATGGCGCACTCAGCGCGCGGGTGGGAGTAGCGGCAATGGAGGTGTGTCGACCGCTGCCATTTTCGAAACGGCACCAACCTTCGGTCCGCTCCATCATCTCGGGTGCGTTGGGCGGTTTGTTCTCTCGCGCGTCTTCCGATAACTGACAATTTCTGGGAGCAATCATGCACCAGCTCGCATCAGACATGACAGCCATCGATTGGTTGGGTGTGTTGGGGTCTTTTGTCATCGCCGGGTGCTACTTGTCGGTCTCGCGCGGATGGGCCGACGCGCAGGGCGTTGCTTTCAACCTTGCGAACCTGTTTGGGGCCGGGTTGATACTTCTCTCGCTCTATTTCCGCCCCAACGCAGGTGCGATCCTGATTGAACTGCTGTGGATTGCAATTGCTGTCACTGCGCTGGCACGCAATCTCTTGGGGCGAAAACGCGACAATTGAGACAAGTTTTAGGTGACACTCGCGCGGAATTTATCGCGTTCCTGTTGACGTGATCGTGATTGTTGGACGATTCTGGTGTTACCAATCAACAGCATCGAGCATATCATGATTTCCCGCCGTTCTTTCCTGACTGCCACCGCCGCAACAACGGCCGGTTTGGTCATCCAGACCGGAGTCGCTGAGGCCGTGGAATATGATCCCACACCGCAATATGTCCGTATCAAGAAAACCTTTTTGCCGGGTCAGCTTCTGATCCTGCCGCGGTCGTTTTATCTGTATTACGTGACCGAACCCCGCAAGGCGATCCGCTATGGCGTGTCCGTTGGTCGGGCCGGGCTGGAATTCTCAGGTCAGGCCACCATCGACGTCAAAAAGGAATGGCCGACCTGGCGTCCGACAAACGAGATGATCGAGCGTGACCCGCATCTCTACACGAAGTTCGTCGACAACGACTATGTGCAGCCGGGCGGGCCGGATAATCCGCTGGGCGCACGTGCGCTCTACCTTTTCCAGAACGGGCGCGACACGTATTTCCGCATCCACGGCACGAACCAGCGCGACTCGATTGGCCGCGCGGCCTCCAACGGCTGCATCCGGATGTGGAATGAACATGTGATCGACCTTTATCAACGTGTGCCGATTGGGACCGTTGTCACTGTGGTCTAAGCAACGTTTCAGACGCGCAGTTTTGGCGTGGATCGGGCTGGCCATGTTGGCCGGTCCACTCAGTGCGCAGTCCCAGGCGATCCGCATCCCGGCGAAAGAGGTGGAACTGGTCAAACGCTCGCTTGCCAGTCCGCAACGCCAGTCCTTTGCGCGGGACCGGGAGTATTGCGCCTATCTTGGTCGCCTTTCGAACGGGCGGCTGAAGGTCACGGCCTACAATGAAGGCGGGCGAAATGGCTGCACACCGCTGCGCCCAGGTGGCGGATTTCGCCCGATTGCGTCCATCCACACCCACGGAGCCTATGACCCGCGTGTACCCGCAGAGTTTCCAACAACGCTCGACATGGACATGGACCGCGCCGAAGGCATCAACGGGTATGTCGCCACGCCAGGCGGGCGTTTGTGGTATCTGGACAGCCGTTCCGGGGTTGCAGTGCAGTTGTGCAGCATCGGGTGCCTGAACCGAGACCCCGCATTCCGGCCCGGGGATGATGGCGTGATCCGGCGCAGCTACAGCTATGATCAACTGAAACGCTTAGAATTTGGCGGTTAAGATGAGGGAGTTAATAGCGCAGTCCCGGACGTGATCCGGGACCTCTGACTCCCCACCAAGAGGCCCCGGATCAAGCCCGGGGCTGCGTCGCGTCTGAGATCAGGCGTCAGGGTGCATTCCAATCCACATCATCTGTCTGTTCCACCTGCAAGGTACCGTCCGGCCATGGCTTCATGAGTGGCAGCAACGACGACCCACTGCCCGTCAGCCACAGTTGCACATCCTCGGGCCGCAGGATCACGGCCATCCGGTGATGGATTTTCTTCACGTCGCCAGACGGCTCACAGGTCACCGTCGCAATCTGGGGCACCGACACCCCGCCGGGCCCCTGCCATACATCCGTTATCGCTGCGAACAACAACAGCCCACCCGCTCTTGGTGTGATCCTCCAGGCCGTCTTGCGACGCGCCTTGCCGGTCCATTCGTACCAGCCATCCACCGGCAACACCGCGCGGCCCGTACCCTCGAACGCTGATTTCCCGAACAGCGTTTCGGAGCGGGCATTGATGATGGTCTCCATAACCGGGCGGCCCCGCGCATTGACACGACCCACGGGGATCATGCCCCAACGCATCCGGCTCAGACCATCCGCCGTCAGCGCCACAACCTCTTGCCCAGGCGCGACGTTGCGCCGGGGCGGCTCGTCAGCAACCGGGTCCGGTGAGACCGCAAGCATACTTGCGACATCGTTTGGCGGAGTGGTCAGGAACACGCGCCCCGGCATGGCTCAATCCCCACCTGCGCGATCGATCAGTGCAACCACGGACGGGGCCATATGGGCCACGATCCGCGCCACGCCTTTGGCGTTGGGATGGATGCCATCCGCTTGCATGAATTCCCGTAGGGCTTCTGGTGTGCGTTCCTCTTCGGCAAAAGTGGCGAAGAAGTTCGGGTACAACACTGCATCAAATTCCGCTGCCAGATCTGGATAGGCCGCGTCAAAGGCTTGCTTGTAGTCCGGGCCATAGTTGCCCGGCGCTTCCATCCCGACCAGCAAAACCGAGATGTTGCGGTTCGATGCCGCCGAGAGGATCGCGTGCAGGTTCGCGCGGACGGTTTCAGGTCCAATCCCGCGCAACATGTCATTTCCACCCAGAACGACGATCATCGCATCCACGTCATCGCTCAACGTCCAGTCGACCCGCGCAGCCCCTCCTGCCGTGGTGTCCCCAGACACACCGGCGTTGATCATCCGTACGTCCTGCCCCTGCGCCTGCAAAGCGGCCTCCATCTGAGGGACAAACCCGTCTTCGGGAGTTAGTCCGAACCCGTGCACCAAGCTGTCGCCCAGGGCCACCACCGTCACAGGTCCGGCCCAGCCGGCCATAGCCCAGAAAGCCAGCGCAATCGACACTAACACCTTGTGCATCCGTCCCTTTGCTCCATATCCATGGTCACGCAATCAAATAGGCCGTGCCGATGTCAGACCCCGTCCTGTCCCTCAATGATGCCACGCTGACACTGGAAGGCAATGCCGGCAAGGTCGAGATCCTGCATGGCCTGAGCCTGAGCGTCGGGCGCGGCGAAACACTGGCACTGACCGGACCCAGCGGATCGGGCAAATCCTCGCTGCTGATGTTGATGGGAGGGTTGGAGCAGGCGACCAGCGGGACGGTGACGGCGTTGGGCCAGAATCTGATCGCGATGAGCGAAGACGCGCTGGCGCGGTTTCGGCGCGACCACATGGGCGTGGTGTTTCAGTCGTTTCACCTGATCCCGACGATGACAGCCTTGGAAAATGTCGCGACACCGCTGGAATTGGCAGGTGTGCGTGATGCGTTCCAGCGGGCTGAGGCGGAATTGGACGCGGTTGGTCTGGCGCACCGGGCTGGGCACTACCCATCGCAGTTGTCAGGGGGCGAGCAGCAGCGCGTGGCATTGGCGCGCGCATCGGTGACGCGGCCTGAAATCCTTTTGGCGGATGAGCCAACAGGGAACTTGGACGAGGCCAACGGGGCCGCGATCATGGACCTCCTGTTCGGGCTGCGCGACAGGGATGGTGCAACACTGGTTTTGGTGACCCACGCGGCGGAGCTGGCCGCGCGATGTGACCGGGTGTTACGCCTGAGAGATGGGCGCATTGCCGAGGATGCGACGGCGGAGGCGGCAGAGTGATTAGGGTTGTATCGGACCTGACCGCAGCCCCGGCCTTGAGCCGGGGCCTCTCGCCCAACTCCACGAGGGCCACCAAATGAGCCTACGTCTCGCGGCCCGTTTCGCTGCGCGTGAGCTCCGGGGCGGCTTGCACGGTTTCCGCATCTTCCTCGCCTGTCTCGCGCTGGGCGTCGCGGCCATTGCGGCCGTGGGCACTGTGCGCGCGGGGATCGAGGCCGGGCTCGCCCGCGAAGGCGCGGCGCTGCTGGGCGGTGATGCCGAGATGGAGTTCACTTACCGTTTTGCCACCGAAGAAGAGCGGGCGTGGATGGACACAAACGCGGATGCCGTGTCCGAGGTGGTTGATTTCCGCTCCATGGCCGTGGTGGAGCGCGATGGCGAGGTTGAGCGCGCGTTGACACAACTCAAGGCGGTGGACGGCAATTGGCCTTTGCTAGGCGCTGCCAGCCTAGAGCCAGATATGCCGCTTGATCAGATGTTCGCGGGGCAGGGGGACATGCCGGGTGCAGCCATGGAACGTGTGCTCGCGGATCGTCTGGGGCTGACCGTTGGGGATAGGTTTCGACTGGGCACGCAGGATTTTGTACTGATGGCAGTGCTGTTGTCTGAACCGGATAGCGCAGGCGGATTTGGCTTTGGCCCTCGCACGCTGGTCACGACCGAAAGCCTGTCAGATTCCGGCTTGTTGGCCCCGGGTACGCTGTTTTCGACCAAGTACCGGCTGGACCTGCCCGCAGGCAGCGATCTGGCATTGGCCGAGGCAGAGGCGCGGGCAGCCTTCGAGACGTCAGGCATGCGCTGGACGGATGCGCGCAACGGCGCGCCGGGAATTGCGGAATTTGTCATGCGTCTGGGCGCTTTTCTGGTGCTGGTGGGCCTGTCCGGGTTGGCGGTGGGAGGCGTTGGCGTGTCCTCGGCTGTGCGGGCCTATCTGGATGAGAAGACCAGCGTGATCGCCACCTTGCGCACGCTCGGTGCTGATCAACGCACGATTTTCCTGACCTATTTCCTGCAGATCGGCCTGCTGTCGCTGGTCGGCATCGCCTTGGGGCTGGTGCTGGGGGGCGGTGCCCCGGTCCTGCTGGCGCCTCTGATCGAATCCCGTCTGCCGGTGCCTGCGGCCTTTGCGATCTATCCGGGGCCACTGATCGAGGCCGCGATCTACGGCCTGCTGACCGCGTTCATCTTCACCCTATGGCCGCTGGCCCGTGCCGCTGACATCCGTGCGGCGGCGCTCTATCGCGATGCCTTGGGCGGGGGGCGATCGCTGCCTGCATCGGTCTACCTGATGGCAATCGTCGCAGCACTTGCGTTGCTGATCGGCCTCGCCGCGTGGTTCAGCGGGTCGCTTTGGCTGACGCTCTGGACCTCTGGTGGAATAGCCGGTGCGTTGATCCTGCTGGCTTTGGCCGCGTGGGGCGTGCGCGTCTTGTCGCGGGCCGGGCGCGGGGTGTCTCGCGGGCGACCCGCGCTGCGCTGGGCCTTGGCAGCCATCGGCTCGGCGCGCGCCGGAACCGGGCCAGTGGTGTTGTCGCTGGGGCTGGGCCTTTCGGTGCTGGCGGCAGTCGGGCAGATTGACGGCAACCTCAGGCAAGCGATCTCCGGCAACCTGCCCGATGTCGCGCCATCCTATTTCTTTGTCGACATTCAACGGGACCAAATGGCTGGGTTCACTGAGCGGTTGAACAGTGACCCTGGCGTGCGCGAGATGGAAAGCGCACCGATGCTGCGCGGGATCATCACCCGGATCAATGGCCAGCCCGCGCGGGATGTGGCTGGTGAACACTGGGTGCTGCAAGGGGACCGAGGCATCACCTATTCCGGGCTGAAACCGGACAATACCACGATCACGGCGGGGGAATGGCGGCCCGAAGGGAATGACGGCCCCCCCTTTGTCAGTTGCGCGGGTGTGGGGAAGGCGGGGGGGGGGGGTGAAATGTGGGTGGGAACATCCCCCCACACACTTTGGCGCGACCACCCCCCGCCCACCCCCCCCTTTTCATGTGGGGGTTT
>JBFOMB010000178.1:0-6613 GCA_040830545.1 Paracoccaceae bacterium | reverse complement strand
CGGCATGGAAATAGACCGGTATGGCAACCCAGATCGGTTTTATTGGCTGTGTCTGATCGTCGTGATTCTGGTCACAATCGGCTATAAGAACGTGCTGCGTTCACCCACTGGCCGCGCCTTTACCGCGATCCGGGACAGTGAAGTTTCGGCGCGGGCCATGGGTGTGAATGTTTCGCAGATGAAGACGTTGGCCTTTGGGCTGTCCTGCTTTGCAACGGGTCTGGCAGGGGCATTGCTGGCGCACTACCTGACGGCCTTCAACTACGAGGCCTTCCTGATCCTGATCTCAATTCAGTTGTTGCTGATGGTCACTGTCGGCGGACTTGGGTCTATTCAGGGCGCATATTACGGCGCGATTGTTATCGGGCTGCTGCCGGTGGTGATTGCCACGATCAGACAGGAGATGTCTGACCTGCTGGGGCTGGGGAACGCAACAATACCCGGGATTGAAACCGCAATCTTCGCAGTGATCATTGTCGCGTTCATCATCTACGAACCGCTGGGCATTCACGGGCGCTGGACGAAGATGCGGATCTGGCTGGAGTTGTTTCCGCTGGCACGCAAGGACATGTTCCGCCGTCAGAAATCTTATCTCAAGACGGAGCGCATGAAATGAGACGTTGCGTTTGCTCATCGCTTCCTTGCGGGCGCTCCTCGCGAGAAGGGACCGTCCGGGACCGCCGAGCGTCCGTTTTGGAGGGCGGGACATGACCTTACTCTCTGTCCGGGACCTCTCAATTTCATTTGGCGGTGTGAAGGCCGTTGATCAGGTCAGTTTCGATGTGGAACCTGGCGAGGTGTTCACCATTGTCGGCCCAAACGGCGCTGGCAAATCCACCATCTTCAACCTGATCAGCCGCATCTACAACGCGACCTCCGGCACGGTCAGCTTCGATGGCAAGGACATCACCAACCTGCGGCCCGACCAGATCGCGCCGCTGGGCATTGCACGCACCTTCCAGAACATCGAACTGTTCGAACATTCCACCGTCATGCACAACCTGCTGGTTGGCCAACATTCACGCCGCACATCGCACTGGCTGTCTGACGCGTTCTTCCTGCCCGGCACACGGCGCGAAGAACATGCCATGCGCGAAAAGGCCGAGCAGGTGATCGACTTCCTCGACCTGCAGCCTTACCGCGACAAGATGATCGCCGGCCTGCCTTACGGCGTGCGCAAGGTGGTGGAGATCGCGCGTGGCCTCGCCTCGGACCCGCGGTTGCTGTTGCTGGATGAACCGGCCTCAGGGCTTTCAGTCGAAGAAACCCAGGACATGGCCTTCTGGATCGAGGATATGCAGAAGGATCTGGGTATCACCATCCTGATGGTCGAACACGATATGAGCCTTGTTAACCAAGTGTCCGACCGGGTTCTCGCGCTGGCTGACGGCAAGTCGCTGGCCTTTGGCACCGCTGCCGAAGTGCAAAGCCACCCGGATGTCATTGCCGCCTATCTGGGCGTGGAGGAGGACGCATGAGCAAACCGGTCCTCGAAATCAACAACCTAGAAACCTTTTACGGGCCGATCATGGCGCTGCGCGGCGTGTCGCTGCAGGTTCAGGAGGGGCAAATCGCCACCATCCTGGGCGCGAACGGTGCGGGCAAATCCACCCTGCTGAAAACAATTTCCGGCGTGATGGACCCGGAAAAGGGCGACATTCTGCTGGACGGGAAACCGATCCAGAAACAGGACCCTGACCGCATCGTGCGCGCAGGTGTCGCCCATGTACCTGAAGGGCGCGAGGTGTTTCCGTTCCTGACAGTTGCTGAGAACCTGACCATGGGGGCTTACACCCGCAACGACACGTCCGGCATCCAGTCCGATATTGAAATGGTCTATGACTATTTCCCGATCCTGGGCGAACGGCGCGATCAACAGGCCGGTACATTGTCGGGCGGTCAGCAGCAGATGCTGGCCATTGGGCGCGGGTTGATGACCAAACCTCGTGTCATGCTGCTGGACGAACCCAGCCTCGGCCTGTCGCCGCTGCTGATCAAAGAAATCTTCGCTATCATCCGTCGCCTGAACAAGGAAATGGGTGTCACCATGATGTTGGTTGAACAGAACGCCAATGTCGCGCTGAATGTGGCTGACTATGGCTATGTTCTGGAAATTGGCCGGATCGTGATGGCAGGAGAGGCCCAGAAATTACTGGCCTCCGAGGACATTCAGGAGTTCTATCTGGGTGTCACAGGTGAAACTCAGCGTGGCCAGAAACGCTGGAAACGCCGCAAGACGTGGCGATAAGGGAGGATACAAGATGCCGGATGGCGCTGCACCCGCGACCCTTGACCTGACACAGTTTGACGGCTGCCGGACCGTTCCCGAACTGTTTGCCAATCGCTGCAAAAAGCACAGCAAGCAGACCGCTCACCGGGAAAAGGACTTGGGGATCTGGAAATCCTACACCTGGGACGAATACTGGAACCACGCGCAATGGATCGGACTGGCATTGGCCAAGCTGGGCGTGGAACGCGGACAGGTGGTTTCGATCCTGTCCGAGGACCGGCGCGAGTGGCTTTATGCGGACATGGCGATTGTCGCGATGGGTGGCATCACCAACGGAGTCTACACCACGGACAGCGCCGCGCAGCTGAAATATCTGGTCAACGACAGCGGCACGATTGTGCTGTTCCTGGAAAACGACGAGCAGCTCGACAAGTGGCTGGAAGTGCGGGACGAAATGCCGACCCTGACAAAGGTCGTTGTGCTGGACCGGGATGGTCTGCGCGATTTCTCGGACCCGATGGTCATGTTCTTTGACGACCTGATCGCGATGGGCCAACAGGCCGTACGGGAAGACCCGCAGCGGTTCGAGGCCGAGATTGCCAAGGCCAGCCCGGATGACATCGCGATGTTGGTCTACACCTCGGGCACCACGGGCCCGCCCAAAGGCGCGATGATCAGCCATTCGAACATGATCTTTCAAATGGCCGCAGCGATGCCTGCGCTGGAGGTGTTCGAGAACGACGAACAGCTGTGTTTCCTGCCGTTGTGCCACGTGCTGGAACGGTTGGTTTCAACCTATGCGCAATTGGCGAGCGGCGTGACGGTGAACTTCTCCGAAAGCGCCGAAACGGTGTTCGAAAACCTGCAAGAGGTCAGCCCGCATACCTTTGTCGCCGTGCCGCGCGTTTGGGAAAAGATCTATTCGCGTATTCAGATCACGCGGGCCGAAGCAACGCCTATTGGTCGCTGGGCACTGGATCAGGCGATCAAAACCGGCATGGCCAAGCAGCAGTTGGAAGAGGCAGGTAAACCCGTCCCGTCCGCGTTGCTGACCCGCTATCGCATCTGGGAAGCGCTGGTTTTGAAGAACCTGCGCCGCATGCTGGGCATGGATCGGATCAGACGCGGGGGAACCGGTGCGGCTCCGATCTCGCCTGATCTGCTGCGTTGGTTCGCAGCCATCGGCGTGCCTGTGCTGGAAGGGTACGGCGCAACCGAAACCTCTGGCATCGCGACGTTCAACCAGCGGGATGAAAACAACTACGGCACGGTTGGAATGCCTGTGCCAGGAACCGACGTGAAGATTTCGCCCGAAGGTGAAATCCTGGTTCAGGGTGGGCATGTCTTCCAGGGCTATTGGAACAAACCTGAAAAAACCGCCGAAACCATCCGCGACGGGTGGCTGCACACGGGTGACGTGGGACGGATTGGAAATGATGGGGCATTGACCATCACCGGGCGGATCAAGGACATCATCATCACTGCGGGCGGCAAAAACATCACTCCGGCAGAGATCGAAAGCCGGTTGAAGTTCTCGCCCTTTATCTCGGATGCAGTGATCATCGGGGACGGGCGAAAATTCCTCTCCTGTCTTGTCATGATTGACCAGGAAAATGTCGAGAAATACGCGCAGGACCGGGCTGTTCCGTTCTCGGACTTCGCCTCACTCTGTGCGGCGACCGAGGTGCAGGAACTGGTCAAAACCGAAATCGACGCAGTGAACAAGGAATTCGCCCGCGTTGAACAGATCAAGGATTTCCGCCTGATCGACATTCTGCTGACGGCGGAGGACGATGAACTGACCCCAACCATGAAGCTCAAGCGCAGCTTTGTGGAACAGAAACACAAAGCGCTCATAGACAGCATGTACGCCGCCTGAGGCGTCAAATCAGTCCATAGGGAGGACCCAGATGAAGAAACTGATGATGACCGCTGCCGCAATGGCCATGTCGGCCCTGCCAGCGATGGCCGAACAGGGTGTTACGGACACCGAAATTGTCCTAGGCAGCCACAATGACCTGTCCGGCCCGTTCGCGGCCTTTGGTGCACCTGCGATGCAAGCCGCGCAGCTTTATTTCGACGAGGTGAATGCCAATGGCGGTGTGCATGGGCGTCAGATCAAGCTGATCGTCGAGGACACCGGGTATCAGGTGCCCAAGGCGGTGCAGGCCGCGAACAAGCTGATCAACCGCGACAAGATCTTTGCGATGTTCATGTCGCTGGGCACACCCCACAACATCGCGGCGTTCAAGCTGCAGGAAGCCAAGAACATCCCGAACTTCAACCCGCTGTCCGCTGCGCGTCAGATGCTGGAAGACCCGATTGATCTGAAATTTGCCGGGTTCTCATCCTACTATGATCAGCTGCGCGCTGGCGTGCGGTATATGCACGAAAATGAAGGGTCGACCACCGTATGCCCGATGTACATCGCGTCGGACTTTGGCAAGGAAATCGCACTCGGCGCCAAGGACGAAGCCGAGGCTTTGGGCCTGACCTATGCTGCCGAGACCACGCACAAGCCGGACGAAACGGATTACGTTGGCGCGCTGACCAAGCTCAAGGGCGAAGGCTGTGACCTGATCCCGATCGCGTTGTCGATCCGTGGCGTTATCACCGCGGTTGCGACGGCCAAGAAATTGGGTTGGGAAGACGTGAAGTTCCTGGGCTCATCTGCGGCCTTCCACACCGCAATTGCCAAGGTTCCGGGTGGCGTGACCGAAGGGTTCTATGCGGCTGCTGGCTGGCAGGATTTGGAAGCACGCCTGAGCAACCCGGTCGCTGCGGAGTTCGTGAAAAAGTACAACGAAGCCACAGGTGAAGCGCTGCCAGGCACTGGTGCGCTGCTGGGCCGTTCCGGCGCGGAAACGATTGTGCTTGCGCTGGAGGCCGCTGGACCTGACCTGACAACCGCAAGCTTCATCGCGGCGCTTGAGGGCCTTAAGTTCGAGGACGAAATCATGGGCGCATCCATTGATTTCGGTGCGGATCACCTGGGTTCATCGCAGATCTTCATCTCCAAGATCGAAGGCGGCAGCTGGGGAGTGGTTGGGGAAACCGACGCACTGGCAGGCGGCAGCTGATCGTTTGACTGAAACCGGCCAAGGCCTTTCGAAAGGCCTTGGTCACGCGGTTTGAAAACCGCGTTGAAAGCGCGTTCCAACGCGCTTTTTTCAAGCCGTTTCGAAACGGCTTGTCCCGTCTACCACATAGAGTTTCGCTGAATTCAGCGCGTCACCACATGGCGCACGCCCGGCGCGGGTGGTGTTTCGGGTGGACCCGCAAAACACTGCGCCTTGGCCATCCATTGTGTTGCGACGGGCCCTGTGACCTTCAACCCCGTATCCGCGATGTTCCGGGTCTGGGTGACCACCTGACAGAACTCAGTCGCGGCCCCTTCAATCCGGTTTTCCGCATCCTCGCCATAGGTCCAGACCGCCCCGGACGGTGCCGTCAGCATCAGTGTTGGCAAATGGTCGGGCACGTCCAGCCCATGCACCTTGTGTGACCAGCCAAAGGCATTCACACCCAACATCACCACGTTGCTGATCCGGTCCGCGTCCTGACGTTCCTGCCCCAGCAGATCAAATACCTCTTGCCCGTGCGCCCAGGTTTCCATCTGCCGCGCGCTGATTGACGAGCGTACCGACATATCCGGTCCTGCCCATTTCACCCGCGTCTTGGGGTCCGCTTCCGCCCAACGCGCAGCCATGTCGCGATAGTGGCCCTGCCATGCATCAAACAGCGCCCTCCCACGCTCGCTCACTTCGGCGTTTTCGAAAGGCCGCAAACCGCTTTGCATCGCGGGCATCAGACGCGCGAACATGGCCTGAAACGCCTCGGGATCGACCAGCGAATTGTCTGCGCCCCGGTTCCAGAAATAGAGATGCACGATCACGTCGTTGATCGTCCAATCCTTGAACTGGGTTTTCCGTTTCCACTCCGCTTCGGGCAAATCCTGCAGGATTGCGGCCAGCGCATCGGATTCTGCAAGGAAATCTTGGGCCTGTTGCATCGCTTACTCCTCCACCGTGGACATCAGCCGCTCAACGGCCGTCAGATAGTCCTCTTTGAACGACTGTACCACGGCAGTCGCTGACATGGCCTGGTTCATCAATCCAACCCCCTGCCCGACCCAGTATGTGGCCAGTTGCGCAGCACCTTCATGACCGCCCTGCGCCAGCTTCTCGACCGTGCCCAGCGCGGGTTCGGATAACATGGATTGCAACGGCATGGGCAACGGGTCTGGCCCCTGTTTTTCCCACGCATCTGTCCATGTGGACCGCAGTTGTCTGGAGTGTTTCCCCGTGCGCCACCTGTACCGAACCGTGTCAGATGACGTCGCGGCCCGCATCTTGTCGTTGATGATCCGCGACGGCTCCGCTT
>JBFOMB010000177.1:0-18458 GCA_040830545.1 Paracoccaceae bacterium | reverse complement strand
CAGCCAAAACGGGGCGACCCTCCCAGTTCGAACCGGCCCCCCCCCCCCCCCCCACCAAGCGTGGTTCACCACCACACCCCCGGCTCCCCCGGCCGCCCCGCCCAAACCCAGATGTCCCCACCCCCCGCCCGCCGCCGCAAGTGAAACCGCCAATCGCGGTCCCTGCCGCAGCCAAAAGAATGGTCGCCATCAGTGATCCTCCAACGGAAATTCGAACTGCGCCACGATCCGGCGCTGCCATGGCGTGCTGAGCGCGCTTTCCACCACGCCGCGCCCGGAATAGGCGTGAATGAATTGGCGTGGGCCGGTCAGGATACCCAGATGTTTGGCCACGGCCCCGGACCGCATTCGGAATAGGATCACGTCACCAGGTTCGGGCGCACGATCCACGGGGCGCAAAACGTTTGTAGCGGCGCGCCACAGCCGCTCGTCGCCTTGCGGTTCGGACCAGTCCATCGAATAGGCTGGTACGGAAACCGGTTCCGCCCCGATCACATCACGCCAGACGCCGCGCACCAGACCCAGACAGTCACAGCCCGCGCCTTTGACGCTGGCCTGATGCACGTAGGGCGTGCCGATCCAGCTCCGCGCAGCGTTTACCACAATGCTCATCTGCGGCTGCCCCCGGTGTTTGACCCGCCCTGTCGCGGCACAGTCATCAGCCAATCATCATTGGGAATGTCCGGGAAGCCCTGAAAATTCAGGATGTTGTTGAATTTCGCCTTGCAGGTCTCCAGTCGCTTGTCACACCCGGCCTCCAGCCGCACCATGTCTCCCGGCACAACCTCGGCGGCTATGGGTTCCCACAGCACAATCCGGCGCAGGCTGTCCACGGTGCTGTCGCTCTTGATCGTTTGCCACAAACCGGCGCCAGCGCCCGATTGCACCAGCATCCGCCCTCCGGTGAACCAACCGGGGGCAAAACCGTTCATCTCGGGCCACAAAAAACAAGTCCGCCCGTCCAACGCATCAACGGCCAAATCCGCATGGAACCCCGGCGACGCCAAATCAAACCCGCACGCCCCATCGCCCAACACCGCAGTACAGGGCTTCTGATAAATCCGCCCGATGGGGCGGTTCAGCATGTCCGTCAGCCCGCGCAGTTCCGCATGAAACGCACCGCCCGCGCGCCGCAACTCGCCAATTGTGCCGCGAAACATCAGCCAGCGCTGAGACACATCCGACCAGTTGACCATCCACGACCGCACCTCGGCCCCGTCAAACCGGCCTGCGTCGATATCTGCCTCGGTCACCGACGCGTCACTCAGCGCACCAACCGCCTCGGTATTGTCCACCGACAGCCCGCTCGCCTGCTGCAAAGCGGCAGCCGTCAGACCGGTATTGGCGCGAAAGCTGAACCCGTCGAACGACAGATTGCAATCATGGTCCGTGAACCCATAAGCCACGCCGTCACTGCGCGTGATCGCCCAACACCGGCATAGCGTTGTCAGGCCGCTTTCTACGTGCGCCTGGAAACCTGCATCCATCGTCATCAGACCCGCACCTCCACCACCGGCACATTAGGCACCTCGCCCGCCTGAAAACTGGCGACGCTGGTCTGGATCTGGTTCGTATCAAAGCGGACCGGCACGTCAAATTCGAACCCTGCCGTGACCACCTGCCCCGCTGTCGGCGCAATAGTGAAGGTCACCTGCCCCGTCGTCTCGTCGACCTGATAGCCTGCGCTGGACACCGAGGTTCCGTCCACAGCGACGACCACCGATCCCGGCACCGGCTTGGCAATCGGACGGGCATAGGAAAACGCGCCGGACGTGTAGGTTTTGGTCAGCCCAAACACCCGCGTGGTGCCGTCACCTGTGCCCAGAACCTGATCCTCGGCTTCCGGTGCATCGGGGGCGGCGCAGGATTTGTAGTCCGACCAGTCCTTCCACCGGAACCCGTACATCTGCCCCTGCCGCGCCTCGAAAAAGGCGATCAACAATTCCACATCCTGAAGCGACCGCATGCCCAGCCCGGCATCATAGCGGCGACGTGAATGCGCCCACGGCGTGTTGCGTTCCTCAAACCCGTTGGCGAGCGTGACAATATCGGTGCGCCGCTCTGGCCCGCCGATCGAGCCAAAGCTCAGGGACACCGGAAATCTGACCTCATGGAAATTCATCGCGCACTCCTTTCGTCAGCGGCCCACGCCGCCAACCCATCCGATACCGGGCTAAACCCCGGCTTACCTGTTGCGATTGCCCCGGCTCAGCGCGCGGCTCATCTGCGCCGCGATCTGGCCCTGTGCCCGACGGAACCCGTCCACATCCGGGGTCGAAATGTTCATGACAACAGTGGCACCCCCCCCGCCGCCACCTGCTGCACGTACGCCCAGCTTACCATCAGCGCCGCGGGCCAATGGCATGATCGCCTCTGGCCCGGCCTCGCCCATCAGCCCCTGACCACCGCGCATGGGAAACCGAACAGGACCGTTGACGATGCCGCCGTTGGCAAAGGGCATCACGCGCCCCTGGCTGAACGGCGCGCCGTCAGCAAAGGGCAGCAGCCCCTGAAACAACGAGCCCACCCCTTGAGCCAACATTCCGCCAAAATGGTCGGTCACCGGTAAAATCGCCTTGGAAAACGCCTTCCGTGACAGCGTATCCCCCAGATCGTGCAGCACCTCGGAAACCGAGTCGCCATTAAATGCCAGATCCTCGAACGCATTGCGCATCTCACCGGACAACGTGCTCGACAAACGCTCCACGCTTTTGGCCGAGGTCTCGATCCGCGCTTCGGTCTTCTCGACACTCAGGCCCAGCAGGTCTGTGGTCGCAATCAGCGACTGGAACCGTTCTTCCAGTTGCTCGGTGACCTCTTCGACCTCGGTCATGGTCTCTCTAGTTGTCATGTTTCGCTCCTTCCGGACGATCCGGCCATTGCGCCATCAACGCGTCCAGCCCGCCCCGTGTCAGCGTTTCCGCCCGGTCCTGACCCAGCATCAACCGCAACTCGACCGGGGTCAGCGCCCAGAACTCGTGCGGCATCAGACGCAGGCCGGTGATCCCCGCGCGCATCAGGGCGGGCCAGTCAAACCGTTTCATTCCGGCACCACGAAGGCCCGCGCCAGCAATTCGGCGGCTGCGCGGGCGGCGGCCAACGGGCCACCGTCAATATCCGCACCGGCCAACTCTGCCGCCGTCACCGCCTCACCGCCCCCACGCAGACCCGCCACGATCAGCGCCAGCACATCTCGCGTGGTCAGCGCCCCGCTTTCGAACCGCTCGACCACGGCCACCAATGACCGTGCGTCCAGCGCCTCTTCCAGCTCAGCCAAGGCCCCCAGCGTCAGCTTCATCACCCTGCGCCGACCGTCGATGGTCAGCGCCACCTCGCCTGCGAAAGGGTTCACCATCAGAGCGCCGTGAAGCTCAGGATGCCGGCGCTGGACATGGCCAGTTCATACGTGGCCTCGCCATTGTGGCTGCCTGCGTATTCGATGGAGGTGACCAGGAACGGCCCCTCGACCACGCCAAAGTCCGGGATGATCACCTGAAAGCTCGGCGTCTCACCGTCAAAGAACAGCTGCCGCGCGCGTTCATCCGTTGTCGCGTCCTTGAACACGCCCGAGCCAGAGATCGCCGCCGATTTCACACCTGCCCCGGACAACAGCTCGCGCCACCCACCCTGGCTTTCCAGGCTCGTGACATCGACGCTTTCCGCGTTGAAACTGATGCGCGTGGCACGCAGGCCTGCAATGGTCTCGAACTGACCGCTGCCATTCATATCCACTTTGACCAGCAGATCCTTACCGCTTTGGGCTGTCATGATTCACTCTCCGACTTTCTGCTCAATTGTCCTCGACCCGGGCATGAAACCGCAGGTCAACACGCCGCGTGTGGCCTTCGCCTTCGTCGCGCCGGGCCACGGCCCGTTCAAACCAGATGTCCACCAGCCGTCCCCGCGAGAGCGGCAGATCCGCGCCGTCCAGAGCATCGCTGACCGCAACGGCCTGGGCCTTGGCCGCCGCAAAACCCGGCAGGCTGGTGACAACCGAAATCGACACGCGATGTTCTGCGCCGCGTCCGGTTTTGTCATTGCGCGCACGGGCTTCCTCAGACCCTAGCTGCACGTAAGTCTCTGGCATCTCGCCAAAAACTGATGCGTCAAACACAGGCACCGTGACTTCGGCACTGCTCTGTAGCCTTGTGATCAACGCCGCCTGAAGGGCCGCCGCAACGCCATAGCTCATACCGCGACCTCCTCTTCGCTGATGCAGGTCAGGTACATGCCCGCATCATCTGTTTCGGCCACGGCATGGATGGCAAAGACGCGCGTGCCATCGCGAAACCGCTGCCCGGCGACCGGTCGCATTGGCGATTCAACCGGCGCACCGCGCACCGTTATGTCAAACCCACCGACCGACACCGGTCCGGCAACGCCCGCGCGTTCGCGTCCGCGCCGCGCCCGGACCGAGGCCCAAAGCGTGCCCAGCGCTTCCCATCCCAGCGTGTAGCCGCCCGATCCATCGGGATTGCGCACCGCATGTTCCAACAGCAGTTTGCGTGTCAGCAACGGTCGCTTCATCACACTGCCCTCGCGCTCAGCCGCATAGGCCGATAGCGGCGCAACAAACTGGTCACGCCATAGGGCATCCAGCCCCCGGCAATCCCGGTTTCCGCGCGTTGTTCGTAGTAATATGCCGCCAGCAACAACACCGCCTGGCCCAAGTCGGCGGGCAATTCACCCCAGCCAGGTGCAAGCCCCGCGTGCATTCGCACCCGCACTGTCCCAATCACCGGAATACAAGGCAACGCCCCCCCAACCGGACACAAAACAGGCTGATGGTTGTCGCGCGACACAGCATAACAGGCGCGATCGACAACCGTTTCTTCACCCGTCCGGTTTACCATCACCACATCGCTGACTTCGATCACAGGCGCAACCGGCAGCCGCTGTCCGCTGGGATCATCCCAGGCACTCAATTCCAAATTAAATTCCCGAACGATCAGCGACTTCCCGATCTGCCCTTCGATGGCAACGATGGCTGCACGCAGGAACCCGGACAGCACCTCGTCCTGCAAGGTATGCGGCCCGAACCCGGACCCCAGGCGCAGGTGCGCCCGGAATTCTGCCAGGGGCAGCGCCGCTTCCGGTATTGGCGTCACTTCGTTCAAAACCATCTTCATTCTCCGAATGCCTTAGCCCCCTCCGGGCCGGATCTGATCTGTCGGGCGGACACACACCACCCCACGTTGCTCGGACGGAGGGGAGCAGCTGGACAACATGAGGCGCTCCGGTGCTTGTCCGCCCACGGGGCCGGTCAGACCGGCCCCGCATTCACCTCCAGCCTTAGCTGACAGCGAATTTCAGCAGCTTGATCGCCGCAAAGTCGGACACGTCGCCGCCAATGCGCTTGGTCGCATAGAACAGCACGTGCGGCTTGGCGCTGAAGGGATCGCGCAACACACGCAGGTCCGGACGTTCGGCAATTGTGTAACCTGCGCCGAAGTCGCCAAAAGCAACCGCGTAGCTGCCTGTTGCTACATCGGGCATGTCCTCTGCGATCACGACGGGATAGCCCAGCAGACGGGCCGGTTCCCCCGCAGACAGGCCATCGGTCCACAGGAAACGGCCTTCATTATCGCGCATCTTGCGCACCAGTCCGGCAGTTTTGGAGTTCATGACGAATGCTGCGTTCGCCCGATAATCCGCCCCCAGCGCGTAAACCAGGTCGATGATCGAGTCGCCGTTGTCGATGGCGCCATCAACACCAGTCGTGACGTAACCCAGATTCTCCCAGCTCCACGATGCATCGTCCACCTTGGGATGGGTCAGAAAACCGGTCGGCTTGTCAGCCCCATCCCCGTTGACAAACGCTGCAGCCTCTGCCCGGGCAAAGCGTTCCGCAATGCGGGACGCCAGCCAACCTTCGATGTCAAATGCACTGTCATCCAGCAGACGTTGCGACGCTTTTGGCAACGCGCTCAGCTCGTGCAGCGGGATCGAAATCCGGTCAATGCTGGACGTTGTGGTCTGTGCCGTTGCGGTGGTTTCACTGGCCCAACCGGTGCTCATTTCGGTATGGTCGATCAGCACGTCATAGGTGGTTGCCTCAACATTCACGACGCTAGCAACAGCACGCAACGAAGACGTCGAGCGCAGCACCGACTGGATCTGCTCGGTCGTCTGCGGATCAACCAGATAACCACCGTCGCTGTTCACCGCAGTCGAGAGCGACTTGCCCTCCAGCTCCAGGCCACGCAGGCCGTCATCGTCGCCCGCGCGCAGGTAGGCGTTGATCGCCTTGCGATGTGGGGCACCGGCATCCTCGGCCACTGCAAGATGCGGGCGCGCCGCAATAGATGTTTTCCGATCCAGCATGGTCATGCGCTCTTCCGTTTGTTGGAGTTTCTGTTCAATTTCCCCACGAAACCCTTTGACTTCGCTGACAAAGCCGGCAATCGCCTGCTTAATGTCGAACGCAGCGTTCTGGGCGCCGGGCGTTACCTCGGTCTTGCTCATCAGCCTCACCTCAGTTGGGTTTTCGGCACGCTAGCGGCGTGCCAGCTCTTGCCGCGCCGCGGTAAACGCCTCGGCAATGTCGCGCAGGCCGGTGTCCTCCAGGGGCGCATCGCCCTTGGCCGATACCCGCGCACTGGGCAGCATCGGAAAGGTCACCAGCGACACCTCCCACAGCTCCAGTTCCGTCAGGACCTTGCGGCCCTGTTCATTCTTGGCCGCTTTCACGGTGCGGTATCCGATGGACAGACCATCAATCGCCCCGGCAGCGATCAGCGCCGCTGCCTCGCGCCCCTTTTCGACGCTGTCCAGCAGACGTCCGCGCACCCACAGACCGCGATCATCTTCGCGTACTTCGTCCCACACACCGATGGGATGCGCCGGATCATGCTGCCACAGCATCTTGACCCCGCCGCCTTTGGCCAGTGACGCCTCGTAGGCCCCTTTGGCCACGACATCGCCGCCCTGATCCGCCTGCCCGAACAGGCTGGCATAGCCTTCGATCACCGCATCCGTGACAGTCAGTTCGTCCCCGAAACGCGCAAATTTGCGTTCCAATTCGGTCTCAGTACTCATTGCCATACTCCTCACGCCGCGATCCCGCCGCCTTGCATCACCACCGACATGACGCCGCCTACGATGGCCGCGATGATCAGCCAAACCAGCCGCGAAATGTGCCCGTCGATCCGTTCCAGCCGCGTGTCGATCTGGTTGAATCGCGCTTCCATGAACTTGCGCTTTTCCTCGCTCACCGCCCGCTCGGTTTCGAGCACGCCCAGCGCCGCCTCCAGCGCGCTCATGCGCACTTCGATCTGGCGGAACATGGCCTGCGTCCCGTCCAGCGGGGCGTAGATCGTGTGCACCTGCGCCTGCGGCTGGGATTGCGTCTGGCTCATGCCTCGTCCTCCGCAACCGGCAGACCCAGCAGACGCCGCTTTTCCGCGTCGGTCAGGAAATCGGCGGACGCCACGCGTCGCCATTGTGCCTCGCGCTCATTGGCCAACGCCGGGACCTGATCCAGATCCGGCTTCAACTCCACCTCGACCCCGCTGAACCCAGCCAGCCAGTCGGACAGCCCCGCCAACACCCGCGACGCCAGCGGCAATACGGTCAGACGGAAAAACGCCCGGTTGGCTTCCTGATAGTTCGCATAAGTAGCGTCGCCCGGTATGCCCAGGATCATCGGCGGTACCCCAAAGGCGACCGCAATCTCGCGCGCGGCGGCTTCCTTGGTCTTCTGGAACTCCATGTCCGAGGGTGAGAACCCCATCGGCTTCCAGTCCAGCCCGCCTTCCAGCACCATCGGCCGACCCGCATTGCGCGCGCCTTGGAAGTTCACCTCGACCTCTTCGGACAGGCGGCGGAACTGCTCTTCGGGCGTGGCTCCCATGCCCTCCGCCCCTGTCCACACCAACGCCCCCGAAGGTCGCGCCGCATTATCCAAGAGCGACTTGGACCACCGCGAAGCGCTGTTGTGTACGTCCACGGCCATTGCCGCTGCCTGCATTGGCGACAGGCCGTAATGATCATCTTGCGGATGGAAGCTGCGGATGTGGCACACAGCCTCTGCCGGGAACCGATGCGTGCGTCCGCCCACCGCGTATTCAAAGGCGACGGGCCACCCGTCCGGTCCCGGCACCACCGACATCCGGTCCGACCGCAGAACATGCAGTTCTACCGGCACACCATCCTCGGCAGTCACAGCCTCAACATAGGCATTCCCGCTGACCAACAGCTGGCCATACAAGGCCTCCAGAAACGCCGCACGCCCCTGCGCCGCATTGGGCCGCGCAATCAATGACAGCACCGGATGTGTACTATAGCGCGTTTCGTGATCCTGCAGGACCACCGGCAGCGCTGCGGCGGATTCCGCGATCAGCTTCACCGCGCGAAACCCGACCGGATTGCCCGCAAACCCGGTCTTGGTCAGCGTCACGGTATCGCGTGGGCTCCACGCCACACGCCCGCCATTGTGCCACGCCACAACCGGGCTCGCCGCGCTCGCCTTGGCTTCCGGAGCGGGCTGCGTTTCTTTGCGGCGCAGGAAATCCAATTTCATACCTGATGCTCCTTTGGGTCTGACCCGCGTTTCGTTGGGAGGGTTGTCTCAAACCCATCCAAAGCATTTGAAAACGGCCCGCACGGTGCCCCCGCAACAGGGTGGCGCAGCGTCGTCGTTGCCAGCGCCTCGGCGTGGGCATTATCCTTGGGCAGAGGACAGGGAGGATCAGCATGGATCAGGCAGACGTCATCATCGTGGGCGGTGGTTTGGCGGGCCTCGTCGCCGCAGCAGAACTGGGCGATCGGGGCAAACGCGTGATCCTGCTGGATCAGGAACCCGAGCGCTTTCTGGGCGGCCAGGCGTTCTGGTCACTCGGCGGGCTGTTCATGATCGACACCCCCGAACAGCGCCGCATGGGGATCAAGGACAGCCGCGATCTGGCATGGAACGACTGGCTCGGCAGCGCGCAATTCGACCGCGAAGAGGACCGCTGGCCCCGCAAATGGGCCGAGGCTTATGTGGACTTCGCTGCCGGTGAGATGCGCACCTGGCTGCACGCCATGGGCATGCGCTGGTTCCCCATCGTCGGCTGGGCCGAACGTGGCGGATCATTTGCCAATGGCCACGGCAACTCGGTCCCGCGCTTTCACCTAACTTGGGGCACCGGCCCCGGAGCGATGGAACAATTCGAACGCCGAGTGCGCGAACATGCCAAGGCCGGGCTGATCGACCTCCGCTTCCGCCATCAGGTGGACCGGATTATCATGGAGAACGGCGCAGCCAAAGGTGTGGCAGGCAGCCTGCTGGCAGACGACCCGGCAGAACGCGGACAGAAAACGAACCGCGAGGTGGTTGGCGATTTCGAGGTGCACGCACCCTCGGTCCTCGTTTCTTCCGGCGGCATCGGCGGCAATTTCGATCTGGTGCGCAAGGCATGGCCGCAGGACCGTTTGGGTAAACCGCCCCAGAAAATGGTCGCAGGCGTCCCGGCCCATGTGGACGGGCGCATGATCGCCATCAGCGAGGCAGCGGGCGGTCACGTCATCAACGGCGACCGCATGTGGCACTATACTGAGGGTGTGTCGAACTGGGACCCGATCTGGCCCCATCACGGCATCCGCATCCTGCCCGGGCCCTCGTCCATGTGGTTCGACGCCGAAGGCAACCGGTTCGCGCCTCCCGCCATGCCGGGTTTTGACACCCTTTCTACGCTGAAGGCGATCATGGACACCGGTTATGAATACAGCTGGTTCATCCTGACGCAGAAGATCATCGAAAAGGAATTCGCCCTGTCAGGCTCCGAACAAAACCCCGACATCACGTCGAAAAGCTGGGGCAATGTCGTCAAAAGCCGCCTGCTGTCCGGCGGCGGTGCCCCCGCTCCGGTCGAGGCGTTCAAGGACAAGGGCGAAGATTTCGTCGTTGCCCAAACCCTGTCCCAACTGGTCGCAGGCATGAACCAGATTGCAGGCAATGACCTGCTGAGTGAAAACAAACTCCACGCCCAGATCGCCGCCCGCGATGCCCAGACCGACAACCCGTTCACCAAAGATGCGCAACTCGCCGCGATCCACGCAGCGCGCAATTATCGCGGCGACAAACTCATGCGCGCGGTCAAACCGCATCGCTTCCTCGACCCTGCCAACGGCCCATTGATCGCCGTGCGCCTCAACATCCTGACGCGCAAAACGCTCGGCGGCCTGCACACCAATCTCGACGGCCAAATGATCGGCGCAGACGGCCAGACCGTCCCGGGCCTGTTCGCAGCCGGAGAGGTCGCAGGTTTCGGCGGAGGCGGCTATCACGGCTACAACGCGCTCGAAGGCACGTTCCTTGGCGGCTGCATTTTCTCAGGCCGGAACGCAGGCCGATCTCACGCCATCGCCTGATCACCAGCTCCCACTGGCCCCCCCGCCCGAGGAACTGCCACCCCCAAAAGACGACCGGCTGGATCCCGACGAACTGCTACTGCTCGTGATCTTCGGGATCGTGCGATACTCGGTCTTGGTGTAGTCACAGTTTTCGCAGGAATACTCGACCTTCTTGGTCCCGCTGGTCGTACGCGAGGCCGGGACTTCGACGGTCGACTGACTGCGCATCGTCTTGTAGCTGCACTGCGGACAGGCCCCAAACCCGGACGACATCGACGCGTAACGCAAAATCTGCATGTCCCCGCAGGACGGGCAATGCCAGACATCATAGTCCACCGATTTCAGGTATTCCTCCAACCGCTGCCCGCCATCCAGATGCTCGTCATCGGCCTCTTCGCCCGCGCGGATCATCATAGTCTTGCAGCTTGGACAGGGACGAGGGCGGTTGCGAAAGTACCGCCGCAGCCACAAGGCAAAAGCCCCCGCTGGCACCACCAGAACCAGCAGCAGCCAGCCGCCCGACCGTTTCACCGCACGCCAGATCTGGTCCCATCCTCGTTGAACCGTACTTGCGTCCTCTTGCCCGGGATAAGACCCGGTCAGCTCATAGATCGTCTCGTCCACTCCGTTCAGAATGCCCTGCTCGTACTCCTCATTGCGAAAGAACGGCAAAAAACCGACGTCAATGACCCGTTGCATCCGGTCATTCCACCCAGTGTGATAGCCCCGCCCAATCTCGATCCGCATCCTGCGGTCCCATTCTGACACGATGATCATCACCCCGTTGTTTCGCAGCGCTTCCCCAACGCCCCAATGGTTGAACAACGCTGTTGCAAAGGGCTCGATCTCTTCATGCGTGCCATAGGCGTCGATGCTCGGGATGGTCAGGACCGTCGCCTCGATCCCCGTCTGATCGTACAAGTCCGTCAGCGTCCGTCTGATCCGCCGCTCGGCGGTCGGGCTGAGCAAATCGCCATAATCGTTGACATACAGGTCGCCCCACCACGGCAATTCCCCGGTGTTCAGGTTCGGCAAACCATCGCGCTGCTGCCCAGCAAATCCACCATGCGTGCCGCCCGCGACATTGCCGTCATAAGGCGTGCTGCGAGTCATTGACCCAACCAGATACCCAAGGCCAAGTCCGACCGCGACGACCACCGCAAAAAGAGTGATGGCAACGCGAATATCGTGACGGGTCATGGGCAACGTCCTTCTCTTCCAAATGCCGCGACCCTAACCCGTTCCGTTTGAACCGACAAATGTCGCTTCTGAACTTGTCGCGTCTCACCCACGCCGCTACCAAAACGGCCATGATTGAGACACAGACAAAAACCATCGTTAGCTCGTGGAACGAATGGGACCCGCTTCGCCATGTCATTGTCGGCCGCGCTGACGATTGCCACATTCCACCCGAGGAACCCGCGCTAGACGCCAAGGTGCCCGAAGACAGCGACATGCGCGGCCAATGGGGTCGCCGACCGCAAGAAACCATCGACCGCGCGAACGAGCTCCTGGACAATTTCGCAGCGCAACTTCAGGCACGTGGCATCCGGGTGGACCGCCCAACGCCCATCGACCATTCCCTGCCAGCAACCACGCCCGATTTCCACACCGACAGCCAGTTCGGCTGCATGCCGCCCCGCGATGTGCTGCTAACCGTTGGCAGCGAAATCCTTGAGGCGACCATGTCCTATCGCTGCCGGTGGTTCGAATACCTGAACTACCGCCCGTTGATGCAGCAATACTGGGACGAAGACCCCAATTTCCGGCACGAGGCCGCGCCAAAACCCCGCCTCACCGATGCGGACTACCATCCCGATTACCTCAGCGACAAAATCGGCGTGGAAAAGCGCCTGCAATGGGCGGCGGAAAAGTTCTTTGTCACAACCGAAGAAGAACCGTTGTTCGACGCCGCGGATGTCCTGCGCTTTGGTCGCGATTTGGTGGTGCAGCACGGGTTCACGACCAACCTCAAGGGGATCGAGTGGATTCGCCGTCACTTCCCCGACCACCGCGTGCACGCGGTGAACTTCCCGGGCGACCCTTACCCGATCCACATCGACGCAACTTTCACGCCCTTGCGCCCCGGTCTGATCCTGAACAACCCGCAGCGCCGCCTGCCAAGTGAACAGCGCGAGATGTTTGAGAAAAACGGCTGGGACATCGTCGATGCCGCCCAGCCGGCGCACAACACGCCCCCACCATTGTGCTATTCGTCAGTCTGGCTCAGCATGAACGTGTTGGTTCTGGACCCGAAAACCGTCTGCGTAGAGAAATCCGAGGTCTACCAAGCCGAGCAGATGGACAAGCTAGGTATGGAAGTGGTCGAGGTCGAACTGCGCGACGCTTATGCCTTTGGCGGCGGATTGCATTGCTGCACCGCTGACGTCTATCGCGAAGGCGGATGCGAGGATTATTTTCCGCATCTCTGAACCTGTTCCGCGTCCGGGGCATGCCTCGGACGCGTGTCACTCCTGATCCAGATACTGCGCGCGCCACGCTTGGATGTCGTTCCAACGGCGGCGGGATACGGGAATCTCCTCTCCGGAGCGCGTCCGCAAAACATCCCGACCCAGCACGCCGACCTCGCCACGCGCGACCCAATGCGACCGGTGCGTCTGAACCCCACTGTCCTCGGGAACCTGCGCCAGAAAATCTGCCATTCGCGCCCGAACGCGCTCTTCGCGTCCCTGCATATTCAGCACCAAATAGTGTTCATCGGATCGTACGCTGCGAATCTCCGCCAGCGGCAAGGACTGACCGGACAACACCACTGCTACAGGCTCAACTTCACCTGCAGGAACCTCTACTGGAATTTCCCCGCCCTGCACCATTCGCTGCAACCTCAAAAGCGGTAGGAAACGCACCAAGACAACGGTCTCGATCACATGCGCAATCAACACATTTCGCAGACATTTCTGCCATGACGCCGGGCCATCATTACTGGGCACCCATCCCGGAAGGAGGTCGGGCAAGTACCCTGAAAACAACGTCAACGCACACACCAGCGGTGCGGTCGCCAAAATCAGCGGAATTGGAAACGCAAACAGGCGCGGCCAGACCTGCCTCACCCCCCAGGCCCAAAACGGGATCAACAGAATGTAAAGACCGGCAGAAACACCCCAATAGAACACCCGCGCGTCAAATTCGGCGAGATTGGCGAAAAACACCGGCTTCACCGTTGCGATGAAGATCACGCTGAGCGCAACAAACAGCAGCACGCGACTGCTGCGCAGCAGCCCGTCTAGTTCGCCAATTTCAAACTCGACAACTTTCCCGGTCAAGAGCAAGACACGGGCAGTCTGTCCAGAGTTTTCTGGTTCGCTTTTGGACATACCCCGTCCGTGATTTAACGGCGTCTCAAAGGCTCGACACGCTGCCAATCCAAACGCCCACTGATAACTTGGCCATCATAGTTATCAGGTGAATTACCAACTGCGCAATTGCCATTTGGTGGCATGCCAATAAAGTGAAGCAAAAACATGTGATTGGCGAATTTCCGCCAGTCGCTACAGCTATAGGGGCCAGAAAATCGGGATCAGGGCCGAGGCGATCAAACCCACCGACAGGTTCAACGGAATCCCCACACGTAAGAAGTCGCTGAACCGGTACCCGCCCGGGCCATAGACCATCATGTTCGTCTGATATCCTATCGGCGTGGCAAAACTGGCCGAGGCCGCAACCATCACCGCCACCACCAATGGGCGCGGGTCAACACCCATTTCAACGCCCAGGCCAATGGCAATCGGTGTCAGCACCACGGCAACCGCATTGTTCGATACCAGTTCCGTCAGGACAGAGGTCAACAAATACACCGCCCAAACCAACAAGAATGGCGGCAAATAGGTGAGCCATGGGGCCAGTGCGCCAGCGATCAATGCCACGGCACCAGACGCCTCCAGCGCCGCGCCAATCGCCAGCATCGACAGGATCAAGGCCAGCAATCGCCCCTCGACAAAGGAAAACGCTTCGTCCGCGTCGATGCAGCGGGTCAGCAGCACCACCGCCACGGCCAGTACGGCCAACAGCAGAATGGGAGCAAAGCCGATCCCGGCCAGCGCAACCAAGGCGATCAACGCACCAAGGGCGACCGGCGCATGGCTGCGCCGATACGCGCGTTCGGTCGGGTGCGAGACATCGACCAAGTCCATGTCCGCCGCCAACCGCTGAACATCCGCCGGGGCCCCTTCCAGCAACAGGGTATCCCCCACTTTCACGATCAGATCGTCCAGTTGCCGCCCGATGTTCTGATTGCGCCGATGCACGGCCAGCACGTAGACGCCGTATCGCCGCCGCAGTCGCAAGCTGCCTAGCGTTCGCCCAACCATGCGACAACCCGGTGTGATCAGCACCTCAACCGTTGTGGTTTCCACGGCAGATACCTGATCCACCCGTTTCAGGGACTTGTTGCGCTGAAGGCTCAGCAACTCGGTGATCCGCGTGCGCAGCACTACCCGGTCACCCACCTGCAACTCAACCCCCTGCAACGCGCGGCGCAATGACTGATCGCCCCGGATCACGTCAATCAGCCGCACGCCCGGTCGCTTGAACAACTGCACGCCCAGAACTTCCCGCCCGACCAGATTGCTTTCAGGGGGAATGACCGCCTCGGTAAAAAACTTCATCTTGGACCGGTCGCTCAGCAAATCCGCCATGCTGTCCCGATCTCGCAACAGTCGTGGTGCCACAAACCGCAGGTAAATCGCACCCCAGATAACAAGAAAAATGGCCAACGGTGTAACTTCGAAAATGGAAAACGGGGCCAGCCCCCCGGCCCGCGCGACCCCATCCACCAGCAGGTTGGTCGAGGTCCCGATCAACGTCAGCGTCCCACCCAGGATCGCCGCATAGCTCAGCGGGATCAGAACCTTGGACGCAGAAACTCCGATCTTGCGCGCCAGTTGCGTGAACACGGGGATCATCACCAGCACGACGGGCGTGTTGTTCACAAAGGCCGAAGCGATCACCACCAGCAACATCAGTGACGCAATGGCCAGCCCCGGTCGCGTCCCGGCCTGCGCCTCTGCCGCGCGGGTGAACCATTCCAGCGCGCCGGTGCGCACCAATGCGCCCATCACGATGAACATGGCTGCAATCGTCCAGGGCGCCGGGTTCGAAAACACCGCCAGCGCCGCGTCATAGGGCAAAACACCCGAAACCAGCAGAATCGACACGCCGATCAGCGCGACCACTTCGGGCGGGTAAAGTTCGCGCAGGAACATCGCGAACATGACCAGCACCACAGCAAGGGTCAGCACCGCAGGCAGGATATCCGGGGACATCAAGGTCATGTAATCCGCGTCATTGGATGTCGTGTTCGCATTTGAGGGTCCTGAAACCTGTTGCCGGTTTCAAGTGTTCTCCGGTTGAACCGCGCTTTCAAGGTCCACTTGACCGCGTGGCTGCACAAGAAACACCCCGACCAGGATCAATGCAGCTGCGACCCAGAAGTAAGACGTGTAGCGTTCCGACAGGATCAGCATGGCCCAGACCACGCCAGCAGCTGTAACCGGATACCCGACCTGCGCAGCAAATACGGACCCGGCGCGGCCAACCAACCAAACATATCCTGTGTAAACAATGGCATGGATCACCGACACCGCGATCAGAGCCCACTCTACCGGACCGATCGGCCAGGGCGCTATAAACTGCCAGCTGCCCAATGCCAGTGGCAAAGCCAACACCGCGCCGATCACCGACGCCCCCCACAGCACCTGAATGGCGTCCAGACCGGCTGTCCCCCACTTGGCCACGTAGTTCCCTTCAAATGCATACAGCACGACCGCAATCATCGTGACAGCGATCCACGGCAAGGTCCCGGCCCCCGGCAGGCTGACCTGTGGTGCAATGAGGATCAGTACCCCTGCCAATCCGCACAAAAGTCCCAGCGCGCGTCGCCAATGAAACGCCTCCAACCCAAGACCGATGGCTATAGGAAATGCGACCAGCGGGACCAGTGACATCAACACCGATTGTATGCCTGCCGGAATGTGGAACAACGCCATGTACGATGCGCTGTTGGGGATGATCGTTCCGATCAGAGCAATCAGCACACAGAGGCGCAATGCTGGCCCGCCGCGCGGAAACGGTTTGCGCAGGACGATCCCGACAAAGGTCAGGAAGATCGCACCAATCGCCAATTGCCAGAACACCAGCCCGAAATGACCATATCCTGTGCTGACCGCAATCTTGCTCAGCGGTTGCGTCAAGCCCCAACCTGCGCCCAGCAGGCACAGGATGACGCTGTACTTGATGATGTCTGCCCGGCTCAGGGCGTCGCCTCCGGCAGGTGGCCCCCGACCCGGATCTGCGCGATCCGTGTGGCCGCACCGGTGCGGTCGTCGGTTTCGATGTAGACGCCGGACAGGGTCACGTCACCCAGTGCCGGGGTGAACCTGCCCTTGGACATGCCGGTCACGAACCGACGCATCGGTTCGCCCTTTTCCATGCCAATGACGGAATGATAATCGCCACACATGCCCGCATCGCTTTGGAACCCCGTGCCACCGGGCAGGATCATCGTGTCCGCCGTGGGCACATGGGTGTGCGTGCCGACCACTAGGCTGGCCTTGCCATCACAGTAGTGCCCCATGGCCATCTTTTCCGATGTCGCCTCGCAATGCACGTCCACCAGCACCGCCTGCGCCCTACCACCGCGGGGAAAGCTTTTGAACACCGGCTCCAGCGTTGAAAACGGATTGTCAAAGGCCCGCTTCATGAACACTTGTCCCAGCACCTGCGCCACCAGAACCTTGCGCCCACCCGGCGCGTCAAACAGGCGATACCCCCGCCCCGGCGCACCGGTGGCATAGTTCATGGGCCGCAGGATGCGTGGTTCATCTTCGATGAAGCGCAACATGTCCTTCTGATCAAACGCGTGATCGCCGAGCGTCACGCAATCCGCTCCGGCCTCCAGCAGCTTTTTCGCGTGGTCCCCGCTGAGCCCCATGCCGCCCGTGGCGTTTTCCCCATTCACCACAACAAAATCCAGCCGCCAGTCTGCACGCAGGGCTGGCAGGCGTTCGGCCACGGCATCCCTGCCCGCGCGGCCCATGACATCACCTAGGAACAATATTCTCATATGCCGTGGGTAGAACTCGTGCGGGCGCGGCACAAGAGCGGTTGTGCGCGTCGATTGCAAAATTGCCGATGATTGCAAGGAGAGTTTGTTTCGTATCGCTGACGCGATCCGACGGGCGCGCCTTCGGCGCGGGGTTGGGGGCGTTGCCCCCGGCTCGCAAAAGGCGAGCCTCCCCCAGAGTACTTTGAGAACAATGAAGGGGAGAAGTGGCAACGCGGCGGGGGTGGGGCCGCGTTGCCAGGGTGCAGCTTAGTTCGGCAGGATGACCTTGTCGATCACGTGGATCACGCCATTGGTGGCCGAGATGTCTGCGGTCACGACGTTCGCGTCATTCACCGTAACGCCGCCTTCGGTGCCGATGGTGACCTTGCCGCCCTGCGCGGTTGCAGCCTTCATACCGTCGCTGAGGTCGGTGCTCATCACCTTCCCCGGGACCACGTGATAGGTCAGGACCGCAACCAGTTGGTCCTTGTTCTCGGGCTTCAGCAGGGTTTCAACCGTACCGGCGGGAAGCGCAGCAAAAGCTTCATCGGTGGGAGCAAAGACGGTGAACGGGCCATCCCCCTTTAACGTATCAACCAGGCCAGCGGCCTGGACTGCGGCAACCAGCGTGCCAAAGCTGCCCGCGCCAACGGCGGTGTCAACGATGTCCTGTTTGCCTCCAGCCAGTGCGGGGGCCGCGACGGCCATGGCGGTTGCGGTGGTAAGGGCGAGGAAAGCTCTGCGGATCATGTGTTTCTCCAGTAAATGGGTGGTGCGCCGTGTGACGCATGATCCCTCTACGCCTCGGCTCACGAGCTGGATGACGCCAAAATGTGCAAATGCATGCTTGTAATGCGGCGAACCGCGCTAAGCCCGCGCCGCCGGAATTTTCCAATCACGTTTATGTGTCAGAACGTGAGCACGCGGCTTTCTGTTACCAGCATATCCAGCGGCTGATCGGTGGGTTCCAGTGGCAGTTCATCCGCCTCCTGCGCATCAAACGCAAACCCAATGGCGAGCGTCGCGCGACGGGCACGCAGCCGTTCCAGCGTGCGGCCCT
>JBFOMB010000176.1:0-6860 GCA_040830545.1 Paracoccaceae bacterium | reverse complement strand
GGCCTCGGTGTTCCCAGGCGCACAGGGGCTGGACACAGCCTTGCGCAAGGACGCGCCGCCCATTGCCGTCATGCGCCCCGAGTCCCAGCCCGAGGCACGCCTGACCCTGACCGCGCCGGTGCTGGACGGGGCCATGTCCAAACATCTGGTGATCTTTGGCGCGGACAAACGCAAGGCGCTGGACCGTGCCCTGACCTTGTCCCCGGAAGAGGCCCCCGTGGCCGCTGTGCTGAGCCAGACAACGATCCATTGGGCAGAGTAACAAGGGCAAAGATTCATGTGGCATGACCTGAGCACCCGGTTCGCGGCAACGCGCGAGCGCAAAATACTCGACCTGTTTGACGCCGATCCGAACCGCGCTGAGGATTTCAACGTGGAAACGTCGGACATGCGGCTGGATTATTCCAAGACGAATATCGACGATGACACCCGGAGCGCCCTGATCGCGCTCTGCGATACGGCTGATTTGGCAGCGCGTCGCGACGCCATGTTCTCCGGCGCGCGGATCAATGAAACCGAAAATCGCGCCGTCCTGCACACCGCGCTGCGCAACCTTGATGGCGGACCAGTTCTGGTGGACAGGACTGATGTCATGCCCGATGTGCTGGCGACGCTGGAAAGAACCCGCGCCTTCGCTGATGCGGTGCGCACCGGACAGCACACCGGGGCAGGGGGCGCAATCACCGATGTGGTGAATATCGGCATCGGTGGGTCTGATCTGGGCCCCGCCATGGCCACGCTGGCCCTGTCACCCTACCACGACGGCCCGCGCTGCCATTTCGTGTCGAACGTGGATGGGGCCCATATCGCTGACATCCTGCGCGGGCTGGACCCGAAACGCACGCTGCTGATCATTGCCTCCAAGACCTTCACCACCATCGAAACCATGACCAATGCCCGCACGGCACGGGCCTGGCTGACCGAAGGCGGGGGCGATGCAACGGCACAAATGGCCGCCGTTTCCACTGCGCTCGACAAGACCGCAGCCTTTGGCGTGCCGGACGATCAAGTCTTTGGTTTCGAGGACTGGGTCGGCGGGCGCTATTCTGTCTGGGGACCCATCGGCCTGTCCCTGATGCTTGCCATCGGACCGCAAGCGTTCGATGCCTTCCTGCGTGGTGGCCAGGCAATGGATGTGCATTTCAGTGCTGCGGAGTGGCACGAAAACATGCCGGTCCTCCTGGCACTCAGCGGCATTTGGCATCGCCAGGTCTGCGACTATCCCACCCGCGCTGTTCTTCCCTATGACCAACGCCTGTCGCGCCTGCCTGCCTACCTGCAACAGCTGGAAATGGAATCAAACGGCAAATCTGTGGCCATGGACGGCAGCAGCCTACCTGTGCCATCCGGCCCTGTCGTCTGGGGCGAACCCGGCACCAACGGTCAACACGCGTTTTACCAGTTGATCCATCAGGGTACGGACCCGATCCCGTGTGAGTTCATGGTCGCCGCCTGTGGCCACGAACCTGACCTCGCGCATCACCATCAGCTCCTGGTCGCCAACTGCCTCGCCCAGTCCGAGGCTCTCTTGCGCGGTCGCACGCTCGACGAGGCCCGCGCTCGCATGACCGCACAGGGCCTCAGCGGTGACGAATTGGAGCGTCAGGCCCGCCACCGGGTGTTCCCCGGCAACCGCCCCTCGATCACACTGACCTATCCGCAGCTTACCCCTTTTGTGCTGGGCCAGATCATCGCGCTCTATGAACACCGCGTCTTTGTCGAAGGTGTCATTCTGGGCATCAATTCCTTTGACCAATGGGGGGTGGAGTTGGGCAAGGAACTGGCGACGTCCCTCGGCCCCGTGGTCAAAGGCACGGAAAGCGCGGATGGGCGGGATGGATCGACCGCGGCACTGGTGGCATACCTGAGAAGACATGCGGAATAGGGGGCGCTGCCCCCGTCGCGCAAGACGCGACTCCCCCAGAGTGCTTGAAGAACAATGAAGAAATAGCCCTTCATTGTTCCACAAAAACTCCCGCCGGAGGCGGCTGGAGGAAAAAGGCGGTCAGCCTTTTGACGACATGTAAAGCGCGCCGCAGGCGCTCAATCAGATCAGCTATCCGGCCGCGCACCGTCGCGGGTTTCAAACGCCTCGCGCAAGGCGGGCGGCAGCGGCATGCGTCCAGAACCATCGGGCAACAACATCACCATCACAGCCGAAAACGTCGCCCGCAAGTCGCCGGACCAGATTTGCTGCTCGATCGTGTAAGACGAGTTGCGAAACGCACTGACCCGGGCGGTCGCGACATAGCTTTCGCCCTCAACCATTTCTTTCACGAACCGCACCTCACCCCCGCGCAACACGGCGCGAGGTTCGCTTTCGAAATAGTCATGCACAAAACGCTGCCCGTATTCGACACGCAGTGTTTCGAACCAGGTGAAATACGCCTTGTTGTTCACATGGTTCAGCATGTCCAACTCGGAAAACCGCACCCGGTCCGCAATCGCCAGCGTTTGCGGCACTTCCAGCCCTGCGGCGCGTTGTTCTTCGGGGGTCAGCGGGGCATGGTATCTGAGGGTCATTCCACGGCAGCTACCGCGTGACCTCACGTGCTGCAAGGCTAGATATTGCTTTTGACGCCCGCCATTGGCAGGTTGCGCCGCAACTTCACGGGGCCATCCCCGGTGCATTCAGGGAGGAAAGGCCATGCTGGGCCAGATGATGCAAAAACCGCTGTTGATCTCAGCGTTGATCGAACATGCCGCGCGTTATCACGGGGACACGGCCATCGTGTCGGTGAACACGACCGGCGGGATCGAGGAAACCACATGGGGCGGAGTGGCCGCCAATGCCCGTCGGCTTGCATCAGCGCTGACGGCGCTAGGACTGGGCCCGCAGGCGCGCTGTGGCACAATTGCCTGGAACAACCGCCGGCATCTGGAAATCTACTTTGGCACTTCCGGGGCTGGCTATGTCTGCCATACGATCAACCCGCGCCTGCACCCTGAACAGCTGGCGTATATCATCAACCACGCCGAGGACGAGGTTCTGTTCCTCGAACCCACCTTCCTGCCCATCGCGGCGAAGCTGCGGGATCATCTGCCCAAACTCAAACATGTTGTTCTGATGGGCGCGCGGGATGAAGAGGCCGCCGCGCAGGTCGATGGGCTGCTCTTCTACGATGAACTGGTCGCGTCCGGCGACGCGGATTTCGTCTGGCCCGACCTTGATGAAAACACCGCCTCTTCCTTGTGTTACACCTCTGGAACCACCGGAAATCCCAAGGGCGTACTGTATTCCCACCGCTCGACCCTGTTGCACGCCTTTGCCTCCAACACGCTGGATTGTGTCGGCTATTCAGCCCGTGACGTGGTGTTGCCGGTTGTCCCGATGTTCCATGTGAACGCCTGGGGGTCGCCTTATGCCTGCGCCATGTCCGGCGCGCGGATGGTGATGCCTGGGCCGGGGCTCGATGGGGAAAGCCTGGTCAATCTGATCGAAACCTATGGCGTGACGCTGGCCATGGGTGTGCCGACAATCTGGCTGGGTCTGCTGGGCCATGCCAAGAAAACCGGCGCAAAACTGGAAAGCCTCACCCGCACTGTGATCGGCGGTTCGGCCTGTCCGCCCTCGATGATCGACGAATTCCGCGACGTTTATGGTGTTGAAACGGTCCACGCCTGGGGCATGACCGAGATGAGCCCGCTGGGGTCCACCAACATGCCGCTGGCGAAACACGCGCAATTGCCGGTCGAAGAGCAGCGTAAGATCCGCGAAAATCAAGGCCGTCCGCCCTTTGGCGTGGAGCTCAAGATCGTCGATGATGAAGGCAACGATCTGCCTCATGACGGTGACACCCAAGGTGATCTGATGGTGCGCGGCTACTGGGTGCTGGACAGCTATTTCCTGATGGAGGACGACATCCTTCAGGACGGCTGGTTCCACACCGGTGACGTGGCCACGCTGGACCCGGACGGCTATCTGACGATCCGCGACCGGTCCAAGGATATCATCAAATCCGGCGGTGAATGGATTTCGTCGGTCGAGTTGGAAAACATAGCCATGGGTCACCCCGAGGTCGCCAATGCCGCCGCCGTGGGGTTGCCGCATCCGAAATGGGACGAACGTCCGGTGATCGTCGCGGTCAAGGCCGAAGGCGCAGACCCGAGCGAGGCGCAGGTGCTGGGCTGGTTCGACGATAAGATCGCGAAATGGCAAATCCCGGACAAGGTGGTGTTTGTGGACGCGCTGCCTTTGGGAGCAACCGGCAAGGTTCTGAAGCGTGAGTTGAAAGAGCAATACGCCGATTTGCTGATGGGCTGATCCAGTGTTGCCGAGGCTCGATTCGCTGACCTTGCGGGTTCTCGACCCGGAGGGTCAGCGGCGGTTCTATCGCGATGTGATCGGCATGTCCGATCTGGAATCTGGACGTGTGGGCTTTTCTGAAGGGGAAATGGCCCTGGCATTCGCGCCCGCCTCGACGCCTTACGAACCAAGTCCGAGCGACCTTTATTGGAAGATTGCACTGTCGGTGCCTGATCTCGATCTGGCCTTCACACAACTGGTCGCCAAGGGCGTGGACGTCACCGAACCACGGCAGTTTCGCGATGTGGGTTACCTGGCGAAATTCACGGATCCCGAGGGGTTTTCGGTCGAATTGATCGACCATCATTTTCAGGGGGACCGCCCGGCAACAGCCTTGGATGAAACCCTGCTGGGCGGTGGCGCGCATCTGAGCCTGCTGACCTTGCGTTCCTCGGACATCACAGCGATTGAACCGGACATTCTGGATTGGGGCATGGTGCCCTTGTCTGTGCAGCCGGTCGAACCGTTTGGCTTCACGCTCTATTTCTACGCCTTTACCGATGAACGTCCGCCGAACCCTGATTTGAACGCGGTGGAGAACCGCACATGGACCTACCAACGGCCCTACACCGTGCTGGAAATCCAGCATGTGTATGATCTGGAACAGGAAACCCTGCCTGAGGAGGGTGCGGCGGGATACGCGGGCGCATCTTATGTGACGCAAGGAGCAGACTTTCGGTCAGACGCATTGCAGCTGGCAACTAAGGTTGTTTCCTGAGCCAACCCAGTTCCATCTAGGATTTCGGGTGCGCGGTTCCCCAGGCCTGCAATGCATCAATCACGGCGTGCAGTTGCTGCCCCTTTTCGGTCAGCGAATATTCCACCTTGGGCGGCACAACAGGATAGACCTTTCTGGACACAATCCCATCCGCCTCCAACTCGCGCAGCTGCTTGGTCAATGTCCGCTGGGTGACCGGACCAATACGTCGCATGAGTTCGTTGAACCGCAGCGTCCCGTCCAACAGGTGATAGATCGCCAGCCCCTTCCACTTACCTGAAATCTGTTCCAGCGCAGCTTCAACCGGGCAGCCGCCGCTGCAATCATAGGTCGGAAACCGGCGGTTGGTTGTCACGTTTACAGTATCCATTTTGTGCGTATAAGTCCAAATTGTGCGTACTTGTCAGATTGTGTGTAACGTAGCATCTGCATCCAGACCGATCAAACCTCAGATTAGGAGACTCTGGATGGCATATTACTCGGTTCTGACGGTGACACCGACAAACGAAGACTGGATTCCCGACTACCTGCCGGCTGCAAATGCGCTGGTTGCCAAGCATGGCGGCACGTATCTTGCCCGCACGGCCAGCCACAGCAGGTTGGAGGGCGAGGGTGAAGATGCAGCGCTTCGCATCATTCTGGAATGGCCCAGCAAAGACGCCGCACAGGCGTTTATGGACGACCCGGATTACAAACCCCATTTGCTCGCGCGCACGGCTGGGTCGGTCAGCCAACATTTCCTGATCGAAGGCAAGGATGACCTTGCTTGAACAGGGCAACAACGCCTGACCCGAATTGGGTCAGGCACATCAAGACAGGAGATGAATATGGCCAGAATCATGATCACCGGAGCCACAGACGGAATCGGCCGCGAAGCGGCCAAACGATTGGCCGAGGACGGGCATGACCTTGTACTGCATGGCCGAAACCCCGAGAAGCTGGCCGCAGTTCAGTCCGAATTGGCCGACGCCCCGGGCAAGGTCAGCGGTGCGGTGGCCGATTTGTCCAGTTTCGCTGATGTGGATGCTTTGGCTGCGGATGTGGGGGCAAATCACGCCCCGCTGGACGCATTGATCAACAATGCGGGCGTTCTGAAAACCACGCAGGAAGAAACAACAGACGGTCTGGATGTTCGGTTCATGGTGAACACGATTGCGCCATGGAGACTGACGCTTGCACTTCTTCCAGTGATGTCGCGGGACGCACGTGTCATAAACCTGTCTTCTGCGGCGCAGGCACCCGTTAGTCTGCGAGCCTTGGCCGGGCCACCCAGCTTGGAGGCAATGGAAGCTTATGCCCAAAGCAAGCTGGCCATCACAATGTGGACCCGTCATCTGGCGACAGAACTCGGCGACAAGGGACCGGTGGTTGTAGCCGTCAATCCGGGATCGTTGCTGGCCAGCAAGATGGTCAAGGAAGGGTTTGGTATTCCCGGAAAAGATATCGGGATCGGGGCGGATATCCTCGTCAGGGCGGCCACATCAGATGACTTTGCTCATGCATCCGGAGCCTATTTCGACAACGACACAGGCGCATTCGCTGACCCCCATCCAGACGCGATGGACAGGGAAAAAGTAACCGAACTGGTCGGCGTGCTGGAACGCTGGAGACCGGCTGCGGGATAGGGCCCGTGGCTCAGGTCTCGCCCCAAATCACCTCAGCCGTTTCCACCACCAGATCCAGCTTTCGCCGCATGTCATCATAGGTGACCGCGTTGCCTTCCTCGGTCGAGGCAAAGCCGCATTGTGGCGCGATGCCCAGTTGGTCCATGTCGGCAAACTGGCTGGCTTCGTCGAACTTGCGCTTCAGCCAGTCCATGTCCTCCAGATCAGGCGT
>JBFOMB010000175.1:0-16825 GCA_040830545.1 Paracoccaceae bacterium | reverse complement strand
CCCCCAGAGTGGGGCGACGGTGGGGGGGGGGGCCAGGAACCGAGCCGCCTTTGGGGCGGCCTGGGCGGGCCGGATGTACAGAGGGCCCCCCGCCGGACTTTCGAGCGAATGGGCGCGGGCGCCCCCCGGGTTCAAAAAAGCGGAGTAGCGCTGGCCAAGCCGATCACGCCCCGCCAAACCGTGCAAATTGCAGGCGTGTGGCCGAGTGGCGTTTGGTGATTGTGCCCGCCTGATCCACCCGGACAAAGAAAAACGGCACGCCCTTCGCGCCGGGCCGTTGCAGGGTTGAAAGCCGATGCGCGACCTGTTCGATAGATGCGCCAAACCGGCGACCCAGCATTTCCAGATCGTGCCGGTAATCCTGCGCCGCCTTCAGGAAAGGTCCGACCGGCATCATAGTCGCCCCGGCGAAGTAGTTGGCCAGCCCGATCTTTGCAATTGCGCGGGCCTCTTCCGTGTGGAACCGGGCGAAATCGAGCGTGGCCTCCAACAGATCGTCCTGCCGCAGCAGCGCCAGTTGCAGCAGCATCTGGAACAGGCGTGTTTCGGGGGCTGCACGAGCGGACAGGGTCAGGGTCTTGCTGTCCGTATCGTACTGGCGCAGCGGGGCAACATCGCGCAGCTCGACCCGCACGCCTGCTCCGCGCAGACCGGCCAAAACAATCGCCTCGGTCCCGCCATCACCTGATGCCAGTTTTTCCGCCGCACGGTCCACGGCGTCGATGTAGTTGTCGCAATAGTGGAAGAAATCCCGCACCTCTTCCCAGGGGCTTGCCCGGGTGCGGCTGTCTTCGCGCCCCAGTGCTTCGTCCAATGAGGCCAGCCGTTCATGGGTCTGCCGGTAGACCCGGTGCAGTTCCAGAAACGCGCGGGCAAAGGCCGGCGCGTTGGAGGCTGTGAGGCGCAAATCGGCCTGAGGCGGGATCATCTCAGCAAAGACAGGATCCGCCAGCGCCTCGTGCATGTCACTGACCAGCCGCTCGCTGTCGCTGGTGCTGAGCTCGGTCACGTCCATGCCGAATTCCTGCGCCAGCGCCAGCACCACGGTGGTGCTGACGGGCCGGTTGTTGTTTTCCATCTGGTTGAGATAGGGCAGGGACACGCCAAGTTTTGCCGCGAAGTCCTTTTGGGTCAGATTCAGCCGTGTGCGCATTTCGCGCAGCTTGGCCCCGGCATACAGCTTCTTGGTTGCCATTGGGTGTCCCTTGATGCTTTGCAAACTGTTTAGGTTCCTTGCTAACTTTGCAAAGCTTTGGGATCAAGCGGGCGCTAAATCAACCGCCTCCCATCGCGGAAAACCTGCCGCCATTCCAATATGTCCCAGGACTTGCGTAACCCTGTCGCAAACAGCGGATCAGCCCGAACCAATGCGTCGACGGCCTCGGCGCTGTCGGCCTCTACTAGCCACAGGCCGCCGCTGCCCTGATCGTTTTCGAATAGGGGGCCGGCGCCATATATGACGGGGCCTTGGGCTTGGAGGAAGGACAGGTGCGCAGACATATGCGCCTGCCGCTGATCCTCCATCCCCGGATTGTCGTGAAAGCGTACGATGTATTTCATTGGGTGCTCCTTTGGTGTTGTTCGCACAGGATGTCAGGGCGCGAAATTGCGTCATAGGCTGGTAAAACGCGTGCCAAGGGTGCAAATTTGCGCCCATGAACTGGGACGATCTGCAAATCCTTCTGGCCCTGCAACGGGGCGGATCGCGCGCGCAGGCGGCGCGGTTAATGCATGTGGACAAGTCCACGATCACCCGCCGGATCGAAGCGCTGGAGCGGGCCCTGTCCCAGGTGTTGGTCGAACGCGATGCGCGGGGGCGTATGACGCTCACCGATTTCGGTGCGCAGGTCGCTGCGCGGGCGGAGGCGATCGAGGATCAGGCCAGCGACATCCGTGCGCTAGCGCGACAGGCCGCATCACCCGCGCAAACGCGGCTGCGTGTGACGGCGGTGCCGTTGATCGTCAATCACGTGCTGTTGCCGCGTGTCGGCCCGTTTCTGGCGGATCATCCGGACGTCGCCTTGGAGTTGGTGGCCGAGGCGCGCGACCTCAGTCTGATCCACCGCGAGGCTGACATCGCTATCCGGTTGGCCCGTCCACGCGATGGCGGGCATGAGGTGCTGTCGCGCCATATCGGGATGTTGCCTTACGCTGCCTATGCGGCGGCACATACGTCCGGCCCGCAGCCCTGGATCGGTTATGATCGAACGATGCAATTCCTGTCTCATGCCGCCGCAATCTCAGAAGCCGGAGAGGGGCAGGGGCAGGCTGCATTGGCGGTGAACGATGCGGAAACCTTGTTTCAGGCCGTACTTGGTGGGCTGGGACAATCGCTTTTCCCGGTCTGTGTGGCGCAGGACCACCCCAGATTGCGCCGGATTGATACGGATATCACCCTGCCGGAACGCGAGGTTTGGCTGCTGATCCGCCGGGACCTGCGCGATCTAAAACGGGTTCAGGCGGTCACCGGTTGGCTGTGCGATTGCCTCAGCTGACTGGCAGGCGTTGCAACTGACGTTCCCGCAACAGGACAAGGAACATACAGATCAGACCCAGAACGGAGGTGGTCAACATGGTCCAGAGAAGCGGAAGCGCCCCGTCAAAAATGTCCAGCAGGTGGCCTGCGAGAATGCTGAGCAACGCGCCACCCGCCAGCATCAGTGACCCGCCAAGGCCCGAGGCTGTGCCCGCCAGATGCGGACGCACAGACATCATTCCCGCAGTTGCATTGGGCAGGGTCATACCATTGCCCAGCCCCACAAAGGTCATGAAGCCAAAGAACGTGTATTCGGTTCCCACGCCCAGCAGGAACAGACCCAGCGATACAGTCAAACCAGCGGTGACAATGATGCAGCCGGTGATGATCATGCGGTTGATGCCAACCCGCTGGGAGAAATAGCCGCTGAACCCGTTGCCAATCGCATACCCAACCGCTGGCGCGCCCAGGAACAGGCCCAGCCGCGCGGGCGTCATGTCAAACACATCCGTTCCGACCTTTGGTCCGCCACCCAGATAGGCGAAAAACGCACCCGACACGAAGGCGGCCGTCAGCGAATAGCCCCAGAACCGAGGGCTGCGCAACAGCTCCGGGTATTCAGCGAATTGCGCGGCCAGTGACAGGCCCGAACTGCTTTTGGTTTCGCGGAAGTCGAGCCATGTGATCAGGAAAACAAGGCCGGCCGACACAAAAAGCAACCAGAAATTCGCCTTCCAGCCGAACCATTCATCCAGCGCTCCGCCCACCGCAGGCGCAGCCATGGGGACCACCGCCATGGCCATGGTTATGTAGCCAATCATGCTGGCGGCCTTGTCCGTGTCATAAAGGTCCCGCACCGCCGCGCGGCCCAGAACCATGCCCACGGCCACCACCGCCTGACACATGCGGAAGATCAGGAACACCGTCACGTTGGGCGCAAAGATACAGCCGAGTGTTGCCAGCATGAATAACACGATGCCCCACAACAGCACCGGACGCCGCCCCAGCTTGTCCGAAATCGGACCTATCAGCGTTTGCAGCACCGCGCTGGCCGCCAGGTAAATCCCCACCGACAGCTGCAACACGCTGTAATCCGAGCCGAAATACTCGGCCATGCCCGGAAGACTGGGCAGAAACACGTTCATGCCCAGCGTCGACACAGCGGTCAGCAACACCAACGTCACCACATGCGGTGGCGTCGACCGGTCCAGAAAACGGGAATTGTCAGATGGCATGGAGGACAGGTAAACCTGCATCCGTGGATTGTCCATCGACACCGGGACACATCCACGCCGGTTTTGTCGCACAGGTGTCTGCGCGCTGACGCAGATTTGCAGTTATTCAAAGTTGCAGAAATGAATTTGCGACTATTTGCAAATTTACGGGATTTCGCTTTGGCCGCGCCGTGTCATTCTATATGGTCCGCGCAACCGCAGAAAAGGGACTGACACGATGAACGACATTCTGGCCGAGCTCGAAAACCGCCGCGCGGCGGCGCGTCTGGGCGGAGGAGAGCGGCGGATCGAAGCGCAGCATGGTCGCGGCAAGCTGACGGCGCGCGAACGGATCGACCTGCTTCTGGACGAAGGCAGCTTTGAAGAATTCGACATGTTTGTCACCCATCGCTGCGTCGATTTCGGCATGGACAAGCAGAAGACGGCAGGTGATGGCGTTGTCACCGGCTGGGGCACGGTCAATGGCCGGATGGTCTATGTCTTCTCTCAGGATTTCACGGTCTTTGGCGGTTCGTTGAGTGAGACCCACGCGCAGAAGATCTGCAAGATCATGGATATGGCCGTGCAGAACGGCGCGCCCGTGATCGGCATCAACGATTCAGGCGGCGCTCGCATTCAGGAAGGCGTTGCCTCGCTCGCTGGCTACGCCGAGGTGTTCCAGCGCAACATCATGGCCAGCGGCGTGGTGCCGCAAATCTCGCTGGTGATGGGGCCTTGTGCCGGTGGCGCGGTCTATTCGCCTGCGATGACCGACTTCATCTTCATGGTGAAGGACAGTTCCTACATGTTTGTCACCGGTCCCGACGTGGTGAAAACCGTCACGAACGAGGTTGTGACCGCCGAAGAACTGGGCGGTGCGGGCACACATACCAAGAAGTCATCGGTCGCGGATGGGGCCTATGAAAACGACGTGATCGCGCTGGAAGAAACCCGCCGCCTGATCGACTTCCTGCCGCTCTCGAACCGGGAAAAGCCGCCCGTGCGCCCCAGCTTTGACGAAGCGCAACGGATGGAAGCGTCATTGGACACGCTGGTGCCGGAAAACCCCAACACGCCTTATGACATGAAGGAACTCATCACCAAGATCGCGGATGAGGGCGACTTCTTCGAAATTCAGGCCGATTTTGCGAAGAACATCATCACTGGATTTGTGCGTCTGGACGGGCAGTCCGTGGGTGTGGTCGCGAACCAGCCAATGGTGCTGGCTGGGTGTCTAGACATCGACAGTTCGCGCAAGGCCGCGCGGTTTGTGCGTTTCTGCGATGCGTTCGAAATCCCGATCCTGACGCTGGTTGATGTGCCGGGCTTCCTGCCGGGGACGTCGCAGGAATATGGCGGTGTGATCAAGCACGGCGCAAAACTGCTGTTTGCTTATGGTGAGGCGACGGTGCCGAAGGTCACGGTGATCACGCGCAAGGCTTATGGTGGGGCCTATGACGTGATGGCATCCAAACACCTGCGCGGCGATTTCAACTATGCCTGGCCCACGGCCGAGATTGCGGTGATGGGGGCCAAGGGCGCGGTGGAGATCATCCACCGGGCGGACCTGGGCGACGCGGACAAGATCGCCGCGCACACGGCAGAGTACGAATCCCGTTTTGCCAATCCCTTTGTTGCGGCTGAACGCGGTTTCATCGACGAGGTCATCCGCCCCCGCAACACCCGCCTGCGGGTCTGCCGGGCGTTTGCGTCGCTGCGGGGCAAGAAGCTCCAGAACCCGTGGAAGAAGCACGATAATATTCCGCTTTGATGTAGGGTGGGTGTGAACCCACCGATCCCAAAGGGGTGGGTTCACACCCACCCTACAATTCTAGACACGCAATAGGGCCACATGACCCAATCCGCCCCTCAAATCGCAGTCTTCCCGCCGCTCGCCGCGATGATCGCGGCGGTGGGGGCTGTGGTGATGGAATGGATGGCGCCCTTAAACCTGCTGCCCTCGGGATGGTTCGCGATGACTCTACCGGGGGTGGCTTTGTTCGTTCTGTCGGTTGCCTTCCCTGTGGCCGGGGCGCGCGCGTTCAAACAAGCGGATACCAATGTGGACCCGCGCAAACCGGCGTTGAACCTCGTCCTGAGTGGCCCATACAAATTCACCCGCAACCCGATGTATCTGGGCATGGTCCTGTTCCAACTAGCGCTGGCGCTGACCTTTGCCATCGACTGGGCGTTGATCACCGCCGTCGCGCTCTGGGCCGTGCTGCATTTCGGCGTGGTGCTGCGGGAAGAGGCGTATTTGACCGACATTTTTGGTCAGCCCTATACTGACTATCTGGGACAAACCCGCAGATGGCTGTGACGCGCTGGCATATCCTGCGCGACGGGCCCTGCCTGACGGTGGCGCGGCATCTGCCTGCGCGCCTTGATGTGGTGGCGGAAACTGTGCTGCCTCGCGCCAATCCCCTGCGACTGGCGCATCAGATCAGGCAGGACATGTGGCGTGCGTTGCAGCGTCTGCGGGGGTTTTCACCCGTTGTTTCGATATGCACTCTGGAGGAGGAGATGCATATCCGGGCCGGGGGACGTGTCATTGGCACGGCGCCCCCGGCAACCGTATCGCGCATCGCGGCGGTGTTGGAGAACCGCTCCAACCGCGCGCGGTGGGTCCGTTTCGCGGGGGAGGACAGGACGTGACACAGCTTTGGAAAAATCAGGCCTTCACCATCGCCCACGCGGATGACGGCAAGTTTGTTGGCGCAGGATTGCGGGCGTTCTTTGAATATCGCGACCTTGGGATCAAGGATGCGACACGGGGCAAGTTTGGGGCGCATGTGATCCGGGCCGTGCCGGGCGAAGAAAGCCCGGGCGCGTGGCATTCGCACGAACTGGATTTCCAGATGGTCTATGTGACCAGGGGCTGGGTGGTGTTCGAGTACGAAGGGCAGGGCGAACACATCCTGCGCGAAGGGTCGTGTGTGTTGCAGCCGCCGGGGATCGTGCACCGCGAGGTGCGCCATTCCGACGACATGGAACTGATCGAAATCATCAGCCCGGCAGAGTTCGACACGGCGGACGAGGCCGCGCCATGAGGCTGTACTACGCCCTGGCAATAAGCACTGCGGTGGCCTGTCCGGCATGGGCGGAAACGGTCAAGGTGCCTTCTGGCATCGAGGTCACCCTGCAAGAGGTGTTGCAGGACACGATGATGGAGGATCTGTGGCTGCGCTTTCGGTATGTCGCACCGCGGATCGGCAAGGATGCCGGTAGTGTGACCTATGATGTGGCGCTGCTGGACATCGACTGGCTGTGTGAACAACAGGCGGTGCCGTACATCCAGCATTACGAATTGGATCCGCACCGCGTTGTGGTGTCCATGGCGGATCGCGAACTGGAATTTGGCACGTCCGACCCCGACGCGACCCAGTTTTTCGGCGCATACCGGTTGGAGAAAGACCGCTGCATCTGGGAGGAGTTCTGATGATGCCACAATATGTTGCGCGTCACTGTTCACCTCATCTTTCAGTTGAGGCTTTGGAGTCACAGGCGGAACAGTTGCCTCGCTGTGAATATCTTTTTGCCTCATTGTCCGGTATCCTGACCGCAGGCTGCGTAAGTGCAGTCCAAACCTCGAGGTGGGGGCAGGCGGGCCCAAAAGGGTCTGCATGTTATAAAAGAGCAGTCAGGAGACACAGATGTTCAAGAGCATCAAGCTTTTTGCCGTTGTTGGCCTCGTCACCCTTGTGGCGGCCTGTGGCGGATCCCAAGAGGAAGAATTTGTCGTGGTTGAGCCCGAACCGATTTCGGTCGAGCCGCAATTCACCGGCAAATACAAATAACACAGGGGCCGGGCGGGCGGCTGAACCCGCACTGGCCCTGTCGACCTTCGACCCGGAGGGCCGCGCATGCTGAAGCACCGTGGCTTTCCGGGTCGCCTTCCCGGCACTGATTTTCAATTTACGATCCGTCGTCCCAATCCGCGTGGGGTGACTCCCCTGTCGGCGCGCCAGCGGTATGCCGACCGCAAACCGGCGGACCGGCGGGCGGATGCCGGGTTTATGGAGGCGCTGTGGGCGCATTTCGGCGATGAACCGTTTGAGCGCGGCAATCTGGACGCAGGGCGCCTGTCCTGGCTGTTTGGTCGTGAAGTTGTCGCCGCCGAGGACCCGTTTGATCCCGCAAGTTATGACGCGCTGCTACGCATCAACGTGGACATTGCGCGCGCGTCTTTCCCGGATGTCTTTGATGGGGAGGGATCGGCATGATTTCGCGGATGCCTGCCACAGATCGGCGTCAAATGGCTTACCTTGGGGCACGACGCCCGCGCGGCTTTGCCCCCATTGCGGGACGGTGCAAGCTGTCGTTGGGCGTCGGCGGTCCCGCAAGGTTGCTGACGGCTTTCTACCTATTCCATACCCCTAACCTGGTCGGGCAGTACCGCGAGAAAACCTCCGGTCTGCCCGGTTTTTTCCGCAAATCTCATCCCGTGGCCCCGCGCCACCCCGCTTGTGCCCTCTGGCGCGGCGCATCTGCGTCTGCGCCCGATTTGGGCTGTTCGAAATCCAAGTATCAAAGGACCTCAGATGTTCGATAAAATCCTGATCGCCAACCGTGGCGAAATTGCCTGCCGGGTCATCAAGACCGCGCGCAAGATGGGCATCAAGACCGTGGCGATCTATTCCGACGCCGACCGGCAGGCGCTGCATGTGGAAATGGCGGACGAGGCGGTGCATATCGGCCCGCCGCCCGCCAACCAGTCTTACATCGTGATCGACAAGGTCATGGCCGCAATCAAGGAAACCGGCGCACAGGCGGTGCATCCGGGCTATGGCTTCCTCAGTGAAAACGCCAAGTTCGCAGAGGCGTTGGAAGACGCTGGCGTCGCCTTCATCGGGCCCCCTAAAGGTGCGATCGAGGCAATGGGGGACAAGATCACCTCGAAGAAAATCGCGCAGGATGCGGGCGTCAGCACGGTTCCGGGTTACATGGGCCTGATCGAGGACGCGGATGAAGCGGTGAAAATCTCGACCGAAATCGGCTATCCCGTGATGATCAAGGCCTCTGCGGGCGGCGGCGGCAAAGGCATGCGCATCGCCTGGGACGATCAGGAAGCTCGCGAAGGGTTCCAATCGTCCAAGAACGAGGCGGCTAACAGCTTTGGCGATGACCGGATTTTCATCGAGAAATTCGTCACCCAGCCGCGCCATATCGAAATTCAGGTGCTGTGTGACGCGCATGGCAACGGCATCTATCTGGGCGAGCGGGAATGTTCGATCCAGCGCCGGAACCAGAAGGTTGTCGAAGAGGCGCCCAGCCCCTTCCTGGACGAAGCAACGCGCAAGGCGATGGGTGAACAGGCCGTGGCGCTGGCCAAGGCGGTTGGTTATGCCAGCGCAGGCACGGTGGAATTCATCGTGGACGGGGCGAAGAATTTCTACTTCCTCGAAATGAACACACGTTTGCAGGTGGAACACCCGGTGACTGAACTGATCACCGGCGTCGATCTGGTGGAACAGATGATCCGCGTGGCCAATGGCGAACCGCTGAGCATCACGCAGGACGATGTGAAGTTGACCGGCTGGGCCATCGAAAACCGCCTGTATGCCGAGGACCCGTATCGCAACTTCCTGCCCTCTATCGGGCGGCTGACGCGCTACAATCCTCCGGCCGAGGTCGCTGCAGGACCGATGCTGGAGGCAGGCACGTGGCACGGCGATGCAGAGACCGGCCCGACGGCGGTGCGCAACGACACCGGCGTTTACGATGGCGGCGAGATTTCCATGTATTACGATCCGATGATCGCCAAGCTGTGTACCTGGGGGCCCGACCGCGCCTCGGCCATCGAGGCGATGCGCGTAGCGCTCGACAGTTTCGAGGTAGAGGGGATCGGCCACAACCTGCCCTTCGTGGCGGCGGTGATGGATCATCCCAAATTCATCTCGGGCGACATGACCACGGCGTTCATTGCCGAGGAGTACCCGGACGGGTTTGATGGCGTTGAGCTTTCCGAAGCCGACTTGCGCCGGATCGCAGCGGCCTGCGCCGCCATGTACCGCGTAGATGAAATTCGCCGCACCAGAGTGTCCGGGCGGATGGATCATCACGAACGCCGGGTGGGCGACGACTGGGTCATCAAACTCGCCGATCAGTCCTTTCCAATCGCCACTGCAGCCGATCCCGACGGGTCCACGGTGACGTTCCACGACGGTACGTCCCTGCGGGTGACCAGTTCCTGGACGCCAGGCGACTTGCTGGCCAAGCTGGATGTGGACGGCACTCCGCTGGTGCTCAAAGTTGACAAGATCACCAGCGGGTTTCGTATCCGGTCGCGTGGGGCGGACTTGAAGGTTCAGGTCTACACGCCCCGACAGGCAGAATTGGCCGAATTGATGCCCGAGAAATTGCCGCCCGATACGTCCAAAATGTTGCTATGCCCGATGCCGGGCCTGATCGTGAAACTCGATGTGGCCGAAGGCGACGAAGTGCAGGAAGGGCAGGCGCTGTGTTCGGTCGAGGCGATGAAGATGGAAAACATCCTGCGTGCTGAACGCAAAGGCGTGGTGACAAAGATCAATGCCGGTCCGGGCGACAGCCTGGCGGTCGACGATGTGATCATGGAGTTCGAATAAGAAGGAGACACCAGGGATGGAGGCATGGATCGGTCCTGCGATCGTCGCGGCCTTCATCTCTGCTGTGATCACGGTCTCGGGCTGGGTGCTGACAGGGCGGCGCGAAATTGCGTCGGAAAGGCGGCGCCGGGCCGAACGTCGGGCGGATGTGCAAACCGCCCTGCTGGCCGAGATCCAGCACTATGTGGACATCCTGTCCAACCCTGAATTTGACCTGAACGCGGTGTGGGAAACGGTCGTGAACGAGATGGAAGATAACGCGGATTACGTGCCTCTGATCCCGTCAGAGCGCAACGACACCGTGTTCCGAGCCATTCTGGGCGACATTCACGTTCTGCCTGCGGACGTGATCCAGCCAGTCGTGCGCTATTACAACCAGGTGTTTGCGATTGATGCGATGATCACGGACTTGCGCGGCAACGGGTTTGCCACGGCCGAACAGGATCAGCGGATCAAGATGTATACGGACTACATCGCGCTCAAGATCGAGGCGCGGTCACAAGGTCAGCGGGCGATTGAGGCTTTGCAGCACAGTCTGGGCGAGGGTCACACCGGACCCGCGCAGATCAATAGCCGGGCCGGGGGCCCGTCTGGCCCGTCGCAGGGCGCGGAGATTTAGGTGTATTTGCCATCGGCACATATCCTTTGCTGTACACCCAATATAAGGGTCAGGCGGGCGTTGCGCAATGCGGCGGCTCAGGACCCGTTGCCGCGCCGCTCCCGAATCTCGCGCTGCCGGGTCGGTGATTTGTCGATGGACCGGGTGATTTCCCGCACGCTTTGCGGGCTGGGGCGGCGCATCAGCACACGGCCATCCTTGCCGATCAGCACGAACTGGAAGCCACGCGGGCGCAATTGTTTGCGGATGTCAGAACTCAGCGCCGGGTCGGTGTCGGTCAGGATCAGCACATCCCGTTCCGCCAACAGGTCAATTTCCGCTCTCAGACGCTCCATCTGCTCGGAAAAGCGCGGATCAGCCTCGGTATCGGCAAAAACGACAATGGGCCGGAAATGCCACAGGAAGTCCGACAGCTCGTACCCCAGGGTGGATTCAATCACACCCGGTTCCGCCGACTCCAGCGTATCGGCAGGCATCGCGACACCGGGCAGCAGTGCCAGGATCACGCAGGAAATCAATCGGTTCATCGTCACTCCCATCGCTACAGATATAAGCCCCGCCGGGCGGATTGCGACAGAGCTTTCCTGTGCCGACCGTGAAAATTTTAATGTTAATCGGTTTGTGAGACATACCGGGCCAAGAGAGAGGCTCACTCTCCTGCCGCGCAATGATGCGGCCCCCGGACAAAGGCTCCGACACGCGATGAACGTGATTTTTCATATCGGCGCACACCGCTGCGCCACCACCAGTTTCCAACACTATCTGCGCCACAATGCCCGCCGCCTGAGCGAGGCGCGAATCGGCTTCTGGGGGCCACGCCGCACCCGGAACGGGTTGTTTTCCGGCGTGCTGCCCGGCCCGGTGGCTGTTGGCGGCGGCGACCCGGCGCGACGCGCTGCCGGGCGGATTTCGCTGGCCATGGCCAGTTGTCAGCTGGGCGGGCATGACGCACTGATTGTCAGTGACGAAAATGTCCTGGGCTCGGTCCGGGAAAACCTGCGCTTGGGTACGCTTTATGCGGGCGCTGGCGAACGTGTGGCGCGCTACTTGCAAGCTTTTGGCGGCAATATCAGCGACATCGTGATCAACATCCGCTCGCAGGATCACTACTGGGCCTCCGCGCTGGGCTACGCCACCCTGCGCGGCATCAACCCGCCCCCGGCGGCTCGGCTGCGGGTGATTGCCGAACAGCGGCGGGCATGGCGCGACGTGATCACTGACATTGCCCGTTCCGCAGGGCAGGCACGCGTGCTGGTCTTCCCGTTCGAAAGCTTCTGCGGCCAGCCCGAAACTCAACTGGCCTTGATGACCGGCATCGCGCCCCCACTGGCCGAAGCGCGGGCGTGGCTCAACCGATCGCCCGATGCGGGCCTGATGGCGGCGCAATTTGACGGCGCGCAATGGCCTCAGCAAGCACGATCTGGCCGGTGGATGCCCTTTGCGCCGACTCAGGCCGAGGCGTTGCGCGAAACCTATGCCGACGACATTCACTGGCTGACCTCCGGCGCGGACGGTCTGGCCACTCTGATGACCAACCACCTGACGACGAGGCCCGGACAAACCGGACCCGGACACGACAAGACAAGAGGAAGAACCGATGACCGACAAGACCGAAGATTGGCGCAAGCTCGCTGAAGGGGAATTGCGCGGGCGTCCGCTGGACGACCTGACGTGGAACACTCTGGAAGGCATCGAGGTTCAGCCGCTTTATACCCAGGCGGATACCGAAGGGCTGGATCATCTGGGCACGATCCCGGGCGACGCGCCTTATACGCGTGGGGTGAAGGCAACGATGTATGCCGGTCGTCCCTGGACGATCCGGCAATATGCGGGATTCTCCACGGCGGAGGAATCCAACGCGTTCTATCGCCGGGGGCTGGCCGCCGGTCAGCAGGGGGTTTCCGTGGCCTTCGATCTGGCCACGCACCGTGGCTACGACAGTGACCATCCTCGCGTTGAAGGTGACGTGGGCAAGGCAGGCGTTGCCATCGACAGTGTCGAGGACATGAAAATCCTGTTTGACGGCATCCCGTTGGACAAGGTGTCCGTGTCGATGACTATGAATGGCGCGGTGATCCCAGTGCTGGCCAATTTCATCGTCACGGGTGAAGAACAGGGCCATGACAAATCCGTGCTGGCAGGCACCATTCAGAACGACATTCTGAAGGAGTTCATGGTCCGCAACACGTATATCTATCCGCCCGAACATTCGATGCGGATCATTGCGGATATTATCGAATATACAGCGAACTACATGCCCAAGTTCAACTCGATCTCGATCTCGGGTTACCATATGCAAGAGGCGGGCGCGAACCTGGTTCAGGAACTGGCCTTCACGCTTGCCGACGGGCGCGAATATGTGCGCGCGGCCATCGAACGCGGCATGGATGTGGACAAGTTCGCGGGCAGGCTCAGCTTTTTCTTCTGCATTGGCATGAACTTCTTCATGGAGGCTGCGAAGCTGCGAGCCGCACGCCTGCTGTGGCATCGTGTGATGAGTGAATTTGAGCCGAAAAATCCTAAATCGTCGATGCTTAGAACCCATTGCCAAACCTCTGGTGTAAGTCTGCAGGAACAGGACCCCTACAACAATGTCGTGCGCACCGCCTACGAGGCAATGGCGGCAGTTCTGGGCGGAACCCAGTCGCTGCACACCAATGCGCTGGATGAGGCAATTGCGTTACCCACAGACTTTTCCGCACGAATTGCGCGGAATACACAGCTGATTCTGCAGGAAGAAACCGGTGTGACCAACGTCGTCGATCCGCTGGCGGGATCGTACTATGTGGAAAAACTGACGGCTGATCTGGCGGATGCGGCCTGGAAGCTGATGGAAGAGGTTGAGGAACTGGGCGGCATGACCAAGGCGGTCGCGTCCGGCATGCCGAAGCTGCGGATCGAGGAAAGTGCAGCGACCCGTCAGGCCATGATCGACCGGGGTGAAGAGGTGATTGTCGGGGTCAACAAATACCGGCTGGAGAAAGAGGACCAGATCGACATTCTGGAGGTCGACAACGCCAAGGTGCGTGCGTCCCAGATCGCACGGTTGGAACAGATGCGGGCTGACCGCGACGAAGGAGCCTGTCAAGCCGCGCTGGCGGAACTGACCCGGCGCGCAAACGAAGGTGGGAATTTGCTGGAGGCTGCCGTCGAAGCGGCCCGCGCACGTGCATCAGTGGGAGAGATCAGCATGGCGATGGAAAAGGAATTCGGCCGTCACCGCGCCGAAGTGAAAACGCTCGCCGGGGTCTATGGCGCGGCTTATGAGGGCGACGAAGGTTTTGCCGCCATTCAGAAATCTGTCGAAAGCTTTGCTGAGGAAGAAGGTCGTCGCCCGCGCATGCTGGTGGTAAAAATGGGCCAGGATGGCCATGACCGTGGGGCCAAGGTGATCGCAACAGCCTTTGCGGATATCGGATTTGACGTGGACGTGGGCCCGCTTTTCCAGACCCCGGAAGAGGCTGCGCAGGACGCGGTCGACAATGACGTCCACGTCATCGGCATTTCTTCGCAGGCTGCGGGTCACAAAACGCTAGCCCCGCAACTGGTCGATGCGCTGAAGGCCGCTGATGCCGAAGACATCATCGTGATCTGCGGTGGGGTGATCCCGCAGCAGGACTATGATTTCCTTTACAAAAACGGGGTGAAAGCCATCTTTGGCCCGGGCACCAATATCCCCTCGGCTGCCGAGGACATCCTGAAACTGGTGCGGGAGGCCCGCGCGGCCTGATCGCCGCAAACGCGACGCAGTCCCGGGCCTGACCCGGGACCTCTGCCGTTACGGCATGAGGATCGCGAAAACGATCCTCATTCAACCTTTACATTGCCCCGTCCCATCGCCACCTTCTGCCCCGAACAAACGAGGCGCGACATGAGCGGGAAACGGTGGCTGATCCTGGCAGGCATGATCTTGGGGCTGGGCTGGGCGGTGGCCATCGTCTGGATGCCGCAGCGGTTGGACCTGCCATTCATCATGGCCGCTGTGGCGGTGCCGGGGGCCTTGATCGCGCCTGGGCTTTTCCTGTTGCTGGTTGTGGCTCGGCTGGCGCAACGGCGTTTCTTTGACGACACGCTCATCGACGGGCAGCCCTATCCGCCGGGCAGTGGTGCGGCTGTGGATCAGCGCGTGCTGACCAACACGGTTGAACAACTGGTGCTGGCATTGGTGATCTGGCCGTTTGTCGCAAATTCGCTGGGTGGAGCTGTGGTACTGGCCATGGGATTTGGATTTACCGCAGCGCGTGTGCTGTTCTGGATCGGCTATCACATCTCGCCCCCCTTGAGGTCGTTTGGCTTCGCCGCGACCTTCTATCCAACCATCGTTGCGGCGGTGTGGTCGGTCATGGCGTGGATGGGGTAGGGCGCGATGTTGGTTCTGGATCATCTGGCGGTCAGCGGCGACACCGTGGAAGAGGCCACCGCACTGTGTGAAGAGGCGTTGGGCGTGTCGCTGTTGCCCGGCGGTCAGCACCCGCATTTCGGCACGCACAATCGTCTGCTGGGTCTGGCGGATGGGCTGTATTTGGAAGCAATTGCCATCGACCCAAACGCGCCGAAACCCGACTACCCGCGCTGGTTCAATCTGGATCAGCGCACAGGTCCCGCACGGCTGACGAACTGGATTTGCCGGACTGAGGATATGGGCGTTGCGCTCGGCAGCCTGCCGACCTCAGCAGGTGTTCCGGTGCCGCTGTCCCGCGGCGATCTGGCGTGGGAAATGGCGGTGCCACAGGATGGCTTACTGCCCTTCGACAACCTGCACCCGGCTTTGATCCAGTGGCATTGTGACACGCATCCGGCGGACATGTTGCCCGCGTCGGGTTGTCGGTTGTTACGCCTGACGGTGAGCCACCCGGACGCAATCACTTTGAAAACCGCGCTCGCCCCGCATCTGACAGACGACCGCGTGGCGTTTGAAATCGACAGCACACCCGCCCTGACGGCCGAGTTTGACACGCCCGGCGGTCGCAGGACCCTCACATGATCATCCGGCAGGCGCGGCCCGATGATGTAGACGCGATCTGCACCATCTGGAACGACATGATCCGCGACACGCTGATCACGTTCACAACTGATTTGAAGACGAACGAGGGCGTTGCCGCGGACATCATTGCTCGGGGCACGCGTTTTCTGGTTGCGGAGCACGAGGGTCAGGTTTTGGGCTTTGCAACCTATGGCCCCTTCCGTCCCGGACCCGGTTATCGATACACAGCAGAACATAGCATCCAATTGGCCAAGGATGCGCGCGGGCAGGGGATCGGGCGGCAATTGCTGCAACGATTGGAGGCGGTCGCTATCGACCACGACATCCACACGCTTGTTGCTGGGATCAGCAGTGCCGCACCGGAGTCGATGGCGTTCCACGCTGCGATGGGCTTTGTCGAAACCGCACGCCTGCCTGCGGTGGGGTTCAAGGCGGATCAATGGCTGGACCTGATCCTGATGCAAAAACGGTTGCGCGCCATGCCTGACACCGCCCCTGCAACAGGTTAAGCTGCCTCCATGTCGATCTGGACCAGAATAGTCGAGGCGCTGTCAGCGCTGACCAGTGGCGAAGGGCTGGCTGCCGTCTTTGACAGCCTTCGCTCGCCGCCTGAACGCAGCGTGGCATTTGCCATTGCCGTGATTGCACTGGGGGCCAAAATGGCCAAGGCAGACGGGCAGGTCACACGCGATGAGGTGTCAGCGTTTCGTGAGGTGTTCCACATCGAGCGCGAGGATGAGGCAGGGGCTGCGCGGGGGTTTTACATGGCGCGTACGGATGTGGCAGGGTACGAGGGTTACGCCCGCCGTATCCGGCAGATGTTTGCCGGTGTTCCGGATACCCTGACCGGCCCGTTTGAGGGTCTGTTCTACACTGCTGTTGCTGGTGGGGGGTTGCATCCGGGCGGGGTGTAATTTCAGGAAACGGGGGCGGGGTTTTTTGGGT
>JBFOMB010000174.1:0-27435 GCA_040830545.1 Paracoccaceae bacterium | reverse complement strand
GGGGGGGGGGGGGGGGGGGGCGCGGACCTGTCGTCCTGGGGGGCGGGGGTGGGGGCGGGGAAACCCCGGCCCCCGCGGTTTTATCACGACGGGACGGAAAAAACGGGAAAGCCGATGCGGGCGGGGAGCGGATCACCCGAGCTGCTGCATATTTTCTTTTCGAACCGTTTTTCGGATCAAAAACCCGCCTGTACCGGGAAGCCCGTCAAAGGGTACGAGGCCAAGGTGCTGGACGAAGACGGCACCGAGGTGCCACGCGGACAGGTCGGCAAACTGGCCGTGCGTGGGCCGACCGGGTGCCGTTATCTGAACGACCCGCGACAGGCGGATTACGTGCAGAACGGATGGAACGTCACGGGCGATTCCTTCAGCATGGACGAGGACGGGTATCTGCATTTTGCGGCCCGGTCGGACGACATGATCATTTCCGCCGGCTACAACATCGCGGGCCCCGAGGTGGAGGCCGCGCTGCTGGCGCACGAGGATGTGGTCGAATGCGCCGTGATCGGCGCACCGGACGAAGAACGCGGCGCGATTGTCGAGGCGCATGTGGTGCTGAAATCCGGCGTGGCAGCGAATGATCTGCAAAAGAAGATGTTGCAGGATTTCGTGAAGGCCCGGATCGCGCCTTACAAATACCCGCGGTCGGTGAAATTCACGGATGCGCTGCCCAAGACGCAAACGGGTAAGATTCAGAGGTTCCGGTTGCGGCAGGGGTAAGGGTGCGAGTCGTTCTGGCCCGGACGCAGGGATATGAACCGAGGCGCGGCGCGGGGACCGATCATGGGGGTTGTGCTCAGACCACCTCCACCCAGGTTTTCATACCTGACGCCGCGTGGCCAAGCATGTGGCAGTGCAACAGCCATTTTCCGGGGTTGTCGAACACGCACAGGATGTCCCGTGCATCCTGAGACGCAACCAAAGATGTGTCGCGCAGGGGGCCGGCGGAGCCGTCCTCGGTCAGTTCGAAGAAATGGTTTCCATGCAGGTGAATGCCATGTGGAAATGAGGTTTCATTGACCAGCGACAACCGAACGGACGTGCCCCGGCGGATGGTCAGCCATGGGGTATCCGGCAGGTTCGAGATACCGTTCAGCGACCAGACGTCATCGCCGCCATGTTGCCCGCCCATCGCGCCGCCCTGGATCCTGAGCGTTTCGTGGCGATCGGCCTGCCCATCCGGGAACACGATCCCGCTGGGTGGCAGGGCAGTGATTTTCGTGGTTCTTGGGGACGGATTGGTCCCCATTGCCGGGATTGTGCCCAGGGCATACGCACCCTCGTTCGTGCGAAAGCTGAATTCCAGATCGCTACGAACATCAGCGATAATGTCGGCCCGTTGCGCGGGTGCGAGCGTCACGGTGCCGATGTCTTCAACCTGACGGAGGGGCATGCCGTCCAGCGCAACAAGCTTGCCGTCGATGCCCTTCAGGTCCAACGGAAAGATCCGGGCGTTGGCGGTGTTGATCAAGCGGAGCCGAACGCGGTCCCCAACCCTGACGGAGTTTTCGGACACGATGACTTTCGCGTAGTTACCCAAGCGACCGGCGTGGGAGAAATGAAACATCGCGCCGAAATCGTCGATGAACGCGCCGGTTTCGCCCAGCCGCCAGTCATCGACGATCACAAGGATGTCGGCGTCGACGTCTGGTGGCGTGTGTTCTTCGACGATCAGGGGGCCGTAGAGGCCCCTGGCCACCTGCTCCCATGAACGGCTGTGGGAGTGATACCAGAATGTCCCGGCGTCCGGAGCGATGAAGCGATAATCGTGATCTTCACCATCCGGCACAGCCTGTTGCGTCAGGCCCGGCACGCCATCCATGGCGTTGTCGATCCGTATCCCGTGCCAGTGGATTGACGACGCCTCGCCGGTCCGGTTTTCGAAAGAAACCGCCAGTTCCTCACCCTGTTTCACCTTCAGCAAGGGACCGGGCGTGCTGCCGTTGAAACCGAGTGACGGTGTCGGGCCGTATTTGCTGAACTCACCGGCGAGGATTTGTGTCAGGACAGGCTCGGCCCTAAGGGTCCAAGGCTTTGCCGCGCTTAGCGACGGAGCAAGCGTTGATGCCGTTGCAGAGGCAAGAAATGATCGACGGGTCCACATGATTCCTCGGTAGGATAGATCGAAAACGCGGGCTGGCAATTCGCTCAAAGGACGTTCAGCGGCGTTTGTAGGGTTTCCACGAAGGGGAAGGTCAAGCGCTTTCTCGGGCGTGTTGGGCGTTCGGCATGCAAGGGATTTTCGACGGTTGGGTGTCCACTCCTAACCGACTGCCGCACGCTCTGCAGTTGGCAAGCGCTTGGGCAGGGCTGCGACTGCAAGCAGGATCACCAACGCGGCCGCGGCCAGAATGCGGAACAGCATGTCGAAACCCCAGGTGCCATACACATAGGCCACCAGCGGCAATGTCAGCGCAAGTACGGTAAAACTGACCACGTAACGCACGCCGTAAATCCGTGCGCGGGCTGCGCCGCTGGCCATTTTGCCGATCATGTAGTCGTTGATGGGGATCTGCCCAAACGCGCCCAGCATGAAGCCCAGCGCAACCGCCAAGGCGACCCCGTCGGTGAGCCCCGGCATGGCGGCGAAGAAAATCAACTGCAGGACAGCCACGCTCATGAACACCGGGCGCGGGCCGTAGCGGTCCAGCAGGCTGCCTACCACCAGTTGTGCGGCAGAGGCGACAGCAAACACCAGAAACGCCAGAAAGCCGACGTAAGAGGCCCCTGCCCCTTCGTCGCCGAGCCATGCTCCAATCTGTGAGGCCAGCCCCTGCATCCGTTCGTCGAAGATTTTGGGCAGGGCAAAAGTGGTGGATTGGAAGATGATGGAGCTGACTGCGGTGGTGAGGAAAACGATGGCAGAGACACGGATCAACAGGGCGCGCAGGTCAGGCGACAGGGGCGTGTCGTTTGCCGCGTTGTCCTTCCGCCTTGTATCACCCGAAATTTCGCCCCGTTGCAGCAGGGCATAGCCAACGCCCAGCGCAATGGACACCAGCCCCGGCAGCACAAAGGCCATACGCCAACCGCCCGTGTCGATCATCACCCCGGTCAAAAGGGCCGCGCTGGCGACACCCAGATTGCCCCAGACACCGTTTGCCGCCAGCCGCATACCCGTGTTGCGCCATTTCATCGTGACAATGGCCAACCCCACCGGGTGATAGATCGCAGCAAACACACCAATGGCAAAAAGGCCGATGCCCACCTGCAGAGGGGTCTGTGCCGTCCCGGTGAGGATCGAGGCGACCCCGATCCCGGCAAAGAAGACAACCATCATGCCATCCCTGCTCCACCGGTCGGCGAGCCAACCGGCGGGCAATGCAAAGAGGCCGAACGCAAAGAATCCGGGCGTCGCATATGCCAACAAGGCGCTGTAGCTGAGCCCCCATTCCATGCTGAGGGCCAGCGCCGCGACACTGGCAAAGATCAGCATGAAAAGGTGATCCAGAAAATGCCCGAGGTTCAGGAACAGGAAATGCAGGCGGTCCCGGGTCATGGCGGGCTCCTATTTGAGTCGAGGCCAGAACACGCTAGCCACGCAACACATCCAGCCCCATCGCATCGCTGCCGTTGAACGCAGCCATGCCACCGTCGATCCAGATGTCTGTGCCCTTCAGCCAGCCTGACGCAGGTGAAAGCAGGAACGCCGCGACATCGGCCACCTCATCAGCGCGGCCCGCACGGCCTGCGCGTTCGATGTTTTTTGCCACGCGTTCGCCAAAGGCGCGGACAAAATCGTCCAGAATGCCGGTGGCGACGGCGGCTGGGCTGACCGTGTTCATGCGCAGGCCCTTGGCGATCAATGGTTCGGTTTCGGCCAGTGTCCAGGCGATGACCGCCTCTTTGGACAGGTTATAGGCGCGGGTCGGGTCCACGCTGTCGTCTTCCAGAAATTTCGCCAAAGAGGCGGGATCTTCGACTGCGGACAGGCGTTTGATCTGATCCAGATTGTCCTGCCAGAATTGCCCGGCGCGTGACGCCGTGTTGACGATGCTGCCGCCCGGTTTCAGTCGGTCCAGCACGGCATGGGTGAATCGGCGTGGGCCGAAGAAGTTCACTTGCAGGATTTTGGCCTCCAGCCCGTCGCGCGGGGGCAGACCGGCGTTGTTGCAGAGACCATCGAGGTCTTCGTCCAGCGCGCCGACGGCGGCCTGAATGCTGTCCGGGTCGCTGAGGTCGATGGGAATGTAGCGATCTACGTGGTTTTCGGGTTCGGCCAGATCCAGTCCGATCACGCGATGCCCCTGCCCTTGCAACACCCGCGCCAATTTCGCGCCAATCCCGCTGACCACGCCGGTGATTGCGTAGGTTCCCATGATCCCCTCCCTTAGATTGGCCAACGGCCCTGCCCCATCCTTCCCGCGCCTGATCCCAAGTCAAGCGTCATGAACGAGAGCACGCCAGCCCTCTATTCCCGCCTTCCCGATATGACGCCGGTCAGCGGCCTTCGAATTTTGGGCGTTCCTTGGCCAGAAAGGAGGCTATGCCATGGGGGGCATCGCGGGTGTTCATGATGCCGGAAATGCCCTGGGTTTCTTTTTCCACCTGCGATTCCATCGGGTCGCTATAGGTGGTCTGCAACAACCGTTTCGTCCCGCCAAAGGCCTTGGTCGGACCAGCGGCAAAACGGTCCGCCATGGCGCGTGCTTCGCTCATCAGGTCATCATGCGCCACAACGCGGTTCACGATGCCCCAATCCATCGCCTCCTGCGCGGACAGGGTGCGGTTGGTCAAAAACAGCTCTTTCGCGCGCAAAAGGCCCACATGTTTTGCCAGAAAATGCGTGGAGGTCCCGTCGGGGGTCAGGCCGGATGCGGTGTATCCCGACACGAATTTGGCCTTTTCAGACGCGATCACATAGTCGCCGGACAGGGCCATGGAAAACCCGCCGCCGCCTGCCGCGCCGTTTACGGCAATCACCACCGGTGCGTCCAGATTGGCCAGACGGATCATCCCCTGATGCAGGATGGTGGCCATTTCCAGCAGATGGCGTTCCAGTTCATCGGTGTTGAGCTTCATCTCTTCCAGATCACCGCCGCCACAGAACATCTTGCCATGGGCGCTCCACAACACAGCGCGCAGGCTGTGATCAGCCCCGCAGCGCACGGCCACGTCAAACAGTTCGTAAGCCATCTGCCGGTTCAGCGCGTTCGCGGCATCCGGGCGGTTCAGCATGATCGTGGCCAGCCCGTCTGTGATATCGAATTCAAGCGTCTCGTATGTCATTCCAGGTCCTCCCTTAACGTCAGAAGACCCGGTGAACCCGTTTCAGGCAATGGGCGTTATTCGGCTGCGGTGCTGGATGACGCGAGGTCGCGCATGGCCTCGGCGGCAATGGTGAAGGACCGGCGGCGCGCTGCGGGGTCGTAGATCGCGCCGTTCAGGATGATTTCGTCGGGTTCATAGCGCGCGATCAGATCCGCAAGGCCGGCACGGACCACATCCGGCGTTCCGACGACGGATACCTGCATCGCCTGCTCGACCATGGCCAGCGACATGGGGTCCAGCACATCCTCGATCCTTTCGACGGGTGCGGGCATCGGGCCGGGGCGTCCAAGGCGCAGGTTGGCAAAGGCCTGCTGCATGGAGGACTTGAGCTGTATCGCCTGTGCCGCGTCATCTGCGGCAAAGATGTTGGCGGCCAACATAAAATAGGGTTGTGTGCCAAAGGCCGAGGGCTGGAACCGGTCACGGTAGATCGCGGCTGCCTCGGTCAAGGCAGCGGGCGCGAAGTGGGAAGCAAACGCATAGGGCAGGCCAAATTGCGCCGCCAGTTGCGCACCGTAAAGGGAAGAGCCCAGAATCCAGATCGGCACATGCGTTCCGGCGCCGGGAATGGCCTGCACCCGCTGATCCGGGGCTGCGTCACCGAGGAAGCCCAGCAACTCCACCACGTCCTGCGGGAAATGGTCGGCCCCATCCATGCCACGCCGCAGGGCACGCATGGTGGCCATATCCGTACCAGGCGCGCGGCCCAGCCCCAAATCCACCCGGTCCGGGTAGAGCGTGGCGAGCGTCCCGAACTGTTCCGCAATGATCAGCGGTGTGTGGTTGGGCAGCATGACCCCGCCTGACCCGACACGCATGGACCGCGTCGCGGCCAGTACCTGCCCGATCACAACGGATGTGGCGGAACTGGCAATCCCGGGCATGTTGTGATGTTCGGCCAGCCAGTAGCGGGTATACCCCAGCGCCTCGGCATGTGGGGCAAGTGCGAGGGTTTCCTGCAAGGCATCGCGGGCGGTGAAACCGGCGCGGATGGGCGACAGGTCGAGCACGGAATAGGGGATCATGGGCGTGTCTCCTTTGGGCCTGGGCAGATTAACGGCGCTTGGCTTGGGCTGCACCGTGAATTTGGTCGTTCTCTCTTGGCATGTCATCCGGCAAACGGCAGTCTCGTTGCGTCAGCGGCAGGGAAGGATTCCACATGATCGCCAACGAACGCCCCGTGATCGCGGACAGCCTGTGGTCAGCGACCGCCAATCCAACGCCTGACTGCCCGAAGCTGCAAGGCGACATCAACGCAGATGTGGCCATTGTCGGCGGTGGGTACACCGGCCTGTCCGCCGCGTTGCATCTGGCTGAGGCGGGGGTGCGCGCGGTGGTGCTGGAGGCCGAGACGCCCGGATGGGGGGCCTCGGGCCGCAATGGCGGGCAGGTCAATCCGGGGCTGAAAGAGGGCCCGGATCAATTGGAAGCCAACTTCGGCGCGGAGATGGGCGCGCGGATGGCCCGCATGTCGGGCACGGCAGGTGATCTGGTGTTTGACCTGATCGAACGGCACGGGATTTCCTGTGACGCCAACAGGTCGGGTTGGCTGCGCGCGGCGCACGATCGCAAGACGCTGGATGAGCTGACCTCGCTGGGTCGACAATGGCAACGGCGCGGGCGTGAGATACGGATGACGGATGCGCACGAGACGCAGCACCTTATTGGCACGGATGTCTATATCGGCGGGCTGATCGACGTCTCGGGAGGCAACCTGCATCCGCTGAATTATGCGCTGGGACTCGCCGAAGCTGGCATCCGGGCCGGGGCGCAGATTTGCGGGCACAGCCGGGTGACGGGTCTGGAGCGGATCGAGGGCGGCCACCGCCTGCGCACCGCAGAGGGAAGCGTTGAGGCCGCACAGGTGCTGTTGTGTACCAATGGCTACACCGACGGGCTGGTTCCGCCGTTGCAGCGCACGGTTATCCCTGTACGCTCTTGCCAGGTGGCCACTGTTCCGCTGTCTGACAACATTGCCCATTCGATCCTGCCGGAACGTCACTCGCCCAGTGATCTGCGCCGCCTGCTGCTGTATTTCCGGAAGGATGCGCAGAATCGGTTCATCATGGGCGCGCGCGGGGCGTATTCGGATGCCGCAACCCTGCGCAGTCTTGAGGCCGCACGACGAATTGCGGTCGACCTTTATCCGCAACTGGATGGGGTGGAGTGGGCCCATGCCTGGGGTGGGTATGTGGCAATCACTACCGACCATTTCCCGCATCTGCATCAACTTGCGCCCGGTCTGATGGCGGCGCTTGGGTATAACGGTCGGGGCGTGGCCATGGCGACGGCGATGGGCAAGTTGCTGGCGGAATGGGCGCAGGGGAAACCAGAGGCGGAGCTGGATTTTCCAGTGACCTCCGCGCGTCCTGTGCCGTTTCACCGGTTCCACCGGGTTGGAACGACAGCGAAGGTGATGCAGTATAAGGCGTTGGACGCGTTGGGGTTTTAGAGTGTTTTGGCAGCGATGAAACTGCGAAAATTCAAGGGTCTCTGGCCCGTTCGTGCTTCAGGACTTCCAACCCATTGCGGAACACGCCCCAGCCCCCTAGCATCCCGCCATGTCACATCCCCTCCATGATCTCGACCCCCACCTTGCCCACTATCTGAGTGATGCAGCAGAGGCCGAAGAACCCACTCTGCTAGCACAACGCAGGGCGTTTCACGCCAATCCGGAACTGGGCTGGCAGGAGGTTGAGACCACTGCCACCATTGTCGCAGAGCTGAAGGCTGCGGGGTATGACGTGACCCATGGCCGCGACTTTCTGGGTGACGTGGAGCGATCAGGCATGAGCGCCGACCCGATCCCCGGCGAGGGCGATACCGGCTGCATCGCGATCTATGACACGGGCCGCCCCGGACCCACCGTATGCATGCGGGTCGACATAGACGCGTTGCCAATCGTGGAAGCCAGCGGCAACCACGCACCTCATGCGCAGGGGTTCGTGTCGCAAAACCCCGGCGTAATGCACAGTTGCGGGCATGATGGTCACACGGCCATCGGCCTTGCCACTGCGCGAATGCTGGCCCCATTGCTGGCAAGCGGGACGGGGCGATTCAAGCTGCTGTTTCAACCCGCCGAGGAAGGCGGGCGCGGCGGGAAGGCTGTGGTAGAGGCCGGGTGGATGGATGATGTCGACCTGTTCTTTGCCATCCATCTGGGGCTGGGCGTGCCTTCGCGACGGGCGGCCTTTGCGGTTGAAGGACTGCTGGCGAACGCGGACTACACCGTAACGCTGAAGGGACAGGCGGCCCATGCGGGAAAGACCCCCGAAGGCGGGCGTAACACGCTGATTGCGGCTTCGCAGATGGTGTTGGGCCTGCACAGCCTGGCGCAATCCAGCCGACCGGGCATCAGGGTCAACGTGGGCGTGTTGCGGTCGGGCACAGCCGTCAACATCGTGCCCGAAGAGACCACGTTCGAATTTGAAATGCGGGCAATGGAAACCCCGGACCTCGAAGACCTGCAGAGTCGTTGCATCGCGCTGATCGAAAGCACGGCGCAAGCGCATGGCATGGATTGCACGCTGACCCCCGGCGGCGGGGCCGCGGGGTGGTCCAACCCGAATGACGTGGCCAAATGGGCCAAAGGGATCAATGCCGCAACCGGCGCGTTCGATGATGCACTGCCATCCTTCTTCTTTGGCGCGAGTGAGGACGCCGCGACGCTTGCCGAACGGGTCAGCGCGCGGGGCGGGACCGGTGGCGTGTTTGTTTTGGGTGCTGATCTGGCGGACGATCACCACACGCCGAGCTTCGACTTTGACGAGGGCGCGCTGCGGAGTTCCGCCTTGCTCTGTGCCGGACTGGTGGCCTCGGCCTTGCAATTGAAAAGCGACGAGGCATGACATGACAGAACTCCTTGGCCAACAGCCGCGCGGCGAAGCCATCCAGGTGTTTTCCGTGCCGCATGGAACCGTGCCGCGCCTGCCGCAGATCGCTCATGGCGACGGAATTTACATGTGGGACACCTCCGGCAAACGCTATATCGACGTGTCCTCTGGTCCCATCGCCAACAATATCGGCCATGGGAACGCCCATGTCCTGCGGGCGATGCAGGAACAGGCGGGCAAGGTTGCCTTTGCCTATCCCGGCCAGTTCGAAAGTGAGGCCAATGTCCGGCTGGCCGATCTGGTGACGGACATGGCAGGTCCCGGGTTGGACCGCGCGTTTTTCGTTTCGGGTGGGAGCGAGGCAAACGAAAGCGCGGTCAAGCTGTGTCGTCAGTACATGCTTGCGATTGGGCAACCGGACCGGTGCAAGGTGATCAGCCGCGATCCGGGGTATCATGGCGGCACATCCGGCGCGCTGGCCCTGACCGGGGACCGGCAGATGCACGACATCTTCGGCGCGCTGCTGCCTGCGCACTACAAGGTGCCGACGCCCTGGACCTACCGCCTGCCACCCAATCACACGCGCGACAGCTATGCCCGCCACTGCGCGCAGGCGCTGGAAGACAAGATCGTCGCCGAAGGACCGGACACGGTCATGGCGTTTATCATGGAACCCGTTGGCGGCGTCGCTACCGGCGCGCTGGTGGCCGAAGACATCTACATGACCATGGTGCGCGAAATCTGCGCGCGCCATGGCGTTCTGCTGATCTATGACGAGGTGATGAGCGGCGCGGGTCGGACCGGACATTTTTTGGCCGCGGACCATTGGCCGGATGCGTGCCCGGATATGGTGGTCTTGGCCAAGGGTATTGCAGCAGGCTACACGCCGATGGGCGCAGTGCTGGCCCCCAACGACATGGTGCGTGCGGTGGCCGGGTCGGGCGGGTTCCTGAACGGGTTCACCTATTGCAGCAACCCGCTGAGCTGTGCGGTGGGGGCCGCTGTGCTGGAAGAGGTACGCGCGCACGGGTTGGTCGCCAACGCTGCCGCGCGCGGACCGGAATTGGTGGAGCGTCTGTGGGACATCGGCGCAAGCAATCGCGTGGTGGGCGATGTGCGTGGCAAGGGCCTGCTGCTGGCCATGGAGTTGGTCACAGGTCCAGAGACCAAGGCGCGAATACCGGTGGAGATGAACGCACCGGCCATGGTTCAGCGGATCGCGATGGATCAGGGATTGGCGATTTATCACCGACGCACGGCCTATGGTGAGAATGGCGACTGGCTGATGATCGCGCCGCCGCTGACCGTGACCTCGGACCAGTTGGACGAGATCACAGATGGGCTGCGCGAGACCTTGCGCCTGTTCGAGGCTGAACTGAGGTCCGAGGGTATCTGATGGTCGGTCGGTTGATCCAGGACGAGACTGTGACCGAGGCGGACCTGGCCCGGGAACTGCCAATCACCGGCTATCTGGATCGCGTGTCTGCCCGCCCGGGAGAACGGATCGAGGCCAAGGTCAGCGTTCAGACGCCCGGTCGCTATACGGCTGACGTGGTGCGCATCCTATGCGCTGATCCGAACCCCGAGGGCCCGGGGCTGATCTATGAACCGGTCGATTTTGACCTTGCCTCTGACTACCCTGCGCGACGGCAAGAGATCGACCGGGGGTCATACGCGTTGATGCCGCTCGACCCGATTTATGCGCGGGCCCGGTTGGGGATGTCGTTGTTGGTGCAGCCCTGGTTGCTCTACGAAACCCCATCCACGCTGGTCGCTTCACTGACGCCGGAGGGGCTTGGCTGGGCTTTGAAGGCAGATACCGCGAGGCTAACCCTGATGCTAACCGATGCAAACGGAGCGCGGGCGAGCGTGCATCTGCCTTGCAGCTTGCGCCTGAAACGCTGGCATCAGGTCTGGGGTGGTTGGGATCGGGAGGCTGGTTCGCTTTCGCTAGGTATGCGTGCTTGGCCCGACGGCGAGGTGCAGACGGAACGGGTTAAAGCAACCTTCGGCCCTCTGCCCTCTGCCCCGCTCGCGCTGGCAGCGGAGAAAAGCGGCCCGCGATCCGCACGGCATTTCAATGGGCGTTTGGAAGACCCGTGTCTGCTGAGTGAACCGCCCTCAAACGCGCCGCCTGTGCCTGCTGACGTTCGGCCCGGTGCGGTACTGGCCTGGTGGGATTTCGCCCGGGGCATCGACACGCAAACCGTGATGGACCGAGGCCCGCGTGGCCTGTCCGGTCGGTTGGTCAACTTCCCCACGCGCGCCGTGCGCGGAACGCAGTGGACCGGCGAGGCGATGGATTGGAAGGCTGCACCACGCGACTATGCCGCCATCCATTTCCACGAAGACGATTTGCATGATTGCGGATGGGACACGGATTTCACACTGACTATCCCTGAGGGCGCGCAAAGTGCGACGTACGGCCTGCGCCTGCACAAGGACGGGGCCGAAGATGTGCTGCCCTTACATGTGATCCCGCCAAAGTCCGGCCCCAAGGCGCGGGTTTGCGTTCTGGCCTCAACCTTCACACATCAGGCCTATGCCAACCACGCGCGGGGCAATACCGACGACGCCATGCGCCAACGTATGGCGGATTGGGGTAGCCCGCCAAATGCAGATGACTACCCGCTTTATGGCCGATCGACCTATAACCTGCACCCGGACGGCAGCGGCATCGCCTATTGTTCGCGTCTGCGACCCACGCTGACGATCCGCCCCGGCTATCTGACCTTTGACGATCCAAGGGGGTCGGGCCTGCGCCACTTCCCGGCGGACAGTCACCTGCAGTATTGGCTGCATGCCCGTGGTATCGAATTTGACATCATTACCGATGACGATCTGGACGCGGAGGGCGTGGCAGCGTTGGACGGTTATGCCGTTCTGGTCACCGGATCGCACCCGGAATACCACACATCTCGCACACTGGACGCGATCACCGGGTTCCGCGCGCAGGGCGGCAACCTGATGTATCTGGGTGGTAACGGGTTTTACTGGCGTGTCGCCCATTCCCCCACTCTGCCGGGCCTGATCGAACTGCGTCGAGCTGAAGGCGGCATTCGCGCATGGTCTGCGGACACGGGCGAGTACTATCACCAGCTTGACGGCGCCTATGGTGGATTATGGCGACGCAATGGGCGCCCCCCGCAAAGCATCGGCGGCGTCGGGTTCTCCGCGCAGGGGCTGTTCACCGGCAGCTATTACCGCAGGACCGATGATAGCCATGCGCCGGACCTGTCGTGGGTATTCGACGGCGTGGACGAAAGCCCGTTGGGCGACTACGGCCTGTCCGGCGGGGGCGCTGCTGGGTTCGAGCTGGACCGCGCGGATGTGACCCTTGGCACCCCGGAAACGGCGATCATTCTGGCGCGGTCCGAGGGGCATGACGACAACTTCGTCACCGTACCGGAAGAGCTGCTGTCCCATGTCCATACAATCACCGGTGAGGCCCCCGCCGATCTTGTTCGTGGCGAAATCATCTATGTCCCCGCGGACCGTGAGGGTGCGCTGTTTGCCACCGGGTCGATCACCTATTGCGGCAGCCTGAACCACAAGGACGGGCAAAACGGGATTTCACGTCTGACCGAGAATGTGCTGCGCCGCTTTGCCGGGATCTGAGCGGCCCTTGCACATTCCCCTGCGTTCGGGCGATGTATCGCCAAACGAGGGAGGCCCACATGCAAACCGTACCCAATTTCGACCGCATCGGTGAGGAAAACGCCTTTGCCGTGCTGGCGCGTGCGAATCAATTGGCAGCTGGGGGCATGGATGTCATCAACCTTGGCATCGGGCAGCCCGATTTCCCCACCCCGCCCCATATCGTGGAAGCCGCAATCAAGGCGCTGCGTGACGGCCAGCACGGCTATACGGCGGCGACTGGTATCCCGGAACTGCGCGAGGCGGTCGCGGCAGACCTGCACAAACGGTTCACAGCAGAGGTGAACCCGGACAACGTGATCATCGTGCCTGGCGGCAAGGTCACCATGTTTGCGGCCATCCTGATGTTTGGCGAACCTGGGGCGGAAATCCTCTATCCCGATCCGGGCTTCCCGATCTATCGGTCGATGATCGAATACACCGGCGCGACACCGGTGCCAGTTCCGATCCGCGAAGAACAGGGGTTTGGCATCTCTGCCGAGGAAACTCTGACCCTGATCACGGACCGCACGCGGCTGTTGATCCTGAATTCACCGGCAAACCCCTGTGGCGGGGTGACGCCGAAATCCGAAATCGACGCGTTGGTAACAGGGTTGGCGGATCACCCGAACGTGGCGGTCATGTCGGATGAGATTTACGACCAGTTGCTTTATGATGGTGAGCAGCACGTCACGTTGCTGAATTACCCCGAGATCCGCGACCGGTTGATCCTGCTGAATGGCTGGTCGAAAACCTATGCCATGACCGGTTGGCGCATGGGGTATTCGGTGTGGCCCGATGCGCTCTACGACAAAGTGCGCAAACTGGCGGTGAATGCCTGGTCCTGTGTGAACACCCCGTCGCAGTTTGCCGGGCTGGCGGCACTGACCGGCCCGCAGGACGCGGTTCACGAGATGCAAGCAGCGTTTGATACGCGCCGCCGCGTGGTGCATGAGATGTTGAACGCCCTGCCCGGTGTCAGTTGCATCCTGCCCAAAGGCGCGTTTTACGCCTTTCCCAACATCACCGAAACCGGCTGGCAGGCAAAACCACTGGCGTCGGCCCTGTTGGAGGAAACCGGTGTTGCAACCATCGGCGGGCCGGATTTCGGGATACTGGGCGAAGGCTATATCCGCATCAGCTATGCCAACAGCGAGGAAAACATCCGTCGCGCGCTGAGCCGCATCGGTGATTTCCTGTCTCAATCGCAGCAGAAATGAGCGCCTTCGGCGCACTTTTTTTCTCGTCGAAAATCGCGCTCGATTTTCTCCTCGGGCTCGGCTAACGCCTCGCAGGCCTGCGGCGCAAGTATTTGTAGAACAATGAAGATTTGACTTCTTCTTGAGTCAAATACTCAATTTTCACAGCGTTTCAGGTCTTCACCTCTTTGTGCCGCACACGCCCATCCCGAGGAGGCGGCCGGAGGCCAACGACGAGACATCGTGCGCGCCGAAGGCGCTCAATCAGGTCAGACGCGCCTCGACCTCGGCGATGAAGTCTGCGCCGCGTTGTTCGAAATTGTCGTATTGATCGAAGCTTGCCGCGGCGGGGGCGAGCAGGATGGTGTCGCCCTGTTCCGCCTCGGCCATCGCGCGTTCGACGGCGGTGGCCATCGTGGTGCAGACCTCTGCCTCTGAGTCGAGTTGCACGGCAAACGCCGCTGCTTCACGGCCGATGACGTAGGCTTTGGCCACGGAGGCAGAGGCGGCATTGACGGGATCGAGGCCACCGTCCTTTTGCAAACCGCCGCAGATCCAGCGGATGCGCGGGAACGCACGGAGCGCCTGGGCTGCGCTGTCCACGTTGGTGGCTTTGCTGTCGTTAACGAAGGTCACGCCGTTTGCTTTTGCAATCACCTGGCTGCGATGTGGCAGGCCCGGGTAGCTGTGGAATCCGGCTTCGATCACACGCGGGGCCACGCCCAGGGCGCGCACGGCAGCAAAGGCGGCGCAGGCGTTTTGGTGGTTGTGTGCGCCAGGCAGGCCCGCCACCTCGCGCAGGTCGACTGATGCGGCCTGTCGTCCTTTGCGATACTCGGACAGGAACCCTTTGCGTGCGAAAAACTGCCAGCCGGGCCCGGTCAGTTTCTGACCGGAAGAGATGCGGATCACCCTATCATCCGCCGGGCCTTCGGCCAGCTGCCCGGCCAGGAAACGACCTTCGACCTCGTCCACACCAATGATCGCACGATCCGGCCCGCCCTCGGCAAACAGGCGGCGTTTGGCGGCAAAGTACCCGCCCATGCCGCCATGCCGGTCCAGGTGATCTGGCGACAGGTTGGTGAACACAGCAATGTCAGGGGTCAGGGCGCGGGCCAGTTCGGTCTGATAGCTGGACAGTTCCAGAACCACCACATCGCCATCCTCGGGTGGGTCGATGTCCAGCACACCACGGCCGATATTGCCTGCCAGTTGCGACTGGATCCCGGCGGTTTCCAGCACATGGTGGATCAGCGCAGCGGTGGTGGATTTGCCGTTGGACCCGGTGACTGCGATCACACGCGGGATCGTTTCGAACCTGTCCCATTGCGGCGTGGCGAGGGAAGCAAAGAACAACCCGATATCGTTGTCCACCGGGATGCCAGCCTGCAGCGCCTGCGCGATCACCGGGTTTGGTGAAGGATAGAGGTGTGGGATGCCGGGGCTGACGATGAGCGATGCAAGGTCTTGCATCACCGTCCCTTTGCCCAGGTTCTCACATTGGAACCCCTCTTCCTCGGCTGCCTGTCGGGCTGCCGGGTTGTCGTCCCAACAGACGGGCACTGCGCCGCCCGCTTGCAGGGCGCGTGCAGCGGCAAGGCCGGACCGGCCGAGCCCCAGAACGCCGATACGTTTGTGTTCCATACCTCGGACTGTGATCATATGGGCCTCGTGTCTTGCTTTGCGCGTCGGACACTCTCCAGCGCGGCGATCATCGGAGTAGCGGATCAGATGGGGCTTGGGAAGCCTATCAGGTGTCTCGGGTGGGTGTTGTCCCGGTCGCTCGCAGCCGAACACTAAATGCCAGCCCCGCCAAGATGATCAGCAACGCCGCACCGGCCAGATAAGGAATGCTCGGAGCAATTCCGTAGAGCAGAGCGCCCGCCAGCGGTCCGACCATGACACCCAGCCCTTGGGACGCCGAAACGGCCCCCGCAGCGCGACCCTGTTCTTCACCAGATACGGAGTTGGCGGCCTGCGCAGAAATACCGGCAAAGACCCAGCCAAGCCCAAAGCCGCTAAGCGCGTATCCAATCAGCAGAACAGCAATGTGAGCTGACAGGGCGGAACACAAGAACCCGAGGGCGGCCAAAGACGCCCCTGCCATCAGCAAAACCGCAGGCGTCCAACCCAACGCCCGCACCGACAGTTGTGCGGGGATCAGCGCAATGCCCACAACAGTCAGGGCAATACCTGCGTATTGCGCACCTTGGGTGGGTGTCATGCCGAACCTGTCGATCACCAAAAACCCGACCGAAATCTGGGCGATACCGACACAGAACATCGCACCGATGCCGATCAGGCAGACCGTGCGCAACCGGGCGTCCAGCATGCTGAGCGGTGGGCGCTGTTCGCCGCGTTCCACAACGGGTTCGGTCAATCCCCGCTGCAACGCAACCAACGCCACAAAGGGCATGACAGCCAAAACAGCCAAAGGAAGCACCACACCGGCCCAGGCCAGAAGGGACACCAGCGCTGGACCCGCAATCATGCCCATAGCCTGCATCGCGCCAAGGCGACCCATTTGCCCGGCTCGCTCTTCTGGCTGTGTCCGGTCAGCGATATAGGCGTTGGCTGCCGTGGGAATGGCGGCAAAGCCCAGACCCATGCCAGCCCGTGTCAAAGCAAGCAAGGCCAGCATCAGCCACCCGGTCAGCCCAGTGGCCTGCCCTACCCCAACTGACAGAGTCATCAATGCATAGGCCACAACAAAGATCAGCGCCCCACGCTGCAGCACGGGCCGCCGCCCGACACGATCGCTGCGTTGCCCCCATGCCCGGGAGGCCAGAACCCAGACCAGCCCCGATACGGTGACGGTCATCCCGATTTGCCACGGTGCCAATGCAAAAGTCTTGGCCATGGCACCAGCCATTGAAACGAATCCCATCATCGCCGCCATGCAGCTGAACATCGCGATATAGATGGGCAGGAATACGCGGCCGCTCCCGGCCTGCTGCGGGTCGTTGATACTCATCGGGTCACCAGTGCTGTTTCGGAACGAAAAAACCCAGCGCGCGAAAATGCGGCTGGGATGCTGTGGACAAGGTCGGCGATATTCCGGCTTCTGTCAAGCGTGCGGTAGTATTTGTTTGAAACCGCACCTGCCAAACGGACTCTCCCAACATACTTTGTTTCATTGAACCAGTATGTTGTGAGATTTTTTGGAGCGGGCGATGAGATTCGAACTCACGACCCTTACCTTGGCAAGGTAATGCTCTACCCCTGAGCTACGCCCGCGTCCGTTGGGTGTGAGATAGTCAGAACCGCACCGGGCTGCAAGAGGAAAAATGACTTTGTTCAAGGATATTCCATTGGGCGCGACGGAAACCGGATTGGTTGCCGTATAGTAAGGACAGACTCAGTTCCGAAGGCATAGAACCATGATGCGATTTGAAACCCTGAAAACTCTGGCCCTGACGCTGTTGATCCTCGGATGCTGGTCATTCGAGGCATTGGCACAACAGGGTCGTCCGCCCCTGCGCAAGCACACCGCCACGAAATCGCAACCGCTGAAACTGGTGCCTGCGAACAAGAGGGTATCAGGGGGTGCCGTTGACATCAGCCAGAGCGGCAATTCGATCCGAATCAAGTCAAACGGGGTGCCGACACATCCAGTAGGGGCCTTTCCTAACCGGGGCAATCCGCATGCAATTTCGCGACAACGCTACAATTTCAAGGTCGCCGCAAACCCGCGGAAAGCCGCGCGTACCAATGCCAGCCTGCGCACCCTGTTTGGTGTCGGTCTGAACGGGGTGCCGTTTGATCCCGGCGCGGGCGAGTTCTGGCAGGGCAATCCGCGTGGCGGATGGCAGTACGAGGCGTTGGGCGGCGCGGTGCCGTTGGGGCTGGACGCGAATTACGCCCATGTGCAGCCGGGTGGGATTTATCACTATCACGGGCTGCCGACGGGGCTGATGTCGCAGCTGGGGTGGTCTGCGTCGAAACCTTCGCCTTTGATCGGTTATGCGGCGGACGGGTTTCCGGTTTATGCCATCACCGCCAACATCAGCGGGCGCGTGAAGAAAATGCGCAGTTCGTATCGGTTGAAATCGGGCAGCCGTCCGGGTGGATCCGCGCCTTCCGGGCGGTATGACGGGACCTTTGTGCAGGACTATCAATATGTCGCCGGGGCCGGAGATCTGGATGAATGCAACGGCGCGACAGTTCGCACGGCAGAGTATCCGAACGGTACCTATGCCTATTTCCTGTCTGAAACCTTCCCGGTGATCCCGCGGTGTTTCAAAGGTCAGGTTGATCGCAGCTTTGCTAAGCGGCGCTGATTGGGCGCGCTACGTCACGGCCATCCCAAGCGAAAGGATGGCCGCGACGGCAATCATCCCAAGCGTCAGCAGCATGCCGGATATGCGCATCATCGGTGCGGGCTTGCGGTGGTTGAGCGCGAGGCCATGCAGCACCCGACCGGCCAGCAGCATTAGCCCCAAGACATGCAACACCCACACTTGTGCGCCCTGCAATTCCAGCGCCAGCAGCAGCAGCAGGCCAATCGGAGCGTATTCCGCGCAATTGCCCTGCGCACGTATTCGCCGTTCCAGCACCTTGTCCCCGCCATCACCCAACGAGATGCTGTGCGACCTGCGCACCGCGATAACCCTGCCGCTGAGCCAAAGGAAAAAAAGAGCGATTAAGGCGATGTAGATCGGTGTGATTTCGGGCAAGGTGGCCTCCTGACGTTATCGCCAAACATGTTACACCTGACGAAAAGGTCAACTGAAACGTGCGTGCGGGTGAGGGTTTCGGGTGTCCCTGCGGCGGGCAGGCGTCAGACCGAGTGCGCTCAGACACAGGTGCCCGTTCAAAGCAGCAATTTGACGGACCATGTTGTGTAAGAACGAAGGGACGTGCGTTTCATCTTCCCGGCAAAGGGCCCGCGTCAGCACCCAAATAGCGGAATACGTCTGTTCTGTACGCACGGACGGAGGCGAGAGCGACGAGCCATCAAGATTGCCATGGGTAAACGATGCAATGCAGAGCACGTCAGCAACCGACCGAAGCGGACAGGGTCGTTAGTTTTGTTAGCGCAACTGGTTGATTTCCATCTGTGTCGCTGGATTTAGATCGTCATTAGGGTCCACAAAGATACCTTCTGGAAAGGAAACTGATATAGGACGATCCACTACATCCATGCAAAGCATATGGTTGTTGTCCCCATCTCCAAGGTTGGCCAGTGCGACTGGCTTAACTTCGCGTTGGGACCCATCCGGTGCCTCGACTGTGATATTGTAGAGGTCGCGCTCCGTCGCGCCCGGTTCCGTGCCGTCCTCCAACGTTACGCCACCCTCCCAAGCGACGCGTATCGCCTGAACGATGCCTTCTTCCGGGCAAAGGCTGCCACGCACACGGCGCGGGCCCAAAGTGCCGACCCGCCTCCAGTCTTCTACAATCTCGGCCAAAGCTATCGAGGGCCCATCGGCTAGCGGTACTGTCCCGATTTTTGCCCCGCGAAAATCCAAGGTGCCGTCGATCGAATGCAGGTGCCCAACGATTTCAACGCTAACAGGTGGGTCGGTGTCGGACGGCCCCAGATCCCCTATCAAGAGGACGGTACGCAACTCGCCTGGGTCGGTGGCAGGCAGAACGGAGGCACAGTGCAACGTTCCGATCTGGCCGGACCGAGTCGTGACTCTGAAATCTCCCGCTTGCATCGTGCTGATGTCGATCTCTGTCGAAAAGATCACGGGCATTCCTGCGAAACCTGCTGAGCCTCTGCAGATCGCGTTTGCGAGACGCGGCAAGGCGTCAAGTCCGTGAAAGGCCGATAGGAGTTCAGCAGAACGCCCATCCACTTCTCTCGGGAGTTGAGCGTCAGCCGTCGTATCTATCAGATCGCGATTGGAAATGTTGTTTGTCCACACACCTGGCGCAATCAAGACGAACCATGCGGCAATTGCGAGAAGCATGGCGAGCACGGCCGTGAGCAAACCTGTTAAAACTCCTTTCGATATGCCTTTGTGCAAGCAAAATCCCCACAGTGCACTGGATGTTGAAACCAATCCTGACAAATTTCCATGGAACAAAAAAGACTTGTCGTTGCAGAAACGGAAAGCGTGCTGGTCTGCACGCGATCTGGAAGTTTGCCGAGTCCGCAGTGCGTCAGTTTTTCCGCACGGTTTTCGTTGGCTCAAAGGAGATCGCGATTGGAGCCTGCTATGATCGACGCGGCACGCAGTGTAGATTCAGGGCCCCCGGGGCGAGAACCCGGAAACCAGACCTTCCTTACGGCGAAGCACGGGATCTGGCCTTCTTGTCACCCGGCGAACTGGATTAAATCCCATCGGTTGCCCCACGGATCTCGGAACACTGCGACTGTGCCGTAGGCTTCCTGACGGGGTTCTTCTTCGAACACCACACCATTGGCCAAAAACGCCGCATGGTTGCGCGCAAAATCTTCCGTTTGCAGGAACAGCCAGACCCGTCCGCCGCCCTGCTGGCCGATCATGGCGCGTTGGTCATCCACCGCGCGGGCCAGCAGGAATGCCGTCTGAGCGCCACGCGGTGCCACGCGGACCCAGCGTTTGCCCGCACCCTGGTCGGTGTCCTCTAGCAGGTCAAAGCCCAGCGCACCGGTGAAGAAGGCGATGCCTTCGTCATAGTCCGGGACCAGAACGGCGACGAGGGCGAGGTGCTGGCTCATTCCAACTCTACCAGCAGGTCTTTGGCGTCGATCTGACCGCCCGGCTGCACGTGGACCGCTGTGACAACAGCATCCCGTTCCGCATGCAAACCGGTTTCCATTTTCATCGCTTCGATGGTCAGCAGCAGATCGCCTTCGCTCACCTTCTGGCCAGGCTGCACCCCGACAGAGGCGACAACACCCGGCATCGGCGCGCCGATATGGTTCGGGTTACCAACATCAGCCTTGGGCCGGGCCGCGGCGGTGGATTTCACCAAACGGTTCGGCACACGGATCACGCGAGGCTGGCCGTTCAGTTCAAAGAACACACGTACTTCGCCATCTTCGGTGGTTTCGCCCACAGCCTGCAGGCGGATTTCCAGCGTTTTTCCGGGGTCGATTTCCGCCGTGATTTCTTCACCCGGCTGCATGCCATAGAAGAACGTCTTGGTCGGCAGGGCGCGAACAGGTCCGTATTGGCGGTGACGGCCCATGTAGTCGAGGAAGACCTTTGGATACATCAGGTAACCACTTAGATCCTCGTCATCGACATCCTTGCCTTCCAGTTCGGTGCTGAGGCTTTGCCGCGTCTCTTCCAGATCGACAGCAGGCACGTCCCGGCCCGGACGGTGTAACAGAGGCTCTTCTCCCTTCAGCACTTTGGATTGCAACGCCTCGGGGAAACCGCCCGGAGGCTGACCCAGATTGCCGCGCATCATGTCGACCACCGAATCCGGGAAGGCCACGTCGGATGCCGGATCTTCGACCTGATCACGGGTCAGCCCCTGGCTGCCCATCATCAGCGCCATGTCACCCACCACCTTGGAAGACGGCGTGACCTTTACGATGTCACCGAACATGCGGTTCACGTCGGCATAGGTCTGCGCCACCTCGGGCCAACGGTCTTCCAGCCCCAGCGAGCGCGCCTGCGCCTTGAGATTGGTGAACTGCCCGCCGGGCATTTCGTGCAAATAGACCTCGGAAGACGGGGCCTGCATGCCGCTTTCAAACGCGGCGTAGTGCCCGCGCACTTCGTCCCAGTAGTCAGAAATCTGGCGGATCGCCTCCATGTCCAGGCCAGTGTCGCGATCGGTGTGCTTCAACGCTTCGACAACGGACCCCATCGTGGCCTGAGACGTATTCCCGCTGAGCGCATCCATCGCGCAGTCCACCGCGTCCACGCCCGCCTCGGCAGCGGCCAGGATCGTGGCACTGGCGATGCCTGCCGTGTCGTGTGTGTGGAAGTGGATTGGCAGGCCAACCTCTTCGCGCAGCGCCTTGATCAGGATTTTGGCCGAGGCAGGTTTGAGTAGCCCGGCCATGTCCTTCAGACCCAGCACATGCGCACCTGCGTTGCGCAGTTCCTGCCCCATGGCAACGTAATATTTCAGGTCATATTTCGCGCGGTCCGGGTCCAGAATGTCCCCGGTGTAACAGACCGTGCCTTCGCAGATCTTGTTCTGCTCGATCACCGCGTCCATGGCGACACGCATGTTTTCGACCCAGTTCAGACTGTCAAACACGCGGAACACGTCGATCCCGGTCTGCGCCGCGACGCGGACAAACTCCTGCACCACATTGTCGGGGTAGTTGGTATAGCCAACGCCGTTCGCCCCACGCAACAGCATCTGTGTCATGACGTTGGGAAGCGCCGCACGCAGGTCGCGCAGACGTTGCCACGGGCATTCCTGCAGGAACCGGTAGGCCACGTCGAATGTCGCGCCCCCCCAGCATTCAATCGAAAAGAGCTGCGGCAATGCTGCGGAATAGGCAGGCGCAACGCGGATCATGTCGTATGACCGCATACGCGTGGCCAGCAGCGACTGATGCCCGTCGCGCATGGTGGTGTCAGTGACCAGAACCTGTCGCTGGGCTTTCATCCAATTGGCAACCGCTTGCGGACCCTTCTGTTCCAGCAGGTTGCGCGTGCCATAGGCAGGTGCATCCACATGTGTGACCGGCGGGCGCGGGTCCTTGAGATCCGCTCGGGGACGCGGGCGGTCCTTGGTTTCCGGGTGCCCGTTCACGGTGATGTCCGCGATATAGGTCAGCACTTTGGTGCCCCTGTCGCGGCGGCGCTTGAACTGGAACAGGTCCTGCGTTTCGTCGATGAAATTGGTTGTGTATTCGTTCGACAGGAAGGTCGGGTGTTTCAGCAGGTTCTCGACAAAGGCGATGTTGGTGCTGACGCCTCGCACCCGGAATTCGCGCAATGCCCGGTCCATGCGTGCAATGGCCTTTTCCGGTGTTGGCGCCCAGGCGGTGACCTTGGTCAGCAGCGAGTCATAGTACCGCGTAATCACCCCGCCCGCATAAGCCGTACCGCCATCCAGACGGATGCCCATGCCCGTAGCCGAGCGATAGGCGGTGATGCGGCCATAGTCGGGGATGAAGTTGTTCTGTGGGTCTTCGGTTGTCACTCGAGTCTGAAGGGCGTGGCCGTTCAGCGAAATGTCATCCTGGCTGTCCTTGCCGGTTGCCTCGGCGATGGTTTTGCCCTCGGCGATCATGATCTGGGCCTGGACGATGTCGATGCCGGTGACTTCCTCGGTCACTGTGTGTTCGACCTGCACACGCGGGTTCACTTCGATGAAGTAGAACTTACCTGTGTTCATATCCATCAGGAATTCTACAGTGCCTGCGCATTCGTAGTTCACGTGTTTGCAGATCTTGTAGCCCAGTTCGCAAATCTCGGCCCGCTGGTCGTCGCTCAAGTACGGGGCCGGGGCGCGTTCCACGACCTTCTGGTTGCGCCGCTGGACTGAACAGTCACGTTCAAACAGGTGATACATCGACCCGTGCTTGTCACCGAGTATCTGCACCTCGACATGGCGGGCACGGGTGATCATCTTTTCCAGATAGCCCTCGCCATTGCCAAAGGCGGCTTCGGCTTCGCGGCGACCTTCGCGAACCTTTTCTTCCAGCTCCGCCGCCTCTGAAATCGGGCGCATACCGCGACCGCCGCCACCCCAGGATGCCTTGAGCATCAGGGGATAGCCGATTTCAGCCGCCTCGGCCCGGATGGCGTCCATGTCGTCGCCCAGCACCTCGGTGGCGGGAATGACGGGTACGCCTGCAGCAACAGCAACCTTGCGCGCGCTGGCCTTGTCGCCAAGCGCCCGCATGGTTTCGGCCTTGGGCCCGATGAAGGTGATCCCGGCCTGCGTACAGGCATCCACGAAATCGGGGTTTTCCGACAACAGGCCATACCCCGGATGAATCGCATCCGCCCCGCTTTCACGGGCGACACGGATGATTTCCTCGATCGACAGATAGGCCGCCACCGGCCCCATCCCTTCGCCGATGCGATAGGCTTCGTCCGCCTTGAACCGGTGCAGGCCCAGCTTGTCCTCCTCCGCATAGACAGCAACAGTCCGTTTTCCCATTTCGTTGGCGGCGCGCATCACGCGGATGGCGATTTCACCGCGGTTGGCGATCAGGATTTTGCGGAATTCAGGCATTCAGGTCTCCGATTTCAGGTGGCCTATTTTGATGGAACGATGTTTGCCCTGTCTGCGGCATGTTGAACAAGGGCATTTGAGGACAGTTTCGGCACTAAATGCGGCATTGCGGCGCTAACATTGCAGACGCAGCATTGCCGTGGCGTCAATCGAGCCGAATCGGAGCGGGGATTTCGGACAGATCAGGCACGCCCATTTGCCCCAGGCAGGAACTGATATCCTGGCGGAACATGTCAATCAAATGTGCGGGTCCGGCGGCCCCCAGTGCGGCAACGGCGTAGTGAAACGCGCGGCCCAGCATGACGAAATCCGCCCCCAATGAGAGCGCGCGAATGACGTCCAGCCCGCCCTCGATCCCACTGTCAAAGATGACCGGCAGATTGGAAGCGGCCCGGATGTCCGGTAGCACTTCAATGCTCGCGGGTGTGCCGTCGAACTGGCGACCGCCATGGTTTGAGACCCATAGCGCGTCGACACCCGCCGCCTGCAAGGGTTCCGTGTCTTCAACCCGCATCACACCCTTGATCACCAGCGGACCATCCCAGCGATCCCGCAACCATTTGACATAGTCGAGGTCCGGCGAGGCCCGCAGCAAGTAGCCGATATGCCCGCCCGGTGGCATCGCTTTTTGGGGACCAGGAACATATTTCTCCAGCGTGCGCAGCTTGGGCATGCCCCGCCGGGCCGAGGCCAACGCCCAGGCCGGGCGTATGGCCACCTGCGCCATGATACGGGGCGTCAGACGCGGCGGCTGTTGCAAGCCAGACCGGACCTGCCGTTCGCGGCGGCTGGCCACGGGCACATCGACCGTCAGAACCAGCACGCGGAACCCGGCGGCCTTGATGCGCTCCAGCATATCCAGCCGCATCGCTTCTTCCTTCGGCGGATACAACTGGAACCACGCATGGGGCCCAAGGGCCGGCGCAACATCTTCGGGGCTTTGGCTGGCGACAGTGGACAGGGTATAAGGGATCTGGGCCGCAGCCGCTGCGCGGGCTAACATCTGCTCGGCCCCGGGCCAGAACAGGCCGGACATGCCAACCGGCGCAACGCCAAAAGGCAGCGCCATGTCTTCGCCCAGTATATTGCAGTTCAAGTCCGGTTCCTTGATGCCGTGCAAAATGCCTGGCAGAAACCCGATCCGATCCAGTGCCGTGCGGTTGCGGGTTCGGGCCGCATCCACGCCGGTCCCGCTGTCCAGATACTCCCACGCGAAATGCGGCAAGCGTTGCTTGGCGCGCTTTCGCAGGTCGTCGAGCCCCGGGTATCTGGCATGCAGGTCCATGGGGCGAGAATTGCGCCTGTTTTCAATCCGATGTCTACCCCGCGGTGCGTGGAACCGGGAATTTTCGAAAATTCCGGTGCGGAAAATTGATTTTCCGCTTCGTTTTCCTTGCAAGAAAACGCCAGCGAGCCGAAGAACAGAGAGCGAACACCTCTTTTCCCGTTGTGGGATTCAGGTTAGGGTCCGCCCATGAGCAGTCTTGACGAAAACGACGCCTTCGAAGGTGCCTCTCTTGCCGCGCGCGCCATGGCCGCCCGGCCCACGCCGTATCTGGACGGGCTGAACCCCGCGCAGCGCGAAGCGGTGGAGCATCTGGACGGCCCCGTATTGATGCTGGCGGGTGCTGGCACGGGAAAGACGCGCGCCCTGACCGCGCGGATCGTGCACCTGCTGAACACGGGCCGCGCACGTCCGAACGAAATCCTCGCCGTGACTTTCACGAACAAGGCCGCGCGCGAGATGAAGGAGCGTGTCGCAGGTATGCTGGGTCAGACGGTTGAAGGCATGCCGTGGCTCGGCACGTTCCATTCGATCTGCGTAAAGCTGCTGCGGCGCCATGCGGAACTGGTCGGGCTGAAGTCGAACTTCACGATTCTGGATACGGACGACCAAATCCGTTTGCTGAAACAGTTGATCGTTGCTGCGAATATCGACGAAAAACGCTGGCCACCGCGCATGTTGTCCGGGTTGATTGACGGCTGGAAAAACCGCGCCTTGACACCGGACAAGGTGCCCGCAGCAGATGCGAGCGCGTTCAATCACCGTGGCTCGGAACTCTTTGACCAGTACCAGACGCGCCTGAAGGAGCTGAACGCCGTCGATTTCGGCGACCTGCTGCTGCATATGGTGACGATTTTCCAGACCCATGACGATGTGCTGGACCAATACCGCCGCTGGTTCGCTTACATCCTTGTTGACGAATACCAAGATACCAACATCGCCCAATACCTGTGGCTGCGCCTGCTGGCCGGTGGGCATCGCAACATCTGCTGTGTCGGGGATGACGATCAGTCGATCTATGGCTGGCGCGGGGCCGAGGTGGGCAACATCCTGCGGTTCGAAAAGGATTTCCCGGGCGCTCACGTTGTGCGGCTGGAACAGAACTACCGCTCTACTCCGCATATTCTGGCTGCCGCGTCGGGTGTCATTTCCGGCAATGAGGGGCGTTTGGGCAAAACGCTGTGGACCGATGCCAATGATGGTGAAAAGGTCCGGCTGATCGGTCATTGGGATGGCGATGAAGAGGCCCGCTGGGTCGGGGAAGAGATCGAGGCGATGCAGGGCGGTACACGCGGCGTGCGCCCGTTCCAGCTGGACGATATGGCGATCCTTGTCCGGGCCTCGCACCAGATGCGCGCGTTCGAGGATCGATTCCTGACCATTGGCCTGCCTTATCGCGTCATTGGCGGCCCACGCTTTTACGAGCGCTTGGAAATTCGCGATGCAATGGCTTATTTCCGGGTTGTTGTCTCACCCGAGGATGATCTGGCATTCGAGCGGATCGTGAACACGCCCAAACGCGGACTCGGCGACAAGGCGCAGCAGACGATCCAGAAGGTGGCCCGCGAAAACTTCGTGCCACTTGTCGAAGGCGCGCGGATTGCGGTTGATGAGGGGTTGATCAAGGGCAAAGGCGGCGGGCAACTGCGCGCGCTGGTCGAGGACATTGCCCGTTGGGGCCGCATGACCGGGGACAAGGACCTGAGCCACGTGCAACTGGCCGAGATCATCCTGGACGAAAGCGGCTACACCACAATGTGGCAGAACGACAAGACGCCCGAAGCGCCGGGTCGGCTGGAAAACCTGAAGGAACTGGTCAAGGCGTTGGAGAGTTTCGAGAACCTGCAAGGGTTCCTGGAGCATGTCAGCCTGATCATGGACAATGACAGCGGCGATACGGACGAAAAGGTATCGATCATGACGCTGCACGCCGCCAAGGGGCTGGAGTTTCCTGCTGTGTTCCTGCCCGGTTGGGAAGACGGGCTGTTCCCGTCCCAGCGCAGCATGGACGAAAACGGGGTCAAGGGCCTCGAAGAGGAACGGCGGCTGGCCTATGTCGGCATCACGCGGGCCGAAGAAATCTGCACAATCTCATTCGCAGGCAATCGGCGGGTGTTCG
>JBFOMB010000173.1:0-4564 GCA_040830545.1 Paracoccaceae bacterium | reverse complement strand
GGAGGTTATGGCCGTCATGCGCGAACCTGTCAGTTGGCTGGGCAGTTGGTATCGGTATCGGCAGCGCCCCTTCATGGACGGTCGGCCAAATTCCACCAAAGGTGTGAGCTTTGACGAATTTGTAGACGCCTACACCCGCGGTCAGCGCCCGCCTTATGCCGAGGTTGGCAGCCAGTTCAAATTCCTGGAACGGCAGCCCAATGGCACCGGCGTTGATCATTTGTTCCGCTACGAGTCCCAGGAACGGCTGCGCGCGTTTCTGGAAACCCGACTGGAGCAGCGTGTGAACTTGCCCGGAATCGCAAACGCTTCACCTGTTGCGCCGATGGAGCTGAGCTCTGAGACGCGAGCCAAACTGGAGCGGAAATGTGCGGTTGAATTTGAGCTCTACGAAAGCATCCCGACCTGACACCGTCTATTGCATTTGCTGGGCAACCGTGTCGGTCAATTGGTTCAGCGAAAACGGTTTGGGTAGGAAAGTGGAATTTGCGACCTCGGGGCCGGTGTCGCCAAAGGCCCCTTCTGCATAACCTGACACAAACACGACCCGTACGTCCGGGCGATCCTCTTGCGCTTGTCGCACCCAGGTTGGACCGTCCATTCCAGGCATGACCACATCTGTAACAAATACATCCACGGCAACGGATGAATCCGACAGCAGCTCCAGCGCGTCCTCGGCGGATTCAGCTTCCAGCACTGTATAACCGCGCAAGCGGAGCGCGCGGGACGCAAAAGCTCGCACGGGGGCCTCGTCCTCGACCAGCAGAACAACCCCTTCACCCTGTTTTGTGGGGGTGGTTGGCGTGGGGGGCTCTTCCAGAACAGGGTCGTCGACCTGATCGAACACAGGCAAATACAGCGTGAAGCACGTCCCCTTGCCCGGTTCGCTGTCCACGAAAATGAAGCCACCGGATTGTTTCACAATGCCATAGGCCGTCGATAGTCCCAGCCCGGTGCCCTCACCCGTGCGTTTGGTCGTATAGAACGGCTCGAAAATCTTCTGCAGTTTGTCCGCTTCGATCCCTGATCCCTGGTCGATCACCCGAACCAGCACATATTCCCCAACCGGCACACGCGCGCGATCACGACGCAGAGGTTCGGTCAAGGAGTGCGCTTCGGTTTCGATCCGGATTTCACCCCCGCCCGGCATTGCGTCCCGCGCATTCACGACGAGGTTCATGAGCACTTGTTCCAATTGCCGTTTATCCGCCCGGATGGTTTTGAGAACCGGGTCGTGAACCAGCGTCAACGTCACTTTCTCCCCAACCAACCGGTTCAGCAGATGGGTCAGGTCCGCCAGCGTATCCCGCAGGTCCAGCGCCTCCAGCCGCAGGGTCTGTTTGCGGGAAAAGGCCAACAGCTGACTGACCAGGGCCGCTGCCCGGTTGGAGTTCTGGCGGATTTGGATGAGGTCGGCATAATCCAGATCACCTTGGTCGTGCCGCAGCAACAATAGATCGCAATGCCCTGAAATCGCTGTCAAAAGGTTGTTGAAGTCATGGGCCACACCACCTGCCAGTTGACCAATGGCCTGCATTTTTTGCGTCTGCACAAACTGGGCTTCCAGTGTCTTCAATTCGGTCGCGTCATGCAGAACCGCGACAACGGTGGTTTCCCCGTCCTCACTGGCCCGGCTCAGCGTCACCTGCACAAACATTTCGCGATCCGTGCGCGACAGACGCAGAAACTCCGTATGTTTGACTGTGCGCCCTTCGGCGGTTTCTTTCAGCCAATCGGTCAACGGACGCCCCAAACCCGTCATCAGGTTGAACAGCAAATCACCCTCTGCCGCGTCACCCAGCAATGCTCGGGCCTGCACATTCAACGAGACAATTCGTCCGCCCGGTGTGAGCTTCAGGATCGGAACTGGTAGACCCTCCAAACTGCCGACTTGCCGCATCCGCGTTCCACTGACCGGCAACAGGAACAGTTCACATCGACCTGCCGAGCGTTGTTGCTCTACCACCATGACCTCAACAGGGCCATCATCGCCGCGCACCATATTGATTTCATTGGGGCGCACGGGCTGCGCGACAAATACATCCGCCAGCGTTTTCTGCCGCCCACCGGCCAACATCCGGGCTGCGTCGTTCATGAACAGAATGGCCCCGCTACGGCCTGCTGTGATCATGGCAACCGGCAAGTGTTCTGCAGGTCGTCCTGGATGCGAGCGGTCGGGAAGCGTGTCAAACCGCCATTGGAAAAGGTCCTTCGCGGGTGTTTGCACCGCAACGCGATACGCCGATTTGCGGGTCACGATGTCCTCGGACGTGGCCTGCGTCCGCGTGGCCTGCCCTTGCAAACGGTCCACCATCCCAGCCGGATTGCCAAAGCTGCCACGCATCACATCCGTCAGCAGATCACCCGGCCCAGCACCAAACTTTTGCCGCGCGGCCTGGTTTGCCGTCGCAATCCGTCCCTCGCTGTCGGCAAAGAAGGTTGGGGCCGGATCATGTTCCGTCATCTGCTGCAACCGGTGCGTGATCAAAGCGGCCTGTTGCACTGCGCGCCAATCGTAGACAGCAACCGTGGCCAGCATGAACAAAAGCGTCGCTGCTGCCGCAGCCGCACCCAGCGTAACCATGCCGCCCGGGGCCAGCAATGACACACCTGCAGAGGCCGCCGCCAACGCGACCAGCACAGCATACCTGCTGACCCGAGGTGTAGAGACGACGGGGAGCAATGGCGTGTCTTCCGGTTCGCTCCGCAACAAGCACCCTTTCCGTGAACGAAGGCGTTGCAACACCCAAATCAGACCCTCTCTGCTTTGGGTTAATTCACGGTTAATCGTACTCTACCTAAGCGGGTTTCTCAACCGGTTTACGACCTCTTCAAGAGTGCGAGGTAGAAGCCATCTGTGCCCTCGTCCGGATACCAGCGATGATCATGGTCGCAGACCCACTCACCAGCGGCACAAAACCGTGCAATCCGGTCTTCGTTTTCGTCCCTCAGCAGGGAACAGGTGGCATAGGCCAGCACGCCGTCGGGCGCTGTCAGGGCTGCGGCCTTTTGCAGGATGTTGTCCTGAATCTCGGTAAGCTCGGTCAGGCGTTCGGGTGTCAGCCGCCACTTCCCTTCCGGCGCGCGCCGCCACGACCCACTGCCGGAACAGGGTGCGTCACACAGGATCAGATCATAGGGCCCGCGCAAGGCCTGTGTGTCGACGCGACTGATCCGAACCCCCGCCCGCGCGCTGCGGTCGGGAATGTCCCGCATCCGATCCGGCGCAATGTCATGGGCATCGACCGTGACGTCCGCTGCCGCTGCCATTGCCAGCGCCTTGCCCCCGCCGCCCGCGCAATAGTCCAACACGCGATGTGCGGGCTGCAATGGCAGCATGGCCACAACCGCCTGGCTCGCCGCGTCCTGCAACTCGACAATTCCATTCTTATACGCGCTCGATTGACGGAGCTTGCGTGGCCCGTCGGTGATCTCTAGTGCCATGTCCGCCGCAGGGTGGGATTGCGTCTCAATCCCGTCTTCCAGCAGAGCATCCTGCGCAGCTTGAAGTGAGGATTTGCGCAGATTCACGCGCAGATGGACCGGAGCTCGGTGTTTCAACGCTTGGGCCACGGCACCCAAACGGTCCTCCAGACTCCGCTCCAGATACGGTCGCAGCCAGTCTGGCAGGTCGTCAGGCACAACATCCGGCGCGCTTTGCTTCCGCTCTTCTTCCGCCAAAATAGAGGGGGCAAACCGCTCGCCAGTAAATACCGTGTCGGGATCAACGCCGGTCTGACGCAACAGGCCCAGCACCAACTGCCGACCGCCCTGCCCGCCACCATACGCCGCGCAGGACTCGCGCTGGCGCAACACATCAAACACATGGTCCCGGATCGCCGCACGGTCCCCGGACCCGGCAAACCGGCTGCGCCGTGCCCAGCCTGTCAGCGCCTGTTCAGCGGGTTTTCCCCCGCCGATGTCGTCCAGAATGTCGATTGCCGCCTGAATGCGGGCCGCCGGGGTCACGGAAACGCTCCGTTACATGATGCGATAATTCGGGCTTTCCCGCGTGATCTGCACATCATGCACATGGCTTTCCTTCAGCCCCGCGCCGGTGATTTTCACAAACTCGCATTGCGTGCGCATGTCGTCGACCGTGCCACAGCCGGTGTACCCCATAGCCGCGCGCAAACCGCCGACCAACTGATGAATGACCGCGCCCGCTGGGCCTTTGTAAGGGACCTGCCCTTCGATCCCTTCCGGCACCAGCTTGTCACTGGCGGCATCCTTCTGGAAATAGCGGTCTGCTGATCCCCGGGCCATCGCGCCAAGGCTGCCCATGCCGCGATAGCTTTTGAAGCTACGGCCTTGATACAGAATGACTTCGCCCGGGCTTTCATCCGTACCCGCCAGCATAGAACCGACCATGGCACAGGAGGCACCAGCGGCAATCGCCTTGGCAAAGTCACCCGAGAACTTGATGCCGCCATCGGCGATCACCGGGACGTCCCCCGCCGCAGAGGCGCTGTCGATAATCGCGGTCAGTTGCGGCACGCCAACGCCAGCCACCATGCGTGTGGTGCAGATGCTGCCGGGGCCGATGCCCACTTTCACCGCATCT
>JBFOMB010000172.1:0-12476 GCA_040830545.1 Paracoccaceae bacterium | reverse complement strand
CGCCAACAACAAGGGCCAAAAACACCGAGGCCCACAGCGAAACGCCCACCCCCGGGAACGCCCCCAGCCCAGCCCCACAAACCCCGCCCGCCACACCGGCCAGCGCCGTGCCAACACCAAAGACACCCATGAACACCATCGGCACATTATGCCCCAGCGCCTCGACCGTCTGCGGATAGCTGAGCGCGGCCTGAATGATCATGCCCACACGTGTCTTGGTCAGGATGTACAGCAGCCCGCCGAAAATCAGCATGGAGATGACGATCATGAAGACCTTGTAGGCCTCGATGCTGTTTTCGCCGATGGAGAACAGCGCAAAGTCCAGCCACTGCGGCTCGAAATAGGGCACCTGGTTCTGACCCCAGAACAGTTTCACGATTTCCTGCACCAGCAGCGCCAGACCAAAGGTGAAGATCAGTTCAGGCACGTGACCGTATTGGTGCACCCGCCGCAGCCCATAGCGTTCAATGGCTGCACCCGCGACACCGACGATGATCGGTGCAACAATCAGCCCGCCTATGAAGCCCAGCCCGATCACGGTCGAGATCTGATATGCGAAATACGCCCCCAGCATGTAGAAACTGGCATGGGCAAAGTTCAGAACGCCCATCATCGAAAAGATCAGCGTCAGCCCGCTCGACAGCATGAACAGCAATAGTCCGAAAACCAGGCCGTCAATGATATTGACGAAAAACAGATCCATGGACCCGATCACCCCCCTCGTATTTTGTTGATTATTCGCATGCAAACAGACCCGCCCGGCATAGGAGCCGGGCGGGTCGAATGGTCCGTGAGATTACGGCTTGTCCATTTTGCAGGTAGTGGGCGAGTCCATCGCTGCCATTTCAATGGTGCTCACCTTGACCAGACCAAACTCGGAGTTGTCCAGCGGGAACACGATCCCGTCGTTGGTGTGTTCCTGGATGTGCACGTTCTGGATCGCCTGATGGTCCTGCGGGCGCATGAATACCTTGCCGCCCCAGATCGAGTCATGCTCCATCCCTTCCAGCGCATAAGCGACCTTCACCACATCGTCCGCAGTGCCTGCGTCATTGATGGCGCGTGCCAGCATTTCAACCGCGTTGGCAATCCGCGCCTGCGTGATGTCGTGGTCGGCATATTTGGCTTCGAACCCTTCGACATAGGCCTTCATCCGATCAGACGCAGGCGGGTTCAGCGCGCCTTCGGCAACCAGGTTGATGGTGCCCTTGCCTGCTTCACCAAAGGTCTGAGTGATCCCGTTCGATGCTGCGTAGTAGGTGTAGATAGGACCGTCAAAGCCGGCTTCGATGATCGCCTTGCCCAGACCAACCATGTCCGAACCCCAGTTGCCGGTGATCACCGCATCCGCGTCAGACGCCACGATCTTGCGCGCATAGGGGGTGAAGTCCTTCACCTTGCCAATCGGGTGCAGTTCGTTGCCGACAATTTCCACGTCCGGACGCTTGTCACCCAGATCGCGCACAGCCGCCGCTGCCACAGCCTTGCCAAAGGAGTAGTCCTGACCGATCAGGTACACCTTTTTCATGCTGTCATCTTTGGCCATGACGTCCGTCAGCGCGTCCATCTTGATGTCCGCATTGGCGTCAAACCGGAAATGCCAGAAGTTGCAATTGTCGTTGGTCAGCGCCGGGTCGACCGCCGAATAGTTGATGAACAGCACACGATCATCCGGGTTACGGCGATTGTGCTTGTTCACGGCCTCGGTAATTGCACCGGCGATCCCGGACGAGTTGCCCTGCGCGATGTAGCGGATGCCCTGGTCAATCGCGACCTGCAACTGCACCAGTGATTCCTTGCCCGACATCTTGTTGTCGAAGGACACGATTTCAAAGTTCTGGCCGCCCAGGACGCCGCCCTGTTTGTTCACCAGTTCTTCCGCCGCATAGTTCCACTCGGCCAAGCCGTTAGTGCCGGTCGTTGCAAACGGTCCCGACAGCGGGTCGATAAAGGCGATCTTGATGTTCTCAGCCAGACCTGCAGAGGTGCTGATTGCCAAGGCCAAAGCAGTGCTCAGGCCCAGCGTGATGGACTTACGCATATTATTCCTCCCATGTTGGCTCCCGGTTTTTCGCAGTCCTTTTTGGCGCCGGGGCCTCGAACGAAGCCTTACATATTGCGGTAATAAGTCAAGCGTTACGGAAGGGTGAAATTGCGGTCTGTGCTGCCGATTTTGAGAGAACTGGGAACGGTCCAAATTTCCGGGTCACCTGTTCAGCCCGCAGACCTCGAAATCACATGAGGATCACTTTCCAGATGCTTGTTTATTATCAATAATATTGAACAAATGTTTCTCGTTCGTGTTGACATTTGAGCGCCAAAACGGCCAATCTCGGACGCAAAGTCATTCCATCACAAACAGCCAGTTCGTCTCAGAGTTTCCCGCACAGCAGAATCTTATTCCGCAACGTCGCCTGGTTGATGTTGTCGTAAACTCAACGCGTGCCCGGCCTGAATCAACCGCTTGGCATATACGGTTTCCAGCTGCTTTTTCTTCACATGAAACGATGGCCCACCGACATTTAAACCAAACACCCGTCCACCACTGAGACACGTAACGGGCACAGCGATTCCATTGACGTCTGGGCGCCAGTCTCCGTAGCCGGTACAGTATCCAGCTTTTTCGAATTCCTCCAACGCGGCGGCGAAACTCGTCCGGCGGGCCTCCTCGCCTTGCGGGTCGAACTCGCGGGCTTCATCAAACGCCTGCTGGCGGCGGTCGTTGTCCATCCCAACAAGGATTGCGCGACCGATTGCGGAAAAGAACAAGGGCAGACGCGCGCCGACCCTCATAGTCAACGCCACGTCCTCGCGCGAGGTTTGAACGGCAAGGTAGACCACATCCATGCGGTGCCGTTCACCCAAGGCAACCGTGATATAGGAATTGGGCCCATCTCGCAGAGCCTTCATCGCGCTTTCCGCTCTGTCCGCAATGTCCAGCGCAGAGAGCACGCCGAAGCCCAATTGGAGCACTCCGGCGCTCAACCGATAAGTGCCAGTGCGCTGGTCAGCGACCAAATAATCCAGTTTGCACAAGGTATAGGTCAGGCGGGATACCGTTGCCTTGGGCAGGCCCGTCCGTTCGGAAATGTCCGTATTCGACAGCTCGACTTCGTTGCGCCGAAAACACCGCAACACGTCCAACCCACGCGCAAGCGCGGTGATGAAGTTGCGGTCCTTTTCTTCGGTGAACGCGTCTTCCATCGGGTCAGCCACCGTCCAGCGCCTTCAATCCGCGTTCTGCAAAAACCGGTACGTATTGGCCCATTTCGCGGGCCCGTTCGGGATTGGATGCATTGCCGTCCAGAGCACGTTTATAGACGCCCTGAATGATCCCGGTCATGCGGAAGAAGCAGAACGCCAGATAGTATCCAAAGTTCACGATCTGCCCCATTCCCCTGCGTTCACAATATTTTGCGATGAATTCTTCATCCGTCATCAAACCTTCGGCGTGACGGTCAACACCGGCCAGACCACGTCCCACGTTTCCGGGAGGCATCTGCCATTGCATGATGACGGATGCGAGGTCGGCATATGGATGGCCAATAGTGGACAGTTCCCAATCCAGGACCGCCAGAACATCCTCTCGATCCTTGCAGAACAGCATGTTGTCGATGCGGTAATCGCCATGGACAAGGGTACGCTGCCCGTCATCCTCTGGCGCTTCGCTCACCAACCGCTCCATCAGCGTGTCCATTGCAGCGACGGTTTCCGTTTCCGAGGCGCGATATTGCTTGGACCAGCGGCCAATCTGACGCTCGAAATAGTTACCCGGCGGGCCATAGTCGCTCAGACCCACGGCGTCGATATCCACCATGTGCAGTTCTGCCAGCACACGGTTCATCGCGTCCATCACGCCGCCACGCTGGGATTTCTCCAGTTCTTTCAACTGCGGATCGTTGAACAGCCGCCCTTCCTTGAACTCCATCACATAGAACATGGACCCTATGACGCTGTCATCTTCACACAGCACATGCATCTCAGCGACCGGCACGTTCGACCCGGCCAGCGCCTTTTGCACGCGGAATTCGCGATCCACCGCATGAGCAGATTTCAACAATTCACCCGGAGGTTTGCGCCGCAACACGTACTTCTTCGCGGAAGTTTTCAGCAGGAAGGTCGGGTTCGACTGGCCCACATCGAATTTGCTGGCCTCAATCGGTCCTTCAAACCCGGGCAGATGGTCGGCGAGATAGGCGGCAACCGCGGCTTCGTCGATGGTCTGGGTCGATTGGCTCATCGCGTCCCTCTTCTCAGCTATAGGTTATCATTTCGGACGCCAGATCCGACGTCACATGCGGCAGCGAATTGAATTCCGTCAGCCCAATCCCGCGCGCGGAAAACACGAACCGCGTGGTCGATGTATTGCGCATCTGCAGGTTCAATTCCATCATCTGTGGGCTGGGCGCGCCAAGCACCGAGGCGACCAACTGGCCAATCGCCCCGCCGGAACTTATCACCAGAACGCGCCGGGCGTCCGTGTCCGTGGCGAATTTCAATGCTTCAGCAACGCGTGTTTCGAAAGTCACCCAACTTTCATCCGCCCCGTCCAGCCCGCCGCGCTGCCATTCCAGAATGGTTTCGCGCAGGGTGCGGAAATGCGTCTTGCGCTCTCCCATCACGGCGTTTGGCACGTCACCATTAAACCGCACCGACAGAAGGTTGTGAAAGTCGTATTCGTTGAACCCGTGGTGGGTTTCTGGCGCATCGGCAAAGCCCATGGAGGCCAGCGTTTCCTGCTGGCGCACCAGTGTCCCCGTCACCAGACGGTCCGGTATCCACCCCGCGCAACGCAGGTATTGCCCCAGCAGCGCGGATTGGCGATGTCCCAGATCGCTCAATTTGTCGTAATTGTCCGCCCCGAACGAAGCTTGCGCGTGGCGGACAACCATCAGTTCCGCCATGGCTCAGCCCGCGAACTCTGCCGCCAGCGCGGCACCAGCACTGGCGTATTCATCCGCGATGCGGTCGACCAACACGCTCGCTGGGCCGACACTTTTCACGGCGCCGATGCCCTGTCCCGAACCCCAGATCGTTTTCCACGCCTTGGGCTTGGACGACCCGTCTGAGAAGTTCATCGAGGTCGGGTCTGCCGTGGGCAGGTTGTCCGGGTCCATCCCCGCGTTGCGCACCGACCCTTTCAGATAGTTGCCCCAAACCCCTGTAAACAGAGAGGAATAGACAATGTCCTCGGCCCCGCTGTCGACGATCATCTGTTTGTATTCAGGATCGGCGTTGGCCTCGTCCGTGGCGATGAATGGCGAACCGGTATAGCCGAAATCAGCCCCCGCCGCACGTGCCGCCAACAGCGCTTTGCCAGTCGCGATCGAACCGGACAGGGCAATCGGGCCGTCAAACCACTCGCGGATTTCCTGCACCAGAGCGAACGGGGATTGCCCGCCAGCGTGACCACCTGCCCCGGCAGCAACCGCAACCAGGCCATCAGCGCCCTTTGAGATCGCTTTTTTCGCAAAGGTGTTGTTGATGACATCGTGCAACACCACACCACCCGCTGAATGTGCCGCGTCGTTCAGTTCAACCCGCGCACCCAGCGAGGTGATCCAGACCGGCACCTCGTGTTTGACGCAAATCTCGATGTCCCGCTCCAGCCGCGCGTTTGACCGATGCACGATCTGGTTCACCGCGTAAGGTGCTGCCGGATTGTCCGGGTTTGCCTGATTGTGGCGATCCAGCTCTTCCTTGATCCGGGTCAACCACGCGTCCAGCAGCGGTGGTTCACCTTCGGCCTCGCGCGCATTCAGCGCCGGGAACGATCCAACGATCCCGGCTTTGCACTGAACAATGACCAGATCAGGGTTCGAGATGATAAACAGCGGCGAACCGATCAGTGGAATGCGCAGACCCTGAAGGGCCTGCGGCAAATGCGAGTCGTCACGCGCCATTCTCAGAGCACCTCGAAGAGGCCGGCTGCGCCCATGCCGCCGCCCACACACATCGTGCAGACCACGTATTTCGCGCCGCGCCGCTTGCCCTCGATCAGGGCGTGGCCAACCATGCGCGCGCCAGACATGCCATAGGGGTGGCCAATGGAAATCGCGCCGCCATCCACGTTCATGGTCTCGTTCGGGATGCCCAGACGGTCCCGGCTATAGAGAACCTGCACGGCGAAGGCTTCGTTGAATTCCCACAGGTCGATGTCGTCCATGGTCAGATTATGCGCTTCCAGCAGTTTCGGCACGGCAAAGACCGGGCCAATGCCCATCTCGTCCGGCTCACAACCTGCCGCCATCACACCAACATAACGACCCAGCGGTTCCAGCCCCTTTTGTTCGGCCAGCTTGGCTTCCATGATCACGGACGCAGACGCACCATCAGACAATTGCGAGGCATTGCCCGCCGTGATGTGCTTGCCTTCCTTGATGTGCATGCCGTTCTTGAACACCGGTTGCAGGCCAGCCAGCGACTCCGCCGTGGTCGAGGGGCGGTTCCCCTCATCCCTTTCCAGCGTCACCTCGTGTTCGGTGATTTCGCCGGTTTCCTTGTTCTGCATCTTCATGACCGTGGTCATCGGCACGATTTCCGCATCAAACCGACCTGCTTCCTGCCCGGCATGGGTCCGTGCCTGAGATTGCGCGGCATATTCGTCCTGATACTCGCGGGTCAGGCCATAACGTTCACCAACGGTTTCCGCCGTTTCCAGCATGGACATATAAAGTTCCGGCTTGTGCTCCAGAATCCAGGGATCGGGCCCCACACGCATTTCGGGCGTCTGCACCATGGAGATGCTTTCAACGCCGCCGCCGATGACAACGTCCATGCCATCCTGCACAACCTGCTTGGCCGCAGTTGCAATCGCCATCATGCCGGACGCGCACTGCCGATCTACGGACATGCCACCCACGGTCACCGGCATCCCCGCACGGATCGCCGCCTGACGTGCAATGTTGCCGCCGGAATGCCCCTGCTGCAAAGCGGACCCGATGATGCAGTCCGAAATCTCGGCCGGATCAATGCCCGCGCGCTGAACGGCATGATCAATCGCATGGCCCATAAGCGCCTGCGGGGTCGTGTTGTTGAACGCACCGCGATAGGCCTTGCCAATCGGGGTACGGGCGGTGGAGACAATTACGGCGTCGCGCATTTCATTTGTCCTTCCAGACGGTTACAGGGTGAAGTTCAGTTCCATTTCACATCAACGCCCAGCTCTTTCGCGGCGTTGAACGCGTATTTTCGGGTTTGGGCAAAGGCATCATCCATCACGGTTTGACCGTCTGAATTGGTCACCTCGCCAAACTGGGCTGCCACAGCTTCAGGCGTGTTGTCGTCCCCGATCAGCGTGATGCCGGGGGTTTCGTAGATCCGCGTCTGGGCATAGCTGCCACCGCCCGCGCCCATGATGACACGGGATGGAGCGTCTTCGCTGACCAGGTACAGCACGCCCGGTGTGATCGTTTCCGGGGCCAGCATATCATGTGTGGCTTCGGGCAGCAGATCAGCAGTCATCCGCGTCACCGCCGTCGGGGCCAGCGTGTTGATATGAATGTTGTTCTTGGCCCCTTCCTGATGCAGCACATTCATCAGGCCGATCATGGCTGCCTTGGCCGCGCCATAGTTGCTTTGCCCGAAGTTCCCGTAAATCCCGGAAGCGGAAGAGGTCACAACGATCCGCCCATAATTCTGTTCGCGCATCATTGGCCAAACCGCGTGACAGCAAATGGCCGTGCCCATCAGGTGCACCTCGACCACTTTGCGGAAGTCGGCTACGGTCATCTTGGCAAACGTCTTGTCCCGCAGGATGCCCGCGTTGTTGATCAGAACATCAACCCGGCCCCAGGCGTCCTTGGTACGGGCCACCATGTCAGCGACCTGCGCCTCGTCCGAGACATCCGCGCCGTGCGCCATGGCCTCGCCCCCGGCGGCGCGGATTTCCTCCACCACACGCGCGGCGGGGCTGTCGTCACTTCCCTGCCCGTCCGTCGCTGCGCCCATGTCGTTGACCACAACCTTCGCGCCGCGCGCCGCCAATCCCAGCGCATGCGACCGGCCCAATCCAGCGCCTGCGCCCGTGACGATCGCCACCTGTCCGTCAAACCGGATCATCAGAACCCTCTCGACTGTGCCACGCGTTCTGCGTGATAGCCATAGTCGCCCAGCCACTCTGCCGCGACGCGGGCGCGTTTCATGTAAAAGCCCATGTCGAACGCATCGGTCATGCCGATGCCACCATGCATCTGCACGCCTTCGATCACGGCCAGTTTCGCCGTTTGGTTCGCACGTGCTTTTGCCAGGGACACAGCCAGCGACGCATTGTCGGGGTCCGCGTCCAGCTTACGGCCTGCGTTCAGGATGGCCGAGGCCGTGATTTCCGTTTCACACCAAAGATGTGCTGCCCGATGTTGAAGCGCCTGAAACGCCCCGATGGGCACGCCAAACTGCTTTCGTTCCTTCAAGTATTCAACTGTCATGCCAAAGGCCGCTGCCGCCAGTCCCGTGGACTCCGCTGCCAAGGCGGCCTGCCCGGCCTCCAATGCCGGTTTCAACACGGCCATGGCGTCACCAACGGTGCCCAGCACGTCCTCGCCCGTTGCCTCCACGTCGGTAAATTCGATCCGGGCGCTGTCGCGGCTGTCGATCATGGCGCTGGCCTGCACGTCGATCCCATCACGGTCCGCAGGCAGATCGAACAGGGTCAGCGCGTCACCTGTCCGCGCCAATACCAGCAGCCGATCCGCATGGGCGCCGTCAACAACAAAGGTCTTCGACCCATTCAGGCGAAACCCATTCCCGGCCTCGGCGCCAGACAGTTGCGTGGCATCCGGATCGTGTTTGCGCCCCTCGTCAATCGCCAGTGCATAGGTCCGCTCGCCCGAGGCTATCGCCGCCAAAGCCGTCTGCGCACGTTCATCTGACACCTGCCGCAGCGCCGTTGCCGCGATCACTGCAGTCGACAAGAAGGGGGACACGGTCAGCGTCTTGCCCATCTCTTCGGCCAGAATGCCCGCTGCGGCGTGCCCCATGTCAGACCCGCCCTGCGCCTCGGGTACCAGCACCCCGGCCCAGCCCATCTGCGCCATCTCGGCCCACAAATCAGGGTCGTGGGTCTGCCCCTCGTCCCGCATCTTGCGCAACCGGCTGACCGGTGCAGCGTCGTCCAGAAACCCACGTGCCATATCGGCCAGCATGGTTTCCTCTTCAGATTTTACGAGTTTGGCCATGATCTATCCGCCCAACTTTTTGCCGGGGACCGCTTCGCCACGCGAAACCGACCCGGATGTTCTTTGATCCGGTGCCCGACTTAGCCGGGCAGCCCCAACACGCGTTTTGACACAATGCTTAACATGACCTCGGACGTGCCACCCTCGATCGAGTTCGCCTTGGTCCGCAGCCAGTCCGCAGGGCGAGTTCCCATTGCACCATCCCATTCCAGTGCGTCAGACCCGCCTGCCGTCATCATCAGCTCCAACCGGCGCTTGTTCAGCTCGGTTCCCGCATATTTCAGCATAGCCGACGCATCACCCGTCCCCTGGCCTGCCTCGGCCTGATCCTTGTACCGCTCCAGTGTCAGACCAAAGGCCAGAGTATCAATCTCGGCCGCCATGGCATCCGCGCGCAGGCAAGTGTCCATGTTGCCATCAGAATCTTCGGCCAGCACAGCGCCCAAGGCACGTCCGCCGCCGGTCAGACCTCCACCACCGGCAGAGATCATTTCCCGTTCATGGGTCAGCAGGTATTTCGCCACGTCCCAGCCACGGTTCACGTCGCCCACCACCTGTTCCTTAGGCACTTTCACATCGTCAAAGAAGGTTTCGCAAAACGGCGACGCGCCAGAGATCAGCAGGATCGGTGATGTCGACACACCCTGTGTTTCCATATCAATCAGAACAAAGGAAATGCCCTTGTGCTTGGGCGCGTCCCGGTCCGTGCGCACCAGCGCAAAAATCCAGTCGGCCTTGTTCGCATAAGACGTCCACACCTTCTGGCCGTTGACCAGCCAATGATCGCCCATGTCCTCGCACCGGGTCTGGAGCGAGGCGAGGTCAGACCCCGCGCCGGGCTCGGAATAGCCCTGGCACCACCGGACCTCGCCCCGCGCAATTTCCGGCAGATAGTGCAGCTTCTGTTCTTCGGTCCCGAATTGCAGCAGCGCCGGGCCCAGCATCCAGATGCCGAAACTCTGCAACGGAGACCGCGCGTTGATCCGGCGCATCTCCTCGTGGAAGATTTTCTCCCGCGCGCGATCCAGCCCGGCCCCACCATAAGCACGCGGCCATTTCGGCACGGTCAGGCCGACGCTGGCACAACGATTCAACCACTGTTTTTGCGCCTCGGACGTGAACACCCAATTCTTGCCGCCCCAGCAAATGCTGGCCTCGTCATTGGCGCCATCGCGCATCTCTTCGGGACAGTTTTCCTCCAGCCACGCGCGAAGGGCGGACCGGAATTCCTCCGGATCGGTGATGTCGTGCAAGGCTCGCCTCCCCACGTCTTGCTTGTCGTTCCGCTATGCAGAATTGCATTTCGAATTTACGTTGACAAGGCACTAGCGGGGTAGAAGACTTAACGTAATCAGCCCATTCCGAGGTGTAAATGTTACCCGGTTCGGGTGTAGGAGAATCGCCCTTTCGGGCCGTTGGGAGGACATCCATGAAAGCCATGCTGAGTACCGCTGTCGGCGGTCCTGATACACTTGAACTGACCGAACTGCCGGACCCTGAACCGGGCAAGGGGCAGGTTGTGGTGCGTATCCACGCCGCTGGCCTGAACTTCCCGGACACGCTGATGATTCGGGACATGTACCAGTTCAAACCGGAACGCCCGTTTGCGCCGGGTGGCGAGATTGCGGGTGAGGTTGTCGCACTTGGCGAAGGTGTGGACACGCTGGCCGTGGGCGACCGGGTTCTGGCGCTGACCTCCCATGGCGGGTTTGCAACCCATGCCGCCATCGACGCGATCCGCACGATCAAGATCCCGGATGAGATGCCATACGAAGATGCGGCCTGTTTCATCTTCACCTATGGCACGTCCTACTACGCGCTGAAGGATCGCGGCTATCTGGCCGAGGGTGAATCCTTACTGATCCTGGGCGCAGCGGGCGGCGTTGGCGCTGCAGCGATTGAGCTGGGCAAAGCCATGGGCGCGCGGGTCATTGGCGCGGTGTCCTCTCAGGAAAAGGCCGATTTCTGCCGCCAAATCGGCGCGGATGACGCGATCATCTATCCGCGTGAACTGGACGGGCGGGACGCGCAGAAGGAACTTTCGAACCAGATCAAACAGGCCGTCGGCGCGGGCGGCGTTGATGTAGCCTATGACGCAGTGGGCGGGGCTTATGCCGAACCGGTCATTCGCGGTATGGCCTGGAACGGTCGGTTCCTGGTTGTGGGTTTCCCGGCGGGCATTCCAAAGATCCCGGCCAACCTGACCCTGTTAAAAAGCTGTCAGATCGTCGGCGTCTTCTGGGGCGCGGCCACCATGCGTGATCCCAAAGGGCACGCATCCAACATGCGCGACCTGTTCCAGATGTACGCAGAGGGCAAGATCAAGCCGCAGATTTCCGCATCCTTCCCGATGGCTCAGGCGGCGGAAGCGCTGAAAATGATGGAAGACCGCAAGGTGATGGGCAAGGTCGTCCTGACGATGGACTGACCCTTGCACACCGGTTTTTCCAGCGGGACCACGGCGTTTCAAAACGCCTTGGAAGCGGTTTCAAAACCGCTTCCGCGTCTTCCAAGACGCGTCCTACCCCTCCAGATGCGCCACGTCGTTGAACCCGCGAACCGTCATGCGGTCACCTTGGATCACGATGCGGGTAAACGATCCGTTTGCCGCCCCGGCAAAGGTGAAAGGCGACGCACCCGTGGCCAGCGCCATGGCCGCCGCGATCACGCCGCCATGGACAAAGGCCGCCACGCGTTCGTCCGGATGCGCCGCAGCGATCCGAAACAGCCCATCGCGCACGCGACCGGTGAAGGCGGCTGTGGTCTCCGCCCCCGGAATCTCGCCCCATTCCCCTGTCTCCATCGCCTTGCGAAAGGCCGGATGCCCCTCGGCCGCACGGATGCGGTATTCACCGCCGTCCCAGTCGCCCAGATGCACTTCGCGCAGGTCCGCCTCGATCCGTGGTTTCAGGCCCAGATGCCCGACCAAGGGCGCAGCGGTCTGGTGCGTGCGCTGCAAGGTCGTGACGTAAATCGCGGAAAACGCAACGGATTTCAGCCGTTCACCCACCGCAACCGCCTGCGCCTCTCCATCAGGATGCAGCGCCGGATCGCCGTGTCCGTCCTTCATCGGAAACGACTGTCCGGGAATGGCGGGCTGCGATTCCCCATGCCGCACCAGCCGAATATCTGCGGCGCCCGGAGGCGGGGTATAGCGGTGCTTGCGGTACTCTTTGTTCCTCCGAACAGCCTCACCCCGGGGGTTTTCCCCGGCCTTTTGGCCCAAGCACCCGCATGACAAAGAGGGACGGTGGTTCCTGCCCGCAACCGGTGTTGGTTTTGGTTTCAGGACACAACCTG
>JBFOMB010000171.1:0-38629 GCA_040830545.1 Paracoccaceae bacterium | reverse complement strand
GCGCGGTTGCGGGCATGCTGGCGGGTCTGGTTGTGACGCTACTGTATATCTTCCTGCACAAAGGCTGGTTCTTTATCCCTGACACCAATTCGTTCACGGATGCCGACCCGCTGCTGGGCCCGATCAAGTCCACCTCGTTTGGTGCAATCGGTGCTCTGGTCAACTTCGCCGTCGCCTATGTGGTGACCGGCATGACCAAGGAGACTCCGCAGGAAATCGTCGACCTGGTCGAAAGCGTCCGCATCCCGCGTGGTGCCGGTGCTGCGGTCGAAGACCACTGACCGATGACGCATCACCGCAGCCCATGGTTGCGGCGGTGTTCGCTCTGACACTTCGGGCCTGCGCGCGTTACAGTGGGCAGGCCCTTTTCTTTTCACAAGGATGATGTGATGCCTCTTCCGGCAGTGTTGGCCCAGTTCCTTGCGTCTGTGCATCCCTATGACACCTTGCCCGATGCGGACCTGACAGAGCTGACCCAGGCCTGCGATACACAGACCTTCGTAGTTGGCGACATGGTGTTCGCCATTGGGGACGAGGTGCAAAACCTCTATATCATCCTTGAGGGCGAGATTGAGATCACCGATGAAACCGGTGTACAGCTGTCGATTCTTGGACCAAGAAACTCCTTTGGTGAGCGGGCTATGCTGCGAAACGCAGCCTCGCAACGCGCGGCGCGAGTCACGGCGGAAGCCACGTTGATCGTCCTGCCCGCGCAGACATTTTTTGCGCTGATTGACGCCCACGCCCCTGTCGCGAAGTTCTTCAACCGTCGCCGCCCGACCAAGGCGGACGACAAAAACCTTGCCACAATGGTGGTCGAGCAGTTGATGACCCGCGACCCGGAAACCTGCACGCCGGACATGTCCATTCGGGACGCTGCCGCGCGTATGGCAGAGCAGCACATTTCGTCCATCTGCATCAGCGAAGCCGACCAGTTTCGCGGAATCGCCACGCTGCGCGACATGAACAAACGCGTGATCGTGGAGGGGAGCGATCCGAGCGGCCCGATTTCCGCAATCATGACGGAAAACCCACTGACGCTTGGTCCCAGTGCATTGGTCACGGACGTCCTGCACCTGATGGTAGAGCGCGGGATTGGCCACGTGCCCATTATTGACGGCTCCAAACTGCTGGGCATCGTCACTCAAACCGACCTGACCCGCGCTCAGGCCATGTCGTCGGCTGATCTGGTGGGTCGTGTGGCGAAGGCCAAGGACGCAGCAGAAATGGCCAAGGCAACCGCGCAGATCCCGCAATTGCTGCTGCAACTGGTCGAAACCGGCAACCGGCACGAGGTTGTCACACGATTGATCACCGACATCGCAGACACCGCCACGCGCCGCCTGCTGGCATTGGCTGAGGCCAAGCTCGGACCGTCGCCCGTGCCTTACCTGTGGCTCGCCTGCGGATCGCAAGGACGGCAGGAACAAACTGGCGTGTCGGATCAGGACAATTGCCTGATCCTGTCTGATGACGCAACCGAGGCCGACATGCCCTACTTCGCCGAACTGGCCGAATTCGTCAGTGATGGGCTGGACACCTGCGGGTACTTCTACTGTCCCGGCGACATGATGGCGACAAACCCGCGCTGGTGTCAGCCGCTCAACGTCTGGCGCAGCTATTTCAAGGGTTGGATCGACAAACCAAATCCCGAGGCGCAGATGCTGGCCTCGGTCATGTTCGACCTGCGCCCGATCAGCGGGGATGAAAGCCTGTGGGGCAGCCTGCAAAAGGAAACGCTGGAGGCCGCATCCAAGAACTCCATCTTCACCGCGCACATGATCTCGAACTCGCTGAAACATCAGCCGCCACTGGGCCTGTTGCGAGGGTTGGCCACGATCCGGTCCGGCGAGCATCGCAACCAGTTGGACCTCAAACACAATGGTGTTGTCCCGGTCGTTGACCTTGGCCGCGTCTACACGCTGCAGGGTCGATTGCAGCCCGTCAACACCCGAGCACGGTTGGAGGCAGCCATTGGCGCGGGCATCCTGTCATCTTCGGGCGGGGCGGACCTGCTGGATGCCTATGATCACATCGCCACCACGCGGCTGGAACATCAGGCAAACCAGATCAGGGCAAGCGAACAGCCGGGGAACCACCTGGCCCCCTCATCGCTGTCCGATTTCGAACGCAGCCATCTGCGCGACGCCTTTGTTGTGGTAAAGACGATGCAGTCCGCAGTGGGCTCTGGCAAAGGCATGTTGGGATAATTTCATGTTCGTAGAACTCATCGCCACGGTGTTTGCGGGGATCGCCTGCGCGGGGCTCGCCATGCTGCTGAACATCACTTTGGGCCGACGCTTGCCGCGGTGGATTTTGCCGGTGGCCGCCGGGCTGGGCATGATCGGCATGACCATCTCTAACGAATACACGTGGTTTGACCGCACATCCGAACGCCTGCCAGACGGCGTCAGCGTCGCCATGACGGTCGAAGAACAAAGCTGGTTCCGCCCATGGACGCAAATCTGGCCGTATACCAAACGCTTTGTCGCCGTGGACACGGGCACCATGCGCAAGAACCCGAACCTGCCCGACCAACGGCTGGCGGACCTCTATTTCTTTGGCCGCTGGTCCCCGGTCAATCAGGCCCCGATGCTGTTTGACTGCGCTCAGGCGCGGTCTGCCCTGCTGATTGACGGGGCCGAGTTTGCCGACGACGGCACTGTGGCTGATGCACAGTGGCAGGCCATGCCCGCCGACGATCCAATTCTGAAGCTGGCCTGCGATACCTGACATGCTGACCGACCTGAACCTGCGCCTCCGCGTTTTTCTGTTTTTCTGCTTTTTGGCGGTCGCGGGTGCAGGTTTGGCGGGGCTTTCACTGTATTTCGGCTGGTCGAGGGCCGAAGGCGAGCTGCCGAGCACAGCATTTGTCACCGCCTTCGTCCTTTTTGCCTTCCTGAATACGGCCGTCGTTGTCGCGATCTGGTTCCTGTTTGACGAACATGTTGCCAAACCGATCATCACCCTATCGGCCAAACTGCGCCTGCAGGCCCATTCCGGTGGTGAACCCGTCCTGCCCCATTCCCCCGCGCGTTATCTAGGCGACCGCGCCCCTGCCGCCAGCGCCATTGCGCAAACGCTGGGGGATTCCAAGGTCGAGCTGGACAGCCTTGTCGAACAGGAAACGCAGCGCCTGCGAGACGAACGCGAACGGCTTACTGCGCTGCTGACCAAGATTCCAATGGCGACAATCCTGCTGAACCCCGACCTGGAAATCGTTCTGTATGACGGGCAGGCGGCGGATGTGCTGTCGCAAGTGGCTACGCCTCGACTGAAAGCGCCGCTCGGGGATTATTTTGACGCTCCTGATCTGGACGCCGCCATCGAGCAGTTGCGGGACACATCCGAGGTGCAGTTTCCGCTGCGCAACGACGCGATTGGCGTTTCGTTTGAGGGCAGGCTCAGCACACTCGACAACGGCTGTTACATGATCGTCGTGAACACGCCCCTGGGTCAACTCGGCCCGACAGACTCACGTCCGCTGGTGTTTGATTTCGACCTGATGAACACCGCCCAAACCCGCGAGGTCGAGGCGACGCCGCTGTCCGAACTTTGTTTTGTGCCCTTTGATACGGAAACCACAGGCCTGTCAGTGGACAAAGACGATATCGTACAAATCGGTGCCGTGCGGGTTCTAAACAGGCGGATTGTGCAGGGTGAGGTGCTTGACACATATGTCGATCCCGGGCGCCCCATCCCACCAGCTTCCACCCGTATCCATGGCGTGACCGACGCACATGTGACTGGTGCCCCGGACATTGGGGAGGCGGGGCGCAGGCTGCACCACTTTGCCCGCAAGGCCGTATTGGTTGCCCACAATGCCCCGTTCGACATTGGCCTGTTGCGGGCTGCTTCGAACAAAATGGGTGTGGCGTGGGATCACCCGGTTCTGGACACGGTGCTGTTGTCGGCTGTTGTGTTTGGCACGACGGAAGAACACTCGCTCGACGCGCTATGCGCGCGTTTGGCGATCAAGATACCAGACCATCTGCGCCACACTGCTCTGGGTGATGCCAAGGCCACAGCCGAAGCGCTGGTGTGCTTGTTGCCCCTGCTTGAAGCGAAAGGCATCACCACCTTCGGGGAGTTGGTGGAGGAGACCCGGAAACATGGGCGGTTGCTAGAGGATTTGAACGGGTAGACTGCCCAGCCAAACAGCAAAAAGCCCACCCCAAATCGGGCGGGCTTTTTGCTTTTCTTACGTTGCACGAGCCGGTGTTTGCGCCACCCCGCACATCTCACAAAATGTGAGCTTAGCCCTGGCGGGCTTTGAATTTCCGCTGCGTCTTGTTGATGACGTAGACGCGGCCTTTGCGGCGCACGACCCGGCAGTCACGATGCCGGTTCTTCAGCGAGCGGAGCGAGTTTTTGACCTTCATGGTCCTCTCCTATGCTTGCGGCGCGGGCCAGCGCCTGAGTTAGCGGGTGCCCCGGCAAAACCGGAACAGTGAATTCATGGTGGGCGGTACTGGGATCGAACCAGTGACCCCTACGATGTCAACGTAGTGCTCTACCGCTGAGCTAACCGCCCATGAATGCCAGCCCGTCCGTGCCCCAGAATAAAATGGGGCGCGGAAATCCGCGCCGGGTAGCGGCGTCTATAAAAGGAGTCGGAAACGGGATCAAGGGCTTTTGAGCAGACTGTTTTCCGGTCTATGTTGCACCGGGAAGGAGCATTCATGCCGAAGGCCGCTTATCATCTGCTGAAGCCCGCTGAACTGGCGTCCTGCGTGGTATTCGCATCGCCTCACAGTGGCAACGACTATCCCGCATCGTTCGTCAGACGGAGTCAGTTGAATGAACGCACGATACGGTCGTCAGAGGATGCGTTTGTCGATCAACTATTTGATTCAGCCCCGGAATTTGGCGCTCCACTGCTGTCCGCGGGCGCGCCACGCGCCTATGTGGACCTCAATCGAAGCGTGGATGAACTGGACCCGGCCCTGATCGAAGGCGTGAGGCGGCATGGCTACAATCCGCGCGTGGCATCGGGGCTGGGCGTGATCCCTCGCGTTGTCGCCAACGGGCGCTGCATTTACTCGGGGCGGATTTCCATGACCGAGGCGAACCGCCGCATAGATGGTTACTGGCGGCCCTATCACGCGGCATTGCGTGACCTGTTGGACACAGCCCATATGCGGTTTGGTCGCGCGATTCTGGCGGATTGCCATTCCATGCCACACGAGGCGATGGATGGCGCGGCCAAGCAGAACGGAAAGCGCCCGGAAATTGTGCTGGGCGATCGGTTCGGGGCTGCCGCAGGCAGCCATATCGTCGACCGGTTCGAGGCCGCCTTTGCCAGCGCGGGCCTAACCGTGGCGCGCAATACGCCGTTTGCCGGGGCCTATGTGACGCAGGCTTATGGCCGCCCGTCGCGCCGACAGCATGCGGTTCAGATCGAAATCGACCGGTCGCTTTACATGGATGAACGCCGGGTGCGCCCGAATGGGAACTTCGACGCCTTCCGCGATCTGCTGCGGCAGGTCATTGGCGAGATCACCGATATAGGCCGGGAACAGCACCCGCTGGCGGCAGAGTAAGTCACCTGCGTTCTGCCCGCCCCTGACCCGGTTCCGGCGTCAGCAGGTGCCGCAACAACGCCACCGGATGCGCCTTGAGGCTGAGCCGGGTGGACACGTAATCCTCCACCACCTGTTCGCCCGTCGTCATCTGGGGGAGGTTGGCGGCAGGTTCCGGAATCGCCTCGCCCTCCAGATCACCTGCAAACAGCGGTAGCGGTTTCTTGGCTGCGATGGCCTTGGCCGCCCACAACGCCTCGCGCCGGGACAGGCCAGTAACAGCAAACACATCCGCCTCGGCCAGACGCTCCAGCACCGCCGGACCCAACCCGGCACGCCGCCAGACATCCGCCACCTCGTGATAGCCATTGCCGCGCGCCGCCGTCAGCCAGGCGGCGTCGTCCTCGTGCAGGCCCTTGATCTGGCGGAACCCCAGGCGCAGGGCCAGACCACCCTTGCCATCCGGTTCCATCACATTGTCCCAGTAACTCGCATTGATGCAGACCGGACGCACGACCACCCCATGTTCACGGGCATCGCGCACAATCTGGGCCGGGGCATAAAACCCCATGGGCTGGGAATTCAGCAGCGCGCAAGCAAACAAACCCGGATGGTGGCATTTGATCCAAGCCGAGGCATAGACCAGCAGCGCGAACGAGGCCGCGTGGCTTTCGGGGAAACCATAGGACCCGAACCCCTCGATCTGGGAAAAGCAGCGGGCGGCGAAATCCTCGTCATAACCATTGCGTTTCATCCCGCGCATGAAGAGATTACGGAACTCGCTGACATTGCCGTGCTTCTTGAATGTGGCGAGCGAGCGGCGCAGGCGGTCGGCCTGATCCGGCGTGAACCCCGCGCCAACAATGGCAATCTGCATCGCCTGTTCCTGAAATAGCGGCACGCCCAGGGTTTTGCCCAACACCTCGCCCAGCGCGTCCGAAGGGAAGCTGACCTCCTCCTCCCCGTTCCGGCGGCGGATATAGGGATGGACCATGTCACCCTGAATGGGGCCGGGGCGGATGATGGCAACCTCGATCACCAGATCATAGAAATTGCGCGGCTTCATGCGCGGCAGGAAGTTCATCTGCGCGCGACTTTCGACCTGGAACACGCCGATGCTGTCAGCCTTGCACAGCATGTCATAGACCACCGGGTCCTCCGGCGGGAGTGTGGCAAGCGTATAGCTGGTCTGGTGGTGCTGTTGCAGCAAGTCAAACGCCTTGCGAATACAGGTGAGCATCCCCAGTGACAGCACATCGACCTTCAGGATGCCCAGGGATTCAATGTCGTCCTTGTCCCAGCAGATGACCGTGCGATCCTCCATCGTGGCGTTTTCGATGGGCACCAGTTCGTCCAGCCGCCCCTCGGTCACAACAAACCCGCCCACATGCTGGGACAGGTGGCGGGGGAAGCCGATGATTTCATAGACAAGGTCCATGGTCTGCTGCAGCCGCCGGTCGGTGGGGTCCAGACCGATTTCGCGCATCCGCTCGGCCTCCAGCCCCTCGGCCGAAAAGAACCCCCACAGTTGGGAGGACAGGGCGGAAATCGTATCTTCGGTCAGGCCCATGGCGCGCCCCACCTCGCGGATGGCCCGTTTGCCCCGATAATGCACGACAGTGGCACACAGGCCCGCACGGTGGCGGCCATAGCGTTCATAGATCCACTGGATCACCTCCTCGCGCCGTTCATGTTCGAAATCGACGTCGATGTCGGGCGGCTCATCCCGCGCCTCGGACACGAAGCGTTCGAACACCATCGTGCCGATTTCCGGTGAGACAGAGGTGACGCCAAGGCAGTAGCAAACCACCGAATTCGCCGCTGACCCCCGGCCCTGACATAGGATGTCGCGGGAGCGGGCGAAATGAACGATGTCGCGTACGGTCAGGAAATAGGGTTCGTACCGAAGTTTCCCAATCAGGTCGAGCTCATGTTCCAGCAGGCCGATCACGTGATCCGAGGCCCCACCGGGATAGCGCCATTCCAGCCCCTCATAAGCCAGGCGGCGCAGACGCTCGGGCGGGGTTTCATTTTCGGTAATCTCGGACGGGTATTCGTAACGCAATTCATCCAGCGAAAAGGTCAGGCGCGCGGCCAGTTCCCCGGCGCGGTCAACGGCGTCCTCATGCCCACGAAACAGTCGGCGCATCTCAGCCTCGGAGCGCAGGCGGGGTTCGGCGTTCACCAGCGCGTCCCGGCCCAGTTCGTCCACCCGGCGTTTCAGTCGGATCGCGGTCAGCACGTCAGCCAGACGGCGTCGGCGGCTGTGATGCATGCGCGGCGCGGCAGAGGCGATGGTGGGCAGGCCCATCTGCGCGGCATCCTGCGTGAGCGCCGCAAACCGGTCCGGGTCGCGGCCATCATAGACCGGATGCATCAGCAGATGCATCTTCCCGGCAAAGCGGCGCGTCAGCCGTTTCATGTACGGTTCCCACACACCCGCGCCGCGCTGAACCCGTTGCATGTGCGGCCAGAGCAGCAGGTGCAGCCCTTCGGCGTGGTCCAACAGGTCCGCCAGTTGCAGATCACACGCCCCCTTCTCTGCCCGGAGTCGCCCGTGCGAAATCAACCGGCAAAGCGAAGCCCACCCCCGACGGTTTTCCGGCAGGACAGTAATGGGCGGGGCATCGGTGAATACCAGCCGCGCCGCCGGGATCAAACGGGGACGGGCATAGATCGGGAAGGAAGGCGGTTCAGGACAATGTTCTGGGCGAAGCGGTCCCATCGGGTCATGTTCCGCCTCCCAATCCTGCCGTTCTTTCACCAAACGGGCAATGCGCCGCGCCTCGGTATGGGCGCGCACGATACCGGCCACAGAATTGTCATCCGCAATCGCAATCCCCGCAAGGCTCAGGGAGGCGGCACGGGTCATGAACTCCTCGGCATGGGAGGCGCCGGTGAGGAAGGTGAAATTGGACGTGATCGACAGTTCGGTGAACATGGGCACAAGTATAGTTCACCTTTTGTTCTATTTGGAGTCAGTAAATCAAAACCGTCTCGCGACAAACTGAAGGTTCAGGCAAACAGTCGATAGTAGAGCCAGTCGGGGAAGAACTGGCTGACGCGGAAGACCCAGGAAAACACGCGGGGGAAGCTGTGTTTGAAACGGTCCGTGCACATGTGTTCGAACATGTGCAATGCGGCCTGTTCCGGTTCCATCAGGAAGGGCATTTTGAAGTCGTTCTTGTCCGTCAGCCGCGTGCGGATGAAGCCGGGGTTGGACAATTGCACCTTGACGCCCGTCCGCCACAGATCAGCGTACAGGCTTTCGGCCAATACCATTGTCCCAGCCTTGGACGCGCCATAGCCGACGGAGTTCTTCAGCCCCCGAAACCCGCCCAACGAGCCCGTAATGACGACGTGGCCGCTGTCACGAGCCACCATACCCGGCACCACATGGCCCAGCACCCGCATCGCCCCGGTAAGGTTGATGTCGGCCATCTGAACGCCGTCCTCAACCCGCCAATCACCTGCGGGCATCGGCCAATAGGCCCCGGCCAGATAGACGATGCCATCCACTTCGCCGACCGTGGCAACAGCGGCCTGAACACTGGCCGAGTCGGTTACGTCCATGGGAACAACCGTGGATGGGCCGGGTAACCGCTCTGCCACCTCAGCAAGCCGATCAGCATTGCGCGCGCTCAGGATCACATGCACACCACAGGCACTCAGCTTCTCCGCCAGTGCTGCACCCAGCCCCTCGCTCGCGCCGACCAGCCAGTACCGTTTACCCATCCACTCACGCATACAAGGCTACTCCGCCGCCAATTGCTGATCAGATTCAGCGGCACGGGGACGCATCGTGGCCACCAATTCTGCCACCTTGATCCCGAATTTGCTCAACTGACTACGGTTCGTGATCACGCCGTTGGGTCCCAGATACATCCAGTCGATGGTGTCCAGCACATGGCCACCAGCAGTTTCGGGCAGCTTGATCTTGTATTGCAACTGAACAGCTGCACCCGATTGCCAACCTGACCCTAGGCCAATCACATCCGGCGCAGTGGCCTTGATGCGGCCCTGATCATCCACAACCAACGTCCATTCGCGATCCTGCGTGTTGCCGTTGTCGTATTCGAAATGCTCGGTCATCGTGCCGGTATTGCCGTCCCATTCCGCATGGAACACGCCCACGAACCGCGACGTCACGCGCCCGGTTGGGCCATAGATCACGCCATCACAGTCAATCGTGCCGTTCAGATGGTCGCGTATGTCAAAGACAGGTGTGGTTTGCGCATAATCATCGGGCTTTTGCGCGCGGAAGGTGAGGTAAGCGGTGCGCAGCCAGACAAGGCCAAGCATGATCAGGGCGCCGAGCAGCAGAAATGTCAATTTTGCCATGTCGAGTCCTCAGTTTTGAAAGTGGCCAGCAGTGCGATTGCGACAAGTTTCAGCGCGCAGGGCACTGCAGCGTAAAGAAGGGTCAGGCGGGTCAAAGCCTGGGGTGAGTTGTCTGTGCCGGATTGGAAGCCCGCGGCCTCCAATAAGGGCAGCAGGGTGACAGCGGCGAACGCCAGCGCGAATTTGGTGACAAAGGACCAGAGGCCAAAGGCTTCGCTGGCCTCGGGTGCAATCCGCGCCATGCGTTGGGAGAACATGGCAGGCAGTAACGTCATGTCCGCGCCGAGAGCCGCGCCAGAGGCGAGGCAAATCAAGGCGAACCACGTGATGTCGCCAGTGCCGAGGAACAGTGCGCCGCCAAAGGCAAGGATCGATAAGACCATACCAACTAGCAGGACAGAACGTGCGCCCAACCGATCCGCCAACCGGCCCCAGAGCGGGGCAGCCACAGCAGCGGACAGGAAGAAGAGCAACAAAAGTGGACCTTCGGCCCCCGGCGCGGCCAGTCGGCTTTCCACGAAGAAGAGGAAGAGCGTGGAACTGACTGCCACGGGTGCCGCATTGACCAGAGCGATCAACAACAAGCGCCGTGCAGGCGGGTCGCGAAGGACAATGCCGAATCCGGATGGAGTGCTGGTGGAGGTTGCGGACCATTCGGTCTGCATCGCCAAGGCGGCCATCAGTGCCACTCCGGCAAATGCTGCCGCGAACACCGCAAAAGGATGTGCCGACAATGCAGCGGCCGCGACCGGCGCCACGGACGCAAGACAAACGCCCAACAACGCCCCGGTTTCTCGCCAACGGGCGACTTGCAAATGGCCGCCCTGACCGAGCGTCGGAGCCTTCGCAACGCCCTGGGCATAAAAAATGATGGTGAGGTAAGAGTAGGCCGAGAACAGCAGCGTCAGCATGGCTGCGAACCAGATCAGCGGTGCAACCGGTGGTGTGACGGCAAACAGGCCCACCATGGCACTGGCCAAGATCGCCAAGGCTATGCCCGCGCTTAAGGCGCGATAGTTCTGTACCGCGCGGGCGAGTCGCCCCAACAACGGATCCTGCACCACATCCAACAGTCGCAACGCGAACAATACCGCACCCAGTGACGCGAGGCTGACGCCATAAGTGTCCACAAAGAACTTGGGCGCGTGAATATAGATCGGCAGCCCCGCCGCAGCCAGCAACCCGGCAAACAGGGCATAAGACGGCAGGCGATGCCCACGCTGGATATGCGCCTCGGCAGCCATCATCCCCGACTGACCTCATGTGCTGGCGGCAAAACCCGGCGGCGGAACGGGGCCCGTTTCCACCAGAGTTTCAGCGCCTGCCAGACGATCAAGGCAAAGACGCGACGCGACCCAAATGGGCGACGCAGCAGGGACCACAACAGACTGCCCGTGGTCAACGGGGCACGTGGGCCGGTGAGGGTTGCAATCAGCCCACCACCACCCGCCTCGCCCTGTTGGGCGTAGTCGATCCAGACGCCAATCCGCTGAGACGTGATGTCAAACCGGAAGGTATAGCCGCCTTCGACCGGCTGGAAGGGCGAGACATAAAACACCTTTGTCGCAGCAAGGCGATCCGACGGACCGATGGGGCGCTGATCCGGGTGGTGGCACAGGTAGGAATGCCGGTCACCACAGGTATTGTTGACCTCGGCAATCACCGCAACCATCTCTTGAGCCTCGTCATACGAAAAACACAGCCAGAAACTGCCCGGGTTGAACAGATGCCCCAGAATACGCGGCTGCGTCAGCAACATGATCCGCGCAGGCTGGGACAGTTGGTGGGCCGACAGAACCTTGCGCACCCATTCCGCTCCTTGACCCTGACCGATCTCCCCACCATGATCCTGGTCCCGGACCGAGGCCACGTTGGCGCGGTTGCGCGAAAATAGCGGTGGGGTATCCAGCTCGGCCTCCGCATCCAGCAGCACATAGTCCACCGAATACCGAAATCCGTTGCTGACCGCCCCCTTGCGCCCATGGAACGTATGCGCCGCGATATGATCGACGGTTTGCGTCATTGCGCCGCCACACGCAGGGCAGCACCCGCGCTCTGGATCTGCTCCACGACTTCGACCGCGCTGGCCAAGCCGTCCTCGTGGAACCCGTTGCGCATCCAGGCCCCGCAGAACCAGGTGCGGTTGGTGCCGTTGATCTCGCGCAGGCGATCCTGCGCCTCCAGAACACCGGGGCCATAAACCGGATGCCGCATGGTGGTCTGGTCATAGATCAGATCGTCACGAATGCGCCCGTTGTCATTCAGCGTGACAAACATCGGATCGTCCTTCGGTATCGGCTGTAGCGAGTTCATCCAGTACGTCAGATCCAGCGCTTGCGAGCCGCCGCGTGGTTCCGTGTAGCTCCAACTCGACCAGACCCGTTTGCGTTTGGGCATGATCGACGCATCGCGGTGCAAGGTCACGGTGTTGGGCTGATAGGCAATCCGGCCCAGCGCATCGCGCTCGGTCACGCTCGGGTCGGCCAACAGGCGCAGTGTATCGTCCGAATGCGTGGCAAAGATCACCTCGTCAAACCGTTCCCAGCCATGATTGGCGGTCTGTACCTCGACCCCCAGCACGCTGCGCCGCACCGCCTGAACTGGCGTAGAAGTCCTCAGCTGCGTGCCCTGCTGTTCCAGCGCGCGGGTCACGCGGGATACGTATTCCTGTGATCCACCGCGCACCGTGTACCACTGATGTTTGCCCTTTTTGCCCAACAACGCGTGGTTCTTGAAGAACCGCACCATCGCATAGGCCGGAAAATCCAGCACCTGTTCCCGCGGCGTTGACCAGATCGCGCCGGAAAAGGGCAGCAGGTAGTAGTCGCGGAACCAATCCCCCATGCCGAGCTTGGCCAGCAAATCCCGCACAGTCATGGACGGATCATCCGCTGCCGCCAGTGCATTGTTGTTGAAATGGACCAGATTCCGCACCATCCGCACAAAGGCCGGATTAACCAGATTGCGGCGTTGGGCAAACAGCGCGTCGATGCTCTGGACCGAGTATTCCAGACGCCCACCGTCAAACGATGCGCCAAAGCTCATGTCGGATTTGGCCGTAGGCACGTCCAGTTCGTCAAACATCGCGCACAGATGCGGATAGTTCACGTGGTTGAACACGATAAACCCGGTGTCGACCGGCTGATCGCGATTGCGCCCGGCGATCACCGTGCGAGCGTGTCCGCCCAATTGCGGCCCGGCCTCGAAAATCGTCACGCGATGGTCCCGGCCCAGAAGCAGCGCGGCCCCCATTCCAGATATTCCGCCCCCAATGACAGCGATGTTGCGGGTGGCGGCGATGGGGTGTTCAAATGGCATTGTGGTTCTTTCGGTCTTGGTCTTTGCAGGATGTACGGGCGCAATCGGCAAACGGATGTATCTGGACCAAAAAATATGTGCACATCTGTTCACGGAATGCGGAGAGCGGGCGTGGTTGTCCTTCGCAAGATGAGTTGAAACATCGTAGCGTTGTGCTGAACACCGATCCGAGGCACTTGATGAACAGCATTTCCGACCTGAACACTTGGCTGATTTCCGAAGCTCGGCTGCTGGGCGATGCAAGCCAGATCGTGGACAAATACTGCACGAACCTGCGCATGCTCGGCATCCCGGTTTCCCGTGCGCGGGTTGCACAGCGATACTCTAACCCGCTGCTGAGTGCCTGGGGGATCATCTGGACGCCAGACAACACGCACAAATATGTCGTGCCGGTCGAGGTGCTGAGCACCAGTGCCTGGGAAGGCAGCCCTTTCGAGTTTGTGCTGAGCACGCGGCAGGTTCTGCGCAAACGTCTGGTGGATTTGGATTTGTCACATGAGCACATCGTCTATCGTGAATTGGCCGATGCCGGAGCGACAGATTTCCTGGCCATGCCACTGGAGTATGGCGATGGCTCTGCCCAGGGCAGCAGTTTTGTCACGGATGCGCCTGAAGGATTTTCTGAGGCGCAGGTGGCTGATCTGCAAGCGACGCGATACGCCCTCGCCGCCGCACTGGAACCCATTGCCATGCGCGAATCCCAACGCAGTCTGCTGGAAACCTATCTGGGTCGCGTGCCGGCTTCCGAGGTTGGTGCCGGACGGATCAATCGAGGCGAGCACAAAAGTATCGAGGCCGCGATTCTGTTCGCGGACCTGCGGGGGTACACGGCCAAAACTGAAACATGGTCCGATGCCCGCCTATTGTCCGTGCTGGGTGACTTTTTTGACATGGTTGTCACCCCGATCCAGGCCGAAGGTGGGGACGTTCTGAAATTCATGGGCGACGGTGTGCTGGCGATGTTTGCGAGCGATGACGGACCTGATACCGCCTGTCAGTCTGCGGTGAAGGCCGCACAGCAGGCTCTGAAAGCTCTGGACCATTACAACGCGAAAGACGGGGGCGATCCAATCGCATTTGTCATTGGAATGGACTTCGGCACCGTAACCCTCGGCAATATCGGCAGCCCGGATCGTCTGGATTTCACGGTGATCGGACCAGCCGTTAATGTTGCCAGCCGTGTTCAGAATATGTGCAAGTCACTGGACGAACGGGCGTTGGTGACCGCCAACGTTGCGCAATACTGCCACGATGGATTGCAGCCCGTCGGTGGATTCGCAATCCGTGGTGTAGTGGGCGATGTGGAACTTTCCCGGATTTCTTCAGAGGGTTAGCTTGGCGACCGCTGACTAAGTCAAGAATTCCCCACTTTTTTCCAGCTATCGCTGATCCACCCCGATCCGCCCTGCGTACATGTTTCATGTTGACCACGGCAGACACGATCCCGAAACCTGTCACAGCACCCGCACGGCGGGCGGCTGAGACATCTGACCAACGCAGGGACGCGCGTTTGACCGAAGAGAAATGGGTAAAATGTGTGGAGCAAATCCGCGATCATCAGGATCGGGACGCCTTTGTGGCGCTTTTTGACCACTTCGCGCCGCGCGTGAAGGGGTTCCTGATCAAAAGTGGTGCGGATGCCAGTATGGCCGAGGAATGCGCACAGGACGTGATGGTCACGCTGTGGCGCAAAGCGCATCTGTTTGATGCGTCACGTGCCTCGGTCGCGACGTGGATTTTCACAATTGCCCGAAACCGCAGGATCGACCTTCTGCGCAAAGAAAGACGGCCCGAGCCCGAGGATCTGACCTGGGGACCCGAGGCTGAACCGGACCAGGCGGATGTACTGGCCCTACAACAGGAAAGTTCGCGACTGAGGGAGGCCATGACTGCCCTGCCCGACGCGCAAAGAGCATTGATCGAACAGGCCTATTTCGGTGACCTGAGCCACCGCGAGATCGCCTCGCAAACAGGGTTGCCGCTGGGCACGATCAAATCCCGTATCCGACTGGCGCTGGACCGCCTGCGCCATGCCATGAAGTGACAGCAAAGATGAGCCATTCCATTCAACATCACCTGAGCGAAGAACTGCTATTCGGCTACTCCGCCGGGACACTGCCCGAGGCGTTCAATCTGATGGTTGCTGCCCATATCTCGATCTGCGACCACTGCCGCGCCATTGTGGAAAGCTATGATGCGTTGGGCGGCGCATTGGTCGAAACAGCACCGGATGCGCCGGTTGCCGTGGGCGGTGACGCTTTGAGCGCCGTTTTGAACCGGATCAGCGAACCCGCCAAGCCCGCGGCCCCGCGCCGGTCCAAGGGTGTGCTGCCCTCCCCATTGCAGGATTATGTTGGCGGCGATCTGGAATCGATCCGATGGCGGCCGGTAGGTATGGGCGTGCGGCAGGCGATTTTGACCGCTGGGGCCTCAGGTTCCGCGCGGCTTTTATACATTCCGGCAGGCACGGCCATCCCTGACCATGGCCATCGGGGTACGGAACTGACCATGGTGCTTCAAGGCGCGTTTCTGGACGAGGATGAGTATTTCGCTCGCGGGGATGTGGAGACGGCAGATGAGCATGTCGAACACACACCGATTGCGGACGTAGGTGCGGATTGCATCTGCCTCGCCGTGACGGATGCACCGCTCAGGTTCCGCAAACTGGTCCCACGCCTGTTACAGCCGTTGCTGCGGATCTGACGCCCGGTTACCGACGCCCGAATCCCCGTTGCTTAGTCCTCGGCTACAGGTGCCATGATCGCCATGTCGCCTGCCCGGCCTCGCAATGGGGTTTCCGCAATCTGTGACCAACCTTTTGCCTGCGCAGCGGACACCACCTCGCGCGAGGCAAGGATCGACGACGGCAGCTCCTTGGACATCTCCTGTAACCGTGCGGCGACGTTCACTGTGTCGCCAAACACCGAGTATTCCAGTCGGGTCTCATCCCCTACGACACCACTGAACACGGTCCCGAAATGCAGGCCGATGCCCACATTCACCTTGCCCTCCCCAGCCGCCACGCGCGCACGGGACCATTCCTGAAACGCTGTGTTAAGGTCGGTCGCACATGCCAGACCGTTTGCCGCCGCCCGGCCCGGCGCGTCCGGTTCAATGAACAGCACCATGACCGCATCGCCCATAAACTTGTCGATCACCCCGTCATGGGCTGTCACCACCGTCGACACTCGTGCGCGAAATGCGGTCACGAAGTCAGAGACCTGCTGCGGCGTCATCTGCTCGGACAATTGCGTGAACCCGCGTATATCCGCAAATAGAACCGCCACATCCTCGCGCTGCCCGCGCCGCAGTTGATCCAGATGCCCGGCGGCCAATTGGGGGGCCAGCTTGGCCGGCAGGTAACGCGTCAGATTGGCGTTCCGGACAGACGTTTCGATGGAACTGTGCAACAAAAGCCTCGTTTGTCGCGCGGCATAGACCATCACGCCACCACCCAGCGCAATCAGGATCAGACGCATGATGTTTGGCGGCGGGGCCAGGAACAGCCACACCCGGCTGCCCCCGGTGCCTTTGGTCGCCCAGGCGTCGATGCTGACCAGAATGGCCAGACCGACCAACAATGCCAGAACCGTGCCCGCCAAAACCCGGGGATCACCCCGCAACACGCCAAAGCTCAGCACCAGCGGGATCAACCAGACGGACGGGTAGAGGAACACCGTATCCCCCATCAGCCCGACATTCTCCATGCTGCTCCACACCGCGACGATGACAAACAAGGCGTCCGCCATTGCAAAGGGCCATGCCATCCATCGGTGGAAGCGCTGGAACCTCAGCAACACCCACGATGTGAACCCGATCAGGAAATAGCCGAGCATGGTGAACAGCGCGAAATAGCCCTGCCGCACCAGAACGGTGTGCCGGGATTCCTCTGGCGGGGGGATTGCCACGATCAGAAACAGGAACAGACCTGCCGCTGCGATCATCCGCGCGACGGATACGATTCGTTCGGCCTCCAGTTCAGCCGTGCGGAACAGGACCGCAAGTTCGGGATTGGAGTCGGGTGCAGGCATATGCGCCGCCTCCTGCTTGTTGTTTTCGCCAAGCTTAGCAATTTCGTGTCGTTTCGGAACGAATTATGCGTCCGGCTTTGTTAGTGGTACGACCTGCGCGCCTTCTTCCGTCGCAACATCCTCGAAATCGAAGCGATCCAGCCGCAGGGCGCGGCGACCAGCTTTGTCCGCGCTGATCTTGATCTCTCCAATGTCTTTCTGCGCCTGTGAGAAATGCCGGTCCAGATTGCCGACACGATCGCCCAGCCGTTCCACGTCCTTGTGCAGGGCGGCCAATTCCTTGCGGATCGCGCCCGCCTGTTCGCGCATCCTTGCGTCCTTGAGGATTGCGCGCATGGTGTTGAGCGTGGCCATGCAGGTGGTGGGCGAGACGATCCATACCCGTGCTTCGAACCCTTCTCGCACGACGTGGGGCAAACGGGCGTGAAGTTCGGCATAGATCGCCTCGGACGGGATGAACATCAACGCGCCGTCAGCGGTCTCACCGTCCAGAATGTAACGTTCGGCAATGGCGCGGATATGGACACGGACCGCGTTGCCAAACGCCTTGAGCGCACGCTCCGCCTGATCCTTGGTTTCTGCGGCGGCCAGCGCCTCGAAATCCTCCAGCGGGAATTTTGCGTCAATGACAATGGGCCCCGGCGGGTTGGGCAGGTGGATCAGGCAATCGGCGCGTTTGCCGTTCGATAGGGTCGCCTGGAACGCATAGGCATCCGCTGGCAGCGCCTTGGCCACGATGTCATTCAGCTGGATTTCCCCAAACATGCCCCTGCGCTGTTTGTTCGACAGAATGTCCTGAAGGCTCAGTACGTCACCGGAAAGCTTGGTGATGTTGTCCTGCGCCTTGTCGATGGCCTTGAGCCGTTCTTGCAGAGCCGTCAGCGACGTCGCGGTTTGTTTGGAGGAGCCATGCAGGCTTTCCTTCATCCGTTCCTGCATTTCGGTCAGGGCGCGGTTGGCTCGCATGGCGTTGTCGGCCAGCCGGTCGGCCATGTTCTGCTGTACGTCCGCCAGTCGGGTTTCCATCGTCTGGATCACCTGCACCTGCGCATTAGCCTGTGTGTCCGACACCTGCTGCAACCCGCCCTGCAACTGCGCCTGACCCTGTCCCAGATGCTGCACGCTTTGGCCCAGCTGACCGACCTGCTGCGTGAGGGGCAGGATGGCCTGCGCAGATCGGTTGGCAGCCCGCAGCGCGAGCCAAAGCAGGAGGACAATCAACAACAGCAGGGCAAGCAGCCCCCCTGCACCAATCACCATTGGGTCGTCCAAAGCATAAGTCTGATCACCAATCTGGATCATGTGCGCCCGAACAGCCGTTCAATGTCAGTCAACTTCAGTTCAACATAGGTGGGTCGCCCGTGGTTGCATTGGCCGGAATGGGGCGTTGCCTCCATCTCCCGCAATAGCGCATTCATTTCCTCGGCCCGCATGCGGCGACCCGACCGGATCGAGCCATGGCAAGCGACGCGGCTCAGGATGGCTTCGATGCGGGACTGAACCAGATCGCTTTCGCCCTGATCGTCCAACTCGTCCAGAATGTCGCGCAGCATCGCCTCGGCGTTGACCTCTCCCAGCAGGGCCGGGGTTTCTCTAACAGCAACCGCCCCACCGCCGAACGGTTCCAACGTCAGCCCCATCCGGGACAGGGCATCGGCCTGCGCCATCAGGCGCGCGCAATCGCCTTCGGACAGTTCCACGATCTCCGGGATCAGCAAGGCCTGCGCGGCAACGCCGGTTTCGGCCATCTGCGCCTTCAGCCGCTCGTAGACCAGCCGTTCATGCGCCGCATGCTGGTCGACAATGACCATACCCGTAGCTGTCTGAGCAATGATGTAGTTTTCGTGCACCTGCCCTCTTGCGACGCCCAGCGGCAGGGTCTCATCGGTCGCGGGCGCTTCCTCTTCGACCGGCTCCACTGCGCGCGCGGTGTACGCCTGCGCCATTTCCTGAAACCCGGGTTCGTCCTGTATCGGCGCCTGTGCCGCATAAGACAGGTTGCGCGCGACAAGCGAAGGGCGATCCATCTGATAAATACGCGCAGGACCAACCGGTTCAGGCCGCGCAGCACCAAGGACCGCATCAGCGACGGTGGACGAGGCGCGATGCCCTGCCTCCGCCAATGCGTGTCGCAGAGCCGTCACAATCAGCCCACGCGCAATGCCGGGGTCACGGAAACGCACTTCGGACTTGGCCGGGTGCACGTTCACGTCCACCAGCCGTGGATCGCAGTCCAGATACAACGCCGCAGCCGGGTGTCGATCCCGGCTAAGGAAATCGCTGTAAGCTGCGCGCAAGGCCCCGGTCAGCATCCGGTCCTTCACTGGCCGCCCGTTCACAAACAGGTATTGCGCCACCGCTGCGCCACGCGAATAGGTCGGCAGGCCCGCAAAGCCGCGCAGGGCGATCCCCTCGCGCTCGGCCTCAATCCGGATTGCGTCGTCGCAGAACTCCCGCCCCATCACGCGGGCCAACCGCCCGGACAACGCGTCAAATAGATCCCCGCTTTCTGGATCAGCCCGGAACACTTGTCGTGATTTGCCACCCGACACATCCGTAAGCGTGAACCCTGTAGCAGGTTCTGCCATGGCCAACCGTTTGACCACGTCACCAACCGCCTGCGCCTCAGCCCGGTCGGTTCGCATGAACTTCAATCGGGCCGGGGTGGCATAAAACAAGTCGCGCAACTCCACCTGCGTGCCCTGCCGGGCAGGTGCCGGTCGCACCTCACCCAACGCGCCGCCTTCAACGCGCAACTCGGCCCCATCCGCACCTGCGGCCCGGCTAACAAGCGACAGCCGCCCGACTGCCCCCAGCGATGGCAACGCCTCGCCACGGAACCCGAACGTATGAATGTCCAGCAGGTCGGACCCGTCAATCTTGGATGTCGCATGGCGCGACAGCGCCAACGGCAGTTCCACGCCTGTCATCCCGCAGCCATCATCAGTTACCCGGATCAGCGTCTTGCCACCATCCGCGATCTCAACCGCAATGCGGGTGGCCCCGGCATCCACGGCATTTTCAACCAGCTCCTTGACAGCAGAGGCAGGACGTTCCACCACCTCACCCGCCGCAATCCGATTGATCGCTGCCTCGTCCAACTGCCGGATCACGGGCCGCGCGCCACTTATATTGTGCTCTACACTCACCATACCCCAAAACCTAGCACGGCCAGCAACGATTCTGCCACCCCGCCTTAGTGATGGGTGGGCGGGGCGATGGGCATGGCCCGAGCGCCGTTCCATCCTCCCCAATTGACTTCCCCACAAACGGGCGCGATCACTTCCCGGCAGCATGTTTCGGAGGACATCATGGACGCGAAGTGGGAATTCTGGATCGACCGTGGCGGCACTTTCACCGACATCGTGGCGCGTGAACCCGATGGCACGATCCGCACCCACAAACTGCTGAGCGAGAACCCCGAACGCTACAAGGACGCCGCCGTTCAGGGCATTCGCGAGATGATGGATGTGACCGGCGACTTCCCCGATGGCGCGATCAACGCGGTCAAGATGGGAACAACCGTTGCCACAAATGCTCTGTTGGAGCGCAAGGGCGAAGATGTACTGCTGTTGATCACCAAAGGGTTCCGGGACCTACTGCTGATCGGATACCAGACCCGCCCGAAGCTGTTCGATCTGCACATTCAACGCCCTGAGTTGCTCTACCAGGACGTGGCTGAAATGGACGAACGGCTGGATGCGGACGGAAACGTCCTGATCCCGCTGGACGAGGACAGCGCACGTACCGCCCTGCAAGCTGCTTATGACAAAGGCATTCGCGCGCTCGCCGTGGCCGGGCTCCATGCCTATCTGAACCCGATGCATGAACAGCGCGTGGCTGAGATTGCCGGCGAAATCGGCTTCACCCAGATTTCCACCAGCCACCAGGTCTCCAAACTCGCCAAACTGGTCGGGCGCGGTGACACCACCGTGGTGGACGCCTACCTCTCTCCCATTCTGCGACGTTATGTCGATCAGGTCGCCGGGGCGCTGGATCTGGGTCGGGCCTGCGAACGTCTCTTGTTCATGCAAAGCTCCGGCGGATTGACAGACGCGCGCCTCTTCCAAGGCAAGGACGCAATCTTGTCCGGCCCGGCAGGCGGCATTGTCGGCATGGTCAAAACGGCCGAGGCCGTGGGCCATGACAAGCTTATCGGGTTTGACATGGGCGGGACCTCCACTGATGTCAGTCACTATGCGGGCAGCTACGAACGGTCGTTTGAAACCGAGGTCGCAGGCGTGCGGATGCGGGCCCCGATGATGGATATTCACACCGTGGCTGCGGGCGGCGGATCCATCTGTCGCTTTGCCGAAGGTCGGTTTCAGGTCGGCCCCGAAAGCGCCGGTGCTGATCCCGGCCCAGCCTGTTACCGCCGGGGCGGTCCGCTGACCGTGACCGATTGCAACGTCATGCTGGGCAAGCTGAACCCGGATCATTTTCCAGCCGTCTTCGGCCCGAATGGCGATGAAAAGCTGGACCGTGACATCGTTCGCCAAAAATTCGCGAACCTCGCCGAAGAGGTCGCGCAAGCGACCGATGAGGCCCCCCGCGCGCCGGAGGACATGGCTGAGGGCTTCCTGCGTATTGCCGTGGACAATATGGCCAATGCGATCAAGAAAATCAGCGTGCAGCGTGGCCATGATGTGACCGACTATACTCTGCAGTGTTTCGGCGGCGCGGGCGGGCAGCACGCCTGCCTTGTCGCGGACGCATTGGGCATGCGACGCGTGTTCATACATCCGCATGCCGGGGTCCTATCGGCTTATGGCATGGGTCTGGCTGAAATCCGGGCGTTGCGGGAAGCGCAACTCGACGCGCCACTGGTCGAAGTTGCCGCCGCCAAGCAAGCACTTGCGACGATTTCAGCGGAAGCCGAGGCCGAAGTGCGCGATCAGGGCGCAGCGCGGGTCAGGACCGAAGCGCGCGCGCATCTGCGCTATGACGGATCACATCAGGCGCTGGAGGTGCCATTCGGCTCGGTCGAACAGATGCAGACCGCGTTCGAGGCCGTGCATCGCGCGCGCTTCGGCTTTATCTCACCTGAGCGCGGATTGCTGTTCGAAATGCTGAGCGCCGAGGCCATCGGGGATACAGGCGAAGCACCCGCCGCCGCCCTGTTTGGGAACGATGATACAGCCCGCGCACAAATCCCGGTTTACGTTGACGGAACGGTACAGCAGGTCCCGCTCTACGACCGCACGCACCTCAGCGCCACGGCCCGCATCCCGGGCCCTGCCGTGATCACCGAACCCACCGGGACCAATGTCGTAGAACCCGGCTGGACCGCGCATCTGGACGAGATGGGCAACCTGATCCTCGACCGGACCGAAGATTTGGCCCGCGCCCGTGCAGCAGGAACCGAGGCCGATCCGGTCCTGCTGGAGGTCATGAGCAACCTGTTCATGTCCGTCGCAGACCAGATGGGCGCAACGCTCGCCAATACGTCCTGGTCGGTGAACATCAAGGAACGGCTGGATTTCTCCTGCGCCATCTTTGACGAAACCGGTGATCTGGTGGCCAACGCCCCACACGTGCCGGTGCATCTGGGTTCCATGTCCGACAGCATCAAGACCGTGATGCGCGAGAATGCGGGTGACATCCACGAAGGCGACGCCTTCATGCTGAACTCGCCCTACAACGGCGGCACGCACCTGCCGGATGTGACCGTGGTGACGCCGGTCTTTGCCGATGGACGCCCGGTGTTCTGGCTGGGTTCGCGTGGGCATCATGCGGATATTGGCGGGCGCACGCCGGGGTCTGCCCCACCTGACAGCACACACATCGACGAAGAAGGCGTGTTGATCGACAATGTCCGACTGGTGTCGCAGGGTGAATTGCAACTGGACCGGGCCGAGGCGGTTCTGGCCTCGGGCCGATATCCCTGTCGCAACATCCCGCAGAACATGGCCGACCTGAAGGCACAGGTGGCCGCGAACGAAACCGGGCGGCAGGAGTTATTGAAGGTTTGCCGGCAATACGGGCTGGACGTGGTGATGGCCTATATGCGCCACGTGCAGGACAACGCCGAAGAAAGCGTGCGCCGCGTTCTGACCAGCCTGCCGGGTGGGTCATACACCTATCCGATGGACCACGGCGCGCAGATACAGGTGGCCGTGTCTGTGGATCAGGACAAACGCGAGGCCGTGATCGACTTTACCGGCACCTCGCCCCAGCACCCGGGCAATTTCAACGCACCCTCCGCTGTCTGCCGGGCCGTTGTGCTTTACGTCTTCCGCACGTTGGTCGGTCAGAACATCCCGCTGAACGAGGGCTGCCTGCACCCCCTGCGGATCATCATCCCGGAAGGGTCATTGCTGAACCCGACTTACCCGGCAGCGGTGATTTCCGGGAATACCGAGGTCAGCCAGGCGGCGTGCAACGCGCTCTATGGGGCAATTGGGTTTATCGCAGGCAGTCAGGCGACCATGAACAACTTTGTCTGGGGCAATGACGACTTCCAGAACTACGAAACCATTTGCGGCGGCACAGGGGCCGGGCCGGGTTTTGATGGTTGTGACGCGATCCAGACGCATATGACCAACACCCGCTCGACCGATCCCGAGATTCTTGAAAAACGTTTCCCCGTGCGGCTGGAAGAATTCGGTATCCGGGACGGGTCGGGCGGTGACGGACAATGGCGGGGCGGGCATGGTTGTATCAGACGGCTTCGGTTCCTGACGCCTGTGACGGTGACCACCCTGTGTTCGCATCGAATTGTGCCACCTTTTGGTGCGGATGGCGGAGCAGAGGGCGCAGTTGGGCTGAACTGGGCAGAGATGCCTGATGGTGGCCGAGTGGACCTCAAAGGCTTCGACGAAATCGACCTGCCAGTCGGCGCGGTCTATGGCATCGCAACGCCCGGTGGGGGCGGTTGGGGCCGAGGGTGAGGAAAATCCGTCAACGGACTTTCGACAATTCGCCTTCCCCTAACGCAGCTCAACCGCCGCGCGCGCATAAACCAACCCCAGCTCGCGGCTCAGGTACCCGGCTTGGCAGGCGCTCCCATGCCAACTCGCGGCCGCCTGCACAAGTTTCCGCTGCAATGGCGTCAACCCGGGCGGCGTTTCAGCCTCAATCGCAGCAGCGCGCAACATTTGGCCAACGGTGTCCGGGCCACCGGGTGTCGGGCTCCACTGTAAATTACCCTCATCCACCTCAGACACATCATATATCACGCGGTCTTCCTTGATCGTTTGCGCGACTTTGAGACTGTCCAGCGTTTCCGGATCGATGGAAGTGGGGTCATCAGACAGGATCACAAAATCGGCGAGCTTACCGGCTGCGATAGATCCTTTCTGACCCTCTTCGAAATGCTGATACGCGGGCCAGATCGTCATCGCCTTCAGCGCTGTGATAACATCCACACGATGCGCCGGCCCGATGATGTCGCCGGACCGTGAGCGCCGGGTCACGGTGGCATCCAGCACCCGCATAGAATCCGGGAATGCGACTGGCGCATCGTGATGCGTTGAAAACATCATGCCCCGCGCGCGGACCCACCCGGTGGGGGAAATGTTGTCAGCGTTCACGGGCCCCACGGTGCGATCCCGGTGCCAATCGCCCCAATAGAACGTGTGCATTGGAAACAACGACGGGAACACGTTCAGACGTTGGTAGGCGTCCACTTGATCCTCCCGCAGGAACTGCCCGTGGATCAGCACCGGCCTTCGGTCAGCCGGGCCATGTGTGTCGGTCGCCGTGTCGATGGCCGCAATCAGGACATCGCTAGCAGCCTCTCCATTTGCATGGGTCAGCAGCTGCACGCCGTTGGCGAACGCCCAATCCACCGCATCAAACACCTGGTCCGAGGTCGCCGCCGGGTAACCAACGTAGTCCGCGCGATACTGCTCTGGCGGGGCATAATAGGGGCGGTCGCGCCACGCCGTAAATCCTTGCGGGGACCCGTCTATTGTAAGCTTAGCGCCGCCCACGCGGAACCGATTCTCATAGTCGCGCGATGCGGTATCGAGGATAACCCGACGATCCACCAACACATCCGGGTAGGCCACCACATCGATGTCCAACTGCCCCTCACCCGCCACTACCTGCATCACTTGCACGGCGCCGGGGGTGGAGCGTCCGTCCTGCGCGGTCGTGTACCCAAACGAGGCGACCAATTCCGCACCAGCCCGGAACATCGTTTTCGCCCCTTCAGCATCAAGCGCCTGAAGCACCTTCATCAGGCCGACAAAATGTGGTGTCTCCTCCAACACCCCATTGGGCGCGTTTGTGTCCTCTTCGCGCCGGATCACACCGCCCGGCAATTCCTCGGTTTCTGCATCAAACCCAATGAGTTCGAGCCCGATAGTGTTCGCCACGCCGATATGGCCCGACTGATGCACTATGTAGACGGGCACGTCCGTGGACACGGCATCCAGATCCTGCCGCGTAGGGTGACGCAGTTCCGCCAATTGCGAATCGTCATAACCAAAACCGATGATTGCGTTGATCGCCTGTACGCGGGCGGCATTGGCCTCGGCATAGTCACGCAGAGTTTGCTGGAGCGAGGCGATGTCACCCACCCCGCCATCCGGGGGCGACAGCAGGTTTGCCGCCAAAGCCTGTAGCCCGATTGCCGTCACATGCCCATGCGCATCGACAAAGCCCGGCACCATCGCGCGCCCCTGCAAATCCACCATTAGCGTGCCGTCGCCCTGATGTCGCAGCACCTCAGAGAGGTCACCGACAGCCAGAATGCGCCCGTCCGCGGTCGCCACAGCCTCGGCCCGTGGGGCATCATCCTCCATCGTCAGGATCGCCCCGCCGGAGTAGATCGTATCTGCGGTCTGCTGGGCCAGTGCGGGTGTGGCCAACAGTGTAAGTGCAAGGGTCAGGTGGCGCATCTTGTCATCCTCCATGAACATCTCAATGGTAGTCCATCCCAGCGATCCCGCAACGTCCGGGCTTTACAATTCCGCATTGGGACGTTGCTATCATTCGGGGCGCATGCGAATTTGAGCGTTCCCGGAGGAAGCCTGATGATCACCGAAACCGAGACACGCACCGCGCAATTGCCGCAGGTGTCCGAACCCCGCAATCCCGGCATGGAGCTGGATCTGGAATGGGTTCGGACCGTGCAGGCCAATACATCCGCCATCGAACGCCGCGCAGCGACCCTGCCGGGTCGTAGGTCGGTAAAAAAAGACTGGCAGGCTGCGTGGTTGCTGCGCGCGATCTCCTGCATCGACCTTACCACGTTGTCAGGCGACGACACCGAGGCACGGGTGCAGCGGCTATGCGCCAAGGCGCGGCAGCCAGTACGCTCGGACCTGCTGGACGCGTTGGGGATGGACGCCGTGACCGTGGGCGCGGTGTGCGTTTATCACGACATGGTAGAGGCGGCTGTACGGGCATTGGAGGGATCGGGCATCCCTGTGGCTGCGGTCAGCACCGGGTTTCCCGCCGGATTGTCTCCGTTCCACCTGCGCGTGGCCGAGATTGGCGAGAGCGTTAAGGCAGGCGCACAAGAGATCGACATCGTGATTTCGCGACGCCTGGTGCTGGAGGGCAAATGGCAGGCGCTTTATGACGAAATGCGCGCCTTCCGCGAGGCCTGTGGCGATGCGCATGTGAAGGCGATTTTGGCCACTGGTGAATTGGGCACGCTGCGCAATGTCGCGCGTGCGTCGCTGGTGTGTATGATGGCCGGTGCAGATTTCATCAAGACGTCCACCGGCAAGGAAAGCGTAAACGCAACGCTGCCCGTGTCACTGGTGATGATCCGGGCCATTCGCGACTATTGGCAGCGGACCGGGTATCGCGTGGGCTACAAACCGGCGGGCGGGATTTCCAAGGCAAAGGATTCGCTGGTCTATCTGTCTTTGATGAAGGACGAACTGGGTGATCGCTGGTTGCAACCGGACCTGTTCCGGTTTGGGGCGTCGTCCCTGCTGGGCGATATTGAACGGCAGCTGGAGCACCATGTGACCGGGGCCTATTCCGCCGGGTATCGCCATGCCGTTGGCTAGGGCGTCTGAGGTGTGGGTAGGATTTTTGAGTATTTTCAGAACAATGAAGATGAAGGGCAGGACATGACCGTCAAGGAAATCTTCGACACGATGGACTATGGCCCAGCGCCCGAAAGTGCGGCGGATGCGCTGGCGTGGCTGGTGGATCAGGGTGACCGGTTTGGACATTTCATTGACGGGGCATTTACCGCGCCGGGTGATGGGTTTGAGAGCCGGAACCCCGCGACGGGCGAGGTGTTGGCCACGTTGTCTCAGGCCACGCAGGCAGATGTGGACGCGGCAGTTGCAGCGGCGCGGCGGGCGCAAGATAAATGGGTGGGCCTCGGCGGGCCGGGGCGGGCGCGCAATCTCTATGCGTTGGCGCGGTTGTTGCAGAAGCATGCGCGCCTGTTTGCGGTGCTTGAAACGCTCGACAACGGGAAACCCATTCGCGAAAGCCGGGACATCGATATCCCGCTGGCCACGCGCCATTTCTACTATCACGCGGGCATGGCGCAGTTGATGGAGGATGAGCTGCCGGATCGCGAGGCGTTGGGGGTCTGCGGGCAGATCATTCCGTGGAATTTCCCGCTGCTTATGCTGGCTTGGAAAATCGCCCCGGCACTCGCAATGGGCAACACGGTGGTGTTGAAGCCTGCGGAATACACATCCCTCACGGCGCTGCTGTTTGCTGACATTTGTCGTCAGGCGGGATTGCCACGTGGGGTGGTGAATGTCGTCACCGGCGACGGTGCTGTGGGCGAGATGATCGTGGGCGCAGACGTGGACAAGATCGCGTTCACGGGCTCGACCTCGGTCGGGCGTCGGATACGGGAGGCGACGGCGGGATCGGGCAAGGCGCTGACCCTGGAGCTGGGCGGAAAGAGCCCTTACATCGTGTTTGACGACGCGGATCTGGACAGCGCGGTTGAAGGGCTGGTTGACGCCATCTGGTTCAATCAGGGGCAGGTGTGTTGCGCCGGATCGCGACTGTTGGTGCAGGATAGCGTGTCGGACCGGTTTTATGAGAAACTGCGCGCGCGTATGGACGGGCTGCGTATTGGTGACCCGTTGGACAAGTGCATCGACGTGGGCGCGGTGGTGGACCCGGTACAACTGGCCCGGATCACTGAACTGGTGGATGGGAACGCGGCGGGTGAAACCTATCGCGCCAACACAACACTGCCAGAAAACGGGTGTTTCTATCCGCCGACGCTGATCACGGGCATGGCCCCGTCCGATCCGCTGATGCAGGAAGAGATTTTTGGCCCGGTGCTGGTGTCGACAACGTTCCGCACGCCTGCTGAGGCCGTGGCGCTGGCCAACAACACGCGCTACGGGCTGGCCGCGACGGTCTGGACGGAGAACGTGAACCTCGCGCTGGATATTGCACCGAAACTGGTCGCCGGCGTGGTTTGGGTCAATGCAACGAACCTGTTTGATGCCGCTGCCGGATTTGGCGGTGTGCGGGAAAGTGGGTTTGGGCGCGAAGGCGGTTGGGAAGGGCTGATGGCCTATACCAAACCCAAGGGCCGCACCCGCAAACTGGCGAAGGTAGAGGCGTTGACCGGTGATGGTGCGCCCGCTGATCCGATAGATCGCACGTCGAAGCTGTATGTGGGCGGCAAACAGGCGCGGCCGGATGGGGGGTATTCCCGCCCTGTTTGGGGCAAGTCGGGTGCCTTGTTGGGACATACGTCTTTAGCGAACCGCAAGGATGTGCGGAATGCGGTGGAGGCAGCGCAAGGGGCTGCAGGTTGGGCCAAGACAACTGGGCATTTGCGAGCGCAAATCCTGTATTATCTGGGTGAGAACCTGTCGGCCCGTGCAAGTGAATTCGCGTCCCGGATTGACGCCATGAAAGGTGGGAAATCTGGAGCGAAGGAAGTTGAGGCGGCCATTCAGCGCCTGTTCACCTGTGCCGCCTGGGCCGACAAGTATGATGGTCAGGCCAAGGGCGTGCCGATCCGGGGCGTCGCGCTGGCGATGAAGGAACCGGTGGGCATCATCGGCGCTTTGTGTGCTGACGAGGCACCGCTATCGGGGTTGGTTGCCGCAATGGCACCAGCCATGGCAATGGGCAACCGTGTCGTTCTGGTGGGGTCGGAGCCCTATCCGCTGGTCGCCACTGATTTCTATCAGATCCTCGAAACCTCGGACGTGCCTGCGGGGGTTGTGAACATTCTGACGGGCAGTCACGCGGAACTCGCCGGGCCGCTGGCCAAACATCTGAACGTGGATGCGGTTTGGAGTTTCTCTTCCACAGATTTGTCCGCGGAAATCGAGCGTGCGTCGTCTGGCAATCTGAAGCGCACGTGGGTCAACAATGGTTTGACCCGCGATTGGGCCAAACCAGATACGCGAGCGTTCCTGGAGGCCGCGACTGAGGTCAAAACCATCTGGGTTCCATACGGGGAGTAGGGCAATGGCAGTTACACTGGATTTTGCGGGTCAGTCAGTCGTAGTGATCGGAGGGACGAGCGGGATCAATCGCGGCATTGCCGAAGCGTTTGCCTCCCACGGCGCCAAGGTTGCCGTGGCCAGCCGTAGTCAGAAAAAGGTGGACGATACCGTTGCCGCTTTGGAAGCCGCAGGCGCCGCGCAAGCGATGGGGGCTGCGTTCGATGTACGTGACCCGGACGCCGTGGCCGAGGGATTGAAGACATTCCATGATGCGTTCGGGGATTTCGATGTCCTGGTTTCCGGGGCTGCCGGAAATTTTCCGGCGCTTGCCTCCGAAATGTCGGTGAATGCGTTCCGCACGGTGGTCGAGATTGACCTGATGGGCACGGTTCACGTGACCAAGGCGGCGTATGGCTATCTCAAGCGTCCCGGCGCGAGCGTCATCAACATCTCTGCCCCGCAGGCCTATCTGCCATATGAGGGGCAGGCACATGTCTGTGCAGCCAAAGCCGGGGTGGATCAGATCACGCGCACACTGGCCTTGGAATGGGGGCACGAGGGCATTCGGGTGAATTCGGTTGTGCCGGGTTTCATCGAAGGCACAGAAGGTGCCAAGCGGCTGGCCCCGACGCAGGAGGTTTATGACACGATCCTGGCAGATGTGCCGCTGGGGCGCATGGGTGTGCCGCAGGACGTTGCGGACATGTGCATGTTCCTGAGCTCCGGCATGGCGACTTACGTCTCGGGCAGCGTGATCGACGTGGATGGCGGGGTTTACCTGCGCGGGTCCGGCAGTCTGGGGCGGCAGTTGGGGGACATGTTGCGCAAGATGCCGAAGCGGTAGGGGTGTGTTGGGCGGGAGCGCGAGTTATCCACTATTCGCACGCAATTCGTTGACGAATTGCCCCCCTGCCCTCTCAGTTCGTGCTGCTGTCGAGTCCTTGTGGCTGTCCGACCACAACGAAATGCAGACCGTCCGGGTCCAGCAATTCAGCTGCGACACGGTTTACGTCTTCCAATGTCACCGCTTCGACCTTGGCATTACGGTTCTGGATATAGTCGATCGGCAGATCGTCCATCTGCATCCCCACCAGTATCCGTGCAATCCGCGTATTCCCATCAAAACGCAGCGGATAGGCCCCGGTCAGGTAGGTTTTGGCATCCTCGACCTCTTGTGCGGACACGCCTTCGGTTGCGGCGCGTTCCCATTCCCCACGGATCACCTCGATAGCTTCCGCAATGCGGTCATTGGCTGATGCCACGCTGCCCAGATAGATCGAGGCATAGTCCCGTGGCGCAAGGTAGCTGTAGACCCCATAGGTCAATCCGCGTTTCTCGCGCACTTCGCTCATCAGGCGGCTTTCGAACGACCCGCCGCCCAACACCTGGTTCAGCACATAGGCGGCAAAGAAATCCTCATCATGGCGGTCAATGCCAATCTGCCCGAACACCGCGACCGACTGCGGCGTGGCATATTCGATCACGGTCTCTCCGCCTGCGATGGTCACGTCTGCCTTGTCCGGCAGTGGCACACTGCTTTCCGGCAAATCAGCGAACAGCGTATCTAGCATCTCGCCCAGCGCCTCGGGGGTGATGTCACCTACGGCCCCCACGACAAGCCGGTCGCGTGCAAAAACGCGTGCATGAGCGCCCAGCATGTCGTCGCGGGTCAGAGCAGAGACGGATTCAATCGTACCCTTTTCGGACGACCCATAGGGGTGGTCACCAAAAGCCATCGCTGAAAACGCTGAACTTGCGATCTTGTCCGGGTCTTTGGCGTCATTCGCCAGCCCTGACAGAACCTGATCCCGCACCCGGTCCACAGCATCCTGATCAAATCGCGGCTTCATCAAGGTATCGCGCAGCAACGGAATGAACTGATCGCGGTTTTCGGACAGGAAGCGCGCGGAAATCGAAACATAATCGTCCGTGCTGTCGTATTCGACAGAAGCCGCCAATGCTTCCAACGCCTGAGTATACGCAATCGCATCCAGATCGGCGGACCCTTCTTCCAGCAGGCCCATCATCAGATAGGTTGCGCCACGCCTGCCAGGTGCATCCAGCGACGCTCCACCTTTGAAACTCACTTGCAGGGCCATGAATGGGATCGAGTGATCCTCGACCAGCCACGCCTTCACACCGCCGGGCGACGTGACTTCCTGAATCTGAACCCCGGCCAATGCGGTGCCCAGCGTCATCACCCAGGCAAATGCAGTTGTGATCAGCGTCTTCATTGTGTGGCCTCCTCAGCCTGCATCAGCCAGCCTGTCACGGATGTTTCGGGCCGCAGAACGGATTGCGCGGCGGCAATGATGTCCTCTGCGGTTACGGCCTGTAGGATGTCGGGCCATGCCTGCACATCTTCGACCGTCAGGCCAGAAGTCATCGCCCGACCATAGCGCTGTCCAATCCCTTCGACATTGTCGCGGGCATAGATCTGGGATGCACGTAATTGCATTTTGATCCGCGCCAGTTGATCAGCATCTACGCCTTCAGCGATGAAATCTTGCAGAGCCTGATCCATCGCATCCTCCGCCTCTTGTAGCGACACGCCCGGAGCAGGGACAACAACCAGATCAAAGGTTGTGTCGTCCAGAGATACACCGCGATAGAACGCGCCCACATACAGCACCGATTTCTGTTCGAATTGCAGTGTTTGCGTCAGGTAGGACGTGGTGCCGCCCCCCAAAATCTCGGCCAGAATGGTCAGCGCTGCCGCCTTGTCCTGCGCACCCGGATCACGTTCTGGAGCAAGGTAAGACCGGCTCACGTATTCCTGCGCCACGCGCGGGTCACGATAGATCAGCCGACGTGCGGCCAATTGCGGCGGTTCCGTCGCCCGCTCACGCGCGCCTAGTTCCGGGTTGGCCGGGATTGGACCATAGTGTTTTTCAGCCAGTTCGCGCACCTCGTCCGGCGTCACATCCCCGGACACGATCAGGATCGCGTTGTTGGGCGCATAAAACGTTTCGTAGAAGGACAACGCGTCTTCGCGGTCCAACTCTTCGATCTCGTGCCGCCAGCCTACAATCGGGATGCCATAATGGTGGTTCATGTACTGCGCGGCATTCATCTGTTCCGAAAACAGCCCGCGCGGGTTGTTTTCCGTCCGCTGATTGCGCTCTTCGATGATTACGTCACGTTCGGTCAGCACCTCGGTTTCTGTCAGGCGCAGGTTGGCCATACGGTCCGCTTCCATCTGCATCATCAGGTCCAGCCGGTCGGCAGCGATGCGTTGGAAATACCCGGTGTAGTCATAGCTGGTGAACGCGTTGTCCCGGCCGCCATTTGCTGCAACCACAGCCGAAAATTCGCCCGCATCCAGCGTGTCCGTCGCCTTGAACATCAGGTGTTCCAGAAAATGCGCGATGCCGGATTTTCCGGGCGGCTCATCAGCCGAACCCACCCGATACCAAACCATGTGCTGCACCACAGGCGCCCTGTGATCTTCGACCACAACCACCTGCATCCCGTTGTCCAGCGCAAAGGTGGTGACCTGCTCCTTACCCTCTTCGGCGAGCGTCGCCTGACTGAGGCCCAGCGCAAACGCAAACCCCAGAATAAATCGGTGCATCATGACATCTCCAACAAAAAGACTGGGGCAAAGGTACGGCCCTTTGCCCCACAATCAACCACTTGTCTCGGGAACGTGAGTTAAATTCTCACCTGTTACTGGTCGTAAGGTGGAGAAGATGGCGTCGGCAGCCCTGCACGGCGCGCCGGGACCGCGGCCTGATAGGGGTCCAGCGCTTCTCGGCGGTAGGCCTGTTCATAGCGATCAACTCGGAACAGGCGGAAACCTGACAATCGCGACTGACGCTTGCGGAATTTCGCGTCGGTTTCGGCCAGGGTTTCACGCACGTTCGGGTCTACACCATTGCGGCTGGCCGCTGTGACCAGCGCAGCGTCCGCACCGGGCACAGGCCCATTTGGATCAAGGCGCGCAGGATTTCCGCCAACGGACGCCACCGCATCCTGAGTGGGAAACTGATCCGTTCGGTTCGTACCACCCGGCGTTGGCGCGGGCAGGAAGGAATAGTCCTGAGGTGCTTCCAGTGGCTTGGACGGAGTCACCAGGAATTCATCCGGGCCATTCCCGGTATGCTGGAGCGTACGCAGGCCTTTGTCAGCGCATGCGCCGAGCCCAAGGACCGCGATCATTGCAAAACCCGTGCTATACCGAACGCGTAGCATTGTTGTGCCTCCTGCCTGTTTCCGGCGTTTTAGACTATTCCATCGCACGCGTCACGCGGCCTTTTTGTTTGGGCGGGAAATGTCGGCCACAACCAACCCCGCCGCGCCGAGGAAAATGAAAACGTCTGCAATATTAAACACAAACGGATTGTTGATACCGCAGCAGGACATGTTGAGGAAATCCAGAACATAGCCGTACAGCAACCGGTCGATCACATGGCCCAGCGCGCCGCCAATCAGGAAGCCAGCGCTGATTTGCATCAGAAGTGACCCACCGGAGCGCAGCACCCAAATCAGCACCGCCAGAACCACCAGCATCGAAAATCCGATCAGAACCCAGCGCTGCATGTCGCTGTCACCATTGAACAGGCCAAAATTGATGCCCCGGTTTTCACCATAGCGAAAAGTCACCAAAGGCGGCCACAGGTCGATCCGCTGCACGCGGGCCAGGTCCATACTGTGGACCACCACGTATTTGCTGGCCTGATCTGCCAGAAATGCCAGAAGACTGGCCCAGAGGATCGCCGCCTGTCGCATCAGTGCCTGAAATGCCTCATCCCTGTGAATACCATGGCCAGTCCGGCCTCGTCCGCAGCTGCAATCACCTCGTCGTCACGCATGGACCCGCCCGGCTGAATAACCGACGTCGCCCCGGCTGCCGCAGCCTCCATCAACCCATCGGCAAAGGGGAAGAACGCATCGGACGCCACGGCGGAGCCTTGGGTCAGCGGTGCAGGCAGGTTCAACACCTCGGCCATCCGCTCGGCTTTCTTCGCGGCGATCAGGGCACTGTCCACACGGCTCATCTGTCCCGCGCCCACGCCAACGGTCGCGCCATCCTTTACGTAAACGATGGCGTTGGACTTCACATGCTTGGCCACTTTCCATGCAAACAGCAGGTCGCGCATCTCGTCCTCAGACGGCTGGCGCTTGGTCACAACCTTCAGGTCGGACGCGTCCACGAACCCGTTATCCTTATCCTGGGTCAGGTAGCCGCCGGCCACCTGACGGATCGTCATCGCCGCTGTTTTCGGGTCCGCCAGACCGCCAGTTGTCAGCAGGCGCAGGTTCTTTTTCGCCGCAAAGATCGCCTTGGCCGCGTCATCCGCGTCGGGCGCAATCACCACTTCGGTAAAGATACCTGTGATCTCCTCCGCCGTGGCCGCATCCAAGGTCCGGTTCAACGCGACGATCCCGCCAAACGCGCTGGTCCGGTCGCAGTCAAAGGCACGGGAATAGGCGTCCTTCAAGGTTGCGCCCAGCGCCACACCGCTGGGGTTAGCATGTTTGATGATCGCACAGGCCGGGCCGTCCGCAGTTGCGAACTCGCTCACCAGTTCGAACGCTGCATCCGTGTCGTTGATATTGTTATAGCTCAGGTCCTTGCCCTGATGCTGCTGCGCCGTGGCGACGCCAGGACGGTTCGACCCATCTGTATAAAACGCTGCCTTCTGATGCGGGTTTTCACCATACCGCAACGGTTGCGCCAGCGTTCCCCCCACAGCGCGATAGGTCGGGGCCCAGTTATCCTGCTGCGCTGCCATCCAGTTCGACACGGCGGAATCATAGGCGGCCGTGCGCGCATAGGCCGTCTGCGCCAGCGCCTGCCTGTATTCCAGCGGCGTGTTGCCGTCATTTTCCCGCAATTCGGCCAGCAGCGACGGGTATTGGTCCGGATCCACCACCACGTTCACAAACGCATGGTTCTTCGCCGCCGCACGGATCATCGCCGGGCCGCCGATGTCGATATTCTCGATACAGGTCGCATAATCCGCACCACCCGCCACGGTCGATTCAAACGGGTAAAGGTTCACCACCAGCAGGTCGATGGCCCCTATCCCGTGCTGTTCCATCGAACCGGTATGATCCGCATTGTCACGCAGGGCCAACAACCCGCCATGCACCATCGGGTGCAGGGTTTTCACGCGGCCATCCATCATCTCGGGAAAACCTGTCAGGTCGGACACGTCCCGCACGTCCATCCCCGCCTCGCGTAGGGCCCGCGCTGTGCCGCCCGTGCTGACCAGTTCGACGCCATAGTCAGTCAGCGCCTGCCCCAGTTCGATCAGGCCAGTTTTGTCGGAAACAGAGAGCAGGGCCCGGCGAACGGGCTGGCGGTCGGTCATGGATCGGAGTCCTCCATCAGGGTGTCAGCGAATTCGCTTTCATCCCGGTTGAGGTCCCGCACGGCAATCGCGGTATCCTGCGCCTTGGAAAGCGACCAGCGAATGCGGGTCGCATACTCCATCGCCCTGCCAGATAGAACGATCTGTTTTGTCGCGCGTGGTTTCAGCCGACCTTTTTCCAGCAAAACACTGGCCTGAAGCGACAGCTCATGCCCCCCATCGTGCCGGAACACCCAGATCTCCCCGCTTTTCAGCGCCATCGACACTGCCGCACCGCCCAGATCGACCGAGGCATCCACGTCCGGGTGCAGGTGGAACCGAATATCGAACTTCACGCCCGCCAAACCGTTGGCATCCATCGCGCGATCAAACCGCTTCTTGTCCACATCCTCCATCGCGACCAACATGTCCTCACCGGCCAGCCCACGCCCGTCAAAGGTCAGCTCCAGCGTGCGCGCAAAGGTCAGGCCATGACTGGCGGCATATCCGTTGTGCCCGCCCTGAAACCGCTGCGCGTCAGAGGCTTCGGAAACTTCAATAGGCACATAGTCCGGCCCGTCGACCAAAGCCTCGCGCCCGGTGCCGGGTTCAGGTTCTGCCAGCCGAGCCGACGAAAACCCGTCCAGACACAGGGTGGAATGGGATGGCGTCGCACGTCCGGCCCGGCGCCAATCGTTGCCGAAACTGACGCCTGACCCGCAATTGACGATCAGCGGGCGTCGTCCCGATGTCAGTTCAAAGGCCAGTGTAGAGGCATGTGCATTAAACGACGCCTTGGCCGATGGCGGCGGGCTGGCATCGACAAGGATGCAGGTTCGCCCGGCAGACAGCCGCGCGTATCCCATCGCCAATCCGTCCGCGTGCCGCGCAGTCACGTGGCTTGCTGCTAAGGCATGATCCAAACGCCCCTCCAACCCACGACCTCCGCCATGGAACCGCGCCAGACCACCATCCGTATGGCGCAAGGTGCGCAGGGTCGGCGCGATGCGTTCTATTGCGTCGGCATGGGCCTTGGGCACGGTCCGCCCGGCCTCCTGCAAGGCTGCGGCCGACCATGTGAGCAACATGAAAACTTCCAGCAGTTCCTCGGGATTGCGGGTTGGCAATCCGCCCTGCGCGTCGATCTGATCATCGCATTCCTTTGCCATTGCGCGCACGGCGGGATCGGCAAGCTCCTCCATCCCTTCCAGCGACAGACCGGCAAAGACCAACCCGGTCAGTGCCTCAAACCTCGGCAAGCCCGGCGACGCGCCCTGCCAGCGTTTGTTCAGGAACCAGGTCTGGCGGGCCAGCGACTGATGAAACCGCTGACTGTCTTCACGCTCCAACCCTCGCAGCAGGAACAGCCCGTGATTGATCCATCGCACGATACGCCGACCGGTCAGCTCAGGCGTCCATCCGGGACCAATTCCCGCCCCATAGACGTCAATCCAGTCAAACAACCACGCCTGCGCCTTGTGCCGGGCCGGGCGATCCCCGATGGCGGCCAGATCATCCAGCCAGCCAAACCCCTGCCGATCCGCCTCGTACGCCGGGTCGGGCGCATCAACGGACCAGAGCGAGGCGTCGGGGGCCTCTATCAGCGTTCCGGCAAACAGCAGATTTCCGCCGATCAGCTGCCGGCCACGCGCGAAACTGCCCACGGTGCGGGGTTCAGGTTGCGAAACGAATCCAGTGGCCGCACGTTGCCGCGCGCTGAGCCGAGCATAGACTCGGTTCAGGAACCGCGTTCTGCGGGAAACGGCGGGACCGGCGATGGACATCTGCTACTGCCTCTTACGCTCTCTGGCGCTTTGGGCTGATCATAGCGCGGGACGGGTGGCAAGTCACCGACGTTCTGCAAAGGCGCGTGAAACTCAGTCCGATTTGCGAAGGGCGGCGATGAAAAACCCGTCCATGCCGCCAATGTCGGCCCAGTAATCCGGGCGCAGACGCAGGCCGATTTTGGGGTTGACCCAACTTGGGTCAATACCCGGCAACGCAAGCGCGTCGGGGTCCGTTTGCATATCACTGTGCCGGGTCAGCGCGGTCAGGATCTGCGCCTCACCCTCAATCGGCAACAGCGAGCACGTGCAGAACACCATCCGCCCGCCGGGTTTCAGCAGGGTCCAGGCGTGGTCCAGCATCCGCCCCTGAAGGCGCGTCAGGTCCGACAGGCCCGACCCGTCGCGCACATGCGGCAGGTCGGGGTGCCGCCGGATGGTCCCGGTCGCGGAACAGGGCGCGTCCAGCAGGATCGCATCATATTGGCCAGACAGGCTCAGGACATCTGCCTCAACCACTTTTGCGGTAAGCCCCGTTCGCGCCAGGTTTTCCTCTAGCGTGGCAAGGCGAAGGGTCGCGCTATCGACCGCCGTGACCTCCGCCCCGGCTGCGGCGAGTTGCAGGGTTTTGCCACCCGGCGCCGCGCATAGATCGGCAACGACCTCACCTGCTTGGACATTCAAAGCCCGCGCAGCGATCGCGGCTGCGGCGTCCTGCACCCACCAAGACCCATCATCGTAACCCGGCAAGGCTGACACTTGCGGCGATCCGGTGATCCGCAGCGACCCGGTTGGCAGGACCGTTGCATCTGGCAGGGTAAAATCCGTCGCCCGCGATGTCAGGTCCAGTGGCGCGCCTGCAAAATGCGCCTTTTCAATTGCGGCAAGAATGTCAGCCCCCCAGGCGTCATTCAATCGATTGCGCAACCACTTTGGCAGGCGCGGGACCCGCAACGTATCCCATTTCTGCGGCCCGGTTTC
>JBFOMB010000170.1:0-7230 GCA_040830545.1 Paracoccaceae bacterium | reverse complement strand
GCCCAGAGGGATGCCAAACAGGGCCGGGACCAAGAAGCGCAATGTGCGGCGGGGTTGGTCCATCAGGTTTTTGCGCACGACCCAGAGGCCGGGCAGGCCGGTGGTGATGGCGAGCACCAGCGTCAGTCCGACCGCCTGGGTTGGCGGCAGGACCTGCAGGAAGAAGCCAAGCGCGAAGAGTGCGGTGCCAAACCCCGCCAGGCCATTGACGAAGCCACCGCAGACTGCGCCTGCGAGGATGAGGGGGAGGCCCGCAGTGACGTGTTCCATGTCCAACATGCGCTTGTCTTACGGCAGGGAGGTGAGGGGCTGCAATGTGGACTCGAGCCAGTTCGCAGGCTGCCAAGCCGCGCCAACGTCGGGCCGAGGATTGGCGAACCATCGGAAGTGGAAGACGGTTTATCTCTCCATTGTCAGTGCTAGGACAGAGAGCGGAGTGTGCTCGGTCGCGGTATCGCCAGGCCGAGGGATCGGCCCGGCGATGGCGCGGCGCCCTTCGGGCTTGATTCCGCGCCTTGGGCAGCAGCCAGCAAGAATGACGGCAAGTCAGCCTTGCGCGCTGCCTCGTTCCACCGCCTAATCGGGAAAAATGGGGGAGATATGTGGTCAAACTGGTCCGGTAATCAGCAATGTTCGGCTCCGGTGTTGCAGCCCAAAGGCGCGGCAGAGATTGCAGCGGCGATCCGGTCAGCGGATTGTGTGCGGCCAGTGGGCACGGGGCATTCTTTTACGCCTTTGGTGCCCGGTGCCGGGGCAGTGATCGCGCCGCAGCCCGATGGAGACCCGGTTAGGGTGGTGGAGGGTTCACGCGTTTGGCTGGATGCCAATGCGCCGCTGCATGTGTTGTCCGAGGCGCTGGCGGCCAAGGGGCTGGCCTTTCGCAACCTCGGGGACATCAATGTCCAGACGCTCGCCGGGGCGAGTTCGACCGCGACACACGGGACCGGCGCGACCTTGCCCTGTCTGGCGGCTGAGATCACCGGCGCGCGGTTGGTGGATGGCACGGGCGAGGTGCAGGACGTCTCGGCGGAGGACCTGCCGGGGGTGCAGGTGGCGCTGGGGCTGCTGGGCGTGCTGACCGAGGTGGAGATGGAAGTTGTGCCCGCATACAACCTGCGCCGCCGGACTGCGATCAAACCGGCGGAAGAGTTGATCGGTCAGATGGAAGATCGCTGGGCAAGTCACCGGAATTACGAATTTTTCCTGTTGCCCCACGCGGGGCGGGGCGTGGGGATTTCACATGACGTGACCGAGGATGTGCCGGGCAAGCCGCCGATGGATCTGGACGAGCTGGGCGTGGCGTACCTGAAGGCGACGCGGCATCTGAAAGCATGGCCGGGCTTGCGGCGCGGGGCCATTGGGCTGTTGGCGGCGGTGATGAGTGACGAGGATTATGTCGGTGAAAGCTGGAAAGTGCTGAGCTCTACCCGGCGGACGCGGTTCAACGAGATGGAGTATCACCTGCCGCCCGAGGTGGCACGGGATGTGCTGGACGAGATCGAGGGGCTGCTGGCGCGCAAGCACCGGGACGTGTGGTTCCCGATCGAGGTGCGCCGCACGGCTGGGGACACGGCGTGGTTATCTCCGTTTCAGGGCGGCGGGCGTGTGTCCGTGGCGGTGCATATGGCGGCGGGACAGGATTACGTGGCCTATTTCCGGGATTGCGAGGCGGTGTTCCGTGCGGCGGGGGGACGTCCGCATTGGGGCAAGCTGCACGGGTTGAAACGCGCGAATCTGGAAGCGTTGTACCCGGATCTGGGCAAGTTTGATGCGTTGCGGGCGCGGTTTGATCCTAAAGATCGGTTCATGTCGCCTGCACTGGCGGAGCTGTTTGCAAGATGACCCAAAGCTATTTTGAGACGTTGGACGAGGTGTTGGTGCAGGCCGGGCAGGCCAGCCCGTGTCTGGTGCTGGATCTGGACCGGTTCGAGGCGAACATCGCTTTGGCGCGGAGGCGGGTGCAGGCGGGTGTGGGGCTGCGGGTGGTGGCGAAGTCGCTGGCCTGCCTGCCTATGCTGGACCGCGCGGTGTCGGGGTTGGAGGCGGTGGGGGTCATGACCTTTTCGCTCGAACGGTTGCGGGTGATGCTGAAGGCGCGACCGGAGTGGACACATCTGCTGGGCAAGCCCTTGCCCGTGCGCGGCGCAGCGGAGGTGTTGGCGGAATGTCCCAATGCGGCGGAACAGGTGACGTGGCTGGTCGATACGGTGGCGCGGGCCGAGCAATATGCGGAGCTGGCGAAGGCGCGTGGTGTGAGCCTGCGCGTGGCGCTGGAGCTGGACGCGGGGCTGCATCGCGGGGGGGTGGCGATGGATCAGGCCGCAAGGGTGGCCCATGCCGTGCGGGCGATGCAGGGTCTGAGCCTGGTCGGTGTAATGGGGTATGAACCGCATCTGGCGAAGCTGCCGGGATTGGTGAAGGGCAGCGCGCGGCGGCAGGTGTTATCAGCCTTGCAGCAGGGCGCGGCGCTGGTGTCGGAGGGGTTGGTGAACACCGGGGGCAGCATGAGTTTTGCCGCTTATGGCCGGGCTGAGGGGGTGAGCGAGGTGTCATTGGGTTCGGTCCTGGTGAAGCCGACGGATTTTGACCTGCCCTCGACCGAGGGGTTTGAACCGGCCCTGTTCATTGCCGCACCGATCCTGAAATACATGCCCGACAATCCGGTGCCGGGGTTTGATGCCGTGCAGGCCCTGACTCGCCTGCGGCGGAAGGCGGATCTGGCGATTTATGGCGGGTATTGGAAGGGCAAGCCGGTGCACCCGGCCGGGTATGGCTATTCCGGGGTGTTCGGGCACTCATCGAACCAGGAGGTGTGGAGCGGGCCGTACCTGAAACGCTCGCCCGTGGATCGGTTCGCGTTTTTGCGCCCAACCCAGAGCGAGGCGGTGTTGCCGGAATTTGGGCAGGTGGTGGTGGTTTCCGGTGGTGAGATCGTGGATCGTTGGGAGACGATGGGGGTGGCGCAATAGATTTTGCGATAGGGTGCGCCTAGCGGCGCGCAGGTTGGTTTGCGTTCAGGCCACGCAGGCCTTGGGGGATTTCATCCCCCAAACCCCCTGAGAGTATTTGGACAAAGATGAAGGGGTTAGGGCGTGTGGGCCGGTTGGAGTGTCAGGCCTGCCAGCGGGCTTCGAGGGCTTCGAGGGCTTCGATCCGTTTGTCTGTTTTGGGGTGGGTCATGAGCCACGCTGGCGTTACGCCCGCGCGTTGCTGGGTCAGTGCGTCGAGCTTGCGGAACAGGGATTTTTGCGGGTCGACGCCGATGCCTGCCTTGGTCAGCAGGGCGGCGGCGTAGGCGTCAGCCTCGTATTCGTCCGTCTGGCTAAGGCGCGCGGCCAGCAGGCTGGTGAGCAGCCCGGCGATCCAGGCGCCGACAAAAGGAATGTAGCGGCTGAGCACCATGGCGAGCGCGGTGCGCAGGGCGTTCTGGCCGGAGAAGTCGATCATTCGGCGACGGGCATGGCCGAGCGCGACATGGCCAAGTTCGTGGGCGATGACGCTGGCGAGTTCCTCTGCGCTGACCTCGCCGCTTTGGTATTTGCGGTAGAAGCCGCGGGTGATGAAGATGCGCCCGTCCGGGGCGGCAAGGCCGTTCACCGGGTCGATTTCGTAGACATAAACAGGCACACGCGACACATCGAGTGCACTGGCCAGCCGGTCGGTGATCTGGCGCAGGGTGCGATCCGCAAGTTCGGTCGATTTTTCGTCGAGCTCCTTGCGGGTGCGCCAGACCGAGAAGTGGTACATGGCCAGACCGTAGAGCACGGCCAGCATGATGGGCGTGAGTTTCAACATGTCCTAGATATGGGGCGCGGGGGTCAGCGGATCAACATCTCTGTCCCGTAGCGGGACAGGCGTTCGATGCCGTTTTCGGTGACTAGAACGCTGTGACCCAGGCACATGGCGAGCCCCGCGTCGCTGTCCATCAGGATCATGTGCAGGAAGAAGACCTGATTTTCCTGCATGATCTGCGGGTTGCCTTCGTAGAACATGGGGAAGTCGACCCAGATCGGGGGATAGACCGCGCCCATGCCGTAGCCACAGGCCTGCAACCGGGCGTGGGACAGGCCGCGCGCGTCAAAAACCCGTGCGTGGGCGTCATAGACGTCACCCATCGGGGCACCGGGACGGATGGCGGTTTCGCATGCTTCCAGGGCTTCGGTACAGGCCTCCAGCATGCTGTATTGCTGCGGTTGGGGTTGGCCGATGACCACGGTGCGCATCATGGCCGCGTGGTAGCGGGCATAGGCCCCGGACCATTCGAGGGTCAACTGGTCCTGTGCGGACAGGGTGCGGCGACCGGAATGGGAGCGGCAGAGCAGGGCGCCATCGCCTGAACCGAGGATGATTTCGTTGCCGGCATAGTCGCCGCCGCCGCGAAAGATTGCGCCCTGCATGGCGGCGAGAATGTGGCTTTCGTCCGCGCCTGCACGGGTCTCGTTGAGGGCGGCATCCAGCGCGTCGTCGGATAGGGCGGCGGCGCGGCGGTGCATGGCGACCTCTGCCGGGGATTTGACACGGCGCAGGGCCGGGATCAGGTCCGAGGCGTCGATCAGGCCGGGCAGGGCGGTGCGCAGGCGCTGGCCGTTGTGATCGGTGAGGCCAGCCGTGCGGCTTTCATAGCCGATCTGACCAGTCACACCCAGATTGGCCAGCAGGCGGGTGAGGTCGTCTGCGGGATTTGCCCCCTCAACCTCGGTCCAGACGTGGATCTGCTCGTCTGACAGTGTCGAGGTTTGCTGCGCCTGTCGCAGGTCGGGCAGGCGGGTCAGCAGATGCAGCTCTCCGCCCGCTGTCAGGACGAGGCATTGGAACATCGCGTAACCGAACGTGTCGTAACCACACAGCCAATACTGGCTTTCCGGGGCGAACATGAGCAGCGCGTCGAGCCCCTGTGCCTGAAGTGCCGCGCGTGCGGTAGACTGGCGTTTGGCAAACTCAGCGGCGTCAAAATGGAACGGCATCACGTATCCCACGCGACAGGCATGGCAGTTGCACCACGGAAGGCCCAGCCGGTGAAGGGCACATCACCCGTTACGCGCAGGTTGGGGAAATGTTCGAATGCCATGGGCAATGCGACCTCGCGGATCAGGCAACGGGAGGCAGCGGCCCCGGCGCAGAAATGCGGGCCAGCGCCAAAGGGGATCGATGCCTGAGTGTCGCGGGTGATGTCGTAGGTTTCGGGATCTTTGAAATAGTCTTCGTCATGGGAGGCGGAGGAGAACATGAAGAAGGCGCGTTCCTCGGCCTCGAAATGCACGCCTTCGATCACGTCGTCACGGGCGATGCGGCGGGGGGACATGCCGATGGGGCTGATCCAGCGGACATATTCGTTGAACGCATCTTCCCACGTCTTTTCGCCGCGCAGCACCATTTGCAGTTGTTCGGGATGGGTCAGCAGCGCCCAGGCTGTGCCTGCGATGGCGTCGCGGGGTTCGTTTTGCCCGCCCGAGATGATGAGTTTGATGTTGGCGCGCGTGCTCTCCATCTCCAGCCCGGCGTCTTTCTGGACAGCCAGTGCGGATTTTTCGGGCGGATTGTCGAACATGCGGTCGATATGGGTGTCGATCAGGGCAGTGCCGCGATTACAGCGGGCTTCGACCTCGGGGTCACCGCCATAGTTTGAACAGCCGTCAATCATCGCTTGGCTGGCCCCATCCATTTCGGCGGGGCTCATGTCGGTCAGTCCGGTGATTGCGATCAGCGCGTGGGCAGAGACGGGCATGGCGTAATCTTTGACGAAATCGCACTGGCCCCTGGGCTTCAGATCGGCCACGACCCGTTCGGCAGCGGCCTGAAAGATCGGTTTCCAATGCTGTTGCACGGTGCGGGGGCTGAGCGCGGGGAACAGAATCTTGCGTTCGCGCATGTGCGCATCGCCATCCTTGCGCATCAGGTTTTCACCCATCAGTTCGGTCATCAGGCCGCCGGGCTGGAGCGAGGAGAACACGTCCACGCGTTTCTCCTGTTTATGGATCACGTCGCGTTTGGTGATCAGAGTGGCGCCAAGTTGCGGCACATAGGCGATGGGCGTTTCAGCCCGCATCCGCGCAAGGTCTGGGTAGGGGTTGGCGGTGAACGCGACGGGGTCGATTTCATAAACAGGGGCGTTGGACATCAGGCTCCTCCACGTGTTTCTGTTGTCAAGTCAACAGTAGAGTGTTGTCAGGTCAACATCAATCTGTTTTAGTTTGGGTATGCAGGGTGACCTATCAGAGACGCTGAGCGATGATCTGTTTCTGACTGACGAGGCAGAGACCGGTGCACGGACGCTGAGTTTTCGCCGGTCGCCCACGGTTTTGCTGAGCTTTGCCGCGAACCGGTTCACGCGGGCGGCGGCGCGGGAATATCAGGCGCGGTTCGGGATCGGCGCGATGGATTGGCGGATGCTGGTGATGCTCACGCGGGAACCGGGCAGCACGGTCAGCCATTCGGGCCGAACCATCGGGATCGACAAGGCGGCGGTCAGTCGGTCGTTGCGGCGGCTGGAGGCGCAAGGGTTGGCGGCCCCGGATACAGTGCGGTCGACCGAGTGGCATTTGACCGCTGCCGGGCACGCGCTGCATGCAGAGATTCTGGAGGTGGCACTGGCGCGGCAGCAGCGGTTGTTGCAGGGACTGTCGGCGGAGGAAGTCGAAACCTTCAACCGGTGCCTGCGGGTGTTTCTGGACAATCTGGACGGGTTGCAGGCGGAGAATTAACCGCGACGGCAGAGGTCCCGGGTCAGGCCCGGGACTGTGTCTGTGTGTCCCTAGGGCGTGTACCAGATCGGCGACGTGTAGGCGCGTTCCTGTACCGTCATGGGCACTTCTTCGGACATCTGGACGCCGAACCGTTTGGCCTCGTAAGCCGTCCATCGCGGCGTCGGGATTTCGATCACCCGTGCATAGTAGAAGGCCGGTTGGGTGGCGTCGAAATCCGGGTCCTGCCAGTGGCCGATCAGTTCGGGCGCGCCGATTGCGTTGGTCCAGGTCGCGTTGGCCACATCCACAGTGCTGCCGACCGAGGGCAATTTGCCGTCCGCCCCGGGTGCCCGATCACCTGACCAGACCACGTCGTAGACCTGTTCGGCTGTTGATCCGTCGGCCTGCACCCAGCCTTTGACGATCTGGATGCGGTCCAGATTGCCGGAATAGGCATCCTTCAACGCAGCCACAATGAAAGTGGGTGCACCGGACCCTGCGGGCAGATCGCCGCCCATCGGTACGCCTTTGGCATAGCCGACATCGG
>JBFOMB010000169.1:0-19115 GCA_040830545.1 Paracoccaceae bacterium | reverse complement strand
TGGCGTTTCATTGGCGCGAGGCCGAAGTGGCGCTGGGGCTGCGTGCAGGACAAACTGATCAATCCGGGTTGTTTCGGGCGCTCAGAATCGAAGGTGGTGATGTGCGCAAACGTCCCTGGGGCTGGAGCCGCGGAATGCAGCAGCGTTTCGTGATCGCAATGGCGTTGATTGGTTCGCCGGATCTGATTGTTTTGGATGAACCGACGTCGGCACTGGATCCTGTGGTTGCTGCCGCGACGATGGATCTGCTGAGGGCCTTTCTGGACGGCAGAGATACAGCAATGATCCTGGTCACCCATGACCTGGGGCTTGCAGCACAGCATGTCGATCACCTGATACTGATGGACGCCGGGCGCCTGGTCGAGCAGGGACCGACCACAGACATCCTCAACCGACCGAACACACCTGCGGCAAAGACACTGGCCGCACATCGCAACTGGATGGCGTTGCCTTGCTGACGGTGCGCAACCTTGTTGTGAAGCGTGGCAGTCGGGTGACGCTTTTGGATGTTTCGCTGACGCTGCCAGCTGGCCGAACCCTCGCCATTGTGGGTGAAAGCGGTGCAGGCAAATCAACCTTGATTTCCGCCATTCTGGGTCTTCTGAAACCGGCCTCTGGCGAAGTAAATTGGAATGGCGCGCCGACCCGCGACGTGCGCCCGGCCTTGGTCATGCAAGAACCTCGTGCGGCCTTCAATCCGGTGCTTAGCCTTCGTCGTTCAATCATGGAACCGATTGTTGCGCAGCGTGTCACACTGGCACCCGGACGGTTGGAACGGCTTTGCGCCGGGCTGGAGTTACCGCTTGATCTGTTGGAGCGTCGTCCGGAACAGGTTTCGATAGGACAGGCGCAGCGTGCTGGTATTCTGCGTGCCTTGATCGCGGCGCCGCCCCTGGTGTTGTTTGACGAACCACTTTCGGCCCTCGACGCTGTGACCCAGAAACATACGGCTCGGTTGATTTCGGATCTGCAGGCAGAAGAAGGGTTTGCCGCGCTGATCGTCACGCACGACCTTGGATTTGCCGTGGCCCATGCAGATCAGGTTGCGGTGCTCCGGGCCGGGCGGATCGAACAGATCGCAGACCCCAGAACCTTTGTTCTAAATCCCAAAACGGAGTATTGTCGCGCTCTGCGGGATGCCGCAATTGCCCTGGGCGCGCTTGAGGTCATCGCATGATCAAAGCCTTTGGTGCCCTGTTGCTGCGTGCGCTGGTTGTGCTGTCCGGCACCGCGATCCTGACCTTCGCCCTGCTTTGGAATGCTCCCGGCGACCCGGCACAGGCCATTGCCATGGCCCGATTTGACGCGCTTCTGACCGACGACGTAATTGATCAGGTCCGCGAAGAAGTTGGCCTAAACAGATCATTCTGGCGGGCTTTCTGGGCGTGGCTTGGTCCGTTGGTGACACTGGATTTCGGGTTTTCGGCTGTCACAGGTCGCCCGGTCTGGCCTGATCTATTCACTGCGATCAGCTATACCTTCCCGTTGGCATTTGCGGCGCTTGCCATTGGACTTTGTGTCTCCGTTCCGCTGGCCCTGGTGGCAACAAAAAAACCTGGTGGCGTTCTGGATCGGGTTGCTGTGGGCATCGCGTCCCTGGGGAACGCCATCCCGGCCTATTGGCTCGGTCTGATCCTGATTCTGGTCTTTTCGGTCAAACTGGCCTGGCTTCCCGCCCTGGGGGCCAGCACGCCTGCTCACGCGATCCTGCCTGCGCTGACCTTGGGCCTGGGTGTGGCAGCGTCTTTGACAAGGATCATTCGCTCGGGAATTCTGGAGGCGCGCGGGCAGCCGTTTCTTCCGGCGTTCCGGCGTCGGGGCGTTTCACAGCGGGCCTTGAGTCGGGATCACATCGCTCCTCATGCGGCCATACCCGTCATCACCGTGTTCGGGCTGGAACTGGCTTTCCTGCTTGAGGGGCTTGTCCTGGTCGAGGTGATCTTTGGCAGACCCGGCCTCGGCACATTTCTGGTTCAGGCGATCATGGCAAGGGATTTTGCCCACGTGCAGGCGGTTGTGGTTTTGACGGCACTGGTTTTCGTGACGGTGAACCTGGCAATCGACATGATCTATCGCGTCCTCGATCCCCGGATCGGAGAGAGCAATGCGTAGCGTCCTGGTGCTGGTTGTTGCCTTTGTCTTGCTTGCTGGTCTTGGACCGGTTTTTGCGCCTTACGATCCGACGGCAATCAACATCCCGAAGCGCCTGTCGGCTCCCGGTTGCGAGTATTTGCTGGGAACTGATGCATTCGGACGGGATACGTTGTCTCGGCTTCTGTACGGCGCGCGCTGGTCGCTTGGGCTGGCGTTTTTGATTTCGATCATCAGCCTTGTGATTGGAACTGCTATCGGGCTTGCCGCCACGCTCGGAGGCAGGTTCGCCGACTGGATCGTCATGCGGACAACAGATACGTTTCTGGCGTTTCCGGAACTTGTCGCTGCCATCGTGATTGCAGGGCTGATGGGCGCCGGCACATGGAGCCTGATTTTCGCCCTCAGCGTGACGGGCTGGATGCGGTATGCCCGCGTTGCGCGCGGTATCGGATTGTCTGTGCGCAGCCGGGGTTACGTGGTGCAGGCCCGTTTGGCCGGTCTGCCCGGATGGTCCATTGCACGATGGCACTATCTACCGTCCCTGATCCCGTCCCTCACAGTTGTCTGGACTGGCATGTTTGCCCGGGCAATTCTTGGCATTTCGGCGCTTGGTTTTCTGGGCTTTGGTGTGCAACCCCCGAACCCCGAATGGGGATCCATGCTGCTGGACGCTCGCGTACACTTGCGCTCAACACCGTTACAGATGTTCTGGCCCGGGCTGGCCGTGGTGATCTGTGTCTTGGCGATCAACTTGGCCGGAGACGCATTGCGCGATGCTTTGGCCAAACAAGATACCCACGAGTGAACGACCGAGACAGCCCGTTCTGGTGTGTCGGTCCGGTGCTTCCGGCTGGCTTGCTGATGACGGCACGTTTGTCAGTGTCAGGGTGACCAGCGAAGACATCGCGTTTGGGCAGATCGCCTTTTTCCGTTTGCTTTTCGCAGCTTTGCACTCGCCGACACCGCCGTTGCACAAGCCCAGGCCCAAGCCGGGCCGCAGTACTGTTCAATTTTCGGAAATTTGGTGCCCAGGAGAGGACTCGAACCTCCACGTCCATACGGACACTAGCACCTGAAGCTAGCGCGTCTACCAATTCCGCCACCTGGGCAGGTGTCGTGAGCCGTGCATTTACGCGGAGCATTGGGGGGTGTCAAACGGATTCTTGGGGGATTTGGAACAGTTTTTTCAGCTTCTTTAAATATCCCGCGCAAACCCTTCCAAACTGCGCTGATTTGCGGCTTGTTTGGGGGGGCGTGCGGCATTAGACCGAAGCCTGATACTCAGAGAGGAGCCCAGCAATGTCCAAGCTCGTCACGATCTACGGTGGGTCCGGTTTTGTCGGGCGCTACATCGCTCGCAGAATGGCCGCGCAGGGCTGGCGGGTGCGTGTGGCGGTGCGTCGGCCCAATGAGGCGCTGTTTGTCAAACCGTATGGCGTGGTTGGTCAGGTCGAACCGGTGCAGTGCAACATTCGCGATGACGTGTCTGTTGCAGCGGCGATGCAGGGCGCGGATGCGGTTGTGAACTGCGTTGGTGTGCTGGCCGAAAACGGGCAGAACACCTTTGACGCGGTGCAGGGCGAAGGACCCGAGCGGATCGCGCGTCTGGCGGCGGCAGAGGGTGTTGGGCAGATGGTGCATCTGTCGGCGATTGGGGCTGATGCGGAGTCTGACAGCGCATATCAGCAGAGCAAGGCGCAGGGCGAGGCGGCAGTGCTGGAGCATATGCCGAATGCGGTGATCCTGCGGCCCTCGATCATTTTCGGGACGGAAGATTCGTTCTTCAACCGCTTTGGTCAGATGACGCGTATGGGGCCGGTCCTGCCGATTGCCGGAGGCAGCACACTGTTTCAACCGGTTTGGGTGGATGATGTTGCACAGGCGGCGGAACAAGCGTTGTTGGGGCACGCGGCGCCGGGTGTCTATGAACTGGGCGGACCGGATGTGCACAGTTTCCGCGCGCTGATGGACATGATGCTGGAAGAATGCCGACGCACGCGTGTGGTGTTCGACATGCCGTTCTGGATGGCACGGATCACGGCGTTCGGGTTCGACATGATGCAGGCGGTCAGCTTTGGTCTGGTGCGGAACTCCATGCTGACTCGGGATCAGGTGAAGAGCCTGGCGAAGGACAATGTGGTGTCCGAAGGGGCCAATAGTTTTGCTGATCTGGGGATCGAGCCGGTGACTTTGGAGGCGGTGCTGCCGGACTATTTGTGGCGGTTCCGGCCCACTGGGCAGTACGACGCGATCAAGGAATCGGCGACAAACATGCGGCCCTGACGGTTTATCCGTAGGCGTAGACCAACAGGATCACGCCAAGGATGACCCGGTAAATCACGTAAGGCGTGAAACTGACGGAGCGGAGCAGGCGCATCATCAAGGTGAGCGCCAGCAGCGCGGAACCAAAGGCCAGCACCGCGACAATCACACCATCGGTCAATGCCTCGACATTCCCTTCTGATGCCACATCCAGCGCCAGCAAAGTGCCGGATGCCAGGATTGCCGGGATCGACATCAACATGGCCAATCGCGCGCCGCCTTCGCGGGTGTAGCCCAGTGCACGTGCGCCGGTGATGGTGATGCCGGACCGGGATGTGCCGGGGATTAGCGCGATGGCCTGGCAGAGGCCCATGATGATCGCGTCGCGTATCGGCCATATCTGACTGTCCTTGACCTCCGGTCCCTTTTGGTCGGCCCAGTACAGGACAAGGCCAAAGATCAGCATGGTCCAGGCGATGGTTTTGACCGACCGCAGTGCGTCGCTGAGCCCGGTGAAATGCAGGAAGGCCCCGAACAACACCAGCGGTATGGTTGCGACGACTAGGCCCAGAGCCAGTTGCGCCTGTGGTGTGGACAGACGACCGCGAATCAAATGGCCGGTGCCGATCAGCGCAGCAGCGACATCCTTGCGGAAGTACAGGACCACCGCGAACAGTGTGCCGACATGGGCTGAAACGTCGATGAACTGCCCCTGATCCTGCGCCCCGGTCAGGTCCGGCAACAGGATGAGGTGGCCAGAGGACGACACCGGGAGGAATTCGGTCACGCCCTGGATGATGGCGACGAACAAAAGCAGATAAAGCGGCATAACGGGTCTTTGACCTTAATCACAATGACTTGCGCGTAGGTACATGGGTTCGCGGGAAAAGGGAAATATGTTAAATAGGTCCGGTACGGACATAGTTTTGAGCGGTGTTCACCCAGAATTTGAAGCGGGAGAGGTGCTTTTCTGCGAATAGGTCATAGCTTTTGACTTTTATTGCCCTGCGGCGTCGTCTAAACGGACATTTCCAACGCCAGCCAAAGGGACGTCATGGCCAAACAGCCGATGTTGAAGTTTGTTTCGATTGATCGGGACATGCCGGAAAAACGTGGTGCCGATTTACGGCGCCAGGATTTCGATGAGATTTATGCGGAGTACGCGGCCGAGAAGGCCGCCGAGCAGGCGAGCCGTTGCAGCCAGTGTGGCGTGCCCTATTGCCAGTCGCATTGCCCGCTGCACAACAATATCCCCGATTGGCTGCGCCTGACCGCCGAGGGGCGGTTGCAGGAGGCCTATCAGGTCAGTCAAGCGACCAACACCTTCCCCGAAATCTGTGGACGGATTTGCCCGCAGGACCGGCTGTGTGAAGGGAATTGCGTGATCGAACAGTCCGGGCATGGCACGGTCACCATTGGTTCGGTCGAGAAATACATCACCGACACAGCGTGGGAGCAGGGCTGGGTCGCGCCTATCGTGCCTGATCATGAGCGGGTTGAGTCCGTGGGCATCATTGGCGCAGGCCCCGGCGGGTTGGCGGCGGCGGATGTACTGCGGCAGGCTGGTGTGCAGGTCACGGTATACGACCGCTATGACCGCGCGGGCGGGTTGCTGACCTATGGCATCCCCGGCTTCAAGCTGGAGAAAGACGTGGTCATGCGCCGGGTCGAGCAGTTGGAGAAATCCGGCGTGACCTTTGTGCAGGATTGCGACGTGGACGCGGACATTTTCGCGACGATCCGGGCGGAACATGATGCGGTGATCATCGCCACAGGTGTCTATAAATCAAGGGATCTGGAGATTCCGGGCAACGGCGCGGCGGGTGTGATCAAGGCGATCGATTACCTGACGGCGTCCAACCGGGTCGGGTTTGGTGACAGCGTCGCGGAATACGAAGACGGCACGCTGAACGCCGAGGGCAAGCGCGTGGTTGTGATCGGTGGTGGCGACACAGCGATGGACTGTGTGCGCACGGCAATCCGGCAGGGCGCGTCCAGCGTCAAATGCCTGTACCGCCGGGACCGGGCCAACATGCCGGGGTCCCAGCGCGAGGTTGCAAACGCCGAGGAAGAAGGCGTTGTGTTCGAATGGCTGAGCGCACCCAAGGCGTTTGTATCCGACCTGCAGGCGACGGATGCAGGCGGTGACGCGGGCTGTGTGACCGGTGTGCGGGTCCAGAAAATGCGGCTGGGTGCCCCGGATGCCAGTGGCCGTCAGTCCCCCGAGGTGATCGAAGGCGCGGACTATACCGAGGACGCGGACATCGTGGTCAAGGCGCTGGGCTTTGAACCCGAAGAGCTTCCGACCCTGTGGGATCAGCCAGAGCTGACCGTGACCCGTTGGGGTACGATCCGGGCCGAGTTTGAATCGGGCGCAACCGCGCTGCCGGGGGTCTATGCCGTGGGCGATATCGTGCGTGGCGCGTCGCTGGTGGTGTGGGCGATCCGGGATGGTCGGGACTGTGCGCAGGCGGTGCTGCGGGACCTGTCCGCGCCGGGGGCTGTGGCCGCAGAATAGAGGTATGATTCCGGTACACAGGCCGTACACAACCTGTACACCGCCGGTATGATCCGAATACAGCAGGAAGGTCAGGCGTGGTGACGTATTTGACAAACGTCTCCCCCGCCCCTGCACGAAGGGAAGGACGCATGTTGCAATACGATAGCGAATGGGCCCAGGCCGAAGAAGCAAAGCGCAAGTGGATGGCGGAAAACGGTCTGTACCGCGAAGAGGACGAACATTCGTCCTGCGGTGTCGGGCTGGTGGTGTCGATTGATGGCAAGAAAAGCCGCAAGGTGGTTGAGGCCGGGATCGAAGCGCTCAAGGCGATCTGGCATCGCGGGGCTGTGGATGCGGACGGCAAGACCGGCGATGGGGCCGGTATCCATGTCGAGATTCCGGTGTCGTTCTTCTATGATCAGGTGCGCCGTACCGGCCATGAACCCCGTCAGCAGGAGCTGATGGCTGTCGGTCAGGTGTTCCTGCCCCGCACGGATTTTGGCGCTCAGGAAACCTGCCGCGCGATTGTCGAAACCGAGGTGCTGCGCAAGGGATACACGATCTATGGCTGGCGGCATGTGCCGGTCGATACGTCCGTTCTGGGCGAAAAGGCGAACGCGACCCGACCCGAGATTGAACAGATCATCATCTCGAACTCCAAAGGCGTGGATGAAGAACGGTTCGAACGGGAACTGTATGTGATCCGCCGCCGGGTCGAAAAGGCAGCGGCGGCTGAGGGGATCAGCGGTCTGTATATCGCGTCCCTGTCCTGCCGCTCGATCATCTACAAGGGCATGATGCTGGCCGAGCAGGTGGCTGAGTTCTACCCGGACCTGAAGGACGAGAGGTTCGAAAGCACCTTTGCGATCTATCACCAGCGCTATTCCACCAACACGTTCCCGCAATGGTGGCTGGCCCAGCCGTTCCGCATGTTGGCCCATAACGGCGAGATCAACACGCTGAAGGGCAACGTGAACTGGATGAAGAGCCATGAGATTCGCATGGCCAGCGCCACGTTCGGGGACATGGCGGACGACATCAAACCGATCATCGCGGGTGGATCGTCGGATTCGGCGGCGCTGGATGCGGTGTTTGAAATGCTGGTGCGGGCCGGGCGCAGCGCGCCGATGGCGAAAACCATGCTGGTGCCGGAAAGCTGGTCCAAGCAGGCGCAGGAACTGCCGGATGCGTGGCAGGATATGTATGCCTATTGCAACGCGGTGATGGAACCCTGGGATGGACCCGCTGCGCTGGCGATGACCGATGGACGTTGGGTCTGTGCCGGGCTGGACCGGAACGGGTTGCGACCCATGCGCTATGTCGTGACGGGTGACGGGCTGCTTATTTCCGGATCCGAGGCCGGGATGGTCCCGATTGACGAGGCCGTGGTGCGCGAAAAGGGTGCATTGGGTCCGGGTCAGATGCTGGCCGTGGATATGGCCGAGGGGCGGTTGTACCACGATCAGGAGATCAAGGATAAACTGGCCGCTGCACAGCCGTTTGGCGAATGGGTCGGAAAAATCAACGTTGCCGACGATGCGTTGGCCCAGGTGACCGAAGCGCCGGTGTTCCGGGGTGAGGAACTGCGCCAGCGGCAGATTGCGGCGGGCTATTCCATCGAGGAACTGGAACACATCCTGTCGCCGATGGCCGAGGACGGGAAAGAGGCGATTGCGTCGATGGGGGATGACACCCCGCCTGCGGTGCTGAGCAAGCAATATCGCCCGCTTAGTCACTATTTCCGGCAAAATTTCAGCCAGGTGACCAACCCGCCCATCGACAGCCTGCGGGAATTCCGGGTGATGAGCCTGAAGACGCGGTTCGGCAACCTGAAGAACGTGCTGGACGAGGACGGCAGCCAGACGGAAATCATCGTGCTGGAAAGCCCGTTTGTCGGCAACGCCCAGTGGGAGAAGCTGACCGAGCAGTTCAATGCGCCATTGGTGGAGATTGATTGTACCTTCGCGCCCGGCAGTGACCGGTCGCTGAGCGAGGCGTTGATCCGCATCCGGTCCGAGGCCGAGGATGCCGTGCGGTCGGGTGCAGGTCATCTGGTCCTGACGGATCAGCATTCGGGGCCGGGCAAGGTTGCGATGCCGATGATCCTGGCGACCAGCGCGGTGCACAGCCACCTGACGCGGCAGGGTCTGCGGACGTTCTGTTCGCTGAACGTGCGGTCGGCGGAATGTATCGACCCGCATTACTTTGCCGTGCTGATCGGTTGTGGTGCGACGGTGGTGAACGCCTATCTGGCCGAGGATTCGCTGGCCGACCGGATTGAACGCGGTCTGCTGGACGGTCCGTTGACCGAGGCGGTCGCGCGCTACCGGGATGCGATTGACGCCGGGCTGCTGAAAATCATGTCCAAAATGGGGATTTCGGTCATCTCCTCCTATCGCGGGGGGCTGAACTACGAGGCCGTCGGGCTGAGCCGCGCCATGTGTGCGGAATTCTTCCCCGGCATGACCTCGCGCATTTCCGGGATCGGGGTCAGCGGTATTCAGGTGAAGGCTGAGGAAATCCATGCCCGTGGCTGGACCGACGCGGCTACAACCCTGCCGATTGGCGGCATCTACAAGGCGCGTGCGACCGGGGAAACCCACGCCTGGGAAGCCAACGCCATGCACATGTTGCAGGCGGCCTGTACCCGCGCGTCTTTCGAGCTGTGGAAGCAGTTTTCGGCCAAGATGCGGGCGGCCCCGCCGATCCATCTGCGCGATCTTCTGGACATCAAGCCGTTGGGCAAACCCGTGCCGCTGGACGAGGTGGAAAGCATCACGGCGATCCGTAAGCGGTTCGTCACGCCGGGCATGAGCTTGGGCGCGCTGAGCCCCGAAGCGCACAAGACGCTGAACGTTGCGATGAACCGGATTGGGGCGAAGTCCGACAGTGGTGAGGGCGGCGAAGATCCGGCGCATTTCACGCCGGAGCCCAATGGCGACAATCCCAGTGCGAAGATCAAGCAGGTGGCATCGGGCCGCTTTGGCGTGACCGCTGAATATCTGAACCACTGCGAAGAGCTGGAAATCAAGGTCGCACAGGGGGCGAAACCCGGCGAAGGCGGCCAATTGCCGGGGATGAAGGTCACCGACCTGATTGCCCGCCTCAGGCATTCAACCAAGGGAGTGACGCTGATCTCTCCCCCGCCGCATCACGACATCTACTCGATCGAGGATCTGGCGCAGCTGATCTATGACCTGAAACAGATCAACCCGCGCTGCAAGGTGACGGTGAAGCTGGTGGCGTCCTCGGGCGTCGGCACGATTGCCGCTGGTGTGGCCAAGGCCAAGGCGGACGTGATCCTGATTTCGGGCCACAATGGCGGCACCGGGGCCAGCCCGGCCACCAGCATCAAATATGCGGGTCTACCTTGGGAAATGGGCCTGACCGAAGCGCATCAGGTTCTGGCCATGAACAACCTGCGCGACCGGGTCACGCTGCGGACCGACGGCGGTCTGCGCACCGGGCGTGACATTGTCATGGCAGCGATGATGGGGGCCGAGGAATACGGCATCGGCACCGCCGCGCTGATCGCGATGGGCTGCATCATGGTGCGTCAGTGCCAGTCGAATACCTGCCCGGTGGGTGTCTGCACGCAGGACCCGAGCCTGCGTGAGAAGTTCACCGGCAATGCGGACAAGGTCGTGAACCTTATCACCTTCTACGCGCAGGAAGTCCGGGAAATTCTGGCGGAACTGGGCGCGCGGTCGCTGGACGAGGTGATTGGGCGGGCCGACCTGTTGGCGCAGGTGTCGCGCGGGTCCGCACATCTGGACGATCTGGATTTGAATCCGCTGCTGATCACGGTCGATGGGTCGCATCGCATTGTCTATGACCGCAACAAGCCGCGCGAAGCGGTGCCGGATACGCTGGACGCGGAAATCGTGCGCGACGCGGCGCGGTTCCTGGAAGACGGCGAAAAGATGCAGCTGTCTTATGCGGTGCAGAACACGCATCGGACCGTGGGCACCCGTGTGTCGAGCCATATCGTGCGCAATTTCGGCATGCGCAACACGCTGCAGCCCGACCACCTGACGGTCAAACTGCAGGGGTCGGCGGGTCAGTCGCTGGGTGCGTTTGCGGCACCGGGGCTGAAGCTGGAAGTGTCGGGTGATGCCAACGACTATGTCGGCAAGGGCCTGTCCGGGGGCACGATCATTGTGCGCCCGCCGCAGGTCAGCCCGCTGAATGCCAGCGCGAACACGATCATCGGCAACACCGTGCTGTATGGCGCGACCGACGGCTATCTGTTTGCTGCGGGCCGGGCGGGGGAACGGTTTGCGGTCCGGAACTCGGGTGCGAAAGTAGTGGTCGAGGGCTGCGGCTCCAACGGGTGTGAATACATGACCGGCGGCGTGGCCGTGATCCTGGGGTCGATTGGCGCGAACTTTGGGGCCGGGATGACCGGGGGTATGGCGTATCTGTACGACCCGGACGGCACGGCGCAGTCCCTGATGAACATGGAAACGCTGGTGGTGTGCCCTGTGACGGTGCAGCACTGGGAATCCGAGCTGGAGACGTTGATCGAGCGCCACGCCGAGGAAACGCTGAGCCGCAAGGCGATGGACATCCTGCAGCACTGGGATACCGAGAAGGCGAATTTCATCCAGGTTTGCCCGAAAGAAATGCTGATCCATCTGCCTGCGCCGCTGGGCGTCGAAGAGGCTGCGGTTCCGGCAGAGTAACAGCGCGTGCCGGGCGGTATGTCCGCCCGGTCCGTCCTAACCGGGCGTAAAACCGGTTTGAGCGCTGGGTTCGCTGCCCTATAGAGGGGTCATGGCGAAGGCAGCGCGCAAGACAACCAAGAGCAGACGCAAGCGCAAATCCTCCCCCAAGAAGCGGCGTTACGCGCCGCTGCGTTGGGTGGGGTTCATCCTGTTGCGCAGCACGACAATCCTGATCGTGGGAACACTGGCGCTGATCCTGCTGTTCCGCGTGGTGAACCCGCCGATCACCCATACGATGTGGGTGGAAAAGAAACGGCTGGGCGCGATTGATCGGCAATGGGTGCCAATCGAGGATATTGCTCCGGTCATGGCGCGCAGCGTCGTGGCGGCTGAGGATGCAAATTACTGCCTGCATTGGGGGTTTGACGTGGAGGCGATCCGTGCGGCGATGGATTCCGGCGGGTCACGCGGCGGGTCGACGATCACGCAGCAAACCGTGAAAAACGTGTTCCTGTGGCAGGGGCGCAGCTGGATCCGCAAGCTGCTGGAGGCGGCGATCACCCCGGCGGTCGAGGCGATCTGGCCCAAGCGTCGCATCATCGAGGTTTACCTGAATGTGGCTGAGATGGGTGAAGGCGTGTTTGGCGTCGAAGCGGCGGCGCGCAATTCGTTCGGCGTGGGGCCCGAGGCGCTGAGCAACCGGCAAGCGGCACTGATCGCCGCAACCCTGCCGAACCCGAAACGACGGTCGGCCTCGAAACCCAGTACGCGTGTGGCGCGGCGGGCCGCTTCAATCATGGATGGTGCGGCCACCATCCGCGCAGATGGGCGAGCCGCGTGTTTCGAGGATTGAAAATCCCGGCGCAGACAGGCATTGAAGGTCCATTAGTCGAATAAGATACCCCGAAAATGGCAAAACTGTTCCACGTTCCCCTGTCCCCGTTCTGTCGCAAGGTCCGCCTGAGTCTGGCGGAAAAGAAGATCGACGTGGAGCTGATCGAGGAACGGTATTGGGAGGCAGAGCCCGATTTCCTGCGCCGCAACCCGGCGGCCAAGGTACCGGTGATCAAGCTGGACGGGCGGATGATGGCAGAAAGTGCCGCGATCTGCGAATATATCGAGGAAACCCGCCCCGAGCCGTCATTGATGCCCACGGACCCCGAAGCGCGCTACGAGGTGCGTAGGTTGGTGGGCTGGTTTGACGACAAGTTCCACAACGAGGTCACGTCCAAGCTGCTGTATGAACGGGTGAACAAGAAGGTCACCGGCGAAGGGTATCCCGACAGCAAGAACGTGAAGGCAGGGGCGAAGGCGATCAAGTATCACCTGGATTACATGGCGTGGCTGCTGGACCACCGCCGGTGGCTGGCGGGCGATGTGATGACGCTGGCCGATTTCGCGGCAGCGGCGCATTTGTCGTCACTGGACTATATCTCGGACGTGGATTGGAACCGGTCGCACGTGGTGAAGGATTGGTACGCCAAGATCAAATCGCGCCCGGCGTTCCGGTCGATCCTGGCGGATCAGATCCCCGGTTTCCGCCCGCCACCGCATTATGCCGACCTCGATTTTTAACCTCGACCGGGTGTGGCCGGTTTGCCGGGACAGGACGACGTGAGTGCCGGGTTGAAGGACCGGGTGGTTGCCCGCGCGCTGGGCGAAGGATTTGTGTCTGCGCGCGTCTGCCGACCTGACGCCGTGCCGCAGGTGATGGAGCGACTGCAGGCGTTTCTGGACGCCGGGTATCACGGGCAGATGGCGTGGATGGCGGATCGTGTGCACTGGCGCGGCGATCCGGTGGCCCTGTGGCCCGAGGCGCGGTCGGTGCTGATGCTGGCCGAAAGCTACACACCCGAGCATGACCCCTGTGCCGTTTTGGAACAGCCAGATCGGGGCGCGATCAGTGTCTATGCACAGAACAAGGACTACCACGATTTGGTCAAGAAGCGCCTGAAACGGCTGGGTCGTTGGCTGATCGACGAGGGCGGGGGCGAAATCAAGGTGTTCGTGGACACGGCCCCCGTGCCGGAAAAGGCGTTGGGTCAGGCGGCCGGGCTGGGCTGGCAGGGCAAACATACCAATCTGGTCAGCCGGGATTGGGGGAACTGGGCGTTTATAGGGTCTGTTTTCACCACGCTGGAGCTGGAACCGGACCCAAGCGAACCCGACCATTGCGGGTCCTGCCGCGCCTGTCTGGATGTCTGCCCGACAGATGCTTTTCCGGCACCTTATCAGTTGGACGCGCGCAAGTGCATTTCCTACCTGACCATCGAACACAAGGGCCCGGTCGACCCAGCCTTGCGGTCTGCGCTGGGCAACCGGATTTATGGTTGTGATGATTGTCTGGCGGCCTGTCCATGGAACAAATTCGCCGTCACCGCCAGCGATGCGCGCTACATGGCGCGCGATGATCTGGCCGCACCCCGTCTGGACGATCTGGTGCAATTGGACGATGCAGGGTTTAGACAGAAATTTTCGGGCTCCCCCATCAAACGGATCGGGCGGGACCGGTTTGTGCGCAACGTGCTCTATGCCATTGGCAATTCCGGGAACCCTGCTTTGCGACCACGGGCACAGGCGTTGACCACGGACCCGGACCCAACGGTAGCAGAGGCGGCTGAATGGGCGGTGTCGCGTCTGCCAAAGTGACGATTTTGCCGCAAATGGAATGGACGTCGTAATTCTGCGCCCTTACATGCGCTGAGGTTCATTTGGGGGCGACCATGGCAATCACGCTCGGCATCGACACAGGCGGCACATATACGGACGCGGTTCTGATCCGTGATGATTCCGAGGTGTTGGCCAGCGCCAAGTCGCTGACCACCCGGCAGGATCTGGCAATCGGCGTCGGCGGCGCGGTCGAGGCCGTGTTGGAGGCCTCGGGGGTTGCGCCGGATCAGATCACGATGGCGGCGCTGTCCACGACGTTGGCCACCAATGCGCTGGTCGAGGGGCAGGGCGGGCGCGTGGCGCTGATCTATATCGGTTTTCGCGAGTCCGATCTGGGGCGGCATGGGTTGCAGGAGGCGTTGAAAGACGACCCCTGTATCGTGGTAACGGGTGGGCACACCCATGCCGGGTCCGAGGCGGCGGCCCTGGATGTGGCGGCAGTTTCTGCCTTTTTAGACTCAGTTTCGGATCAGGTGACCGGGTTTGCCGTTGCGGCGCAGTTTGCCACGCGCAACCCTGCGCATGAATTGCAGGTGGCGCAGATGATCCGCGAGATCACGCATCTGCCGGTCACATGCTCGCATCATTTGTCGGCCAAGCTGAATGGACCGAAACGGGCAGTGACGGCGGTTCTGAACGCACGTTTGATCGGGATGATCGACGCGCTGATCGGTCGGGCCGAAACGCGGTTGGCCGAGCTGGGGATCACCGCGCCCATGATGGTGGTGCGGGGCGATGGCGCGCTGATGTCCTCGGCCCAGGCACGGTTCCGGCCGATCGAGACCATTCTGAGCGGTCCAGCAGCCAGTATTGTTGGTGCAAGGTGGTTGACCGGGGAAACGCATGCGCTGGTTTCTGACATTGGCGGGACGACGACGGATGTGGCCCTGATCAAGGACGGATTGCCCGCGATTGACCCGAACGGGGCCTATGTGGGCGGATTCCGTACCATGGTGGAGGCCGTGGGCATGCGGACCACCGGGTTGGGTGGCGACAGCGAGGTGCATCTTAACGCCTCTGGCCTGGCGGGGGGTGTCACGCTGGGACCGCGCCGGGTGGTGCCCGTATCGTTGATGGCGCAGATTGCGCCCGACGTGGTGCATCGGGTGCTGGACATGCAACTGAACGCCTCGACCCCTGGCGAATATGACGGGCGGTTTCTGCGAGTTGTGCCGGGGGCGGTGCTAAGTGGGTTGGGCAGCCGGGAACAGGCTCTAATAGAACGTATTGGCGCGGATGTGTGCCCAGTGGCCGATGTGTTGAAGTCGCGGGTGGAGCAGGGCGCGCTGGGCCGGTTGCGGGATCGTGGGATTGTGCAGATCGGAGCGCTGACCCCGTCGGATGCGTCACATGCGCTGGGGCTGCTGGACAGCTGGGACGCAGAGGCGGCGCGCAAGGCTCTGGCGCTGTTCACTCGGCGGCGGGTTGGATCCGGGGACCGTGTGGCGGTGGACGAGGCTACGCTGGCCCAAATGATTGTTGAGCGGCTGCACTATCAGACGGAATTGGCCCTGTTAGAGGCTGCTTTTGCCGAAGATGCGGGGTTTGACGGTGATCCGGCGGACCTGGCGCGGCATGTGTTGTTGCAGCGGGGGTTGGACAAGCACGCGGGTATTCTGCGTCTTGATGCGGGGCTGAACCTGCCGGTGATCGGGCTGGGCGCGTCCGCGCCGACCTATTATCCATCGGTTGGGGAACGGATGGGCACGCGGATGATCTTGCCGGAACATGCTGGCGTGGCCAATGCCATCGGTGCCGTGGCCGGGCGTGTCACCGTGCGGCGTAGCGGGACCGTCACGGCCCCGTCCGAGGGCCGGTACCGCGTGCATTTGGAGGACGGGCCGCAGGATTTCACCGAGGTTGAGGCCGCATTGGGCCTGTTAGAGACGCATCTGAGCACGCAGGCAGAGCAGGGCGCGCGGGATGCCGGGGCCAGCGACATCGAGGTGACTGTGAACCGCGATGTCAAAACGGCGCAGCTTGAGGCGCGCGAGGTCTTTGTGGAGGCATCGGTGATGGTTGAGGCCAGCGGTCGACCGCGGGTTGCGGTGGGCTAAAGCTGGAGGTCCCGGATCAGGTCCGGGACCGCGTTGCGTTATTCTGCAGCGTCGCGTTTGGGCAGGACCCAGTCGGGGCGGGGGAAGTGGCAGGTGTAGCCGTTGGGAATACGCTCCAGGTAGTCCTGGTGTTCAGGCTCGGCGTCCCAGAAATCGCCAACCGGTTCCAGTTCCGTCACCACACGGCCCGGCCAGATGCCGGAGGCATTGACGTCGGCAATGGTGTCTTCGGCGACGGCCTTTTGATCCTCATCCACATAATAGATGGCAGACCGGTAGCTGAGGCCCACATCGTTGCCCTGCCGGTTTGGCGTGGTTGGGTCGTGGATCTGAAAAAAGAATTCCAGCAACTGGCGATAGCTGATAATGGCCGGGTCGAACCAGATTTCGATCCCTTCCGCGTGTGTGCCGTGATTGCGATAGGTCGCGTTGGGCACGTCCCCGCCGGTGTAGCCCACGCGGGTCGCAGACACGCCTGGCAGCTTGCGGATCAGATCCTGCATGCCCCAGAAGCAGCCACCGGCCAGTACAGCGCGTTTTTGATCGGTCATGTCACGTCCTCCACCTGGTTGATGTAGTCACCGTAGCCCTCGGCCTCCATATCGTTGCGATGCACGAAGCGGAGCGAGGCGGAATTGATGCAGTAGCGCAGCCCGCCACGGTCGCGGGGTCCGTCGGGAAACACGTGGCCCAGATGGCTGTCGCCGTGGGTCGAGCGGACCTCGGTCCGGATCATGCCTAGGGTGCGATCTTCCAGTTCGGCCACGTTGGCCGGTTCGATGGGTTTGGTAAAGCTGGGCCAGCCGCAGCCGCTTTCGTATTTGTCGGCAGACGCGAACAGGGGTTCGCCGGACACGATGTCGACGTAAATGCCCGGTTCCTTGTTGTTCAGCAGCTTGCCTGTACCGGGACGCTCGGTGCCTGCGTTTTGCGTGACGTAGAATTCTTCGGGCGACAGGGCGGCGATGGCGTCGGGGTCTTTGAAATACTGGGTCATGAACACCTCATATCTGGTTGAGGGTAAGGTGGGTTGTTTTGCCGGAAATGAAAGGACTATTTCAGCCGCTTCGCAAGACTGTGTGTCAGACCTTTTGCCGGGACAGCTGCACCGCGAGGATACCTGCGGTGACGATCAGGACGCCGATGGCATCCAGCAGACCCAGCGTTTCACCCAGCAGCACGGCGGCGATGGCGACGCCGAAGACAGGGTTGAGGAAGTGGAAGGTGGCCGCGCGCACGGCGCCCAGCCGATCCAGCAGCAGGAACCAGACATAGGTGGCCAGCAGGCCGGGAACCAGCTTGGTATAGAGGAACGCGCCCAGCAGCGGCCATGTGGGATTGAACCGGGGCGTTTCAAACAGGAAGGCGGCGACAAACAGGGCCGCTGATCCGACCAGCATTTGCAGGCCCACGATCATCATGAAATTGCCACCGGATGTGGCACCGCGCACGGCCAGCGTGGCAAATGTCAGCGCCAGAACACCGATGCCGCACAGGATTACCCCATATAGATCCACGCCCGCATTGATCCGCGAGCCCATGATGAGCGCGACTCCGCAGAACCCCGCCAGCAGCCCCAGAATGCCCAGAACCGGCAGCCTTTGCCCGAAAACGGCCCAGGTCGCCACACCCACCAGCAGCGGCATGGTGGAGGCGATGATGGCGGCCAGCCCGGCCTCGACCGTTTGCATGGCGACAAAGTTGAGGCCCAGGTAAATCGCGTTCTGGCAGATGCCGAACAGGATGGTCAGATACCATTGCTGGCGGTTCAGTTTCCAGCTTTGGCCCATGGCGCGGGCGATCAGAACACCCAAAACGCCCGACAACAGGAAACGCAAAGCCAGCGAATACAGTGGCGAAGCGTCCGCCACGATGATCCGGGCCGAGCTGAAGGCCGAAGACCACATCAGCGCAAACGCCACGCCCATCAGAATTGCGCGGGTGTCCATGTGTATCCTCGTCCTGAATTCCAGCAGCGCGACCCTGTCCGAAAGCCGGAGGGAGCGCAAGGTGGCGGTTGTGTCTGGAGTTTATCCGTTTTGAGGCAGCGTTCCGGTCAGAACGTAGCGCAGGATTTCAACCACTTGGCGCGGTTCTTCGGCCACCGCCAGCGCGGCCGCGTGCACCTCTTTCAAGGCATGCTGATGCTCGGGCGGGTTCAGGACGATGATGGATTTACCCAAGGCGGCTGCATAGCCCGCGTCAAAGGCGGCGTTCCACTGTTTGTACTTGTCACCGAACCGGACCACGACGATGTCCGCATCCTCCAGCCCCTTGCGGGTGCGGATCGCGTTGACCATCGCACCCTTGTGGTCGTGCCAATACTTGTTCGGCTCGGCCCCCAGGATCGCCACGCCGCAATCGTCGCTGGCCCCGTGATCGGTCACCGGGCTGTTGAAGCTGACATCCAGTCCTGCCGCGCCTTCGACAATCTGTTCGCGCCAGTCGGTGTGGATTTCACCGGAGAGATATACGTTCAAAGTCATCTGAGGCTCCTTTTTCGCTTTGCGCACAGAGGTAACGTGGAACCGGGGCGAAGACCACTCCGCCCCGGTCCGTTTCATACATCCAGCCGCCAGAACACCGGTTGACCGGCATCTGCCATCTGCTCCACCTCTTTCATCCGCTCCCGGGCAAACCGGGGGCGGCGGGTCCAGGGGCCGGGCTGCAGCAGGGCAGGGATGTCGCGCACCGCCTCAAAGCAAAAGCTTTTCGGCAGTTTGGGATAGAGCGACATCGGCGGGGAAAACCCGCCCCCCCCCCTCCTCCCCTCCCCCGGGCTTGGGGTGGGCCTCCATATGCGGCGGCAAACCCGCCTGTCTGCCTCGACCCCCCACCACGCCCCCGCCCACTCCCCCCGCCCGC
>JBFOMB010000168.1:0-38483 GCA_040830545.1 Paracoccaceae bacterium | reverse complement strand
TTACATGCCGAAAATGGTGATCCCTGGCGTGTAAACGCCTTCGATCCCGCCGGGCCACGGCGTCAACAGGATGATGATGTCTTCGGTCATGATACCAAAGGCGAGTGTCGCGATGGCCAGATATATCCCGCTCATCCTTAGAGCTGGAATTGCCACGACAGCTCCAACAACCCCCGCAAACAGGCCCGACAGAGGCAGCGACAGCAGGAATGGCACTCCAGCATTCAGCAGGATGACCTCCATATACGCTCCGCACGCCAAAAACGCGCCGTGGCCCAGGCTGGGTTGCCCGGTATGTCCTGCCAGGATCATCAGGCCCAGCCCCGCCAGAATCCAGATCAGCACATACGTGACCTCACCCAACAAGTATTCATCCAGCCACCAGGGCGCGGACAGGGCCAGCAGGATCAGAATACCATAACGGACCATATCACCCCGGTCTTCGAACAGTCGGATGTCCTGATCGTAATCGGTCTTGAAGTGAATGCGCATCGGCTCAGACCTTCTTCTGCTGGATCTGGGCGAACAACCCATTGGGCCGGAAGATCAGCACCAGCAGCATGATCGCATAAGGCGCAATCTGGCTGTATCCCGGCGGGGCGTAGGCCTGCGCCATCGGTTCAACGATGCCGATAATCAGACCGCCGAACATCGCACCGGGCAGGGACCCGAACCCGCCAATCACCGCCGCGGCAAACGCCTTGATCCCCAAAAGGCCAAGCGACGGGTCAATCGACCCCTTGGAGGCAAACAACGTCCCTGCAACGGCCGCTGTCATGCCCGCCACGGCCCAGATCAGGGACGAAATACGCTTGACCGGGATGCCCATGTAATATGCGGCCAACTGGTTCTGACTGGCCGCCTGCATTGCCACACCCAAACGCGTGCGGGCAAAAAAGACATAAAGTATACCGGTCAACACCAGCGAGGCACCGATCACGAACGCCTCGTCATACCCCAGCACGATACCACCCAGGTCCAGCGTTTTGCCGGCCATCGGCGTTTCCAGCGACTGTGGTTCATGACCCCAGATAACCCCGGCCACGAACCGCAGCACAAAGCCCAATGCAATCGTCAGAATCACAACGGAAAACTGTGGTTGACCAAAGAGTTGCCGGATGATCAGCACCTCCATCAGGTAGCAAAATGCCCCCATCACCACAATTGAAAGAAGCAGGCCGACACCAAAGGGTAGCCCCATCCATTCGTGGTTCACAAAGGTTAGCGCAACAAATGCGCCCAGCATCATGATGTCGCCATGGGCGAAATTCACGGCTTCGGTCGCCTTGTAGATCAGCACGAAACCCAAAGCGACCAGGCCGTAGACACAGCCATTCGCAATGCCGCCGACAAGCAGCTGCAGAAAGTCCATGTATCTCCTCCCCGTACAGGACCTTGAGCCCTGAGAATAACGAGCCAATCCGGGGTGGCCAGCACGAATCTTGTTTACAAGCGACAGGTTACGCAGGGTTATTGCGCAGTCGAATGCTGCGCTTAATTTTTATGCGGTGATCCGGATGCGGATTTGGCGCGTAAAGAGAACAGGAGGTATGATGATGACCTTTACCAACAAATTCCTGGCACTCGTGCTGGCCGCCGGGTTTGCCGTATCGATGCTGCAGCCTGCTCAGGCGGGCAATGAAAGCCGCTACGAAGCGTTTGCGCTGAATGATGGTACGTTCGAGGTGGTGGCGGAGTTCACCGAAAACGCGATCTACTGGTGTGGTGCATCTCTGTTTGCGCGCACGCGGCTGGGACAGGCCACGACCCAGCGCATCTATGTGTTGCAACCCCCCGGACCCAGTCGTGCAAAACCCGGCTACCGCGCGGTTCGTTTTGGGTTGGCTCCACCTGCAGGGGCGGAAAACGTGTCTTCTCTGACCAATAGCGTTGGCATTGTCGGCAATTCGCTGTCGGTGGCGCAGGCTTATGGTGGGTGCAGCGAACGGTCGTCCAGCGGATAAGCGATGCTTTGACGTGTCCCTTGCAAATCGGACGGCGGCACTCATCTGTCTAAGGTGCGGCGTGCCAATGCCAACACCTGACAGCGGGGGATACCCATGAGCGACGACACAGCGATCCGAACCACGGTGTTCGACTATTTCGACGGCTACTTCGCAAAAGACAGGGTCAAACTGGAATCCGCCTTTGCGCTCGACATCGCCAATATGATGGGGATCGAGGACAGCCCTACGGGCGACGCAACCTATTCCGTGTCGATCCGCGATCAGATTGACAGGTGGTGCAGCCCGGACCGACCCGCAATGGAGTTTGGCCCGGGTCGCATCCTGTCCCTTCAGCTGTTCGGCGACGCGGGCGCTATGGTCCTGTTCGACTTTGGCGGCAAGTTCCTCGACTCGCTGCAATTGGCCAAAGTTGATGGCCGATGGAAGATCGTGAACAAGTTTTTCGTTGTGGCCTAGCGGCGAATTCAGCTCCGCGCCGGTTCAATTTAGCAACGTGCCACGCGACCCGCGACGGTGGTCTTCCAAACGGCAAGGCCGTTTTCTACTCCGGCTGTCGCCGTAGGCCGAATCAACACTTATTCGTCATCGGCGGAGCGCAAACGGGTGCTATTGGCGCACACGGCCGGACTGTCACTCTAACAAACAGCTGCCCATCCTTGCGCCGGTCTACACGTTCGCAAGGATGCTTCGGCTCTCTCTTTCCGTTTAGCCGGGCATTTCAGTGAATTGTGGCAGGTCATCCCCGATGTCGTACCAATCGGATTTTGACCCGGTGAAGATATGATCATCCGCCCCGCGCCCCGGATCGTCATCCAGCGATGCCAGAGGGATGTTGACAATCCCGCGTGACTCGTTCCGTCGCGGTAGGCCAGAACCGCAGTTCTGGCAAAACGCCTGTCCGAACCCCGTGTCGGGCAGGTAATACACGCTAATCTGGCCTTCGCCCGAATGGAACGTAACTGCGTCAAGTGCGACAAAGCCGTTGGTCGCATGGGCCGCCGCGCGGGCCCGTCGGCAGCGCGAGCAGTGGCAGTTGTGGACAACGGTAAAGGGTGGCGAGACGGCAAACGTAACTTCGCCACACAAGCAACTGCCGCGCAAGGCTGTGTTGTTGGTGCCGCTGTGCTCCGGTTGCACCTCGACAGCTTTGCGATCCATGTCAGCAGGGCAGGCGTCATGGGTCTCAGCGCCCGCTGGCATGATGTGCCAGGGTGCTTTTGATCCCACAAAGATATGCCGCCCTTCGCGCAACGGAGTTGGCAGATCCATCGGACCAACCGGCAGGCGCATGGACTGCCCGTCGGATTTCAACTGCGGCACGGCCGATCCGCATCCGCTGCAAAACGCGCGAACGAAATCCGGGGAAGACGTGTACTGTTGGATCGTCGCAGTCTCGGACGTCCATGAAAACCCTTCGACAGGACTGGAGGTGAAACTGGCAAACGCTGCCCCGTGCGCCTTGCGGCACATCGAACAATGACAGTGGTTCATGCGGGTAAACGGCCCTTCGGCCTGCCACGACACGGACCCACACAGGCATTGACCGGTGATCATCGTGGTGTCCTCCTCATCTGAGTATAGGGATAAAGCCGTAGCCGGGTTGCCGCGTCAACGTGCGTCATCTTGAGGAAAGATTAACGCAGCCCTTCGCCGGTAACCAAAGGTTAACCATCTCCCACGATCCTGCACGTCGGAGGGTGAAGGATGCGCTGCGGGTCAATGATACTGTTATGCCTGATCTGCGGCGTGTTTTGCAGCAAGGCGAGCGCTGGCGCATGGCTGCTGAAAAGGGGCAAGGGCTTCGCCTCGGGCAATGCGATCCTGCGGAATGGCAGCGCACCCCAAGAATTCAGTGTCTATACGGAATACGGCCTGCGCAACGATCTGACGATGGGCATCGACATCAACGGTCGGGCCGACGGCGTAGGCCACGGCGTGATCTTCGCGCGCATTCCCATTGCGGAGCCGGGTGATACTGGGCGCTTGTCGCTGCAATTGGGCGCAGGCTGGCATCAGTACAATGGCGACATCTCGGGCATGACCCGGATCGCGGTGCTCTATGGGCAGTCTGTTGGCGCAAATGGCTGGTTCGGGTTGGAACCGGCGGTGGAGCTGCGCGAGGGGCTGGGCCCGCCGCTTTACAAACTCGACGCGGTGCTGGGCATACCGACTGATTGGCGCACGCAGCCGATGGTGAAGCTGGAAACGATCTACAAGGAAGGTTACGGGTTCGGCTGGACCCTGACGCCCGCGCTGATTTTCACTAGGCGCAACGATATGAAATGGGTTGGGGGGCTGGAATACAAACGCGGTGGGGGGACGGACAATATCGGGTTTTCGCTGGGGGTCTGGAAACGGTTCTAAGTGCTAGGCCGCGCCGGATCGGTCCATGTCCGCCATCTCTGCCACATCAAAATCCACATGGATGTGGTTCCCGTCCGGGTCGTGCAGATTGACTTGTACCACCGGGAAACCAGGCACTCGGTCCAGCGAGTGCGTGATGTCAGCGGCGTTCAGCTTCTCGACAAACTCCTTCAGCCCTTTGGCGCGAAATGCAAAATGCTCAAGCGCGATGTCCGCACCGGTCACCATCTCCTGATCCACGCCAACCAGATGCACATATGCCTGATCGCCCAGATACAACCACGCGCCGGGAAACGGGAACGTGGGCCGTTTGCCGGTCGGCATGCCCAGGATGTCCCCGTACCACGCCACCATCTTATCCAGGTTTGGCGTTCGGATGTTCACATGATCCATGGCGACAAGCATCGGCTTTCCTTTTTCAGAAGATATGAGTCAGACCCCGGCGGAGGGGGTGCGGGTACAATCCACAAAGGCTTCAACTTCGGGTCGCGCGCCGCTGAGGTCGATGGGAATGGCCACCGATCCCAGAAGCGCCGTGGCCGTGGTGTTGAAGGCCAGCCCGTTCAACACGTTGCCAAACCCGCTGTCTGATACTGTCGGGCTGGAACCGTCGGTCATGTGGCGATTGGTCGAAATCGTAAGCGGCGCGGCCCCCGCATAGGCGATGACAAAGACGTCCCCGTTGGGCCAGACCTGTCCGGGCCGGGTCAGGGTGATCGCGTAAATTGGCACCGCCGGGTCATAGGTTAAGGCGACCTCGACCTCGGGCGTACTGTGGTCCAGACGGCAGATGCGCCCGTCGCTTGACGCCTCCCACCCAAAGGCGGGCGTGCTCAGAAACATCAACAGGGCCAGTGCGCGCATGGATCAGGTCCGGGTAGAGGCAATGGCCGTGATAGGCGTGGTGTCGGGCGGCCCGGCCAGTATGTCGCCAACCGTTTCCCGGTACGCTGCAAACGCGGCGCTGTTGATGAAGGCTGCGCGGCCCTCGTCCCCGTCAAACTCCAGTACGCCGACAAACCGCGTGGGGTCCTCGGTGCCGTAGCAGGAATATTGCAAACCGTCCGAGCCAGCGATGCCCTCGGCTTTGCAGGCGGCGACCAACGCCTCCATCGCAGCCACCTGCGCGTCATGATCCTCTGCGTTTTTGAGCGTGTAGTATACAAGCAGCGACATCTTGGTCTCCCGATCTCCCGTTAAGAATTAGGCGATGAAACACTCGGGTTTGGCAAGCCGCCTTTCCGATAGTCTCGCGCAATTGATCGGTACAAAAGTGCCGCAGAACTTGGTTGCTTGGACATACGCCCCACAACTTGAAGAGCAGGCTGGTTGATCTACATATTCCTTATCAAAACAGTCATGAAAATGGAGATCGCAATGAAATGTCCCATCGACGGCACCAATCTGGTGATCGCCGAACGCTCGGGAGTCGAGATTGACTACTGCCCGCAATGCCGTGGTGTGTGGTTGGATCGGGGAGAGTTGGACAAGATTGTGGAGCGCAACAGCAGCTACGCGTCACCTGCGCCGCAACGACAACGCGACGACCGGGATTATGACGACCGGTCTTACAAACGAAAAAAGCGCGGCGGGTTTCTGGAGGACCTGTTCGACTTCTGACCGGAGTCAATTGGTCAGGTCAAGGTCGCCTGGGCCGAGCGAATATGCTTTGCCGAACCCGCCATTCAACAGCCCGTCTAACACCAAAAATCGCACGAACCTGAAGTCTGTGAAGTCGACGTATAGCTTCGCTTTTGGTCGAAGACTCAGATAGTGCGCACGCAACGTGTCGCGCGCAGGGTCGTCATGTTCAACGAACCGGACCCGGCAATGCAAAGTCAGCCTGGGATGCGTCAGCGGATCGCCCTTTTCACCGGCCTCACCGAGCAACAGTGAGCAGGCCGGATCAGTTTCCAACGCGGCAGTGTGTGGGGCGAGGGACGAGATAAGCGAGACAGGAGCGCCATCCGGGGCGGTCGCCAGCGCAATGCGCGATACGGACGGTCCCATCCTGTCTGTTCGCGTTACCGCCAGCGCGGCGTGAGTTGCGTTCACCAGCAAGGCACGCGCAAGCGCGCGTGCCTCGTCGTCGGTCGCACGGAACGGATCAGCCGATGACGTTGTAGCCACGGCCACGCATGCAGTTGATCACGATTTGCTGCTTGTTGGCCTGTTGTTGCAAGGCCGAGCCGGTCAGACCAGCCGCGGCACCAATAATCGCGGCATCCAAAACGTTGGTTCCGCTATTGTCGATGATCGCAGTCGTCGCAGCCGCGGCACCGGCACCAGCGACTGTATTCAGCGCGGCGCTGTCATCGAGCGCTGGTTGTGTCCGTGCCAACTGCTGACATGCGGCCAGATCGGCCTGATAATTCGGACCAACCGCGCCGTCGATGACGGGGACATAATTTGCACCGGTCGTTTCACAACCGGACAAAAGGGCAGCGATGGGCAGCGCGGCAAGCAAAATGGGGCGCATTGAAAACTCCTTTGGGGGTTAATCTGCGCTCTATCCTAACATGAGGCTGCCATGCAGCAAGCAGGAGTAGTTGCATTTGACAGATGACGCAGGATCAACCGTGCAGCGCCTCAAATTGCGACGCGAACGTCTTCCAACCTCAGATCATACGCACCAGTTGCCTCGTCGACATGCAGGTCAACCACGCGTCCGTCGAAAATCCCGTGTTTGCAGACCTCGCGATCCCGGTAGGAGTTCAACGCGAAACGCATGCGGTTTTCACCGTTCTCGCAATAGACCGCAGATTTGGCGGCTCGCATCTTGCGCAGTGATTGTTCGCGATCGGCAGAATCGTCGCTTTGGATGTCACGGATGGAGCAAATGTCTGTCACCGTACGCCTGTTCGGATCAAAACAGGCACCACGCCTGATCGCGGGCAGAACCTCGTTTTGGTAGGTGACATACCACGCGCCCTGATAGGCGGATTTGTAGCTTCGACGTTGGAGTTGCTGACTGCGGGTCAGTTTCATCTGCATGCCCTCCCCGGCAATGATGGCCAAAGGTGGAGCGCTTTGCTGCCGGTCGTAAACAATCCCGGCACAGCGGTGCGTCCACGCGTCTGGAGGTAAGCTGCACGGGGCAGATTTACTTTTGAAATTCAGCCATACTTGTTCGGTTCAGCGCCAACCGTTCACAAAACCCGGGTCATGAAGACACTGAGCGGGTCTTCTTCATAGGGAGCGAAAGGCGGGCAATCTTCGAACCCGTTGTTCGCATAGAGCGCCCGCGCCGCGGCGAATTGATCCGCGCTGCCGGTTTCCAGGCTGAGGCGGGTCAGGCCCATGTCCCGCGCTTCATCCACCAAAGCCAGCAGAATGCGACGGGCCACGCCACGGCCTCGTGCGGCTGCAGCTGTGTGCATTGATTTCAATTCGCCATGTGCGGCATCCAGAGGTTTCAGCGCACCAACACCCAGCACGGCATCTCCGTCGCATAGAGCCAGAAGCACCGCATCCGCGTCCACTAGCGCCTCGCCTTCCATCACGTGACAGCTTTCTGCCGGGCTGGAGGCACGCATCAGGTCGACATGGGTCTGCAACAAGGCCTGAACCCCTGGCATGTCAGGGGTCGCGTGAAAAACGGTCAGTGAGTCCATGCGCCACGCCGATCCGTGGCGAAGTTTTCACCGTATCCACGTGCCCGGATATTTGCCTTGCGCGACTTGGGTTCGATCACCTGTGCGTCGATCCCTTTTTCGCGGGCGTAGTCCAGCGCCGCCTCTTTGCTGTCAAACCGCAACCGTACCTGGGATTGCGTGTCCGTGGACGAGGTCCAGCCCATCAGCGGATCGACTTCGCGGGCCGAGGCTGGGGCATAGTCCAGAACCCATTGATGGGTCTTGGCCATACCGGATTGCATCGCATTGCGGGCGGGTTTGTAGATGCGAGCGCGCATGTGTGACGGGCCTCTTGTTGAACCGCGCGCAGTATCGGGGATTTGGCAGGGCTGAGCAAGGGGCGCAGCGCCGCAGATGAGGCCGGTTTGACGTCAATTCTATGTTTTGCAGGCAATGGCGGCGGGCATATGTGCACATAGGTGTCGCTGGCAACTTAATTCTCGCCACGCTAGTGTTTTTCCTGTCGGAGACTCGGGCCGCAGGCCTATCAGAAAGCGATCACGATTCATGTTGGACATCCTCAGGGACCGCACCTATCGCCACCTGTTTCTGGCCCATGTCGTGGCCCTGATCGGCACCGGGTTGGCTACCGTGGCGCTGGGCCTGTTGGCTTACGATCTGGCGGAAGAGCGGGCGGGCATGGTGCTGGGTACTGTCCTGACGATCAAGATGGTGGCCTATGTCAGCATCGCGCCGATCGCCGGTGCGCTGGCCGGACGGGTGAACCGGCGCGCGCTGCTGGTGGCGCTGGATCTGGTGCGGGCCGCTGTAGCTCTGGCGTTGCCTTTCGTGACCGAGGTCTGGCAGGTCTACGTTCTGATTTTCCTGCTGCAATCCGCTTCTGCCGCCTTCACGCCAACCTTTCAGGCGACGATCCCCGACGTTCTCCCGGACGAGGGGAGGTACACACGGGCGCTGTCGCTGTCGCGTCTGGCTTATGACATGGAAAATATCGTCAGCCCGATGTTGGCCGGGCTTTTGCTGGCCGTTCTGACGTATAACAGCCTGTTCCTTGGCACGGTTGTCGGCTTCGTTGCTTCGGCCCTGTTGGTTGTGTCCGTGATGCTGCCCAGCCCGAAACCGGCGGAGCGGCGCGGGTTCTATGATGCCACCACGCGGGGCCTGCGTATCTATCTGGCGACGCCGCGCCTGCGCGGGTTGCTGGCCTTGTGTTTCTCGACCGCTGCGACCGGGGCGATGGTTCTGGTCAACACGGTTGTGCTCGTGCGCGGAGAACTTGGCCTGTCTGACGCCGGGCTGGCCTGGACGATGATGGCGTTTGGGGCGGGGTCAATGGTTGCGGCGCTGAGCCTGCCGCGTCTGCTGGATCAGATGCCGGACCGTCCGGTGATGCTGGTCGGCGCGGTCGTGATGTGTGTCAGCCTGTTCGGCTTGGCCTGTGTCACGGTTTCGACCGGGTTGTCGTGGGAGGCGCTGCTTGTTGTCTGGCTGTTGATGGGGATCGGGTTTTCCACCGTCCTGACGCCCTCTGGCCGGTTGTTGCGACGGTCGTCTCACGCCGAGGACCGGCCAGCGATCTTTGCCGCGCAATTTGCATTGTCTCATGCCTGTTGGCTGGTCACCTATCCTTTGTCCGGATGGCTGATGACACGGTTCGGAGCGGCACCCACCATGTTTGCCCTGACCGCGCTGGGTTTGGTCGCGTTGGGGGTCGCAGTGCTCGTCTGGCCCGCACGCACCCGCGACCCGGTACAGCACAGCCACGATGACCTGCCGCTGGACCACCCGCATCTGAACGGTCAGCGCGCGCATGCCCACGCAGTGATCATCGACGACCTGCATCCACGTTGGCCACAGCAAGGCTGAACCACCCTTTCCGCGACGTCGCGCAACGGGGTCCGGTTGGCTCTGTACTTATCCGGAAATTGCGTCACATTATCGCGGGAAACGGACCCGCACAGATGGTCCAAGCCAGTCGGGAGGACCAGCCATGTCAGTCACACGTATCGGAACGCAGCCCACATTGCCGAACGGAACCAAGGTGCCGCTGGTCCCGGCCACGCGCGGTGGCGGGTTCATCTTCTGCTCTGGCGCACTGGGCGTGGACGGGAACATGAAGCTGGTCGAAGGCGGGATCACCGAACAGACAAATCAGGCCATCGCCAACCTGAAATCGGTTCTGGCGCAGGCAGGGGCTGACCTGTCCCATGTCACCAAAACAACTGTCTGGCTGACCGATCTGGCCAATTTCCCGGCTTTTAACGCCGCCTATTCCGCAGCTTTTGGCGACGATGTGCCCGCCCGGTCAACCGTGACCAGCGCTCTGGCCTTACCCGGTGCCCTGGTCGAAATCGAAGCCATCGCAATCGACCCCTCCGCATGACACTGCATAGTTGAGGATGCATCTGACATGACCATTCCCGTCAATCCCCAACGCCTGGAAATGACACTCGAGGACCGCCTGTCCCAGGAAGAAGGCTGGGTCTACATGACCGGCATGCAGGCGCTGGTGCGGCTGCCGATCCAGCAGCGGCGGCGCGATACGGCGGCGGGGTTGAACACGGGCGGCTACATCTCGGGCTATCGCGGGTCGCCGGTTGGCACCTATGACATGGCGCTGTGGCAGGCGGAAAAGGTGTTGAAGGACAACAACATCTACTTCCAGCCCGGCGTGAACGAAGATCTGGCCGCCACTGCCACCTGGGGTTCGCAAATGGTCGGGCTGTTTCCGGGGGCCAAGGTCGATGGGGTGTTTTCCATCTGGTATGGCAAGGCCCCGGGCATGGACCGTTCCATGGACCCGCTGCGGCATGCGAACCTTGCGGGCACCAATCCCAAGGGCGGGTCGCTGTTGCTGGTCGGGGACGACCACGGCGCGAAATCTTCGACCGTAGCCTGTTATTCTGACCTGAATTTTGCGTCCCTGGGCATGCCGCTGCTGGCGCCTGCCAATGCGCAGGATGTGCTGGACATGGGCTTGCATGGCATCGCGATGAGCCGCCATGCCTCCACCCTTGTCGGGATGAAGCTGGTCACGGATGTGGTTGAAGGTGGCGGGTCGGTCTATGTGGCGCCGGATAGTCCTCAGATCACGATGCCCGAATATGACGGCCCGGACACGGGTATCAAACCGTTCGTGCCCGTGCTGGATCAGGAAGCGCTGCTATGGGACGTGAAGCTGCGCAAGGTGCTCGACTACGCCCGCGCGAACGGGCTGAACCAGGTGCAAGGACCTGACAGCGCAAAGCTGGGGATCGTCGCCGCCGGCAAGGCATGGCAGGACCTCAATCAGGCGCTCGCGGGCATGGGCTATCGCGACGGGCAGATCGGCGGGATGCCGGTCAAGCTGCTGAAAGTTGGCATGGTCTGGCCGTTGGACGACGTCGCACTGCGCGACTTTGCACAAGGGCTCGACACCATTCTGGTGGTCGAGGAGAAACGCCCGCTGCTGGAGGATCAGATACGCTCGATCCTTTACGGCACGGACATCACGCCGCGTATTGTCGGTAAGACCTATGAGGGTCGCATTTATTCCCAGATAGAGGGCGAATGCGCCTTTCCGGGAGTGGGGGAAATCAGCCCGACCTTGGTCACTCAGGTCGTGGTTCGCGTGGCGAACGAGATCGACCCCGACTGCGGGTTTGCCCTGCCAAACCGGTCGGATACGCCGCCCGCGCTGGGCAACGGTGCTGTGCGTGCGCCGGCATTTTGCGCGGGCTGTCCGCATGGCCGGTCCACGCAGGTGACAAGTGGCAGCCGCGCCTTGGCCGGTATCGGCTGTCACACCATGGCCGTGTTTGTCGATCCGACCAAAACCAATTCCATCAGTCACATGGGCGGCGAGGGGGCCATGTGGTTTGGCCAGTTCCCCTTCACCGAGGAACAGCATGTCTTCGCCAATATGGGCGACGGCACCTATTTCCATTCGGGCAAAATGGCAATCCGTGCGGCCATCGCAGCAGGCGCGCCGATGACCTACAAACTGCTCCACAACGGGTTTGTGTCCATGACCGGCGGACAGCCCCATGACGGCGAAATCGACCCGATCCAGATGGTCGCACAGGTCAAGGCCGAAGGCGTGGAACGTGTCGCGCTGGTCACTGACGAACCCGAGAAATACGAAGGCAAATCGCTGGGCTACGGCGTGACCGTACATCCAAGGACCGAACTGATCGTTGTGGAACGCGAATTGCGCAAGTTGCCGGGCGTCACGGTGATCATCTACGACCAGCCCTGCGCGACCGAACGTCGCCGTCTGCGCAAGCGCGGCAAATGGGTCGATCCGGACAAGCGCGCCTATATCAACCCGGCCGTTTGCGAAGGCTGTGGCGATTGTTCGACCGTGTCCAACTGCATGGCGATCGAACCGCTGGAAACCGAGTACGGGCGCAAGCGCAAGATCAACCAGTCGTCCTGCAACAAGGATTTTTCCTGCGTTGAAGGGTTCTGCCCATCCTTTGTGACCGTCACCGGCGCAACCCCGCGCAAGGCCAAAGCGGCAGAGGTGAATTTCGACATCAGCCACCTGCCTGACCCCAAGCCGCGTGCAATAGATGGGTCGTGGTCCATCCTTGTGTCCGGCATCGGCGGGGCAGGGGTAGTGACCGTCGGTCAGACCCTGGCCGTGGCCGCCCATGCGGACGGGTACTATTCGTCGAACCTCGACATCACCGGGCTGGCGCAGAAATACGGGGCTGTGCATTCACATATCAAGCTGGCGGTCAGCCCGGACCAGGTGCGCGCGACACGCATTGCGGCGGGCGAGGCGGACGCGCTGATCGGCTGCGATCTGGTTGTGGCCGCAGGGGACGAAGCGCTGTCCAAACTTACACCGGGCAAATCGGTGGCTGTCACGGACACCACCGTGGTGCCCACCTCCGAGTTTTCCAAGAACCCCGACTGGACGCTGAGCGGGGCTGAGCAGATGGAACGGCTGACTCGTCTTTTGGGGGACGAGGCCCGCGCGATGACAGCGCAGGACATGGCAGAACGGGTGATGGGCGACCGGGTGTTTGCCAATTTGGTCCTGATGGGTGCAGCCTGGCAGCAGGGTGGTATTCCCCTGTCGCTTGCGGCGATTGATCGGGCCATTGAGCTGAACGGGATTGCCGTGGCCAAAAACCGGCAGGCGTTTGATCTGGGGCGTCTGGCCTTTGCGGAACCGGATACGGTGGCCAGGATGATGGGCCGCGATGTGCCGGTCCTTCTGGACGATCACCGTCCGCAATCCATTGACGACCTTGTGGCAGGGCGGAGCAAGGACCTGACCGCCTATCGCGACGAGGCTTATGCCAAACGCTACACAGACGTTGTTGCCCGCGCGCAGCAGGCTGGCCTGACCGAGGCAGCCATCCGTTCCGTCGCCCGCGGTTACTACAAGTTGCTGGCCGTGAAGGATGAGTGGGAGGTCGCGCGGCTCTACACCGATCCGGCTTTCCAGCAGGGGCTGCAGGACACGTTCGAAGGCGACATGGACCTGACCTTCTATTTCGGTGCATGGCCTTATGGCGGGCGTGATCCAAAGACCGGCAAAGCGATCAAGGGCGCGGTCAAAGGAAAAACCGCTATGCGTATGTTCCGCTGGATGAATCGCCTGCGCGGTTTGCGGGGTAGCGTGCTGGACCCGTTCCGAAATTCTGAGGAGGCCAAACTGGCACGCCGTCTTCTGGCAGAATACGAAGCGGATATCGAACTGGCCCTGTCACATGCGGACAAGGCCGGGGCGGCGCAAATCGAAGAGCTTTTGGATCTGCCGGAACACATTCGTGGATACGGAGATGTGCGGGAACGTCACGCGGATGCTGTGGCGGAAAAACGCGCGGCCCTGCGCGCCGCGATTTCAGGACGAATGGCGTCTGCGGCCTAGGTCGCGATGGGGTTGGCCGCTGACAGGTCGGGACGGATACGGATCACATTCCGTTGTGGTGTGTGGTCGGGGCGCAAAACGCCTGCCTGCCCAATCACTTGCGCTGGCACCCGCGTTGCGGCGGCCAGCGCATCCGTCAGCGTCACGCCACAGTCATTTGTCAGAATCCGTACAGCTGTCGTCAGGTCCAGATCGGCCCCGGCCAGCGTGCCGTCTTCCAGTCGCAGTGTCCGATCCCGTCGGCGGATCAGACGGCCATTCAGGTGGAATTCACTTAACCCCGTACCCGCGACGGCCATTGCATCGCTGACCAGATAGATCGCGTCCGATCCTGCCTTGGCTGCCCAGGCAGCGCGGATGGACGCCGGATGCACATGGATGCCATCCGCAATCAACCCGGCTGACAACCCGTCGCAATCCAGCGCTGCGCCGACAACACCCGGCGCGCGGTTGCCCAGCTGGCTCATCGCGTTGAACAGATGTGTGACGCAGGACGCCCCGGCCTGCGCGTAGGCTACGCATGTGTCGTAATCCGCATCCGTATGGCCCAAAGCCACGCGAACGCCCGCGCGGGCCAGCGTTGCAACCTGCTCAGGCGTCGTATTCTCCGGCGCGACGGTCACCTTCAAGGCGGGCAGAACTCGCGCCGCCTCCAGCAGTGCGTTCAGGTCGCTGTCCTCCATAGGACGGATCAGGGCAGCGTCATGTGCTCCTTTGCGGGCAATTGACAAATGCGGCCCTTCCAGATGCAGCCCGGCAATGCCAGCAACGCCGGCCTCCACCGCCGCTCGTGCCGCGGCAATCGCGGCCTGCGTCGTTTCGCGCGTGTCGGTGATCAGCGTCGGCAGCAGAGCAACGGTGCCCAGTGACCGATGGGCGATGGCAATCTGGCGCAATGCATCAACGCTTGGCGCGTCGTTTAACATTACACCGCCTCCGCCATTCACCTGCAGGTCGACATATCCGTGGCTCAGGATGTCACCGTCAACGTCGATCCGCTCTCCCTCTCCGGCCTCATCTTCGGGGACAATGTCCTGCAACCGCCCTTCTGCGAACCGCAAGGCCAGGCCTTGTTGCAACCGGTGCCCGTCAAACACCGGGCCCCCTGCATATATGACGGGCGTATCGGTCAAACCGTTTCGGTCACTTTGCGCAGATGGCGGGGTGTGTCGGGGTTGATCCCGCGCCGGTTGGCGACGGATTCCACCAGCCCGTAAAAGGACACGATGGTGGTCAACGGGTCGGTCAGCCAGTGATCGGTGCGCACATGGGGCAGAACGTTGGCCTGCTGAACACGATCCGTTGTCGCGAACACCTGCGCGCCCTTGGCCGCCAGCGTATCCGCCACCTCGGCTACACTATCCTGCGCTGCGTCTGCGGCGGTGAAACAAACCACTGGGAACCCCTGTTCCACAATCGACACCGGGCCATGCAGCACTTCGGCTGAGGAATAGCTTTCAGCGTGAATCTGACAGGTTTCTTTGAATTTCAGCGCGGCTTCGTTCGAAATTGCCCAGCTTGGCCCGCGTCCAAGGGTGAACAGAGAGTCACCTGCAATCGCCTGTTCCACCGCACTCCAATCGCAATGGCGCGCCTGATCCAGTTGGCCTGGCAGGGCGTGAATGGCCGCCAGCAGGTCGGCGTCCTGCCGAATTTCCGCCCGCAGCCACAGACCCGCAATCAGAGATGTCACAAATGTCTTGGTCGCGGCCACGCTAAGTTCCGGCCCTGCATGGATGGGCAGGGTGGCTGACGCAGCCCGGCTGAGTGGTGAGGTCGGGTCGTTGGTGATCGCCACGGTCATTGCGCCAGACCCAGCAACGGATTCGGTCATGCGTACGATGTCCGGGCTTTTCCCCGATTGCGACACAGACAGGCACAGCGCACCACGGGCCATGACGTCAACGTCATAGATGGATTTCACCGATGGCCCCAGCGAGGCCATGGGCAGGCCCAATAAAAGCTCACTGGCATATTTCAGATAGGTGCAGGCATGATCCGACGACCCGCGTGCCACGGATAACAGGAATGTTGGCTCCGACGCGCGCGCGGTTTGCGCCGTATTCCGAACAGCCGCCGCACCGGAGTCTAGCAGGCGGGCCACCGCGTCCGGGATTTCGTCGATCTCGCGCCGCATTCGGGTCACGGGGTGGGTCATCTCAGGTGCCTTTCAACTCGGTATCCGCAGCTCAGCGACAAAATCATAGGCGTCACCGCGATAGGTGGAGCGGGTCAGCTCTGCCACCCGTCCACTGTCCAGATAGGAAATCCGCTGGATCGACAGTCCCGCCGTGCCTTCGGCCACTCCCAGCAGCTCTGCTTCACCGGGTTCCAGGTTAATGGCTGAAATCTTCTGGATCGCGCGCACCGGACGTTTCCCGGTCTGTCCCAGCAATTCGTATAGCGACGTGGTCACGTCGATCGGGTTCGGCAGGATGTCCAGCGGCAGCGCCGCGCGTTCCAGCGCCATCGGCCGTCCCCCCGCTTCGCGCAGACGCGAAATCCGGGCGACCTGATCATCAGCGCCCAGACCCAGCGTCAGCACTTCTTCGGGCGATGGTAGGAAAATCCCCCGTTGCAGCCATTTGGACGTGCTTTCCATCCCGCGCCGCTTCATATCCTCGGTGAACGAGGTCAGTTGCGACAGTGACTGTTCCACCTTTGGCATGGCGTCGCGCACGAAGGACCCGGACCCTTGCCGTTGCTCAATCGCGCCCTGTCGCACCAGTTCCTGTATGGCTTTGCGTACGGTGACGCGGGACAGGTCGGTCAGTTCCGCAATCTCGCGTTCGGGGGGCAGGGAGGAATTGGGCGGTAGAACGCCGGTATCAATGCCTTCTTCCAACCGGCGGCGCAGTTGTACGTAACGTGGCCCGGCGCTTTGGCCCAACCAGCCCTCCGGGCGCAGGAAGTCCGCAACGCTCACGCCAGTTCCTCCTGCGCAAAGCCGCGGGCCAGGTCGAGGGCCCCGTCCAGCGGGGAACCCAGCGGGTCGACCAAGGTCGCCTGCGCGGGTTCCGGCAGATAAGGCGCGTAGGTCGGGCCGATCCCGCCTGACAGGCACAGCGCCATGCCTTCTGTCCATCCCAGCCAACTGGCTGCGTCGTAGACGTAAGCTGACGCCCGCTGCATGATCGCACCCGCCAACGGGTCATCCTGCGGGGCGGTTGTGACATAGGTCGCAACCTCACCCATTTCCTTCTGTGTGGCTTGCCCGGCAAATGCAACGATGTCCGCAGCCGTGTTGAAACGGTCCAGGATCGCCTGCGACAGGGCAGAGTGCGGGTGTAACCCATCAACCGCCGCTAATGTCAGGTTCAACGCCATGCGCCCAACCCAAAAGGCTGACGCCTCGTCCCCCAGAACCGGCCCCCAGCCGCCAATCTGCCGCGTATTGCCTGCGATCTGGGCGCACAGGAATGACCCGGTGCCGCAATGCGCCAACACCCCGTCCTGTGTGCCTAACGCCCCGCGCAGGGCCGCAGGTCGGTCGTCTTCGATCCGAATGCGGTGCAGGGGCACGACGGCGGCAAGGCGATCCGCGATAGCTGAACCGGTGACGCCCGCCAGACCGAAATAGCCCGGCACATTCGACAGATCAGCCAAACCGCTTGCCTGCGACAGTTGTTTCAGGCCGTTGTGTAGTTCGCCAACTGCGGCGTCAAAATCAGACGACACATTGGCCGATCCGGTTTCCACCACATGCACCTGATCACCCATCGACAATGCCATGCGGCACCGTGTTCCGCCGCCATCGACGGCCAGAAAGTGGATGTCAGGTGAATCTGCCATGTAGATACCTTTATAATACCTATTGTGGAAAAAGAAGACCTAATTCAGACCGAAAGTGCCCGAATGAGTTTAATTGTGGCGAGAATATGGCGAACGGTACAAAATGGTAGACAAATGGTATCAAAAAGGTATGTTTGTCCGAAACCATGGGGGAATCGTGTGTCAGACAGGGTGACGGAGCAAAGGCATGCAGATGCGGTGGGTCTGGATACCCGCCCGCGTCTGGATGCTGCTGCCGTGCTGGCCAATGGCCAGGTTGCTGCCGCCCAGGCCGTTCTCCACGCCTTGCCCCAGATCTGTGCCGGTGCCGCGGCGATGGCTGGCAGCATCCGCGCAGACAAAACGCTCTACTACGCGGCTGCCGGATCGTCCGGCCTGATGGCCGCAGCGGATGCGCTGGAACTGGGTGGCACTTTTTCTATTCCTCCATCTCAAATCCGTATCCTGATGGCGGGTGGCATGCCGACCGGCGCGGAAATGCCCGGCGATACCGAGGACGCGACCGACGGGTTGGCCGATGCGCTGGCCGGGGCAGGGCGCGGCGATACGATGATCGCGGTATCAGCCAGCGGCAACACGGCCTATACGCTGGCGGCTGTAGACATTGCACGCGCTGCAGGTGCCTGTGTCATTGGTATCGCGAACAATGATGGGGCTGACCTTCTGGCCAAGGCGGATCACGCAATCCTGCTGCCGACCCCGCCTGAGGTCCTGTCAGGCTCCACCCGCATGGGGGCCGGAACCGCGCAGAAGATCGCATTGAACATGCTGTCAACGCTCATGGCGATTGAATTGGGCCATGTGCATGACGGCATGATGGTGAATGTGCGGGCCGATAACGCGAAACTGCGGGCGCGTGCAGCGGGGATCGTCGCCGCAGCCGCAGGCGTGGGTGAGGATGTCGCCCAAGCCGCGCTCGTCCGCGCAGACGGGCACGTGAAAACTGCGGTGCTGCTGGCGAATGGGGTCGCCGACACGGAAACCGCCACTGCCCTGCTCATGGAAACCGGGGGCCACTTGCGCCCGGCACTCTCTCAATCAACGCAATAAGAACTCAACCTGGAGGATGACATGAAACGTAAACTGATGAGCCTGGCCCTGGCAGGCACCGCGTTGGTCGCGACCAGCGCCTATGCTGATGACGTGACGCTGGTGATCGAAAGCTGGCGCAACGACGACCTTGCCCTGTGGCAGGAAAAAATCATCCCGGTGTTCGAGGCCGCAAACCCCGGCATCAAGGTCAAGTTTTCACCCTCCGCCCCAGCAGAATACAACGCCGTATTGAACGCAAAGCTGGAAGCAGGCTCCGCCGGTGACTTGATTACCTGCCGCCCCTTTGATACCTCACTGCTGTTGTTTCAGGCGGGCCGTCTGGCTGACCTGAGCGATCTGGGTGCGATGGCCAATTTCTCGGACGTGGCGAAATCCGCGTGGCAGACCGACGATGGCAGCGCCTCGTTTTGTGTGCCGATGGCCTCGGTCATCCATGGCTTCATCTACAACAAGGAAGCTTTTGACGAATTGGGCCTGTCCGTGCCGCAGACCGAAGCCGATTTCTTCGCCGCGCTGGATAAGATCAAGGAAGACGGCAACTACATCCCGATGGCGATGGGCACCAATGACCAGTGGGAAGCCGCGACCATGGGTTATCAGAACATCGGCCCGAACTACTGGAAGGGCGAAGAAGGGCGTCTGGCGCTGATCTCCGGCGATCAGAAACTGACCGACCCGCAATGGGTTGCGCCCTATGAATCGATTGCCAAGTGGAAGGACTATCTGGGCGACGGGTTCGAGGCACAGACTTATCCCGACAGCCAGAACCTGTTCACCCTGGGCCGCGCGGCGATCTATCCCGCAGGCAGCTGGGAGATTTCGGGTTTCAACGGTCTGGCCGATTTTGAAATGGGCGCGTTCAAGCCGCCAGTGCCGAATGCAGGCGACGATTGCTACATTTCGGACCACACGGACATCGCCATGGGCCTGAACGCGGCATCCCCGAATGCTGAGGCCGCGCGTGTGTTCCTGGACTGGATGGGAACGCCCGAATTTGCCTCGATCTATGCGAATGCTCTGCCGGGCTTCTTCTCACTCTCCAGCCACGACATCGAAATGTCCGACCCGCTGGCGCAGGAGTTTGTGTCCTGGCGCGGCGAGTGTAACAGCACGATCCGGTCGACCTACCAGATCCTGTCGCGCGGCACGCCGAACCTGGAAAACGACACCTGGAACGCCTCGGCTCAGGTCGTGAAGGGTGCAGAAAGCCCGACCGATGCGGCCGCCCGCCTGCAATCCGGGCTGGCCTCCTGGTACGAGCCGCAGCAGTAATGCGGTTGCGAAACAGGCTTCGGGCGGTCACCTGACCGCCCGGGCACACTTTTCGGAGACATCCATGAACCGCCCCCGTTTTCGCTGGCATATCATCGTGTTCCTTGCCCCGGCGGTGACGGTCTACACGGCGGTGATGATCTTCCCCCTGTTCAACACGCTGCGGCTGGCGCTCTATTCCCGCGTGGATCAGGAACGGATCTTCGTCGGGCTCGACAACTTCCGCACATTGTTTTTTGACCCGCTCTGGGCGGAACAGTTTTGGAACGCGCTGGGCAACAATTTCTGGTTCTTCCTGATCCATATGGTCGTGCAGAACCCCATTGGGATCGCTTTGGCCGCCCTGCTGAGTCACCCACGCCTGCGCTTTGCCGGACTCTACCGATCCGCGATATTCATCCCAACGATCCTCAGCTTTGTGATCGTCGGCTTTGCCTGGAAACTCATCCTCTCCCCACTTTGGGGGATCGCGCCGGACTTGCTGCAATCCGTCGGCCTGAAATTCCTGTTCGCACCCTATCTGGGCAAGGAGGAATATGCGCTGACCACGCTCGCCCTGATTTCGGTCTGGCAATATGTCGGCATCCCGATGATGTTGATCTACGCGGCGCTCCTGACCATCCCTGAAGAGATCCTTGAGGCGGGTGAAATTGACGGCATCACCGGTGCATCCGCCTTCTGGAAGATCAAGCTGCCGCTGATCCTGCCGTCGATCGGTATCATCTCGATCCTGACATTCGTGGGCAACTTTAACGCTTTTGATTTGATCTACGTGACGCAGGGCGCGCTGGCGGGCCCGGATTTTTCGACCGATATTTTGGGCACATTCATGTACCGCACCTTCTTTGGCTTCCAGCTGCAGTTGGGCGATCCACATATGGGATCGGCCATCGCCGGGGCCATGTTCGCGATCATTCTGGTGGGCGTATGCATCTACCTGTTCGGCATCCAGACCCGGATGCGCCGGTATCAGTTGTGAGGGCAGGCACATGAGCAAGGCCCGCACAAACCCGATCAGCCAAACCGCGATGCACGGTGCGCTGATCCTTTACACACTAATAGCGCTGTTCCCGGTGTTCGTGATCCTGATCAACAGCTTCAAGGCGCGCAAGGCGATCTTTCGCGAGCCATTGGCATTGCCCGACGCGGACAGCTTTTCGCTGATCGGATACCAGACGGTGATGAAGCAGGGGGATTTCTTCCTCTACTTCCAGAACTCCATGATCGTCACTGTGGTGTCGCTGTTTTTCATCCTGTTGTTCGGGGCGATGGCGGCCTTTGCGCTCAGCGAATACCGGTTTCGCGGTAACCTGATCATGGGACTCTATCTGGCGCTGGGGATCATGATCCCAATCCGCATCGGCACGGTCGCGATACTGGAAATGATGGTGGCCACAGGGCTGGTCAACACACTTTGGGCGCTGATCCTGGTCTATACGGCACAGGGTCTGCCGCTGGCGGTGTTTATCCTCAGCGAATTCATGCGGCAGGTGTCGGACGACCTGAAGAACGCGGGCCGGGTTGACGGTCTGTCAGAATACACGATCTTCTTCCGGCTGGTTCTGCCGCTGGTCCGCCCGGCGATGGCGACGGTTGCCGTGTTCAACATGATCCCGATCTGGAACGACCTATGGTTCCCGCTGATCCTGGCCCCGTCTGAGGAAACCAAAACGCTGACGCTGGGCAGCCAGGTGTTCATCGGGCAGTTCGTGACCGACTGGAACGCGGTGCTGTCTGCACTCAGCATGGCGATCCTGCCGGTGCTGATCCTCTACGTGATTTTCTCGCGGCAATTGATCCGTGGCCTAACTTCAGGAGCTGTCAAATGACCAGAGTTCTCATTGCGGGCCTCGGCAATATGGGGCTCAGCCATGCGCTGGCGCATCACCATCATCCTGATGCTGAAATTGTCGGGCTGGTAAATCGCTCACCGGTCGATCTGCCTATAGAATTACAATCCTGTCCGCAGTTTTCCAGTTTTGAGGAGGGGTTGGCAACACAGCCCGACTTGGTGGTTGTCGCCACCTATTCCGACAGCCACGCGGATTTCGCCTGCGCGGCCATGGACGCCGGTGCGCATGTGTTTGTAGAAAAACCGTTGGCCACAACTGTCGAAGATGCCCGCCGCGTTGTTGCCAAGGCACAGGAAACAGGCCGCAAACTGGTCATCGGGTATATCCTGCGTCATCACCCCAGCTGGATGCGCCTGATCGCCGAGGCGCAGGGCCTGGGCGGACCATATGTGTTCCGGCTGAACCTCAATCAGCAATCATCGGGGGCCGAGTGGGAGACACACAAGGCCCTGATGCAGACAACATCCCCCATCGTCGATTGCGGCGTGCATTACGTCGATGTGATGTGCCAGATCACCGATGCCGCACCGGTCCGTGTGCATGGCATGGGCCTGCGCCTGTCCGATGAGATCGCGACCGACATGTACAATTACGGCCAGTTTCAGGTGATCTTTGAGGATGGGTCTGTCGGCTGGTACGAGGCCGGGTGGGGGCCGATGATGTCGGAAACCGCGTTTTTTGTGAAGGATATCGTCAGCCCGAATGGCTCGGTTTCGATCACCGATGGCAACAAAGGCGCATCGGCCGATATCGACGGACACACCAAGGTCGGCGGGTTGCTGGTGCATCGTCCCGGCGGGGATCAGATGATCGACATGCCGGACGAGCCGGGGCATCAAGAATTGTGTGACGCGGAACAGGCTTACATGCTGCGCGCCATTGCCGAAGACATTGATTTGACCCGCCACATGCAGGACGCCGTGCAGTCGTTGGCCATCTGTCTGGCCGCCGATCAGAGCATTCGCACTGGCCAACCGGTTTCGTTGAAGGATTGACCCGATGACCGCTCTTTCGCTCACACATGTGGACAAGACCTTTGGCAAAGTCGAAGTCCTCAAGGACATCAATATCGAGGTCGAAGACGGTGAGTTTGTTGTCTTTGTCGGCCCATCGGGCTGCGGCAAATCCACCCTGCTGCGTGTGATCGCGGGGCTGGAGGATGCAACGACGGGCGACGTGCGGATTGGCGACGCCGTCGTCAACCATGTGCCCCCGTCCAAGCGCGGGATCGCGATGGTGTTTCAAAGCTACGCGCTCTACCCGCATCTCAACGTGCGCGGGAACATGTCGCTGGCGCTGAAACAGGAACGCCAAAGCCGTGATGTGATCGAACAGCGCGTGACCGAAGCCAGCCGGATGCTGAACCTGGATGAGTATCTGGACCGCTACCCATCGGAACTGTCGGGCGGTCAGCGTCAACGCGTGGCGATTGGTCGGGCGATTGTGCGGGAACCAAAGCTGTTTTTGTTCGACGAACCGCTCTCAAACCTAGACGCCGCGTTGCGCATGAACACCCGGCTGGAGATTGCCAATCTGCATCGGCAGTTGGATGCCTCGATGATCTATGTCACTCATGACCAGACCGAGGCGATGACGCTGGCCGATAAGATCGTCGTGCTTCGCGATGGGCGGGTGGAGCAAGTGGGCAGCCCGATGGAGCTTTATAACAACCCGGCCAATCAGTTTGTCGCCGGGTTCCTGGGAGCGCCTTCGATGAATTTTTTCCCGGGGTCTTTGCTAGGTGAGAGCGATGACCGGACTGTGGGAATTCGGCCAGAAGATATTCATCTGACCGATGCCGGGCCATTGAGCGCGACTGTTGGCCATGTGGAACAGCTGGGCGGCGACACAAATGTCATTCTGCATGCAGGGCCGCATCAGATCACTGCGCGGCTGTTTGGCCAGCATTCCGTAAATGCAGGCGAGGCGGTAAATCTAGGCTTTGCATCGGACAAGTGCTTTTTCTTCGATGCAAACGGCGCGCGTTTGACCTGATCGCCCCGCGTGCGGCGGGCGGAAAATTTTTCAAAAAATTTTCCCACGAGTTTTCGAAAATTCGTGTCCCCGGTCGAAAGGTCACGTGTCCTGCAAAATGGCCTCTTCAACGATGGCAAGCGCCCGGTTCAGGTCGGCCTCGGAGATCGTCAATGGCGGTGACAGGGTCAAAACGTTGCCGGCGCTGATCTTGAAGCTTAGCCCTTGTGCAAGGCAGGCATAGAATATCCGCTCCGCCCTGTCTGGGTCTTCCTGCCTCGTGTCCCGGTCGGTCACGATCTCCACCCCCCACATCAGTCCCCGCCCGCGCACATCCCCTACATGCGGATGATCACCCAGCCGCTCGTGGAGCCGGTCCACCGCCGCGCACCCCAATCGGGCCGACCGGTCGACCAACCCTTCCTCTTCGATGATCTGGATCGTGGTCAGCCCGGCCCGTGCCGTCACTGGGTTCTTCTCGTGGGTGTAGTGGCCAATCGCATAGTCTCCACATACATCCAAATCTTCGCGGGCGATCACCGCAGCCAGCGGCAGCACGCCACCGCCCAGCGATTTGCCCAGGGTCACGATGTCGGGGACCACATCGTCCTGTTCAAATGTGAAAAACGATCCGGTCTTGCCCAACCCTGTAGGAATTTCATCCAGGATCAGCAACACGCCATGCCGGTCACAGGCCGCACGCACCGCTTTCCAGAACCCCGGCGGCGGCACGATGGGAATGGCACGCATGGGTTCGGCCACAAAGGCTGCGTAATCACCGTCGCGGCCCAGCACATAATCGATCATCTTCGCGCAGGCCGCCGCGCTCGCCTCGATGTCCGCATGGCCATAGGGGCAGCGCGTGGGGTGGAAGGGCGCAACATGTTCCGTGCCGGGCAACAGCGGCCCGGCGATGTGGCTGCGGAACGTGGCTTCGCCACCAATGGAGGCGGCACCGAACCCAGCACCATGAAAGCTGTCCCAAAAACTAAGCGTCTTGAACCGGCCCGTCGCTGCACGGGCGATCTTCAACGCGACCTCGTTTGCATCCGACCCGCCAGTGGTGAACAGCACCTTGTTGAGCCGTCCGGGTGCGACTTCACCCAGTTTCTCGGCCAGCTCGACCGCCGGATCGTTGGTGAACCGGCGCGGTGAAAACGGCAGGCTGTCCAACTGATCCTTGATCGCCGCGATCAGGCGCGGATGCCCGTAGCCCAGGTGATGGACAGAGTTGCCGTGAAAATCCATGAACCGGCGACCATCCGTATCTTCGATCCAGATGCCCTCTGCCTTTGCAATGGTCGACAAGCAGGGCGAAGACAGCGATTGATGCAAAAACGCACGCGCATCGCGGGCCAGCAGGTCGCGCGTTTCAGGCCGCTGCGTCTGTGCCTGCCATGTGGCACGGGCCTGCGTTGTGTTGCTGTCGCCTTCGGTATGGGTCATGGTCAGCGCTCCGGCTCAAGGATGAATGCATCGGTGAAACCTTTGCATGCGCCTCAAGTATAGGCTATTCTGATAGCTATGCGCTATACCCAACTTCGTGCCTTTCACTATGTCGCCCTGCATGGCGGGTTTTCCCGCGCGGCGGAGGTTCTGAACCAAACACAGCCGTCACTCAGCGATCAGGTGCGTAAGTTGGAACAATCCTATGACACGCTGCTGTTCACACGCGAGTCGCGGCAGGTGAAACTGACCGAGGCAGGCGAGGGGTTGTTGCGTCTGACCAGCGCGTTTTTTGAGACCGAGGATCAGATTGCCGCCTATCTGGGGCGCGCGGGGGCCGCAATGTCCGACCGGCTGCGCATTGTTGCTGACAGCGCGATCCATGTGGCAGGCGCGGTACAGCAGTTTCGCCATTCCCATCCGCAAGTGTCCGTAGAAATCCGCACAGGCAATACAGAACGGGTCCTGCATGCCTTACGCAACTACGAGGCTGAGATCGGAGTCGTAGGCAACGTGACCGAAGCCCCGGATCTGGAGACGGTTGATCTGGGCAGCACGCCCATCGTGGCGTTGGTGTCAAACTCGGTGTCGGTCTCAGATGGCGTACGGTTTGCAGACCTCGCCTACCACAACCTGATCCTGCGCGAAACCGGCTCCAAAACACGTGCCGCGTTGGAGGCTGAAGCTGCCCGTCGCAAGGTCAAGCTGGCCCCGGTGATCGTGGTCGAAGGGCGCGAGGCCATGCGCGAAATGGTGGCCGCCGGTGTGGGGATAGGGTTCGTTTCCGTGGCCGAGGCGGGGCAGGACGACCGTTTGCGACAGGTTCCGATTCTGGACGTGGACCTGAAGATGTCCGAAACGCTGGTTACGCTAACCGCGCGCCGTGAGGTGCAGGTGATCCGGGCATTTCTTGAGGCAATGCAACCGATTAACAGCGGCAATTGACGTCTCGGGTCAACTGCCCGCCGTCCAGGCGTCGTAAGCCTTGAGCGCCTTGGCTGAATAGGCATAAGACGGCCCCCCGCCCATATAGGTCGCCATGGCCAACGCTTCACACAGTTCCTCGCGCGTCAGACCCAGCCGGATCAGCGACTTCACATGAAAGCCAATGCAGCTGTCACATCGCGTGGCAATTGCAATCCCCAAGGCCATGATTTCCTTGGTCTTCTCATCCAGAGCGCCGCTGGTCTTGGCTGCGGTCCCCATCTGATTAAAACCCTTTACCGTCTGCGGGATTTCCTTCGAGAGCGCGGCGATATTCGCCATGGTCTCGTTCATGAAGCCGTCCCAATCCATGCGCTTAACCTCTCTCGTCACTTCCCATCTTACGCTCCAACCACCGCACGCCGGCACTGATGATCAACACGAGAACCAGGTACTCCAAAATCAGCAGCGTGTAGATTTCCAGAGGGCGGTATTCGGTCACGACCAGTTCGTTCGCGCGCCGGGTCAGTTCCTGCATGCCGATCACGCTGGCGAAGGCTGACATTTTCACGATGTAGATGAACTGGTTCGCGAGCGGCGGCAGAATGCGCCTGATTGCCTGAGGCAGGATCACATAGCGCATTGTCTGAATGTAGTTCAGCCCGACCGTTTGCGCCGCCTCGGTCTGGCCCTTGGCGATGGACTGAATACCGGCGCGATAGATTTCCGCGGTGAAGGCGCTGTCGCTGATCGCCAGTGTGATGATTGCGCCCCAGAACGGGTCGATGGGAATATTTAGCCCCATGGATTTGAAGATGATGGGCAGGCCGTAAAACACCCAGAACAGCATCGGCAACAGTGGGATGGCGCGGACGAATTCAACATACACACGGTTGATCAGACGCAAGGGCCAGCGCGCGGACAGGCCAGGCAAGGCGACCAGCAGTCCTAGAACAATCGACAGGAAGGCAGCGATCAATGAAATCAGTATAGTGGACCCCATCCCACCGATGAGAAACTTGATGTTGACCCAACCCGACGGAGTCCATGGGTTGATCACATACCAGCCCCATGTGGTTGAGGACGAACAGCCGGTCAAAGCCATCAGGGCAGCAAAGGCGAGAAACAGGCGCATCAGTGGCTCAGGATCTGGCTGAGGAAGGTCTGGCACCGTTGCGATTTCGGTGCGGCGAAGAATTCAGCAGGCGGGCCGGTTTCGACGATTTCACCCGCGTCCATGAACACCATCTGATCGGCAACTTTACGGGCAAACCCCATTTCGTGCGTGACAACGATCATGGTCATGCCTTCTTCGGCCAGCTCGACCATGACATCCAGCACCTCGGAAATCATTTCGGGGTCCAGCGCCGAGGTCGGTTCGTCAAACAGCATGACCTTGGGCTCCATGCACAGAGATCGGGCAATGGCCACGCGCTGTTGTTGGCCGCCGGACAGATGCGTCGGCCGTTTGTCCGCCTGTTCGGGGATGCGTACACGTTCCAGATAGAGGCGCGCGCGGGCTTCAGCCTCGGTCCGGCTGAGACCACGTGATTTCATCGGGCCCAGTGTCAGGTTTTGCAACACGGTCAGATGCGGGAACAGGTTGAACTGCTGGAACACCATCCCGACATCACCACCCAAATCCTCGGGCCGGTCCGTAACTTCCGCGCCGTGCACATGGATGGACCCCTTCTGATGACGTTCGAGCCGGTTGATGCAGCGCACCACCGTGGATTTTCCAGACCCCGACGGCCCGCAAATCACCACCCGTTCACCTGTGGCGACGGTCAGGTCGATATTCTTCAGCACATGAAAATCGCCAAACCACTTGTTCACGCCTCGCATCTCGATGGCGCTTTGCTGAGCATCCAGCGGCATTTGACCCCCTTGCCGCCCTTGATCGGGCGTGCCGCCCGCAAACGGGCAGATTTTTCTTGAGGTTAGAAGCGGATTGCTCACATGTTCAAGGGCGAAAGCGCTGGCAAGGCGTGGAAACCACTGGGAGAGATAGGATGAAACACTGGAAAAGTGCCGCGATTGCGGCTGCGTTGAGCTTGGGCATGGCCGTGGGGGCCAGCGCGGAATCTGCATTGAACGACATTCTGGACAGCGGCGTGCTTAAGTTCGGTACCACGGGTGACTGGAACCCAATGAGCGTGCGCGACCCGGCATCAAACAGCTACAAGGGATATGACATTGACGTGGCCAATGAACTGGCCAAGGATTTGGGCGTCGAAGTCGAGTTTGTCGCAACCGACTGGAAAACGCTGGTGAACGGCGTGGTTGCAGGCAAGTATCACATGACCGGCTCCGCTTCCATTTCGCCCCCACGGATGAAGGTGGCAGGCTTCTCGGAAAGCTACATTTCGGTTGAAATCATGCCGTTCACCTCAGCAGAAAAGGCTGGCAATTTTGACGGGTACGACTCGATCAATCAGCCCGACGTAAAGGTCGCCACGACGCTCGGTACCACATTCGAGGCGCTGGCGCGTGAATGGTTCCCGAATGCGGACATTAAGGTTGTCGAAGCCCCTGCGCGTGGATTCCAGGAGGTTTTGGCAGGCCGAGCGGATGTGTTTATCACCTCCAACATCGAAGGTGCAACATTGACAGCTAAACACGGCGTTGTGCAGGTCCCGAACACCGAACCCCGCGCGCCATCGCCCATCGCGATGCTGTTGCCGCAGGATGATCAGGTCTGGATCAACTACGTGAACAACTGGGTCAAGGTTAAGCAGGCCAAAGGCTTCTTCGACGCCACGCGGGAGAAGTGGGGGCTTTGATCTCTCGAGGTATTTGACTTGACGGGGCTGCGTCGGCGGCCCCGTTTGCATTTGAGGCGGCATATGCGACTGGATCACGCGACCTGGCCTGAGGTGGAGGCCTATCTGACCACCCGTAAAGGGATCATCCTGCCTGTCGGATCGACGGAACAACACGGGCCGATGGGGCTGATCGGAACGGACGCCATGTGCGCGACAGCCATTGCTGAGGCAGCAGGAGAGCGGGCAGGAGCCTTTGTCGCCCCGGTTCTGGGATACACGCCAGCCTCGTTCAACATGAGCTTTCCTGGCACCATGTCCTTGTCCGAACCAGTGTTCACCGCAGTGTTTCAGGAACTGGTATTGGGATTACAGGGGCACGGGTTCAAGAAGATCTATGTGCTGAACGCGCACGGTGCGAACCTCGCACCCATGCGGGCAGTGAAGGGCAAGATGGAGGGTGTGCGCATCCGCAGTTGGTGGGATTTCGATCCGGTCAACGTAATCCGGGACGCCGAGTTTGGCGCGTGGGAAGGTTTGCACGCGACGCCCGCCGAAATCTCAATCACACGGGCGCTGTATCGTGTGGTCGAGCACGGCGCGGCCAGTTCGCCGCCGCGCATGCTGTCCGATGCGGAAAAGGCCGGGCGTGCTGGGGACAATCATGGCTCTGCCGCCCGCCACAAGGCCGAGTTCCCAGATGGTCGGGTCGGCTCCCACTCCGCGATGGCCACTGCCGAGATTGGTCGACGTCTTCTGGAGGTTGCAGCGGATTGTGTGGCCGAGGACTTCAAAGCGTTTTCGGGCGAAAAGTAGCGCAATAATGTCGACGTGGGTCTATGTGGTGCCCCTGCTTATATGACCCCGCCATAAACGATCACCATCATCAGTACAGCCGGAGCAAGGGCGAGGCCCAATGCCCATTTCAAGCCGCGATCCATCGCGGCAAGGATCACCGCTGGCACCACAAACACCGCAGTTCCGAACATGGCGATGGTCAGAAACCCCATCGCCATGCCACGACCGGCCGCATCGTTGGATGAATTGGCCACATCGTGCCATGTCCAGCCGAAGAACAGAGCGTAAGCCACAGCTAAAATGAAGACGGCGCGTCGCATGTCGAAACCTTAAGCCGTCCGGTTGCCCTTGTCGAACTTGGTGTGCGAGCCCACCGCGTGTCACGCTCACTCAAAAAATGTAAATCACAGTATTTACTTTTCCAGGAGCACCCCTTAAATGTAAACAGCAAGATTTACATCTGGGGTTCAAGAGCCCCGAGAAAAGGAACAAAGCTATGGCAAATCCAAACCCATTTGGTCCCAAAGGCTGGACCCCGGAACGGGTCGGCGATCAGACCGGCAAAACCATCGTGATCACCGGCGCGAACGCTGGTGCAGGGTATGAAGCAGCCAAGATCATGTTGTCCAAGGGCGCAAGCGTGGTCATGCTCAACCGCAGCATCCCGAAATCCGAAGCGGCAATTGCACAACTGAAGCAGGAAGTCGGGCGCGACGCCAATGTGCGTTTCATCCACATGGACCTCGCGGATCTGGCGTCGGTCCGTCAGGCGGCGGAGCGCGTGAACGCCGAAATCCCGCAGATCGACGTGTTCATCGAAAACGCCGCCATCGCGCAGGTTGCAACGCTGCAACGTACCAAAGACGGTTTCGAAAGCCAGCTGGGCACAAACCACTATGGTCACTTCCTGCTGACGCATCTGGTGTTCGACCGTCTGGTTGAAAGTAAGGCGCGCCTCATCATTGTCGGCAGCGGCGGACACAGAATGGGCCTGAAGCGGTTGCAGCTGGACGATCTGAACTTTGAAAAGAACTACCACCCGCACATCACGTACTGCCATTCCAAGTTTGCGCAGATGATGTTTGCCTACGAGCTTGAACGCCGGGTGAAAGCCGCAAACCTTCCGGTTTCCGTCCACGTCTGCCATCCGGGTATGGCCAAGACCACGCTGGCTCAGGACGAAAGCGCAGGCTTTATCAAGTTCATGCTGACCATCGCAGCACCCTTCGCACAATCGGCAGAGAAGGGTGCTTGGCCGGAAATCCTGTGTGCAACCGAGGAGAACCTCAAACCCTTTGCCTATTACGGCCCGACCAAGCGAAACGAAATGGGCGGCCCTGTCGGTGAATGTGTTCTGGAGACAAGTGTTCTGGATCCCGAACAGGCATACGCGTTGTGGGAAGCTTCGGAAGCGGCCACCGGGATTGGTTGGCACATCGCCGCAGCACAGACGACGGTCGCAGAGGCGGTCGCCTAAAGTGAACGCGGCGTTTCGGTAAATCGTCGAAACGCCGCGCACAGTGGAGAACCAGCCCATGCCACATGCCAGCCTTTGGGACATCGTGACTGGCCTGCCCAGACTGATCGTGGGACAGGCGTTACACCCATTGAGCCGAATTTTTAGAGGATCGATGAAACACCCAGAGTCACAGGCGGAACTGGCAGATCTCGTCAACAAAACGCGGTCGCATCAGATCCGAGCCGGATACACCCACCGCTTCATTCAACTGATGTTTGTTGCTGCAGGCGACCGCGTTTTCTGTCGGCGGTATCAATACAACGAACCTTCCTGGCACAGTGTGTTCCTGTCTGATCCAGGTGGGCAGGTCAGGTTGGACGGAGTTGAGGTCAACATCACCGCAACGGTTCCACACGATATGGAGGCGGTGATGCCTTTCGTCGACCAGGCCTATGCCGACGCGCTGAAAAAGCTGGGTGCCAGTTTTATGTTGGCTGGCGCGGTGGAGCCACGTGCGCAACAAAGCACTTTGGAAATAAAGTTCTCAGAGGGTTCAGTAGAATGAAATGGTATCACTACCTCGCTGCGGTTGGCGCCGGGTTCTGCCTCGGCAATGCCGTGCCGCATTTCGTGGCCGGTTCCATGGGGCAGATGTTTCCGTCGCCGTTTGCGACCCCGGCGGGCGTTGGCCTATCGACACCGCTGGTGAACGTCCTTTGGGGGCTTGTGAATATCGCGCTGGGATATGCGCTGTGGCGTGTCGGCAAGGTCGGCCCGTCCAACCGTTTGTCGATGCTGGCGGCCTTTGTCGGGCTGACGATCGTCGCGATCATGGTGAGTGTTCTGTTTGGTGGCGCCATGGGCAATCCGAGCTTCTGACCCTGAATACTTAATCCTCTCCAAGGCTCACGGCACAAGAAACCGGTTTTTCTGTGCTGCATGGCTGGTGTACGCATATCCTGTCTTTTCAATACAGGCAGGATCCTCGGTGTGACGTCACCCAACAGCTACGTTTCCCTACAGGACATCATGCGCGCGCGGCGGCGCATTGATCCGATCATTCGTCACACCCCGCTGGTCCATTCAGAAGCACTGTCCGCACGTGCCGGGTTCGACATCTGGCTGAAGCTGGAGAGCATGCAGATCACCGGCAGTTTCAAACTGCGGGGCGCGACAAACAAGATTCTGCAATTGTCCGATGCGGACAAAGCACGCGGCATCATCGCCGTGTCCAGCGGCAACCATGGCCGGGCTGTGGCCTATCTGGCGAAACGTCTGGGCGTGACGGCGCGCGTGGTGGTGTGCTCACTGTGCCCAGAAAACAAACGTCAGGCGATGCGCGACCTCGGGGCCCAGGTCATCCTCCATGGCGATACCCAGGACGAAGCGCAGGATCACGCCGACCAGTTGATCGCGGACCATGGCTACACCTGGGTTGATCCATTCGACGATCTGGACGTGATCGCGGGGCAGGGGACAATCGCACTCGAGGCGCTTGGCGACTGTCCTGATGCAGATATGATCATCGCGCCCTTGTCGGGGGGCGGATTGCTGTCCGGGATCGCGCTGGCCAGCAAATCCATTTCGCCTGACGTCCGGGTCGTCGGATCGTCAATGGAAATCGAACCCGGCATGGTGCGCAGCCTGGAGGCGGGCAAACCCGTGCATGTCGACGAATTTCCCAGCCTCGCCAGCAGCATCACGGGGGCCATCGGCCTGCGCAACCGCTACACTTTCCCGATCATTCGGGATTTCATGGACCGCTCCGTTTTGATTGCTGAAGAGGCGCTGCCGCCAGAAATGGCCCGGTTCGCGGACGCCGAGGGCATGATGGTTGAGGGCGGGTCAATCACGGCAGTTCTGGCCGCGCTGAGTGATGAGGTGCGCGATATGGCCCCGAAACGGGCCATCGTCGTGATCAGTGGCCGCAACATTGGCCTTCCAACATTTCATTCGGTTGTGGCAGATCACTGCTGACCGGCTTTGGCTTAGATATTTGCAGGCCCAGACATGGGGCGGTGGCCCCAGAACCAAAGAAAGACCAAAAAATGACTGACACCCCCCCAGCCGCGCTTGTCCTGAACGCCGAAGCCGTCCGGAATCTGTTGCCCAATGTGGATGCCTTGGGCGCAATGCGGGCGCTGTTCACGGAACTGGGACGCGGGCAGGCCGTGCAACCGCCCCAAACGTTGACCCTGTTCCCCGAGGACAAAGGCGATTTCATCACCTATCTGGGGGCCAGCACAGGCGCTGACCTGTTCGGGGCCAAACTGTCCCCCTATCTTGTGCGTCCAGGCAAACCGGTGATCACTGCCTGGACGGTGCTGATGTCGATGGACACCGGGCAACCACTGATGATGTGTGATTCTGGCGAATTGACCACCGAACGCACCGCTGCCACGACGGCCCTGGCGGTAGATCACCTGTCCCGCCCAGAGGCGGATGTTTTGACCATCATCGGGTCCGGCAAAGTCGCACAGGCGCATTTGAAACATGTCTTGCCTCTGCGCAACTGGCGCGAAATCCGCGTCTTTTCCCCGAATCTCTCGCAAAACGCGGATGTTTCGAAGGAATGGCGAACCGCAGACAGCCGTGTGCAATTGGCCGCCAGTGCGGAGGCCGCTGGTCAGGAGTCGGATGTGGTCATGCTTTGCACGTCATCAGGTACACCGGTCTATGACACCAGCTCGGTCGCGCCGGGTGCGTTGGTCACCTCAATCTCGACCAACGTTGCCAACGCGCACGAGGTCGACCCGGTCTTCCTGAACGGTGCGGACGTCTATTGCGACTACCGTGTCACCACTCCGGGCTCGGCTGGCGAAATGAAGTTGGCCGCCGATTCCGGATGGTCCCCGGACAGCATTCGGGGCGATCTGGCAGAGCTGCAGACCAATACATGCGAACCACCATCCGGGAGCAAGCCAGTGTTCTTCCGCTCTATTGGTTTGGGGCTCGAAGACATCTTCATGGCACGCGCCGTCTACGATGCGGCCAACGGCTGAGAAAGGAACACCTCATGGAAATCCGTCCCTTCGGCGTTGAAATGTGGATGAACGAGTTCGAAACCAAATGCGAACTCAACCTGGCAGAAACATGCGTGCAGTCCATTACATTGGGCGAGTTGTTCGACATGGCCGGGCAGCACAACAGTATCTTGGCCGATCTGTCCGCGATGAAAATGACTTATGGTGCCATCGAAGGGTCCGACCGATTGCGTGATGCGATCTGTGGTCTGTACGACAACCAGTCCCGCGACAACATCATGACCACGCATGGCACCATCGGGGCGAATTCGCTGGTGCACCAGACATTGGTTGCGCGTGGCGATCACGTGATTTCGGTGATCCCCACCTATCAACAACACTACTCTATCCCAGAAAGCATTGGGGCAGAGATCGAGCTGCTGCACCTGCGTCCCGAAAACGCGTTTCTTCCTGATCTCGACGAGCTGCGCTCGATGGTCCGTCCAGACACCCAGCTGATTGCAATCAACAACCCGAACAACCCGACCGGATCGCTTATGGACCGGGAGATGCTGCTGGACATCGTCGAAATCGCTCGCAGCGTCGACGCCTGGCTTTTGTGCGACGAAGTTTATCGCGGCACCGATCAGCAGGGGGACGGGTTCACCACGGCGGTCGCGGACCTCTATGAAAAAGGCATCAGCACCGCGGGCATGTCCAAGGCCTATTCACTGGCCGGTTTGCGCGTTGGCTGGATCGCTGGGCCCAAAGACATGTTGCATGACGTGATGATCCACCGCGATTACAACACGATCTCGGTCGGGCAGGTGGATGAGTTGCTGGCGGCGATGGCGTTGGAACACCGGGACAAGATCCTGGACCGGTCGCGCCGGATCACGCGCGAAAATTTGCAAATCGTCAAAGACTGGATTGCGAACGAACCACTTCTCAGCTGGGTGCCGCCCAAATCCGGCACCACGGCGCTTCTGAAGTACGACCTGCCAATGTCATCCCGCGATCTGTGTGTGGCGCTATTGAAAGAGGACGGGGTGATGCTGACACCGGGCAGCGCGATGGACATGGAAGGCTGGCTGCGCCTCGGCTACACCAACCCGACCGAGGATCTGAAAAACGGGCTCGCCCGGTTTTCGGGTTTCCTTGCCCGACACAGCGGCTGATTGGTGGGGCATGATCCAGCCTGACAAGGCGCAGAGTCTGGCACGGTTCGACTTCAAGTCCGCCGTGCAGGCAATCCGTCCGGCCTGTGTAGGGTATCCCCATGATCAGGTGCAACGTCGCTGGAGAACTATCTGGAAACGCCACAACTTTCAGGGACTGTCAGGTCAAGCCGCTCCCGTGCTGTTTTTGTACAGCTTGTTGGGGTGTCTAGCCCCCTGTTTCTGGGCCACTGATTTGGGCTTTCTCTAGTATGGTTTCTAGGACTGGTGGGCGCATGTTGAGTGCCTGATGCGAACCGATCACATATAAACAAAGGAAGCCGACATTCATATGGACCCGGAACGGCGGGCATCTCTGTGCCGCCGCAAGTCGGCTTTGGGTGCTTTCATTGCCGCGCTTTTGTTCCGTTATTCGACCCCGACCAAGGTTATCTCCACGTGGCTTCCAACGCGTCAAATGCGGCGGCGACATTCGGGTCCAGTCTGCGGGAGGCAAGCGAGACAAAGCTGAGGGAGGTATCGATTTTGACTTTGTCCGATATAGCGAGGCCCCGAGACTGCATTTCTTCAAGTGCGATGGATTCCCTACACAGGCTCAAACCGATGCCAGAGCGTACCATGGCCAGCATTGATGGTTCCTGATCCACCAAGCAGACGGGGTCCGGTTTGCTGTCCTGATCTTCATAGGCGCGCGCCAGCAATCGGTTGTGCACCGAATTCTCCGGTGTGCCGATCCATGGCATCGCTGCCAATTCTCGCCACCCCTTGCCGGCGATACGTCTGCCCCATCCAGCCGGCGCGACGACACGATAGGTAAAATTGGTCAATTGCCGTCGAAAGAAGATGGACTCAGCCAGATCTTCCCCACCAGGTTCGAAGCCATCCAACTCGCCCAGAAAGAAACCCACATCCACCTGCCCGTCGATCAGCCGGTGGATGACATCACCACTGATGCCATGGACAAGCTTTGTCTGAAGCTCTGGATAGCCATCCACCAGCTCCGCCAGAAAGGCACCGAGACGAATAAAGTCGGGATCGACTATGGTCCCCAGTTTCAATGTGCCCCGAACGTTGCCGTTGATCCTGCGGGCAGTCTGGCCAAATTCGGCAATGGCGGCCTGAACCTTTTCTGCCCTGGCGACAAGGGTTTCTCCATCCCTGGTCAACTCGACGCCCTTGGACGTGCGCACAAACAGAGTCAGGCCAGTGTCCTGAGCCAACCTTTTCAATTGCAGGCTGACGGCGGGCTGGGTCAGGTGCAGTCGCTTTGCCGCGCGCGAGATGTTGCCTTCCTGCGCGACGGCGACAAAGGCGTTCAGGATACGAATGTCGGTGATCGGTCTCATATTAAATCCATTTATATCACTTGAGTCAATTAGTCATTGGATTTGTGGCGACCTGTTTGGGAGAAGCTGGGCAAAGCCAAGGAGAACCAACCATGACGACGACCGAAATCGGCCACTACATCAATGGCGAGGTGTTTGCTGGGGCACGCACCAATACGCAAGATGTGTTCAACCCGGCCACCGGTGCATTGACCGGCAAGGTGGATCTTGCATCCGTTGCAGACGTGGACAAAGCCGTCGCCGCCGCCAAGGCCGCGTTCCCGGCATGGTCAAACGTGCCTCCGATCCGCCGCGCCCGTCTAATGAACAAGTTCCTGAACTTTCTGAACGAGCACAAGGACGAGCTGGCACACGCGATTACCGCCGAACATGGCAAGGTCTTCACCGATGCCCGTGGCGAGGTTGAGCGTGGCATTGATATTGTCGAGTTTGCCTGCGGTATCCCGCAGCTGCTCAAAGGGGATTTCACCGATCAGGTGTCCACGGGCATTGACAACTGGACGCTGCGCCAGCCGCTTGGTGTTGTGGCCGGTGTCACGCCGTTCAACTTCCCGGTCATGGTGCCGATGTGGATGTTCCCGGTCGCGATCGCGGCGGGCAACACCTTTGTGCTGAAACCTTCGCCCACCGATCCGACCCCGTCACTGCTATATGCCGAACTTATGAAAGAGGCCGGTTTCCCTGACGGCGTCTTCAACGTCGTACAGGGCGACAAGGTGGCCGTGGATGCGCTGCTGGAACATGAAGACGTGAAAGCGATCTCGTTCGTCGGCTCGACCCCGATTGCGAACTACATCTACGAAGTCGGCGCCCGCCACGGTAAGCGCGTTCAGGCGCTGGGCGGCGCCAAAAACCACATGCTGGTCATGCCCGACGCCGATCTTGAAAAAGCCGTCGATGCGCTGATGGGCGCCGCCTATGGCTCGGCTGGCGAACGCTGCATGGCGATCTCGGTGGCCACTCTGGTCGGCGACGTTGCCGACAAGGTCGTGCCGATGATCCAGGAACGCCTGAAAGACCTCAAGGTCAAGAACGGTGTCGAGATGGACGCGGAAATGGGTCCGATCGTCACCAAGGCCGCGCAGCAGCGCATCCTGGGCTATATCGACAAAGGTGTTGAAGAAGGCGCAGACCTGATCGTCGATGGTCGCGGATTTACCGTTGAAGGCCACGAAGACGGTTTCTGGGTTGGCGGCACCCTGTTTGACAACGTCACCCCCGACATGACCATCTACAAAGAAGAGATCTTTGGTCCGGTCCTGGCCTGTGTGCGCGTCGACAGCTTTGCCGAAGGTGTGCAGCTGATCAACGACCATGAATATGGCAACGGTGTCAGCATCTTTACTCGCGACGGCAACGCCGCGCGCGAATTTGGCCGCCAGATCCAGGTGGGCATGGTTGGCGTGAACGTTCCGATCCCGGTGCCGATGGCCTGGCACGGGTTTGGCGGCTGGAAGAAGAGCTTGTTTGGCGACACCCATGCATACGGCGAAGAAGGTGTGCGGTTCTACACCAAACAGAAATCCATCATGCAGCGCTGGCCCGAAAGCATCTCGAAGGGCGCTGAATTCACCATGCCGGTCGCGAAGTAAGCGACCAACCGGGAGGAGAGAGACAACATGCAGAAACCCGAAGACGAATTGCTGGATGGCGGCCCTCTTTCCGGGATCACCGTTCTTGATTTCTCGCGCGTACTGGCGGGGGCCTATTGCACGATGGTGCTGGCCGCTCTGGGCGCGCGGGGCCTCAAGGGGGAAAAATTCGGGGCAGGCGGTGATACGCGCGCCCTCCCCCCCCTTTTTTACCCGGGAAGCGCGGATTTCATTTGCTTCAACCGCGGCCAGGAAAGACACGTTCTGGATGTGAAATC
>JBFOMB010000167.1:0-20711 GCA_040830545.1 Paracoccaceae bacterium | reverse complement strand
TCTTATCCAAAAAGGCCGAGACCGCCCCCTGCTGCACCCCGTTGCGAAGGCGGTTAAATTCCAGCTGAAATCCGCCTCCGCCCAGCGTCCGGTCAACCTGCGGGATCTCATAACCGCCGTCATCAGCCACAAACAGCGAATATACGGTCAACGTATCACCCATGATTCGCGCCCAGACATAGGGTTCACCCTTCATCGGGTCGAGCTGCACCTCGTGCCCGAACACGTTTTTCTTCTGTGCCGCAGCATAAACACCTTCCCGATCCGACGGGACAAATTCGACATCATAGGACTTCTCGGTCGTTCGTCCCTTGGACTTGTATGTAATCGTTGTCCAACGCACCGAGAAGCTGCCCTTGCGCCCCTCGGTGATCTCAACGCTCATATCACGTTGTCGCGTCGTACCGTCCGCACGTTCCATCTCGGCCGACCCGGTGTATTCGCCCACAAACGGCGCGACATCTGCCCGGACCATCTGAGCCGCAAAGGCAAGGGTCAGGATCGCCAGCGCAAAAACCAACTTTTGGGCAATTGGCCATGAAATTATGCGGGATCTGGTCACGGGTCGCTCCTTGTTGCCCGGTGCACCGGGACGTCACGGGAATAACTCGGGCCGCGTTCGGCCCGCCCCTCCTGACCACAACCTATACCGAGAGGCATGGCAGGGAAAAGGCCAGTACCACGCAAGAAGTGAAGGTCGCGTTCACGATCAGCGGATTTCTGGGTTTGAGTGATGGACGGTTGCGATTAGGGTGCGCGCAACTGGCCGATTGCGCACGTGGCATCGCGGGCTTAAACGGCATGCAATTGTATACATCCGGAGGCACCCATGTCCGAGACCCGCACAGAAACCGACAGCTTCGGTCCGCTCGAAGTTCCCGCAGACAAGTATTGGGGCGCGCAGACGCAGCGCTCGATCATGAACTTCCCCATCGGCTGGGAAAAGCAGCCCGTCGCCATCGTGCGCGCGCTGGGTGTGATCAAGAAAGCCTGCGCCATGGCAAACAAGGCCAGCGGCAAATTGGACGGAGGTCTGGCGGACGCGGTCATTCAGGCGGCGGGCGAAGTCATCGAGGGCAAGTTCGACGACAATTTTCCGCTTGTGGTCTGGCAGACCGGGTCTGGCACCCAATCCAACATGAACTCCAACGAGGTGATCGCGAACCGAGCGATTGAAATCCTGGGCGGTGTGATCGGCTCGAAGGACCCCGTGCACCCGAACGATCACTGCAACATGGGTCAGTCCTCCAACGACACCTTCCCGACCGCAATGCATATCGCCACGGCCATGTCCGTACGCGACGTGCTGCTGCCGGGCCTGACCAAACTGGCCGAAGGGCTGGAAGCCAAGTCCGCTGAATTCAAGGACATCATCAAGATCGGCCGCACCCACACGCAGGACGCCACCCCCCTGACCCTGGGGCAGGAGTTTTCCGGCTACGCGCACCAGATCCGTCAGGGCATTGCCCGGGTCGAGGCCGCCATGCCCGGCATCTATGAACTGGCACAGGGCGGCACGGCAGTGGGCACCGGGCTCAACACCTCGCACGGCTGGAGTGAAACGGTCGCGGCCAACATGGCCGAAATCACCGGCCTGCCCTTTGTCACCGCCCCCAACAAGTTCGAAGCACTGGCCGCTCATGACGCCATGGTGTTTCTGTCCGGCGCTTTGGCCACGATCGCGGGCAGCTGCTACAAGATCGCAAACGACATCCGCTTCCTGGGGTCCGGCCCCCGCTCGGGCCTCGGCGAACTGATCCTGCCTGAAAACGAACCCGGATCTTCCATCATGCCGGGCAAGGTCAACCCGACCCAGGCCGAGGCGCTGACACAGGTCGCCGCGCACGTGATGGGCAACAACGCCGCCATCACTTTCGCGGGCTCCCAAGGCCACTTCGAATTGAACGTCTACAACCCGATGATGTCCTACAACCTGCTGCAGTCGATCCAACTGCTGGGTGACGCTGCAGACAGCTTTACCGAACGGATGCTGATGGGGATCGAGGCCAACGAACCCCGCATCGACAAGCTGATGAAAGAAAGCCTGATGCTGGTCACGGCGCTGGCCCCCACCATCGGTTATGACAACGCGACCAAGGTGGCCAAAACCGCGCACAAGAACGGCACAACGTTGAAGGAAGAGGCGATTGCGCTCGGCTTTGTCGACGAAGAAACCTTCGACCGCGTGGTCCGCCCGGAGCAGATGATCGGCCCGAAATGAGCGAACCGGTCAACCTGAACAAATTCCGCAAGGCCAAGGCGCGGGCCGACAAAAAGGCGCGCGCCGATGAAAATGCGGTGAAGTTCGGGCGGACCGGAGCAGAAAAGAAACTGGATCGCGCCAAGGCGAACAAAGCCCGGCGCGATCTGGACGGGCACAAACAGGACAGATGAGCCGCCCACGCAAACGCTCGCTGACCTTGCGGGGCCACCGCACCTCCGTCTCCCTCGAAGACGAATTTTGGCAGGCCTTCCGCGACATCGCTCAGGACCAGAACCGCGCGATCAACGACCTCGCTGCTGAAATCGACGAATCGCGTGGCATGGACAGCGGACTCGCCTCAGCCATTCGGCTCTACGTGCTCAAAACCCTGCGCGCGCGCTGACGCGCAACAACGCCCGCCCCTTCATTGTTCCCCAAAAACTCCGGGGAGGTCTGGAGGGGCAGCGCCCCTCCAGTCGGTCGGATCGCGTCAGCGATCCGAAACCTTTTCATCGATGCGCTGCGTTGATCGCGTCCAGCGCGGACGATCCCGGACACAAATCGCCAGCCGAAACCTCGTTCAGCGGCTGCGAGGCCGTTCCGATCAAATCGTGCAGATCCTGCTCGCGATCATCCAGATACAGCAGACCGGTCGCGATCTCGCCCTTCTGCTTGTACCGCTCCAACACCGGCAGGGCAGTTTCGGAATCCGTCGGGTCATAGCTTGTGTCCAGCTTCGACAGCTTCATTCGCGCCCCATCATGCAACGTGACATCCGTGCTGGTCCCCGGCTCATATTCCGCCGTGATCTCTTCCCGTTCCGGCACCAGATCCAGACGACCTACACGGTGATTGTGATCGCGCACGTGGTCATAGCTCTTGGTCGAAAACGCGTGGTTGTTGAACGTCACACAGGGGGAAATCACGTCGATCAGTGCAAATCCACGATAGTGCAGCCCGGCCTTGATCAGTGGCACCAACTGCGCCTTGTCCCCTGAAAAGGCGCGCGCGACAAATCCAGCGCCCAGTTCAATTGCCATACTGCACAAGTCAATGGAATCAAACGGTGTTTCCAGACCCTTTCGGTTCTTCGACGCCCGATCATTGGTCGCTGAAAACTGCCCTTTGGTCAGGCCATAGGTGCCATTGTTCTCGCAGATATACAGCATGTTCACCCGGCGGCGCACCGCATGGCAGAACTGACCCAACCCGATAGAAGCTGTGTCACCATCACCGGACACACCCAGATAGGTTAGGTCACGGTTGGCCAGGTTCGCGCCGGTTGCAATCGACGGCATACGCCCATGGACCGAGTTAAACCCGTGGCTGCGGTTCAGGAAGTAGTTCGTGGTCTTGGACGAACACCCGATGCCCGACATCTTGGCAACGCGATGGGCCGGCAGTTCCATTTCGAAACAGGCCTCTACCAGCGCAGCAGTGACGGAATCATGCCCACACCCGGCGCAAAGCGTGGAAATCACGCCCTCATAGTCGCGGCGCGTCAGGCCAAGGCTGTTGGTGCGCAACTTGGGGTGGCGGAACTTGGGCTTGAGGATATGGGTCATGTTCTGCCCTTCTCTGGCTTATTCGGCTGAGATGCGCGGCGTCAGCGCATCCTTGTATTCAGGCAGATACTGCATTGCATCCAGGATGGCGTCGCGCACCCAAGCGGCAGTCAGGGGCATGCCGTCGATGTTTGGCAGTGCGATCAGCTTGGTGCCGGGAATGTCGGCTTCGGCCAACAGCAGGTGGCGCATCTGTGAATCGCGGTTTTGCTCGATCACAAACAGATAGTCGTGTTTGTCCGCAAACTCTTTCACCGCCTCTGCAAACGGGAAGGCGCGCAGGCGCATGTGGTTTAACACCTGACCCGCCTCGTCCAACAATTCCAGCCCTTCGCGCACAGCCAGATCGGTCGCGCCAAAGTTGACGATGCCCAGCCGGGACAGGTCCGAGCGCGTGTTGATCACCGGCTGCGGCAGTTGTTCGGCGGATCCTTCAATCTTGCGCTTGATCCGCTCCAACGATTCAGCGTGGATGCGCCCGTCTTCGGTATAACCACCGGTATCCGTATGGGACGTGCCGCGTGTGAAATATGCGCCCTTGTCCGGATGGGTGCCGGGGATCGTGCGATAGGGGATACCGTCCCCATCCACGTCGCGGTAGCGCGCGAATTCCTCGACTTCGTCCAGTGCAGCGGCATCCAGCACCTTGCCCCGGTCAGGCTGACGGCTGTCATCCCATTCCAGCGCATCGATCATCCAGTCGTTCATGCCGATGTCCAGATCACTCATCACGAAAACCGGAGTCTGGTAGCGGTCGGCAATGTCGAACGCATCGACCGACATCGTGAAACATTCCCCCGGATCACCCGGCAGCAACATGATATGTCCTGTGTCGCCGTGCGAAGCATAGGCGCAGGTCAGGATATCCGATTGTTGCGTGCGAGTCGGCATGCCCGTCGACGGTCCACCGCGCTGCACATCATAGAGAACCATGGGGATTTCCGCAAAATAGGCCAGACCAATGAATTCGGCCATCAGCGAAATACCGGGTCCCGACGTGGCGGTGAAGGATCGCGCGCCATTCCAGCTGGCCCCGATGGCCATGCCGATAGCGGCCAGTTCATCCTCGGCCTGGATGATGGCGGCGTTTAGCGTGCCATCCTCGTTCGCACGCAGCTTGGTTGCGTGTTTTTCGAACCCCTCAACCAATGATGTGGACGGGGTGATTGGATACCAAGTGGCAACGGTTGCCCCGGCAAACACCGCACCCAGACCCGCGGCCTCGTTCCCGGTCATCATGATCTTGTTCGCGGTGCCACCCTCAACGATGCTGGCCCGCACAGCGACGTCCACATCAATGTGCTCAGCGACATAATCGCGGCCCAGATGCAGGGCCTTCAGGTTGGGTTCAATCAGCTTGGGCTTGGCGCGGAATTGTTCTGCGATCAGCGCTTCGACCACTTCGCCATCCAACCCAATCAGCGTGATCAGGGCACCGACGTAAAGCAGGTTCTTGAACAGTTGCCGCTGACGCGTGTCTTTCCAATGCTCGGCACAGATGCGAGCGATTGGAATGCCGACCACATTGATGTCGTCGCGCCCGAATTTCCGTTCGAACGTGGAATCGTAAATCAGCAACCCGCCTGGCACGACGTCTGCCGTGTCCCGCTGATAGCTTTGCGGGTTCATGGCGATCATCACATCCACGCCCTCACGGCGGGCCGTGTGCCCGGCCTCGGAGGCGCGAATCTCATACCATGTCGGCAGGCCCTGAATGTTGGACGGGAAGATGTTCTTCGCGCTCACAGGCAGGCCCATGCGGAACAGACCCTTGGCCAGCAGCTGGTTTGCACTGGCCGATCCCGACCCGTTGACCGTCCCGATTTTCAGGACGAATTCGTTCATAATCGGATCACGCGGCATTAGGCTGTTCCTGCTGTGGCTCTGGCTGGGCCTTGGCGTCGAAGAAGAAGAATTTCTGCATGTCCCACGCTCCGGTCGGGCAGCGTTCGGCGCAGAGGCCGCAATGCAGGCAGACGTCTTCGTCCTTGACCATCACGCGACCGGTGTCGAGCGCGCCAGAGACATAAAGCGCCTGTTCCAGATTGGTCGCCGGCACCCGCAGATTTTCGCGCAGGTCCGGTTCATCCGCATTCTGGGTGAAGTTGATGCAATCCACCGGGCAGATGTCCATGCAGGCGTCGCATTCGATGCACAGCTGATCCGAAAACACGGTCTGCACATCGCAGTTCAGACAGCGCATCGCCTCTTCAACCGCCTGCTGCTGGTCAAAGCCCAGCTCGACCTCCATCGACAGATCGCGCAGCGCCAGCGCCGGGTCCACATGCGGGACGTTCAGGCGTTGATCGTTGGAAATGTCATTGTCATAGGCCCATTCATGGATACCCATCTTCTGGCTGACCAGATTGACCTCCGGCGGGGGGCGATTTTCCAGTGCCTCACCCCGGCAATGCAGGTCGATGGAGATCGCCGCCTGATGGCCGTGTGCAACGGCCCAGATGATATTCTCCGGCCCCCAGGCCGCATCGCCACCAAAGAACACGCCGGGTCGGGTGGACTGGAACGTCTGTTTGTCGACCTCGGGCTGTTCCCATTCGTTAAACGTGATTCCGATGTCCCGTTCGATCCACGGGAAGGCGTTTTCCTGCCCCACGGCCATCAGCACATCGTCACATTCGATGACCACATCGGGCTCACCAGTCGGGATCAGCTTGCGACGACCATCCGTGTATTCCGCACGCATCTTTTCGAAAACAACCGCCTTCAGCTTGCCGTTTTCCGTGATGAATTCCTTAGGCGAGTGGTTGTCCAGGATCGGCACGCCTTCGCGCTCTGCATCCTCTATTTCCCAATCAGACGCTTTCATATCCGCGCGGGGCGAGCGTACGGTGACCGTCACGCTTTCTGCGCCCATGCGCAGCGCCGTGCGGCAGCAGTCCATGGCCGTGTTGCCGCCACCGATGACGACCACACGCTTGCCGACCTCTTCGATATGCTTGAACGCCACGGAACTGAGGAAGTCGATCCCGATGTGGATGTTCTCGTCCGCCTTTTCCCGACCCGGTACGCGCAGATCCTTGCCCCGCGGTGCCCCTGTGCCGACAAAGACAGCATCAAACCCTTCGTTCAGCAGCGACTTCATGCTGGTGATCTCGGTCCCGAACCGGGTGTCGACGCCCATGTCGAGGATGCGACCCACCTCTTCGTCCAGCACCGCATCCGGCAGGCGGAAGGATGGGATGTTCTTGCGCATCAGACCGCCACCTTGCGGGTCGCGTTCGATCACCGTGCAGCTATAGCCAAGCGGCATCAGATCACGCGCCACGGTCAGCGATGCAGGCCCCGCCCCGATCAGCGCAACGCGCTTGCCATTCTTGACGGCCGGTATCGCGGGCAGCAGATGATCAATCGGCCCGCGATTGTCTGCGGCCACCCGTTTCAGGCGGCAGATCGCAACCGGCTTCTCCTCGATCCGGCCGCGTCGGCAGGCGGGTTCGCAGGGACGGTCGCATGTGCGGCCCAAAACGCCAGGGAAAACATTGGATTCCCAGTTGATCATGAACGCGTCTGTGTAGCGCCCATGTGCGATCAACCTTATGTATTCGGGAACCGGTGTATGTGCTGGACAGGCCCATTGGCAGTCCACCACCTTGTGGAAGTAATTCGGGTCGGATGTATCGGTGCGGTCCATTCTTAAGTCCGTTGCCTACCTGCGTCCTTTTGACCAGATAGTCTGAAAGACCAAAAGACCAGTCATGCGTTGACGCGGCGTTTATTTGATCAACTCACTGAAATATTTTTTCAAATCACAGTTCTGTGTCGCCCGCGCCACAAATGCACGTAATCGAAGAGGCTCGCAAGCACCACAGACGAAACAGTTAGCGATAACGTGATCTCTTTTTTGAAAGACTGCGAAAGCTATGAACCGACTCGCTTTGCAAAAGTTGCGCTACACTGCCGATCCAACCGCTTTGCGACAGGTTTCGGCGCAAATCGACATGCACCAAATCATCTATGGCGTATCAATATCCAATGCCAATGCGTGGATGCTGCCCATCAGCTCTGCCCCCAACGCTGCATGCACCGCCCGGTGCCGCTGCAACCGCGATTGTCCCTCAAACGCAGCGGCACGGATCGAGACGGAGAAATGGCTCTCTCCCCCTTCCTGATACCCGGCATGGCCCCTATGTTTTTCGCTGTCGTCTTCCACGCTCAATGCTTTCGGATCAAAGGCCGCCTGCAGCCGGTTCTGGATTTCTTCACATTTGCCCACAATATGTCCCCACACTTTTTGGCTGCGGCCTCTTTCATCTGCCGCGACATAGATTAAACTCTCGCTTCCGAGTCGAAAAGGTGTCCCCATGCCCAAGCCAGATCCCTTCGGATTCGATATGTCCGTGTCCTCCGCGAAGAAGAAGAACCCGCGCGGACGACGCGGTATGACCGGTGCGTCTGAAACGTCCACACGGGTCTGCGATCATCCCGGTTGCGAAGAGGCCGGTAAATACCGCGCGCCCAAGGCGCCGGATGTGCTGGATGACTACTATTGGTTCTGCCAGCAGCATGTGCGCGAGTATAACCAGAAGTGGAGCTTTTTTGACGGCACCACAGAGGCTGAAATCAACGCGCAACGCTCCAAGGACAAAGTGTGGGAACGCGAAACCAAGCCAATGGGTGATCCCGAGGCACGCGCCTGGGCTCGTCTGGGCATCGAGGACCCGCATCAGGTGCTGGGCGAAAACGGCACGAAAAACCCGGGCCGTAACAGCCCCGCTGGCCCGTCGCGCCGCCTGCCTCCCACCGAACGCCGCGCGATCGAGGTTCTGGACGTCCGCGACACCGCGACGAAGAAGGAAATCCGCAAGGCCTACAAGGCGCTGATCAAGGTCCTGCACCCCGACATGAACGGCGGCGACCGCAGCCAGGAAGAGCAGCTGCAACTGGTGGTCTGGGCGTGGGAGCAGGTAAAGGACAGCCGCAGTTTCAAGGACTGATGTTCGCCACCTGCGCACCTTTTGATTGACGAGCCCCCGGCGAAACTCAACCGTGTGATCGTTAGAGATGCGGTCAGCGATTCCCCGGGGTGCGTTATGAAAATCAGATTTGCGGCAATGTGTGCCGCTTTGGTGTGGGTCTTGAGTGGGTCTGTTGTGATGGCCAATCACCAGGCTTTGATCATTGCCAAAGCCAACTACGAAAATCTGACTGAACTGGAAAATCCACGCTCGGATGCCGCGTCCCACGACGCAGCCTTCAGGAACCTTGTGTTTTTCACCTTGTTCTACCGGGGTTCGGCTAGAACCGAGATGTGGCGCGCGACAGCAGTTAAGGCCCAGCCTGAAATGGCGGGGTTGTCGACCCAATATTTGGGCCACCAAAGGCACCCGGCTATTGGCGATCAAAACGAGCGCCCGCTCTGCCCTGTTGACCGTTGCGGCGCAACGTTGGTGGACGCGGCTGGTGGGCAGCAATCGGTTCCAGAGCCGCCAACGGCAGAGAGCCTGCACGACCGCATGGCCCGTAACGATGCTGTACGCCAATGCGATGAACTGGGCCAAAGCCCCGAACATCCCGATGTCGTGTCAAGCAGGGCCTTTGGCAGCGGCACAGCCTGGGAAGATCTGGAAGGCGCGCCCGCTGAACAAGTGTGCCGTGCAGCGCTGGAAGCGTTTCCCGATCATCCCCGTCTGACGTCCGCACTGGCACGGGGGGCTGGACAAGCAAGAGAGGTACGATGAAGCGCGATCAATGTACCAAAAGGCAGCGGACCAAGCTGACTTAGTTGCGCAAATCAATCTAGGCGCAATGTACCAAACCGGCAGGGGCGTGCCCAAAGACGAGGCTGAGGCCGTCAAATGGTATCGCAAAGCCGCAGAGCAGGGACATGCGACAGGGCAAATGCACTTGGCACGAATGCTGATCGCCCGCAAGGGCGCGAAGCAAGACATCCCCCAAGCCGCGCTGTTGCTAGCCCGCGCTGCGGCGCAGGAAGAGGCCACAGCCAAAAATGAACTGGCCGCCTTGCTGAAAAACGATATCCAGGCGCGCAAGGTTCAGACACATCTCAAAGAACTGGGCCTTTACACTGGGGCGATTGATGGTGTGTTCGGCAACGGCTCTTACGCCGCATTGCGCGCCTATTGCGAATGTTCTTTCTGAGCCGTCTTGCCGAGGCGCATGACGCCACTCCGCTTGTCATCCCCTCGTCAGGGTGTTCTCCCCCGCCATATACACCGCTACCGTGTCGAACCGTCCGGCGCGGGCGGTGAAGAAGTTACAGTTGGATTTGTGGACCACTCCACCGTCGGGCAATGTGTTGGTTACCTTGAATTGCGTCGCGATGGCAGACCGGGCAGCGTTTGGCACGTAAGTGAAATTGTCGTGTTTCACTGCGCGATGTGCGGACCATAGGCGAGTCAGCATCCCGGCAATGTCCTCCTGCCCCTCAAACACGACCCCGTGGGTTTCGACGCTGAACTGGCAATCCTCGGTCAAAGTACCCAGCGCGGTGCTCAAGTCCTGCGCATCCACTGCAGCGAAATAGATGCCGACCAATGCGATCAGGTCCTCATCCGTCATCGCAATGCCCTCCCGTGGGCCAGCGCGTGGCCAATCCGACAGCGATCCCGGCCCTGATGCCCAGCGTAAGCGCAAACACGCGCGCAAGTCACGGGTTTGACCGCACCCATCACAGCATCCAGCGCGCGCGGAAATTCCGCGCCGTCCCCCTTGCCCTCGGTCCCGTTATGTTGCACCACGGGCCGGTCTGGCCCCGGGGGCCAGATGACAGCGAAAAAGGCGGCAAGCAGATGGCAGACGGCATGATGGATGTGAACACGAAACCTACGGAAAATGTCTCGGTCCGGGATGTGTTTGGCATCGACACCGACATGGTCATCAAGGGCTTTGCCGAGGCGACCGACCGGGTGCCGGAACTGGACCCCACATACAAGTTCGACCCCGACACGACGCTGGCGATCCTTGCCGGGTTCTCCCATAACCGTCGCGTCATGATTCAGGGCTACCACGGCACCGGAAAATCGACCCATATCGAACAGGTCGCCGCGCGACTGAACTGGCCCACCGTCCGCGTCAACCTCGACAGCCATATCAGCCGGATCGACCTGATCGGCAAAGACGCGATCAAGTTGCGCGATGGCAAGCAGGTGACCGAATTCCACGAAGGCATCCTGCCCTGGGCCCTGCGCAACCCCACCGCCATCGTGTTCGACGAATACGACGCGGGCCGGGCAGACGTCATGTTCGTGATCCAGCGCGTGCTGGAACATGACGGCAAGCTGACGCTACTGGACCAGAACGAAATCATCACGCCCCACCCCTATTTCCGCCTGTTCGCCACATCGAACACCGTGGGTCTGGGCGACACTACCGGCCTCTATCACGGGACGCAGCAGATCAACCAGGCACAGATGGACCGTTGGTCGCTGGTGGCCACGCTGAACTATCTGAGCCATGATGCAGAGACGATGATCGTCCTGTCCAAGGCCCCGCATTACAACACTGCTGACGGGCGCAAGACCATCGCACAGATGGTGACGGTTGCGGACCTCACCCGGACCGCGTTCATGAACGGCGATCTGTCCACCGTGATGAGCCCGCGGACCGTGATCAACTGGGCCCTGAATGCCGAGATCTTCCGCAATGTCGGCTATGCCTTCCGCCTGAGCTTCCTCAACAAATGTGACGAATTGGAGCGCCAGACCGTGGCGGAATTCTACCAGCGTTGCTTTGACGAGGAACTGCCGGAAAGCGCGGCAAGCTCGGCTATCGGCTGAACCGCCTAAAAAGCTACGAAGGGGCCGCGTCCTAGCTGGACGTGGCCTTTTTGCTTTTTACCCCGTTTGGCCCGGTATTGCGTCCCGCCTGAACCAGCATAGAGTGCCAGTCACACCCAATAGTGGAGGCCCCCATGCATATCGGATTGATCGGCGGCATCGGCCCTGCGGCCACGCAATTCTACTACCGGCACTTGGTGGCTGCCTCCAAAGCGGCAGGCGTCCCCTTTCGCATGACGATCACCCATGCGGATAACGTCGGGCTGGTCGATAACTTCTTTGCGGACCGCCGCGAGGCACAGGCCGAAGTGTTTGCCAGCCATATCCGCAATCTGGCCGGCGCGGGCGCGCAAGTGGCGGCTGTCACCGCACTTGCCGGACACTATTGCATCAAGGAAACGATTGCTCGGTCCCCTCTTCCGCTGGTCAACGCGGTGGAGGTGATCCGGGACGACCTGCAGACGCGCGGGGTACAGCGTATCGGCCTATTGGGATCTGGCCGAGTTATGGATACCGGTTTGTATGGTGCGTTGGACGACATTGAGGTGCTGAGACCTTCTGACGTGGACGGCGTCGGTCGTTTCTATATTGATATGGCGCAGCGGGGTTCCTGTTCGCCCGACGAGCGTGCCCTGTTCTTTGGAGAAGGCGCGAAACTGATGGACCAAGGCGCCGAAGCCGTGTTTCTTGCGGGCACCGACCTGTTCCTGGCGTTCGAGGATCACGATCCGGGCTATCCGGTGCTGGATGGCGGACTGATCCATATCGCGGCATTGGCAGAATTGGCCCGTCAGCCCGACACTTGAACAGATTGACGAAGACCGCTCGCAACCGACGCTGATTTTCTTCGTGCTCTACCGGCGTAGCCGCCGGTCGGGAACTGCGCGTTGCGTTCAGACATTCTTATACGCGATGTGCAATTGATGTAATATGCACATCTTTTGTATATACGGTATTGATTTATCCACAGCCCGTCATAAAATCGTTACATGACAGCCAAGGTATTTCAACTCCTCAGCGGGGCGGTGTTTCTGGCGAGCGCGGCAACATCGGCCCATAGTCTACCGGCCCGGGCATTTGAACGGGCCGAACTGTTTGCAAGTTGTTCCGGTCGGTTGGAAGCGCTGGCCACACATCAAAATGGATTTGGTGTAGGTCGCTATGATCTGACCCGCGAACTGGTCGCAACGTTCGAGCTGATGCTGGATGCAACCCTGCCCATGGCGTTGGAACAAGGTGTGCCAGAAAACCAGGCAGAGAAATGGCGCTCGCAGGGTTGGGTCGAAATGGCGGCGCTCTTGGCGCAGGCAAACTTCAGTTTCGACAGCCAGGTGGCCGAACGCATGACCGAGGCGCTGAACGACAGGATCGCGGAATGCACCTCGGTCGTATTGTCCGGGGGGACAGACCTAAGCTACGTCACACAAACACAAAATCCGACGCGCTAAGATCGTTGATCGTTGTGTTTTGCAGGGTGATTTCATCCGTGCCCAGCGTGATGATCAGGTCCGCTCCGGACTGAGCACTGGCGTTTGAGACATCGGTAAAGCTGGACGCGCCCATGGCCAGATCCAGTTCAATCGTGTCATTGCCATTACCGAAATCCTCGATGACGTCAGACCCAGTGCCCAGGTTGAACACAAACGTGTCGCGCCCTCGGCCACCATTCAGCACGTCATTGTCCGCACCACCGTCCAACCGGTCGTGACCTCGACCACCCAGGATCAGGTCCTCTCCCGACCCCGCTTCGACCGTGTCCCGACCACCGCCCGCGTTGATCGCATCGTCCCCTTCACGCGTCACGACATAGTCATGCCCACCCCCGGCCTTGACCACGTCATTGCCGGTGCCAAGGAACACGATGTCATTGCCGCCGCCCGACGCCACGGCATTGTCACCGCCAAAGCTGACGATCAAATCATCGCCTCCCTTGGTATTGAAGATGTCGTTGCCACCAGTGTCGAAAATGACCTCACTGCCGCTGCCGCCGGTGATGCCCTGATCGGCGTAAACCGTGGTCACGTTGTTTTGCGTCACGGCGCTGGTAATCGTGTAGTAATACGTCGCGCCCGGAAACTGGGTCTGTACGTCATTGATCAGCCATCCGTAGCCGATAGAGGCAAAACCGTTTTCCAGGTAGTTGTCCAGGTTTTCTGCTGTATAGCCCAGCGCGGTTGGATTGGTGATCGGCCCAGCGTCGATCAGGCCATTGTGATCGACAATAACGGACTGGACCGGCAGACTGCCCGCGTTGAAATTGGTCGTGCTGAAAATGCTTGTGTTTGGCATGGGTTACCCTTTGCTGAAGACCGCGCCGTGAATGAAAGCGGCGCGTGCCTCGCCAAACTAGCGCAGCGCTTCGTGCGCCCGGACTGCGGAAACCCGCATTTGGGGGTGAGGATTCCCGTACGTTGGCCCGTCCGAACAGACCGGTTTCCGCGTTGTCACCGGATTGTTTCCAGTCCGGTGACAATGACGTGCCTGCACGCGGTGCCACAGGCCCTTGCCTTTCCCGTGCATGGGTTGTTTTAAGGGCATATGGCTAATCCGACCGACAACCCCGCTGATCCGTTCAAAAAGGCCCTGGCCGAAGCCACCAAGGTGATGGCAGACGACCCGGACCTGTCCGTGAGCTATTCCGTTGATCCTAGCGGTCTGAGCGGGGATTCCATGCGCCTGCCGCAGGTCAGCCGCCGCATGACCAAGGGCGAGGTTTTGCTGGCACGCGGGACGGCGGATGCGCTGGCGCTGTATCACAAGTACCACGACAACAGCGTACACGCGCGTTATGCCCCGCCGGGGGACATGGCGCGTGACCTGTACGAGGCCATGGAAACCGCCCGTTGCGAGGCCATGGGCGCGCGCGACATGCCGGGCACTGCTGGCAACATCGACGCCAAGATCGGGCACGAGGCCCTGCGCCGTGGGTACGACCAGATCCGCGAAGCGTCCGAGGCGCCGTTGTCTGTGGCTGCCGGATACCTTGTCCGCCACCTGACCACAGGCCGCGACCTGCCTGCAGGCGCACAGAACGTGATGGACCTGTGGCGCGGGTTTATCGAGGAACAGGCGGGCGACACGCTCGACAACATCGACGACGTTCTGGCGGACCAATCGGCCTTTGCCCGATTGGCGCGGCAGTTGATTTCCGATCTGGGTTATGGCGACCAGCTGGGCGATGACCCTGACGAGTTGGACGACGAAAACCAGGACGAAAACGAAGAAGACCTGCAGGAAGAGGACGATCCTGAAAGCACCGGGTCCGAAGATCAGGACGACGATCAGGCCGACGCGGACGCCGAGCAAAGCCAGGAAGAACAGCAGGATTCAGCCGAGGCCCAGATCTCCATGGATGACATGGCGGACGAGGAACTGGGCGAAGAGGCCGAGCTGCCCGAAGGCGAGGCACCGCTGGAGCCGCCCCCTCCCCCGCCGGTCAGCGAGGCGGACCCGAACTACAAGGTCTATCTGGACACTCATGACGAAGAGGTATCCGCCGAAGACCTCGCCGAACCGGCAGAGCTGGAGCGTTTGCGCGCTTATCTGGATCAGCAGCTGGAACCCTTGAAGGGCGCGGTGTCGCGTCTGGCCAACAAACTGCAACGCCGCCTTCAGGCGCAACAGAACCGCAGTTGGGAATTCGACCGGGAAGAAGGCATTCTGGACGCCGGGCGACTGGCACGCGTTGTGGCCAACCCGACCACGCCGCTGAGCTTCAAGGTCGAAAAGGATATGGAGTTCCGCGACACCATCGTGACCCTGTTGCTGGACAACTCCGGGTCTATGCGGGGCCGCCCGATTTCCATTGCCGCCATCTGTGCGGACGTGCTCGCACGCACTCTGGAACGCTGCAACGTAAAGGTGGAAATCCTGGGATTCACCACCCGCGCGTGGAAGGGCGGACAGGCGCGCGAGGCGTGGCTGAACGATGGCCGCCCACAACAGCCCGGCCGCCTGAATGACCTGCGCCACATCGTCTACAAAAGTGCGGACGCGCCGTGGCGGCGGACCCGACCCAACCTGGGCCTGATGATGAAAGAGGGCCTGCTGAAAGAAAACATCGACGGCGAGGCGTTGGAATGGGCACATCGCCGGATGATCGCGCGGCGTGAACAGCGCAAGATTCTGATGGTGATTTCGGACGGTGCCCCGGTGGACGATTCCACACTCAGCGTGAATCCGGCCAACTACCTGGAAAAACACCTGCGCGACGTGATCGAGATGGTTGAAAAGCGCAAGATGGTCGAACTGCTGGCCATCGGTATCGGTCACGATGTGACCCGCTATTATGACCGCGCGGTGACAATCACTGATGTGGAACAGCTCGCGGGTGCGATGACCGAACAACTGGCCGCACTGTTTGATTCCGATCCCCGGGCCCGTGCCCGGGTGATGGGGATGAAGAAGGCCATTTGAGCCAACAGGCGACCAGCGGCCCTCGCCCTGACGGCCTTGGGTCCGGGTGATGAGCCTCATTGCCGTCATCTTTGGCCTGCTTTCTGGCTTCTTTTTCGGCCTGACCTCCCATGTCCAGAAATCCGCGCTGGCGGGGACCGAGGTGGCCATGGGGGCATTCCTGTCCGTGGCGACCATGGCAGGTCTTCTGTGGTTGGTTGCGCCGTTCCTGATTGATCCTGCGTGGATCTTCACCGGCGCTGCCCTGATCTTTGCGGCCTGTGGGTTGATCTTCCCCGCAGCCAGTCAGCCCTTGCAGGTCGCCTCGGTGGTGAAGGTGGGTCCAGCACTGACATCGGGCATCGGATCATTTGCGCCCTTGTTCGCAGTAACACTGGCGGTGATGTTTCTGGGTGAGGACCTGAACACGCAGGGCGTGCTTGGCATCGCCCTGATGCTGGCAGGTCTGCTGCTGTCGGCGCTTGCTCCGGGCGCGGGGATCGCACGCGGCTTCCCGATCTGGGCCTTGTTGCTGCCACTGGGTGCGTCCGCTGCGCGGGGCGTGGTCCAACCGCTGACCAAGTATGGATTCGCCGAGGTCAACAGCGCCTATTTCGCAACGCTGGTCATGGCGACTGTTTCGACGGTCATACTGGGTATCTGGTTGCTGTCGATCCGTGCCCGCCGCCCATTGCGCACCACAAGGCAAGGCAACCAACTGTTCCTCGTCAACGGGTTTGTCATCGGCGGCGGTATCCTTTCGCTGCAAATCTCCATCAGTTACGGCGCGGTTTCCCTTGCGGCGCCCCTATCCTCAACAACACCGCTTTGGACGCTGTTGTTGGGGGTATTGTTCTTTCGTAACGAAAAACTGACCGTTCGCCATCTGATCATGTCGCTGCTGGTGGTGGCCGGCGTCACGCTGGTGGTGACGCGCTAGGCTCGGCTGTCCAACCACTCCGCCAGACTGGCCAGCATGGCGGTCCAACCTTCCTGATGGCCCATCGCGCCCTCGTCACCCATGAAAAATGTACCCTGCTCCGTCACGCTCAATTTGCAGCCCGCCGGTGTCTCGGTGAACTCCAACGTCACGGTAGAGGCACATTCCAGTCCCGGCGGTCCTTCGAGCGTGCACGCCTGAACGATATGATCGGGCCCGATGTCGACGAACCGGTCCGTGTTCACCCAGACCCCGCCTTCTTCGCCCGCATCCATCCGCACAACGGCCTGCCCACCTACGTGAAACTCGAACGGATCAACCGTGACCTCTGCCCCCGGCGCTGGACTGGACCAGGCGGTATAGCCTTCGACGGTGGAAAACGCCTCCATCACTCGGGCCTTTGGATGTGGGTATTCCCGTTCCAGAACAAGGGTTTCGTGGTGTAATGTCATGTGTCTGTCTCCTTTGAAGTCTTGTCCAGGTAGTCGCCAAAGCTGTCCAACCGTCGCTCCCACATGTGACGTCGGGCCGCGATCCACGCGTCCGCCTGTGCCATGCGTTGCGGCACCAACGACACCGTACGCACGCGCCCTTTCTTATGGCTACGCACCAGCCCGGCATCCTCCAAAACACGCACGTGTTTCAGGAAGGACGGCAACGCCATGTCGTAGGGTTCCGCCAGTTGACCAACAGAATGCGGGCCATCGCACAGTGTTTCCACAACCGCCAAACGCGTTGGGTCGGACAGGGCATGGAACAGCGCGGTCAGGGTTTGATCATGGTAAGCCACGTGGCTAACTATTCAGATTCGCAAAGGCACGTCAAGACACTTATCCAATCGGCTAAGTTTCCAACCACTTGAGCCTCCACCGGTTCTTTGAAACAGTCCGCCCAAAACCAGACCCAAGGACCGCGCGCCCCATGTTCCAGACCTTCACCGTCACCGCCCGCCCCGAACAGGGACCACCCCGCCTGGCCGCCCTGCGTGACGCTATGGCGACCGAGGCGCTGGATGCCTACCTCGTCCCCCGCGCGGATGTGCATCAGGGCGAATACGTCGCCCCACGTGACGAACGGCTGGCCTGGCTGACCGGGTTCACCGGGTCCGCCGGTTTCTGCGCCGTCTTGTGTGAAGAGGCAGGCGTGTTTGTCGACGGGCGTTACCGCACACAGGTCAAATCGCAGGTCGCAGCGGACTTCACCCCGATCCCCTGGCCCGACATCACCTTGGGCCCGTGGCTGTGCGAACGGTTGAAACCTGGTGCCGTGGTGGGTTTTGACCCGTGGCTCTACACTGTTGGGCAGGTTACCGATCTGGACCGGACCCTGGCTGCAAATGACATCACGCTGAAGCCCACCGCAAACCTGATCGACCGCATCTGGGCCGACCGCCCTGCCCCGCCTGATGCCCCGGTCCGCATCCACCCGATTGAATTCGCTGGCGAGTCTCATGCCGATAAACGCGCACGACTGGCCGCAGACCTTCGCGAGGCTGGACACAAAGCCGCTGTGCTGACCTTGCCTGACAGCATCATGTGGCTGCTGAACATTCGCGGCGCAGACATCCCGCGCAACCCGATCGCCCAGTGCTTTGCAATTCTGCACGATGATGCACGCGTGGATCTGTTTATCGACCTGACAAAACTTGACGGCCTCGCCGACCACCTGACTGACGCTGTCACCCCCCACGCCATGCAGGACTTCCCTGACATCCTGTCGACGCTGACCGGTCCCGTGCGGCTCGACAAAAGCTCCGCCCCGCAGGCCGTTCACACGCTGCTGGCTGACCGCGCCGTTTTTGACGCTGAACCCTGCGCGCTGCCCAAGGCACGCAAAAACTCGGTGGAAATCGCGGGATCAGCCGAGGCGCATCTGCGCGACGCCGCCGCCATGGTGGAACTGCTGGCGTGGCTCGACGCGCAGACCCCCGGCAGCCTCACGGAAACCACCGTTGTCACCCAGTTGGAGGACCTGCGCCGCCGCGACAACGCCCTGCGAGACATCAGTTTCGAAACCATCGCAGGCACCGGCCCGAACGGGGCGATCATGCATTACCGCGTGACCGAAGACACCGACAGCATGCTGGAGGACGGCCACCTTCTGGTGCTCGATTCTGGCGGGCAATACCTGGACGGCACCACCGACATCACCCGCACCATTGCCATCGGTACACCGGGCGAGGCTGAATGCCGTGCTTTCACGCGCGTTCTACAAGGCATGATCGCGATGAGCCGCCTGCGCTGGCCCAAAGGCCTCGCCGGTCGCGACATCGAGGCCGTGGGCCGCATGCCCCTCTGGCTCGCCGGGCAGGATTTCAACCACGGGCTGGGCCACGGAGTTGGCGCCTATCTCAGCGTCCATGAAGGCCCGCAGCGGCTCAGCCGGACCAGCCATGTGCCATTGGAACATGGCATGATCCTGTCAAACGAACCGGGATACTATCGAGAAGGCGCGTTTGGTATCCGCATCGAAAACCTGCTGGTCGTGCAAGAGGCTGGTGCGCTTCCCGACAGCGACCCGGAACGCACCATGCTCGACTGGCGGACGCTGACCTTCGTGCCCATCGACCGCCGCCTGATCGTGACCGGCATGCTCAGCCGCGAAGACCGCGATTGGCTCAACGCCTACCATGCACAAGTTGCAGAAAAAATCATGCCACGGGTGGGCAAGCACGCGCAGGCATGGTTGACTAACGCCGCAGCGCCGATCTGACATTAACCTGTTACATAAATTGGCGAAGCACGAGGGACTGAGAAAAGGACAATCCGCATGGCCGATCACATTCAAATTCGCAAAGCACCCGGCACATGGGTGATCCGGTCCGGCGGCGCGGTTCTGGGTGAAAGCACCAATGCGCTGGAACTCAGCGAAGGCGACTATGCGCCTGTCATCTATTTCCCCCGCGACGACATCGCGATGGCCATGCTGGACCGGACCGAAAAGGTCACCCATTGCCCCCACAAAGGCGATGCTGCCCACTTCTCAATCGTGAACCTGTCGTCGACCACCGAAAACGCCGCCTGGTCCTACGAGAACCCGCTGGACGCGATGGCCCAGATCAAAGATCACGTGGCCTTCTATCGCAGCGACACGGTCAAAGTTGAACAAATCTGAGGCAGGCCAAAACCCCTTCATTGTTCCCAAATACTCCCGCCGGAGGCCGTGAGGCCCCACGGGCCGAACACCCGAGGTGAAAATCGGAACGATTTTCACCGAGACCCATGTGTGCGCGGCACGCGCACTCCATGAAGTCACGGACGGATCAGGAGTGTTCTTCCGCCGCCGTGGCGGCGAGCGCGCGGTTATACGTCTTCAACGCATCCACCTGGAACAAGGCCCCGCGCAATTCCGGTGTCGTGGTCTCTCGCCCCAATGACACCACGGGAATGAACTGAACGCCTGCCTGATCGAAAATCGGCATCGCTGTCTCCAGCGTCGCGGATTCATCCACGTAAATCCCGTTTTCGATCAGTTCCCAACACCGCTCCCGATCCGCTGCGCGCGGGTCGTCCATCAACCGCATCAACCCGGACACCCGGTACATCGCCAGCAGATAGGCCTGCGGTCCCGCTGCCAGATGAACCCCGCGCCGCTCAAGCTGTGTCAGGAAAAACGACCGATCCACCAGTCGCGACGCAATGGCCGTGGACAAGGACACCGACACCATCACCGCCAGACCGATCTGCCAGTTTCCGGTCAATTCGAACACGATCAGCGTCGTGGAAATCGGTGCACCCAGAACCGCCGCCGCCACGGCTCCCATCCCGGCAAAAGCATACAGCGAGCTTTCGCCGGAAAACTCCGGGAAAATCGCTGTCGCGATCAGGCCGAACCCCAGACCCGACAGCGCC
>JBFOMB010000166.1:0-5426 GCA_040830545.1 Paracoccaceae bacterium | reverse complement strand
TTGGGCCGGCGCGGATGGAGTGTTTACACTACACACACGGGGGCGGTTGGGGGGCCGCAGGTGGCAACTGAGCGCCCCCCATATAACCCTTGGTTTGGGGGAAAGCGACACAAACGCGGGCCTGAACCCCCGCCTCTACTTCGACGACGAAGCACAAGCCAACGCCGCGGACCCGGTCATCAACCTGATCGAATGGGAACGCCGCCGTGACACCCTGATCGCACGGCGCACAGAGCAGGAGGGCAAACCCGTCTATCGCTTTGACATCAAACTGCAGGGCGAAGGCGAAACCGTTTTCTTTGATATCTAACGCCCTCAACACCCGGCCTCACACAGAGGCCGGCCCCGCTGTGGAATTCAAGAAGCAGGTATGCGTTCGGCCAATGGCCGGAACGGTCTGGGCTACGAGCGCTGGATGATGACGACCGAGACTGGGCGTCACGGATCGATTTGGTGTCACTTAGGTGATCCTCGACAACATTGTCCCGCGCCACCCCACGTCAAAGTGACTGCCGCGCCCTTGCTCGGTTGGTTCCGTTGATCGATTACGCCCAAAACCGCAAGGATTGCCACCAATGCCCAAAGCCGTTCTCTATCGTATGGACCTGCCGAACTATACCTGCGGTTACGGCACAGCAGCCCGTGATCTGTTACACCAGAAGAAGTTCGAGGTCGAAGAACATGTCCTGCGCACCCGGCGCGAAACCGACGCATTCAAGGACAGGCACAACGTCACGACAACACCTCTGATCTTCATCGACGGTAAAAAAATCGGCGGCTTTACCGATCTGAAGCGGCATCTGAACGGGCAAAAGCCAAAGACAAAGAGGTTTTGGAAACGCTGATCTTCTTTGGGACGAGAGACGGTCCGGTCAATTTCCCCGCCCTTAAGTTTCGAGAGCCAAATGCCTAAACGTCGACAGGCGTCGCCTTGGTCAAGCGTAATTGCGCGATCAAACTGATCCGCCAAGGCTGTTTCTTCAGATTGGTTTTGCCTGTCGTTGCCTTTCGGGTGCATTCGCAAGAAGTCATTGGGGTACGGGAAAAACTATGGGCCAATTGTCATTGGGAACCCGAAAGTGTCACCCACATTTGGAGTATCCACAGCTGGAACAGGTCATGCAGCCCTCGGACATACGCATATCAAACTGGCCGCAACTTGGGCAGGCCTGCCCGCGTGGCGCGCCCAGATTGACAACATCCGCCTGGGGGTCTGATTTCAGGCCCAGCCCCTCACCTTCGATAAAGCCAATGGCGATCATGTGGCGTTCGATGACGCCGCCAATCGCGGCCAGGATCGACGGGATGTACTTGCCTTCCATCCAGGCCCCGCCGCGCGGGTCGAACACGGCTTTCAATTCCTCCACGACAAAGGACACGTCGCCCCCGCGCCGGAACACGGCGGAGATCATGCGCGTCAACGCCACGGTCCAGGCGAAATGCTCCATGTTCTTGGAGTTGATGAAAACCTCGAACGGACGCCGCCGCCCGCCGATCAGGATGTCGTTGATGGTCAGGTAGATCGCGTGTTCGCTGTCGGGCCACTTCAGCTTGTACGTATGCCCTTCCAGTGCCTGCGGGCGGTCCAGTGGTTCGGACATGTAGATCACGTCGCCCCCGGCGACGGCACCGTCCTGCCCCGGCTGCTCGCCCGGCGCGGTGTCGGTGCTTTCCGACACGGTCAGGACAGACCCGGTCACATCGTTGGGCCGATACGTGGTGCAGCCCTTGCAGCCCAGATCCCAAGCCTGCATGTACACGTCCTTGAACGCTTCGAACGAAATGTCTTCGGGGCAGTTGATCGTCTTGGAGATCGAGCTGTCGACCCACGCCTGCGCCGCCGCCTGCATCTTCACGTGATCACCCGGCGGCAAGGTCTGTGCGTTAACGAAATAGTCGGGCAAGTCTGCATCCCCGAACTTGTCCCGCCACATCTGCACGGCATAGTCGACCACCTCTTCCTCCGTGCGCGACCCGTCCTTTTGCAGGACCTTGCGCGTGTAGGCATAGGCAAAGACCGGTTCGATCCCGGAGGACACGTTGCCCGCAAACAGACTGATCGTGCCGGTGGGCGCGATGGAGGTCAGCAGCGCGTTGCGAATGCCATGGGTGCGGATCGCGTCTCGCACGTCGTCGTCCATTTTCTGCATTGTGCCGCTGGCCAGATACGGCTCTGCCTCGAACAGGGGGAACGGGCCCTTTTCCTTGGCCAGCTCCACGCTCGCCAGATATGCCGCGCGCGCGATGGCCTTCATCCACACCTCGGTCTGCGCCACGGCCGCGTCTGAACCATAGCGCAGGCCCATCATCAACAGCGCGTCCGCCAGCCCAGTGACACCCAGACCGATCCGGCGTTTTGCCTGCGCCTCTGCCGCCTGTTCCGGTAGCGGGAACTTGGACGCGTCCACCACGTTGTCCATCATGCGAATGGCGGTTGCGACCAGATCGTCCAACGCAGCACCGTCAATGCCTGCCCCATCCTCGAACGGGTTCTGCACCAACCGCGCGAGGTTGATCGACCCCAGTAGGCACGCCCCGTAAGGTGGCAGGGGCTGTTCGCCACACGGATTCGTTGCGGCAATGGTTTCGCAATATTGCAGGTTGTTGGCCTGATTGATCCGGTCGATGAAAATCACCCCCGGTTCTGCATAGTCATATGTGGCCCGCATGATCCGGTTCCACAGATCACGCGCCTGCACCGTGTGATAGACCTTGCCATCAAACACCAGGTCCCACGGACCGTCGGCCTTCACCGCCTCCAGAAACGGGTCTGTGACCAGCACGGACAGGTTGAACATGCGCAGCCGGGCGGAGTCGGATTTGGCGGTGATAAACGCCTCAATGTCGGGGTGGTCACAGCGCATGGTTGCCATCATCGCCCCGCGTCGCGACCCGGCGGACATGATCGTGCGGCACATGGCGTCCCAGACATCCATGAAGCTGAGTGGACCGCTGGCATCTGCAGCCACGCCTGACACCGCCGCGCCTTTGGGGCGGATCGTGCTGAAGTCGTAGCCGCTGCCACCGCCCTGCTGCATGGTCAGCGCGGCCTCTTTCAACATGTCGAAAATGCCGCCCATGCTGTCTGGGATTGTGCCCATGACAAAGCAGTTGAACAAGGTCACCTGCCGCGCCGTGCCCGCGCCAGCGGTGATCCGGCCTGCGGGCAGGTATTTGAAATCCTCCAACGCGTGATAGAATTTGTCCTCCCACGCCGCCGGATCATCCTCAACCCGCGCCAGATCGCGCGCAATGCGCCGCCACGTGTTTTCGACCGTTGCGTCGATGGGCGTGCCATCGGCCTCTTTGAACCGGTATTTCATATCCCAGATCTGTTCGGCGATGGGGGCAGCGAATCGGCTCATGGCATGGGTCCCTCAGGTCACAGGGTGGAGAGCATACATTTATGTCGCCAACGCTACAATAGATTGCCGGTGGCGATGGTTAGGCTACTATATGAAGGAAAGCAGGAGATTCCCTTGAGCGGCACCCTTCACCTCATCAAACTTAGCGTTGGCACCGAAAGCGTCGAGGGGCTGGAACTGTGGCAAACGACCCGGCGGGCGCAAACCGCCGACGGGTTGCCGCGTCACGTGACCCGGATGTGGCCGAAACGGGCTGACGAGTTGCTGGATGGCGGCAGCATCTTCTGGGTGATCAAAGGCTCCGTTTTATGCCGTCAACGCATCCTGCGACTGGACGAGGTGACCGGTTCCGACGGTCGTCCGCACTGCGGCATCGTACTGGACCCGGAACTGCATCGCACGGTCAGTGCATTGAAGCGTCCGTTTCAGGGCTGGCGATATCTGCCCGCCACGGATGCCCCGGCTGACCTCCCCTCGGGCCGCAGCCCGTCCGAGGCGCTGCCGGCAGAGCTAGACCGTGCGCTGGCGGAAATTGGGGTGATCTAACGGGGTGTTTTGCGGCATCCAAGTTTGAGATTAAGCGCGTATCGACGGGCCCTGGTGCGGCGACCAACCGTTTGCGTGGGTCACTATTTGCCAGCCAAACTCTTGCTATTTTTTTGTCATGCATGAACGTCAGCCAAATCGCCGTGCCGGCGGACGGCCCGGCGATGCGCGGCGCCCTCCGGGCTTGATTCCGCGCACACTTGAATACGCTCCCAACTCACTTAGACATCCCGACGCAGCGATTTCCCCAACTCGACCAAAGCAACCAGATCGTCCATCTTCTTGGCCTTGCCGGGGCGACGCAGGGTCATCCCCTTCTTGTCGCGGATGATCACCGGAACCTCGGCCTCTTTGCAGGTCTCGCGATACCGGGCCAAATCGGCGTTCTTGCGCAGCCCATCCATTTCTCGCGCATGCCCGTCGGAGGAAAGGACAATCCCGCCCGGATCACCGGCGGTCGCCTCGTCCAGGTTCAGCTTAAAGGACGTGTTGCCCAGCGCATGTGTCGTCGCCTTCAACGCGACTTTCAGGATTTGCTGCGCAATCATCCCACCGCTTTGCAGCATCGCCACCGACTGCGGTGGCAACACGATACCCAAAACCGCCACCCCGTCCGGCAACGCGCCCTGTGGCGTGTGCCACTCGACGTAACGGGTTGCGGACCCGTCTGTCACCCCGGTGCTGATGAACACGATCCTGAGCGTCCAATCATCCGACGGATCAGAAAAACACTCGGCGTCATCCGGATGATCCTTGGACGGGCCGTAGTGGAACTGCCACCCCTGTGCCTCGGCAAAGGCTGCATATTTGGCCTGTTGGTCGGCGTTGTTGCGGATTGCCAAAAACAACAACCCGGTGCCCAGCGCGCTTGCGCCGATCAGTGCAATAATGACCCAGGCTTCCATCGAAACCCCCTCCTCCGCCGTGACGATACCGCAGTATTCGCTGCCAGGGCGGAGGGCGGCAGGGGAAATGGACGCGCTTTGTCCCTCTGATCAGGTCCCGGTGCGCGGCGTTCTGCGGAAATCCGCCAGCGACGGGCGTTTTTGCGCCGATATCGACCCGGCCTGCACCTGCGCAGCCAGCGCGCGAACGGTGCAGTGTTCCAGAATGTGCCGCGCCTCCAGATCCAGCCCGGCCTCGATCTGACGGGCAGCCAGACGGAAGATCGTCAGGCTGTCTGCACCGAGGGCAAAGATGGTTTCCGTGACAGACAGCTCCTCCAGCCCCAGCACGTCCCGCCAGATGTCCGCGATTTGCGTTTCAATTGGGCCAACGGGTGGTTCGATGGTACGCAATAGCCGGATGGGCGCGGCGTCCTTCGGGTCTGGCAGGCCCTTGCGGTCCCGTTTGCCATTTGCTGTTTGAGGCATATACCTGAGCGTGACCCAGCCTGCGGGCACCATGTATTCCGGCAGTTCAGCAGACAGGCGCTTGGGCCACTACGCCTTCTCGCACGAGCCCCCCCCTGACTGGGCCACACTCCCCGACCGGCGACTCCTGCTCCGCCGCCCC
>JBFOMB010000165.1:0-10914 GCA_040830545.1 Paracoccaceae bacterium | reverse complement strand
CGCCCGCCGAAGCGCGCCGGACGCTTGAGCAATTTGAGGGCTCCGCGCCCGGCGCGCTTGCCCAAAACGACGACGAAGAATATGAAAATCAGACCCGCAAACTCTCGTTATGAATGAGGGAGCATCGGGGGGCAGGTCATAACCACTCGATTTAAAACGGCAAACCAGTAACAGCGGTTGAGCTTCCCAAGCTGACGACGAGGGTTCGATTCCCTTCACCCGCTCCAATCTCCCAAATCCAGAATTGTGAACATGGTCCGTTCGTGCGGGAATGGGCCGACAAACTTGCGTGGTGTTGGATAGACGGGCAAACTTGCATGGCAAACCCGGCGCTGCACCGGGTGGGAGGTCTGCGATGTTTGCCATCAAACGCTGGGTTCTGGGTGTCCTGTCTGCTGGATTGCTGGCGTCAGGTGCTCATGCGCAGGTCGGACCGATCACTTCGCAATGGCAATCGACGCTGGAAAGCCTGAATTGCCAGCCCGAGCGGATGCTGAGAAGGCTGCGCACGGACGACATCTGGTTGCTGGCCTCGGCCTTTGCGGGGCAGAGCCTGCGCGGGCTCGCTGAGACCGCGGGGTACAGCGAGGCGGGGGAGTTTCTGAGCGATGGCGGGCGACTTCGCGACCTTGAAGATCGTGGGAACCCGGTTCTGGAAACGATCCTGGCTGCGTCGCCACATGTCACGCAGCGGATGCGGGCCGAGGTGGCGGCGTTTGGGTCGTCGTTATGTCTTCCGTTGGCGCATGTGCTGGAAACTGGCGTGGACGAAACCGTTCGCCTGCAACTGGAGCAGCGGGATTACTGGCAAAGCAATTCCGAGTTGGCGCAGATATTCGTCAATCTGCGGGGGTGCGGGCCGGTAGACGTGGACGGTTTTTTCGGTCCGGCCAGTCGCTCCGCCTGGGGGCGCAGCGGTCTGGCACTGTCTGCCGGAACCCTGCCGACACCGGCGGACGTTGCGCGGCTCGCCCTGTCGGGCAACGGATGCGGGCAACCGGCTGCGCCTCAGGCGTTTGCTTTGCTGACGCGATGCACAACAAACTACCCGGCCACACCTCCACTGACGCGTGAGGCGTTGTCTGCGGAGATTGACGCACGGATTGCGGCCAACCCAATCGAGGCCGAGCGGCAGTTGAGCCTGCTGGTCAATGCTTGTTTGCGGGCGGATGATTATATCTGGGGCCGCTTGCCGGAATTGTCGGAACTGGCCGCGCGGCTGGCTGCATTGTCCGGTCCAACGCCAGCCACAGGGGCGGAGGCGGTGGAATTGGCGCAAAGGCTGCAAGACAGGTTTGTGGGGCAGGGCGATGAGAATCTGTTGGGGTTCCAGCTGTGGACCGGGCAGACGCTGTGGGACCGGTATGGCGACACGCCGCTGGGCTGGGTCGGGCTGCACATGCTGCTGACCCTCAGCGAGGAGGGCGCGTATGCCACGCCATACGAGGCGCTGTCCCGGATCAGCGTACAGAATCCCGCCGCAGGCGACCTGAAACAGCGCCTGTTGGCGGCACGGCTCAACTGGGCGGAACCGACGCCGGGCTATTATCGTGGCGACCTTGGCTACGCCAACGTGCGCCCGATCATCGACGGCATCGTGATGGGGCTGGCGGACAAGACGCGGATGCTGGATGCGTTGCGTACCTTTGCGGTTGATCCTGACATGCAAGGCGCGGCCTTTGCCGGGTCTTATCCGCATATCCACTATGCCTATGGCACGCTGGTGCTGGAAGGGTTCATGCCGGACGGTCGCCAGCCCGCGCTGGCCCGGCGGCACTTCGCGGCAGCGGCTCAGACGAGGTATGCGCCTGCCATGTTCCGACTGGGATTGATGCTGGAACACGGACTCGGTGGAGAGGCAGACGCAGCGCAGGCCGAGGCGCTGTATCGCTCCGCAGCGGATTCCGATCTGCCCGAGGCGCTGTTGCTGCTGGCCGGACGTCTGGAGAATGGCCCGGTCGAGGGTTGGGAAGAGGCAGCGGCGCTTTATCAACGCGCCCTGCCGCAATTGCAGCCTGAGGAGGCCGCGCGCGCCGTATTTGGCCGGATGCTGGCAGGCAGCGGGTTCTGGGCAGATGGACAGCCGGGGCATCGGCTGTTGCTGGACGGTGCGCGCGAGGCGCAATTGCCCGATGACACGGAAAACTACGTCTTCCCTGGTGAGCGTTGGCGCGAGATTGCGGGGCATCTGGGCGCGTTGTTTGCCGATGGGGACAGCGGTCTGATGCTCGACCTGCCACGTGCGGCGCGGTGGTGGCGGGTGGCGCGGGATGATCGGCTGACCGCGCTGATCGCCGCGCGGCCTGATCTGGCGGCCACACCTGACGAGCAGTGGGCGGACCTGATCGCGCCGGATGAACGGCCAAGGTTGGACCTAAGGTCCACCTCTAGCTTGGCGGCATCAGCGGATACTGTCTGCCCCTATCGCAGCCCGGAAGAACGCGACTGTGTGGCCGACCTGACCCGCGCGGCCCTGGGACAAAACGGCCCGGATATGATCGCGCCCGCCTTTGCCATCCTGCGCGCCCGTTCGGACATCGAATTGGCCGCCTACCGCGCGCGAGGACGGCTCGAAGAGCCGGACGAGCAGTTGTTCAGCGAGGCGCATCAGGCGCTGCCGGTCAACACGTTGGCCATGGTCGATTTGCTGACCTTTTACGGTGACTATGCCGGGGCTGCCGAGCGTGTGGCTGGTGTGCGGGCCGTGAACGAGGGTTTCCTGAACCACAGCCTCGGCCCCCTGCGCCGCCAGATCGCGCGCATTCGCGAGGGAGTGCTGGACCCACAGCCGATTGCAGCCTTGCTGGCGGCGCTATCGACGCGAGGTGATGATCAGGCCACGCAATTGCGCGAACTGTTGTTGGTGCCCGTTTCGGAAAGCGTGCCAGAGGATTTGACCCTGCTGCGCGACCGTTTCGCAGCCCTGTCTGCCCATCCCACATCCCGTGCCCTGTCCAACACCGCCCGCGCGCTCAGCCATGCAGAGCAGGCGGCAGGCGAGACCGAGCGTGCCATCGAGCTGGAACTGGTGGCCATGCGCGCGGATATTGAACGGCACGCGGCGACGGCCATCGAATCCGGTCCGATTGCCGCTGATCTGGCGCGGGTGTGCAGCCTGTCGCGCAGCTCGGAACGGTTGTTTGCGTTGGGGGAGTCGCAGGCCGCACTCGCTTTGGCCAAGGATGCAGTGAACCGGTTGCAAGGGCTGCGGCGTGATCTGGCGGGGTTGCCGGAGGACCTGCAACTGTGTTTCCGCGATCAGGTGGAAAACCACTATCGCTGGTTGGCTGACCTGTTCATTTCCGAGGGTCGCCCGGATGAGGCGTCCCGCGTGCTGGAAATGCTGAAGAGTTTCGAGACCTATCAGTTCACCCGCCGCGCGCCAGAGGTGATCGGCGATACGTTCGCCAAACTGCCCGTACAGCCGTCCGAGCGGCGGTTGATCGAAACGCTGGACCGGATTGGCCCGGCGGTGACGGACCTTTCTGCGCAGCGCACGCAATTGGCGCGCCTGTCGAACACGCGAGATCTGACGGCGGCTGAGGCGGCTGATCTGGACCGGCTGAACGCGGCCCTCGCCGAAGCGGCGGAAACGCGAGAAGCGGTGCGGGCGGAGCTGACCCAGGCGGCGCAGGCGGTCGGAAGGGGCGAGGCGGAGGCGCAGCTGGACCCGGGCAAGTCGATCCGGCGCTACCTGAAACGTCAACGACAGGGGCGTGCGGTGGTGCTGCAATATGTGGTGCTGCCGGATCGTATGGGGGCGGTGCTGACCACGCCGGACACGCAGGTGGTTCGGATGTGGGATGAACTGGCGGGTGCACCGTTCAGTGAGGCGGCGTTGAACGACGTGATTGCCGGGTTCCGGGCCGAGGTGCAAAACCCCGCCAGCGATCCCCGTGCGGCAGCGCAGCGCCTGTTTGATCTGCTGCTGCCATCCGACCTGTTGCAGGAGATCGAGGCGAGTGGCGCGGATACACTGATCCTCTCGCCTGACCGGCAATTGCGTTATCTGCCCTTTGCGGCGCTGCATGACCGCGATCAATGGCTGGCGGAACGGTACACACTCACCCACACCGCAATCGGTACGCCGGCGCCAGGTGCAGGTGGGCTGACCGAACGCATCGCGGCCTTTGGCATGACGCGAGGCGTAGACGGGTTTGCGCCCCTGCCAGCCGTAGAACGCGAGGTTGCCGCGCTGGTGCGCGAAGGTGGGGGCGATGCGGGCATACTGGATGGCACAGCAGCGATGGACGGGGCGTTTACGCGGGATCGGTTGGTGAATTCACTAGTCTTCAGCGACGCGACCGAGGACCGGATGGGGGTGGTGCATCTGGCCACACATTTCAAATTCGGCACGTCCGAGGCGGACAGTTTCCTGCTGCTAGGGGATGGCGGGCGGTTGTCGGTGGAGGAGTTCCGCACAGGGTTTGGCATAGATCAGGATTTGGCGGACGTGGCCCTGCTGACGCTGTCGGCCTGTGAAACTGCGTTTGGGGGCACAGACGCGGATGGGCGCGAGTTGGAGAGTTTTGCCGCTGTGGCCCGCTATCAGGGGGCGCAGGCAGTGATGGCAACTCTGTGGCCGGTGGCGGACAGTTCCACCGCTGGTCTGATGGTTACGGTCTATGACGCGCTGGGGCAGGGGGTTCCGGTGGCCGAGGCCCTGTCTGGTGGGCAGCGAGGCATGCTGGGAGACGGGTTCGCAGAAACGGTTGCGGCCCTGACGCGCGGCAGTTTCAAAATGGATCCACCGGCAGAGGCCGCGTTGCCCGGCCTGTCGCACCCGTTCTACTGGGCCCCATTCATCGTGCTGGAGGGCAGCGTATGACCCGTATCATGATGTTGATCCTTCTGATGGCCACGTGGGTCGGGTCCGCGCAGGCGCAAATCGCGGCCTGTTATCGACTGGACATGCCTGTCGCACCGATTGCCGAGATGACGGTCACGGGGGGTGGCGCGCTGAGTTACACCGAGGTCGGGCGGCCTTATGTCGTGTATTCCGGTTTCTGCCCGATCCGCGAAAACGGGCGGACGGTTTGTGGGCTGGAATGTGACGGCGGACGGTTGATCTTCACGCACTCCGGCAGCGGGCTGGAGCTGAAGGCGGAACATGCACGGATCGAGGCGATGCAGTTTGACAGCCTCCTGAACCTCGCGAACCCGCTGGATGCGGATGGCGCCAGCTTGGAAGGAACGTGGCAGTTGACGTCCACCGATCCCGCCGCATGCCGCGATCTGGAAACCCGCGCGCCGGACATTGCGTTTGAACCGGGTGACCTGCACCCGCGTGTGGCGGAGCTGGAGGCCTATCTGCTGGCGGGTGGCTATTTTCTGGGCGGGCCAGACATGATCTATGACCGGGAAACGGCGGCGGCCGTGGCCCTGTTCCAACGGGGCGCGGGTCTGGAGCCGACAGGACATGCCAGTCGCCGCCTGCTGCAACGGATCGGGGCCGAGGCGGTTCTGGCCTTTGGAGGATGTTGAGGGACGTATGAGTGGAAACCTGATCAGCACACGTAATGTCAGTGTGGAATGGGGTGATTGCGACCCGGCGGACATCGTGTTTTACCCGAACTTTTTCCGGTGGTTCGATGCCTCTACCGCGCATCATTTTACAGCGGCGGGCCTGTCAAAAAACGAGCTTCGGACGCGGCTGAACGTGGTGGGGTTTCCGATGCGCACGACGCGGGCCGATTTCCACGCACCTGCGGCCTATGGCGAGGTGGTGACCATTGAAACCGAGTTCGTACGGTTCGGCCGGTCGAGTTTTGACGTGGAACACCGGTTGAAACGGGGGGACACACTATGTGTCGAAGGGTTCGAAACCCGCGTGCTGGTGCAGCGGGACGAGACGGGCAAGCTGGTGCCTTATGCCATGCCGGACAACATCAAGGCGCTGTTTCGCACGGGCGGCTGAGGGGATCGCAAACGGAGTCCCGGACTTGATCCGGGACCTCTACCTTCAGTCTGGCGGCCCCGGATCAGGTCCGGGCTGCGGTGGGGATTTTTGGATGTGTTCTGGTGTTTGCGGTTGCCGCTGGAGGGGTGCTGCCCCTCCAGACCTCCCCGGAGTATTGTGGGAACAATGAAGGGAGGGTGAGGCGTGTGTGTGGCATCCGCTCTTCAAAGCAGGCCGGTGGCGCGGCCCCAGTCCGAATAGGTCCGGTCGCGGCGGGCGGCTTTTTCTTCGGCTGTTATTGGCGGTTCGGGGGGCGTTGCATATGTGACGCCGGTGCCTTCGACGATCCGGTTCATGAAGCTGAAGAGCGCGCAGACTTCGATCGCATCGTAGAGCGCCTGTTCTGACCATCCCGCGTCATAGACGGCCTGTGCGTGCGCCTCGGTCATCATGGCAGGTGTTTTGGTCAGGCAGGTGACATAGGAAAGGATTGGACGCATCTGTTTGTCAACCGGGGCAGTGTCCGGGTCCTGCACAAGAGCTTCGATCAGGTCACCGTCCACGTCAAAAGCCACCGCTGCGTTTTTGTGGGATTGGTAGCAATAGGCGCAGGCGTTCAGGGCCGAGACATAGGCGGCAATGATTTCTCGCTGTCCGGTGGTCAGGTCGCTGTCCCGCAATAGGATCGAGTCCGTCAGTTGCAGCATCAGGCCCGCCGCCGCCGGAAACGCCTGCATCGTGTCACCCAGATCGGGCGTTTCGGGCAGGGAGGGGAACAGGCGTTTCATAACTTAGCGCTCCTTGGTGGCGTGGAACAGATTGATCTCAGCGGGCAGGTGGAACGGGTCATCTGTGCTGAGCCCTACGAACCGCGCTTTGACCGCATCTTGTATGGCGGCCTCATCCTCTGCCGTGCCGTCGAAATGCGCAATGGTTCGCACGGCGGGCCCGACCTTCATACACAGCGACGCGGCCCCGTCGATCCCGCCTGCAGGGGTCAGTTGTACGGTTTCCGCCTGGGCCTGAACCAACAGCCCTGCGGCCTGAAACATCCCTTGCACCCGGTCCAGATCGTGAAACGCCAGCGGTCCCGGCGCGTTTCGGTCGGTTTTGGGCGGTTGGCCCAACCGTTCGACCGCGGCCAGATGCGGGACAAGGAACCAGGGGTTGTTGCGCAACTGGCCCCAGGCGGCAAATACCATGCGACCGCCGGGGCGCAACGCCTTGGCCATATTGGCGAAGGCTGCCACGCTATCCTCGAAGAACATCACGCCAAAGCGCGAGATGATGGCATCGACGCTGTCGGCTTCGAACGCCTCGGTCTGGGCATCCACAACACGCGCGCTGACATGAGCCATCCCCGCAGCCTGCGCGCGGGCCAATGCGCGGTCCACAAAAGGCGCGGAGATGTCGGCGCCCATCACATGCCCCTCTGGCCCGACCTGCTGTGCGGCAGCCAGAAGACTTGCGCCCGTGCCGCAGCCAATGTCCAAAACACGCTCGCCACTTCGCAGCTGTGCATGATTCAGGACCAGATCCAGTACCGGGCCAAGGGCGGCATCCAACTGATCCTCCAGCGTGATCCATTTTTGTCCGCCCGGGGAGTTTGCCCAATAGTCCTGCTGATCCGCGTTGATTTCGAGCATGCCGTCCCCTTGTTACCCTACTGGTCAGGCGCGGCGCCGTCTGCGTCGTCCGCCGCCCTGATCGCTGTCTCCGCCTGTGTTGTAAGAGACTTGGGGCAGCGTGACCACCTTGGCAAGCTCCGGGAACGGGTCGGTTTTGTGCGGGATCGCGTTGGCGGCGACAAAATGATCCTGGAATTTGGGCTCGATGGCGGTTTCAACCTTGGTGATCTCGCGCACAACGCGCTCGATCTCGGCCCTTGCGTCCACGTTGCAAAGCGCGATGCGCGCGCCGGTCCCGGCGGCATTCCCGGCAGAGGAGACCTTGTCAAGCGGGGCATCCGGGATCATGCCCAGAACCATCGCGTGCTTGGTCGAGATATGTGCACCAAATGCCCCGGCCAGCACCACGCGGTCCACCACGTCCACGCCCATTTCGTCCATCAACAGCCGCGCACCGGCATAAAGCGCCGATTTCGCCAGTTGGATCGCGCGGATGTCACCCTGTGTGACGGTCACAACCGGACCGCCATCAGCGCTGCCATCGTGGATCAGGTAGGAATGGGTACGCCCCTCGGGGATGGACCGCGCCGTGCCGGTCTGCGCGGCAGACCCGATCAGTCCGCTGTCATCCAGCAGCCCGGCCATGCGCATTTCGGCCACGGCCTCGATAATCCCGGATCCGCAGATGCCGGTGACGCCCGTGGTTTCGGTCGCCTCGGCAAAGCCCGGGTCGTTGGACCAGATGTCGGACCCGATGACGCGGAACCGGGGTTCCTTTGTGATCGGATCAATCTCCACCCGCTCAATCGCGCCGGGGGCGGCCCGCTGACCGGAACTGATCTGTGCGCCCTCAAAGGCCGGGCCGGTGGGCGAAGAACAGGCCAGAACCCGCGTCGTGTTGCCCAGCAGGATTTCCGCATTGGTGCCCACATCGACGATCAGCACGAGGTCTTCGGATTTGCCCGGTTCCTCGCTCAGCGCGACGGCAGCGGCGTCCGCGCCGACATGCCCGGCAATGCAGGGCAGCACATAGATGCGCGCGCGGTCGTTCATTGCGGTCAACTCCATCTCGCGGGCTGGCAGTTCGACCGCTTCAGATGTGGTGAGCGCAAAGGGCGCCTGTCCCAGTTCCACCGGGTCCAGACCCAGCAGCAGGTGATGCATGACCGGGTTGCAGACAAACACCGTTTCCACGATCAGGTCAGGCGTGATCCCGGCCTCATCTGCAATCGCCTTGGTCAGGTCGTTGAGGGCCGCGCGCACCGCCTGCGTCATTTCCTGATCGCCGCCGGGGTTCATCATCGCGTAGCTGACGCGACTCATCAGATCCTCGCCAAACCGGATCTGCGGGTTCATCAGGCCCGAGGACGCCTTGACCTCGCCCGTCTCCAGATCGGTCAGATGGGCGGCAATGGTGGTAGAGCCGAGGTCCACGGCCAGACCATAAAGCCCGCCTTCATGCAAACCAGGCCAGATATCTATCACCCGATGGGCCTCGTCCCTGTGCCCTTTGTGCAGCGCCACGGTCACCTGCCACTTGCCCTTGCGCAGGGCGGTCTGCAGCTTGCCCAGCAGGGACAGGTCTGCGGTCACCTCACCCACCTCCCACTGCGTTTGCAGTGCGCGGGTCAGCCGTTCCAGATCGCCGGTGGGCGAATGCATGTCGGGCTCCTCGACCTCGACAAAGTAAAGCCGCGTGGCCGGGGCCATGGTGATCTGCCGATCCGAGGCTGCCTTGCGGATCACCTGCTTGTGCACCTGGCTTTCCGGTGGGACGTCGATCACCACGTCGCCATGGATCTGCGCCTGACAGCCCAGCCGCCGCCCGGGCGTCAGCCCACGCTTGTCGTCATAACGCTGTTCGACCTTGTTCCATTCGGACAGGGCGTCGTCCGCCACCGTGACCCCATGTTTGGGAAACTCGCCGTAAGACGGGGTGATCTGGCATTTCGAGCAGATGCCGCGCCCGCCGCAGACCGAATCAAGGTCCACGCCCAATTGCCGCGCGGCTGTCAGGACCGGCGTGCCTACCGGGAAATGCCCGCGCTTGCCCGACGGGGTGAAGACAACAAGAGGATCGGTGCTGGATTCGGATGTCATGACTGCCTCGGGTTTTGGTCCGCTGGACCATAGGGACCGCGCGCGCCATTACCAGCCCCGCAAACGGCATTTTCAGGCCATCCCGCGTCATTTGCGACCGCCTTTGTTCGGCCCGGTTGCGATTTGAGTATTTGGGCAAAGATGAAGCAGGGGATCATTCCTTCATTGTTCTCAAAATACTCCGGGGGAGTCGCGCTTTGCGCGGCGGGGGCAGCGCCCCCTTTTGCCTGCGCTGCTTCGCCCCTTTCCCCCGCCTGAAATCCATGAGATAGGGTGGCCGCCAAACGCGCAATGCATGGGGATCGGAAATGCAGATTCGTGAGGCACTCACCTTTGACGATGTTTTGTTGGTTCCGGCGGCCTCGTCGGTCCTGCCAGCCACGGCGGACACGCGCACCCGCGTGACGCGGACCATCGATCTGAACATCCCTCTGCTGTCCAGCGCCATGGACACGGTGACCGAGGCGCGCATGGCCATTGCCATGGCTCAGGCTGGTGGCATGGGCGTGTTGCACCGGAACCTGGATGTCGAGGAACAATCCCGTGCGGTGCGCCGGGTGAAGCGGTTCGAGAGCGGCATTGTCTACAACCCGATCACCCTGCGCCCGGATCAGACCGTGGCCGACGCCAAGGCCCTGCGCGAGCGCTATCGGGTGACGGGTTTCCCTGTTGTCGATGAGGACGGGCGGTTGGTTGGCATCATGACCAACCGCGACATGCGTTTTGCCAGCGATGACAACACGCCCGTGAGCGTGCTGATGTCCGCGGACAACCTAGCCGTCCTGCACGAACCCGCTGACCGGCAAGAGGCGATCAGCCTGATGAAGGCCCGCCGGATCGAGAAGCTGCTGGTCACGGATGGCGAGGGCAAGCTGACAGGGCTATTGACGCTCAAGGACACCGAGCAATCTGTGTTGAACCCGACCGCGTGCAAGGACTCGCTGGGCCGGTTGCGGGTGGCAGCGGCCTCGACCGTGGGCGATGCGGGTTATGAACGCTCGGCCGCTTTGGTGGATGCAGGTGTCGACATGATTGTGATCGACACGGCGCATGGTCATTCTGAAGGTGTGGCCGAGGCGGTGAAGCGCGCCAAAGCCCTGTCCAAAGAGGTTCAGATCGCCGCTGGCAACGTGGCCACGGCAGACGGCACGCGCGCCATGATCGACGCTGGCGCCGATGGGGGGAAGGTGGGCATCGGACCCTGGCGCATCTGCACCCCACGCATGGGTGCTGGCGTTGGCGGTGCGCGACCTACCGCGGTTATCGACCGAGCCTCTGCGGCGTGGG
>JBFOMB010000164.1:0-22077 GCA_040830545.1 Paracoccaceae bacterium | reverse complement strand
GGATTTCACGAGGCAATCCCCATATAGTCCGCCAAAATACATTGAGGTTTAAGGCAAGCACTTGATGTTTAGGCGGTATGTTGTGGTTGGATTGACGTCCCTGGGGCTGGCAGTGCCGGTGTCTGCGGATATGTTTTCGTCGAAAAGCCAACGTAATCTGTTCAAGTCGCGCACCAAGGTTCTGGATAACCGGGCGTCGCAGCAATACGCGAATTCGGTGCGGCTGCAGCCGCCCAAGGTCAACACGCCAACCAAATGGGGGCCGCTGAATTACAACGGCAAGTACAAGGGTGAGTTTCTGCCGATGGCAAAGGCGGCGGCGCGCAAGCATGGCGTGCCCGAAGAGCTGTTCGCGCGGCTGGTGCAGCAGGAAAGCGGTTGGAATCCGACGGCCAAGTCGCACAAGGGTGCTTTGGGTCTGGCGCAGTTGATGCCGCAGACGGCGGAGTATCTGCGAGTGGATCCGCTGGACCCGCAGGAGAACCTGGAAGGCGGCGCGCGTTATCTGGCCGAACAGTATCGCGACTTCGGATCCTGGCGGCTGGCTTTGGCGGCATATAACGCGGGGCCGGAAGCGGTGCGCAAATACGGGGGTGTGCCGCCCTACAAAGAGACCGAGAACTACGTGAAAATCATCTGGGGCAGCTGAGGCCCCGGATTCACCCGGCATTTACCTGAAACATGCAAGCCTGCGTCATGAACGATTGACGGAGGCCGGAATGAAACCCGATACACGCGCGCGCCTGACGCAGGCGCAGAGCCTGTTGCAGGCTGGTCGTCCTGACGCGGCACTGGCACAGCTGCTTCCGGCGATGCGTGATTGCGCAAATGATCCGGGCGCTTTGGACGTGGCGGCGATGTGTTACTGGCGGCTGGGGGATGGGGCCACGGCGCTGGCGATGATGGCCGTCATCACTGATGGCTGGCCCGGGATTTCCGCGGCATGGTCCAAGCGTGCCGCGATGGCGGCGAGCATGGGGGACAGGGATCTGGCGACGTCTTGCCTGCAGCGGGCGCTGGCGCTGGAGCCGCGTTCGGTTCCGGTGCTGGCGGCGTTGAACCGTATCTCGCCGTTTTCCAGAAATGGCGCGATGACACGGCGGTTGCGCGATTTGGTCCAGGGCAAGGGGATCAGCGGGGCAGACCGGGTCATGGCGCTGAATGCGCTTGGCCGAATTGAGGAGCGGGCCGGGCGGCACAAGATTGCGTTTCGTCGATTCGCCGCGTCGAAAGCAGCGGCTCGGGTGACATATCCGACGGAAGAGGTGGAGCTGCGTCTGAAAGCACTGGAAGACCGCGCTGCTCCTCTGGCAACGAGCGGTGGGCCGACACTGGTGTTCATCGCGGGCATGCCGCGATCCGGGACAACCTTGGTTGAGAGTATTCTGGAACGGCACCCGCGCGTGACGTCCGCCGGAGAGAGCCGCGCGCTGACACACGCATTGACACAGGCGCGGGCGGCAGGGTGGCCTTCGCAGAGGACGGAAGAAGCCGCTGAAACTCTGCGCGACGTGTACTTGCAAGCCCTTGGTTTGCCGCCAGGTGAGGCGGATCGTGTGGTGCTGGACAAGATGCCGTTGAATATCTTCGAACTGGATTTTGCGCGTTGGATTCTGCCGGAGGCGCGGTTCGTGTTCCTGCAGCGTCACCCGCTGGATGTGGGGCTCAGTTGTTTTTGCACGAACTTCTTTGAGGGGAATGCGTTTTCGCACCAGCTGGAGTGGATCGGTCATATGACACGGGCGGTCTATGCAGCCGCGGATATTCAGGAGCAAAGGTTGGGAGCCACATTCCGGCGGCAGTCCTATCGTGCTTTGGTCGAGCGGCCAGAAGCCGAAATTCGCGGGCTGCTGGAGCATGTCGGGCTGCCGTATCACGCGGACTGCCTGTCGCCCGAGGCGGGGCAGGGGCCGACACGCACAGCGTCCATGTATCAGGTGCGGGAGAAGATCAATCGCGGGGCGTTGGGCAAATGGACGGCCTATGAGCGGGAACTGGCGCCGCTGGTGGCGGCGCTGGGCGACGACTGGATTGAGGGTTGGGACGCGTTGGATGCAAGGCCCGAGGGGGTTGCGGCCTGACCGGACATGGTGGGCAAATCGCGAACCGTGTCTATTTGATTTGCGGCGACAGGTCGAACCACGACACCGTATCGGGATGAGCTTATGGCAGGACTGTTCTGTTTGCCTGTGGCGCGGTCAGGGCCGTGCGTATCACAGCTGTACGACCCAATGCTGAAGATAGCGGGTTCGATACAGGTGGCGGGGCACCGGAAAGGTCAGCGGCCCTCGGGGCCATCATAGGCCCGTTCGACCTTGGCCACGCGCAGGGTGTAGTGGGAATACCATTTGTCCTTGCCCAATTGCTGTGCCAGCGCGTGTTGGGCGACGGCCTTCCAGTTCAGCAGCGATTCCTCATCCTGCCAGTAGCTGACAGTGATGCCGAGCCCTTCGGCGTCCCGGGTGGATTCCACGCCGATATAGCCGGGTTGTTCAGCGGCGAGTTTGGTCATCGCATCCGCCATGCCACCGTAGCCGGGTTCGTCCTGTGCGGTCCGTTGCGCGGTGAAGATCACGGCATAATAGGGTGGTTCGGGCAGGGGGGCGAAACGGGACATATCGTGGCTCGGTGTCGTGGCTGTTGGGCGCAAGGTGCGAGTTTGGCGCCCAGGGGTCAAGCGTGCGTGGTTGCAGCGGGCGCGGTGATTTGGTTTGCTGCGCGCGACCCGAACAGCGAGGAGACAAGACGTGATTGACGCCCATTACTGGCCCACCCCAAATGGGTGGAAGATCTCTATCGCGCTGGAGGAGATGGGGCTGGAGTATCGGGTTGTGCCGGTGAATATCGGGCGCGGCGATCAGTTTCAGCCTGAGTTCCTGAAGATCAGTCCGAACAACCGGATGCCCGCCATTGTGGATCATGATCCGGGCGACGGGGGGGAACCGGTGTCGGTGTTCGAGACCGGCGCGATCCTGGTCTATTTAGCGGAAAAGACCGGGATGTTCCTGCCCACGGACCTGCGCGGGCGGACCGAGGTGATGGAATGGCTGATGTGGCAGATGGGTGGCATGGGCCCGATGTTTGGCCAGAACGGGCATTTCAAGTTCTACGCGCCGGAGCCTGTGCCTTATGCGGCGGAGCGCTATCATACGGAATCCCTGCGCCTTTACGGTGTGCTGGATCGGCGATTGGAGGGTCGGGAGTACATTTGCGGTGCGTGTTCCATTGCGGATTTTGCCTGCTGGCCCTGGGTGCTGACCTACAAGAAGCAGGAGATCGACCTAGGCCAGTTTCCGAATGTGCGTCGGTGGTACGACCTGATGAAAACGCGGCCCGGGTTGCGGCGCGGGTATCAGGTAGGATCCGAGTTCGGCAAACCGCAGGGGAAGTGGGACGAAGAGGCGCGCAAACATCTGATGGCGCATACGCGGGAGTCTTAAGAGGGGACCGTTTTTCCGCCGTCCGAGGGTAAACGGCGTCGCAGCCCCGGCCTTGAGCCGGGGCCTCGGATCAGGTGGAGGTCCCGGATCAGGTCCGGGACTGCGTTACGTCTGTGTCAGCCGCCTGCACCGATCAGCATGAAGGGCGCCCAGTAGGCCGGGTGCGTTTGGCGGGTGTCGGCATCCGGGTCATCCAGCACGCTGAGCATCGCGCGGCGCAAAGCGGCGGCGCGGTCCCGGTCGGATTGGGCCGTGTCGTCGAACAGGCGCGTGGTCAGATCGACCGCTGCGTCCGAGTAAACCGGCCAGTGGGACACCAGCAGATTGCGCGCACCTGCGTAGAAAAACGCGCTGGCAAGGCCGGACAGGCCTTCTTCGGACACGGACCCGCCCGACCCGGTGTTGCACGCCGACAGGATCACGAAATCCGCGTTCAGGCGGAGTGCGGCGATCTCGGCGGTGGTCAGCAGGCCATCCGACTCCGGGCTCTCTTGCGCGGGTGGGGTCATCACCAACGCGGCCTCGTTATTGCCGATTTCACCGGCGATCAGGCCATGGGTGGCAAAGCTGACCACGCTGTAATCCGCCAGCGCGCCACTGTCGCTGAGGGATTTCAGGCGGGTTTCTTCGGCCTCGCCCTGCATCAGCAGGCGGTGACGGTTCCCGAACCGGACGGCGATGTCGCGCAGTTCGCAGCGGGTTTCGGGCAGGGCCGACAGCCCCCGGACCGAGGCGGCAATGCCGCCAGCGGCCCGTGTCAGGTCGGGTGCCAGGGCGGCGACCTGAAACGTGTCCGGGGTGGCGCAGGGGTAGTCCACCGCGCCGTTGGCCTGCCGACCGATCAGTGGGTCGCCAACGCCGAGGAAGGAAGGGGCGCGGTCCGCGTCCGCCTGCGCGCGCTGGCGCAGGGCGTAGAGGCTGGCGACCGAAGGCACCACTGAAATCGCGTGGTCGCGGATCAGCCAGGGGGCAGTGGTGAACCCTTGGCCCGGGTCGTGAGGTGTGGACAACAGCAGGTGAAACGGCATCGCGACAAGGTTGGCATCGGGAACAAAGATCAGGTGGCGTTTGTCCGCGATGTCCGACGCGAAGGGCTCTAGCAGGTCCAGGTAGGCCTGATGAGCGGTGTCGAAATCGAAGCTCTGGGATGGGGCGTCGGGCGAGACATCCATGTCGAAACTGCCGCGCAGGCCGTCGGTCCTTTGCAGGGCGCAGCGCGGGTCGGTCAGGGCGGCGGCGCAGCGCAGGGTTTCGGCCTGTGCGCGCAGGTATGGGGCAGAGGTGAGGCCCGCCATCTGCACCTGATCATGCAGGACCAATGTGACAACGCTGGTGCCATAGCCGTCATCGGTGACAATGTCGGTGGTGGAAAACACAATGGCGGCCTCGTCCGGGGCCAAAACGGCCTGTAGCGCGGCCAGCGACACGGGCTGAGCGCCAGCATAGGCCGCATAATCCGGGAAGCGGGTGGTGATGTCTGCATCAATGGCGCTGCGTGTGTCGATGGCGGATTGCAGGGCGGCGCGGGCCTGCGCCTCGCCCGTGCCATCAGCGGCGGCCTGCGCCACGGCGCTGCGCAGGTCTTCGATGCGGGTTTCTGTGTCCTGCGCCGCGCGCAACAACGTGCCGAGGCCCGGGGACACCTGCCAGCGCGCGGCGGCCTGACCCAGCGCCTCGCCCGCGACGGTGGTGTTGATGCGCTGGGCGAGGGCGAAAGCCTCTTCCATTAACACCGCCGCGCCTTCGACGCCCAGCGTGTTCATGTGCTGTTGCAGGGCGACGAGGTGATAGGGCAGGTGCGCCTGAGACGCCCCGGTGAGCGAGCGCACGGCATCCGCGTCCACGGCGCGGAACAGGGCCAGTGCGGCAGCGGGGTCGCCGTCATCCAGCCGCAACCGGGCCTCCAGCACGTCCAGAGGGTGGCGCAGGTGGGGGATGTCGGGCAGGGCGGCCCGGGCGCGGGTGATCAGGTCAAAGGTAAGATCAGCCCGACCATTGTCATAGGACATCTGCGCCAGTGCGGTGAGCAGGGTCAGCCGCAGCTCTCCCTCAAACGCGCCGCTGCCGTCAAGCGCGGCGAGCGCGCTGTCGAAGTCGGGGACGCGGCCTGCGCGAAGGTCCATGCGCAGTTCGGCAATCACCAGCGTGTCCCAGAACGGATCGCCCGGTTGCAGCTTGTCTCCCAGATCCGCGCGGATTTCGGCGATCAAGGCCACTGCCTCGTCCGTGCGGCCCAGGGCGCTGAGCGCGAGCACCACGTTGAACCGAGTGGAGGCGAGTTCGCGCGAACCTTTGCCAAACACGCGTTCCAGCGCGGCGGCGCTGCGCTGCGAGTGGACCAGCGCGGCCTCGGGGCGGCCTTCGGCCAGTTCCAGATGGGTGGCGAGGTTCAGGATTTCGATCAGCAGCACGTCATCGGTCAGCCCGGCCTGATCATAGCTGTGCCGCGCGGTGTTCAGCCAATCCAGCGCGCGCGCGATGTTGCCGCGCCCTTGTGACAGGCTGGCCTGTCGGAACAGGGTGGCGACCTGCATGTCCGGAGGCAGCGGCGTGGCGGAGAGGTGTTCGATCTGCGCCGCAGCGGTGTCCAAGTCGCCGTGAAACAGCGCCACGTCGATATAGTCCATGCGCATGGTCAGAACCTGTGGGTGCAGGAAACCATAGCCGATGGCGGCGGCGTCCACGAAAGCGGCATAAATGTCGAGGATAGCGATGAATTCGCCTTGATCGACCATGGCTGACAGGACCGGATTGGCCAGATCCCAGGGTGCGGTGATCAGGCTGGCCAGGAACTCCGGTGGGTATCCGGCCAGCCGTGACAGCCAGGGTGCGGCGCGATCCGGGGTGCCGGCATAGGTGTGGGCAAGCGCGAGGAACTGATAAACCTCTGCCGGGCGCGGGTCGTCCAGATGGGTGCCGTCAAACATGCGTCTGGCGTTTGCATCCCCGGTGTTGATGTCGCCGGACACCGTGGGGTTGACGATCTGTTCAAAGATCACGTCAGCAGGCAATTGCGGGCGGGTGTCGCGGATCTGGGCGGCGCGAGACAGCCAGATGTCTTGTATGGCCTCGACTTCTCCTTCTTCAGCGGCGGCGGCATCGTAGAGGTCGAAGACGTCGGAAAACCATGGGACCAGGTCGGGCCATTCTTCCATGTAGGCGGGAATGCCGGTGTCGAACATGACTAGCATGTCGGCCAGCCCTTGGGCCGGGCGACCTAAGCGCAGCAGGGCCTCGGCCCGTAATAGGGCGGCCTCGGCGTATTCCAGACTGAACGTGCCGTGGAGGTCGACGGCCAGCCAAACGGCCTCGGTCGCGAGGATGGTTGCAGCGGCAGGGTTGTTGGCCTCCAGATAAAGCGCGGCGAGGTTACTGACGTCTGGCAGGCGTTCTTCAGGTCCGAGGTCCAGTGAGCGGCCCAGACGCAGGCTTTCGGAAAACAGGCGAATGGCCTGCGCGGGTTGCCCGGCATCATTGGCCAGTACCGCGCGGCGTTCCAGGGTGGACAGGCGTTGTTCGTGCTGTTCGCCGAGCAGCGCGATGGCGCGGCGGTCGGTTTCGTCGGCCAGTTCGATGGCGCGGTCCTGCGGGCCGTGGTAATAGTAGATCTCGGCCAACAGATTTAGGGCATCATATTCCTCGCCCTCTGTCGCGGCCTGTTCAAGCGCGCGGTTGGCCAGACGCGTGGCCTCGTCCGGTTGGTCCGCGTCAAAGGCGGCATAGGCCTGATCCAGGATGTCGGTTTGTGCCAGAGCAGGATGGGACAGGCAGAGTGTGCAGGTCAGCAGCGCAGCCAGCCAAAGCATCACCGTGGGTTTCGTACCGTTCAACCCCTGCCCAATCATCACGCCCCCAAAGAGTGCAACCGTCGCGCACGCAGATCAGACCACGGGACGGGTGCGGACTCAACCATGCAGGCAGAGACATAGTGCATTTGGATCATAGACAGGGCACCGGGCCAGCGCCTTGAATTAGTGCGTGGAGATTTCGGGAGAACACCATGGTTAACCGCACAAGACGCGCCCTGTCGCTGTCGGCCATCAGCCTTGCCTTTGCGGGCGGGTTGGGCCTGTCGGCGGTGGCGGCTGAGAACATCGTGATCGGCGTGCCCGCCGCGCAATCCGGCCCGGTCGGCGTGGCCGATCATCAGGACTGGACCAACGGCGTGCTGATGGCGATCGAGGACATCAACGCCGCTGGCGGCGTGCTGGGCCGCCAGTTGGAGGCCAAGATCATCGACCTGGACATGCTGACGCCCGAGGGCAACGTCGCCGGGTTCCAGACGCTAATCGAAGGGGGCAGCCACGCGATTGCCTCGGCCTTTACGATCATCCCGCCCCCGGCGATGGATGTGGCCGCGCCGTCGGGCATTCCGTACTTGCACGGCAATACGTCGTCGCTGAACGTGGACATCTACCAGAGCGACCCGGAGAAGTATCGCAACATTTTCCAGCTGGACGTGCCGGAGGTCTACTACGGCTCGGGCTTCATCAAGTTCATTCAGCAGATGAAAGAATCCGGCCAGTGGGAGCCGAAGAACAACAAGGTGCATATCGTGCAGGGGCAGATCAGCTATACCCAGCTGATTTCCAAGGCCACGCAGGAGGCGATTGCCGAGACGAACGGTGAATGGGAGGTCGGTGCAATCACCGACATTCAGTTCCCGGTGCAGGACTGGGCCCCGGTGATCCGTGCGCTACAGGACACGGACGCAGCGGCGATCATGATCGACCACTGGGTGGCGGCGGAACTGGCGGCCTTTGCGCAGCAATACGCCTTTGACCCGGTGCCGGGGTCGCTGGTCTATCTGCAATATGGTCCGTCGCAGCCGGAGTTCCTGGACCTCGCCCAAGGCGCGGGTGAAGGCATGGTCTGGGGCACTGTTTATGGCGTTTACGCCGATGAACAGGGCGCCGCGTTCCGCGAACGCTATAGGGCCAAGTATCCGGGCACGATGGGCATGGTTTATACCGGTGGCGGTTATGACGCTGTGCAGATGCTGGCCAAAGCGTGGGAGCAGGTGGGCAACCCTGACGATTTCGACGCCGTGGGGGATGCCATCCGCAATATGGAGTATCGGGGCATAAACGGGTTCTACAAGAACAACCCGGAGACAAATTCGGGCTATTCTTATCCCAACATGGTGGACGATCCCGAGGCCGGCCAGGCACACCTGTTCTTCCAGGTGCAGGACAACGAGCATCGGATCATTGCACCCGAACCTTATGCCGAGGTGCCGTTCCAGGCACCGCCCTGGTGGTGATCGGATAGGGGCGGAGAGCGGTCATGCTCTTTGGATGTGAAGGGATCTGCCTGTCTCTTGGGGGCAGGCAGATTCTGACGGACGTGGCGCTGGAGGCGAAGCCCGGGGAAATCCTGGGCCTTGTCGGGCCGAATGGCGCGGGCAAGACGTCGCTGTTCGAGGTGCTGTGCGGGCGCTATGCCCCGTCCTCGGGCAAGGTGGTGCTGGCAGATCAGGACATCACCCACGAACCGTTTCACAAACGCGCGCGGATGGGGGTCGGGCGGACCTATCAAAGTCCGGTTGTGCCTGCGTCCCTGACCGTGGGGGAAGCGTTTCGCGCGGCGCGCAAGGCCTATGCGCCAATGCTCAGCCGACATGATGCGGAATGGGCGGCGCGGTTGGTGCATCTGGGGGTTGCGTGGGACACGCCTGCCGCCGGGCTGGGGGCATTTGATCGGCGCAAGCTGTTGCTGGCCTGCCTGATGATGCGGGGGCCGCAGGTGTTGCTGATGGACGAACCGGCCTCGGGCCTGATCAACGCCGAGATTGACGAACTGGACCTGATCATCCGGCGGCTGGTTGATGAATACGGGATTGGCGTGGTGCTGATCGAACACCGGTTGGAACTGTTGTCGGCTGTGGCGGATACCTGCGTGGTGCTGGATCTGGGCGAAGTCATCGCCACCGGCAGCCCGCGCGAGGTGTTCGAAAACCCGCGCGTGAAGGCGGCATATTTCGAGGGGGCCGATGCCTGAACTTCTGGAAATCCGGCAATTGTCGGCAGGCTACGGCCCGCTGCGGGTGCTGCACGAGATCGACATGACCGTGCGCGAGGGCGAGCGGATCGGGCTTGTGGGTCTGAATGGCCATGGCAAGACAACACTGATCCGGGCGTTGACGCATATGGCGGGCTGGCAGCAGGGGTCGATTCAGCTGGACGGGCGCGAGATTGGCGGCGCGCGATCCCAAGGGGCCGGGCGGCGGACGCCGGGGTTGGTGAAGCGCGGGATCGGGGTTGCACCGCAAGGCGACGCGATTTTTCCGGGTCTGACGGTGCGGATGCATCTGGAATGCGGGGCGCACACAAGGCTGGCCTGGCGCGAACGCAAGCGCCGGATCGAGCGGGTGTTCGACATCTTTCCACCCCTGCGCCCGCTGGAACATGCTTTGGTGGGTAAGCTGTCTGGTGGGGAACGGCGCATGGTGTCCATCGGGCGGATGCTGATGACCGAGGCGCGGCTCTACCTGATTGACGAACCCTCGCTGGGGCTGGCGCCAAAGATTTCGCAGCGGGTGATGACGGCCCTGTGGGACCTGTCCGTGACCGGCGCGATGATCATTGCCGAACAGAACGTGAGCCTGCTGACCGGGCATGTGGACCGGATGATCGGGATGCATGCAGGCCGGATGCGTGGTGACGTTGGCCATGTGGAGCTGAACTGATGGACCTGGGGCTGATTGTCTACGCGTTGAACCTCGCCTCCATCTACGCGCTGATGGCGATCGGGATTTCGATCCTGTGGTCGTCGGTCGGGATCATCAACATGGCGCACGGGGCGACCTTTGCGATCTCGGGCTATGCCGCGTGGCTGGTCACCGGAGCGCTGAAGCCTGTGATCGCAGCAACCTTTGGCAAGACGGTGATGGCCAGCGTGGCGATGGCCGGCGCGCTGGTGGGGTCGGCATTGATCGCGGGGGCTTTGTGTGGCGTGGTGATCTATCTGCTGGCCTTCCTGCCCATTCATGACAAGCCGAACTATCCAGTGCGGGCGCTCATCATCACGCTGGGGCTGAATATTGCGGCGGTGCAGGGGCTGCTGTGGTGGTTCGGGCCACGCAATCAGGGGCTGCCGAAAATCTTCGGCTTTGGTCGTTGGGATGTTTGGGGCACCCGCATCCGGTATGATCAGGCGGGCACGATCGTCGGGGCCATTGTGATCATGGCGCTGACGCTGTTGTGGCTGCGCTATTCGCGCAGGGGGCTGGAAATCCGCGCGATGATGCAAAATGCCGAGGGCGCGGCCTATTCAGGGATTTCGCGGCAGGTGACGGCGCTGCCGGTTCTCATGCTGACGGGTGCGCTGGCGGGGATGGCCGCTGCGCTGCTGAGCCAGACGATTTTCGTGAGCCCCACGTCGGGCGTGATCCCTTTGGTCAAGGGACTGACCATCGCGCTACTGGGCGGGCTGGGGTCGGTCGCCGGGGCCGTGATCGGCGCGGTGCTGGTCGGGTTTCTGGAGGCGATCGTGGGCGCGATCCCGTTCCTTGGGCAGCGCTATGTGCTGTTTGCCACGTTCCTTTTCATCATTGCCGTTCTGATCGTGCGCCCGCGCGGGATTGGCGGCCTGCTGGATGACACACGCGAATGAGTGAGAAGCAGTATTACAAGGTCGGCCGTCGGCCCTGGGAATGGCGGTTTGCGCCAGCGGGCGGTGAAGAACGTGTGCGCCGTCGTCCGCCGGGCACACGGCGGCACTGGCTGAAATGGCGCGATGTCCATAATCCCAAGACGTTGCAGCGCGAACGGGTTCTGGCGGACAAGATGCCGCTCTGGTGGACGCTGGGGCTGGCCTTGGTCGTGATCGTCACGCCGTTTCTGCCGAATTCGCTGATCTCGGTTGTGTCGATCTTCTGTGTCTATGCGGCGATCAACGTGCTGTGGACGCTGATTGTCGGGACGGCTGGTATCTTCTCTCTCGCGACGCTGGCCGTGGTGGGGGTGTCGGGCTACGCAGCGGCGGCGGCGAATGTCTATCTGGGTGTGCCGTGGCCTTTCATGTTGATCATCGGCCCGGCGGTGGGGTTTGCGTTTGGGGCCATTCTGGCCGCGCCCTCCACGCGATTGGATGGGCTTTACTATGCGCTGCTGACCATGGGCGTGGCCGAGATTTGCCGCGTATTTGTGGTGCAGTTGCGTGCGCTCACCACCTCCAACGGGGCCATCACGCAGGTTGACAGTTTCATCCCCGAAGCGTGGTTTTTGCAAAGGCCGGGGCTGCTGTTGGGCTTTGCCGGGGCATTTCTGCTGCTTCTGGGGGCCTTGCTGGTTTGGCGGCTGGTGAATTCCGAACGGTTGGGGATGCTGTTGCGGGTCGCCAAAACCTCGCGCGAGGACGAAGCGTTTGCCGAGGCGATTGGCATAGATTTTCGCCGCGCGCGGTTGATGGTGTTCATGATCTCGTCCGCCGCACTGGGCGTGGTGGGGGCGTTCTATGCGATGTATTTCCGCTCCATCTCGCCCCAGATCTTCTCTCTCGACCAGATGCTGCTGCTGTTTGCCATGATGGTGATCGGCGGGCTGGGCCGGGCCGAAGGGGCCGTGGTGGGGGCGGCCATCGTGACCTTCATCGACAAGGGGCTGATCGAGTTGGGACCGCCCCGGATCATCCTGGTCGCGTTCATCATGATCGGTGTCACGATCTTTGCCCGCGAAGGGCTGACCGGTGCGCGGGCGCAGTTCCGCGACTACCGCAAACGCAAATCTGGCGAGGCACGGGCCCGCCGGACCGAGAAGGGAGGCGAAGCCATGCCCGAGGAAGCCACCGAGGTTCATGACAAGCAGGAACTGTACTACCGCCGCTTCAACAAGCGTCTGCGCGAACGGTTGAAGGGCATGATCACGCCCGAGCTGATCGAGGAACACAAGCGCGATCCGTTGGGACATCACTCGGACGAGTTGGCGCGGGTGCTGAACTACTTTCGGCGTGGCGAGATGGCGGACAAATACGTAATCCACCGGATGATCCCGGCGGAGGAAAAGTTCCGCATCATGGCGGTGTCCGGTATCCGGGGGTTGCCGCCACGCGTGGTGGATGACCGGGAATATGACGACATCAAGGATGCCTATCACGCGGTGTTCCTGTTGCGTGTGAACGACCTGTTGGAGAGCTGACGTGACCGACACAAGACTATTCGGCTATTGCGATCCGCTGTCGGCGCAGGCCGGGAAACCGATTGATTTCATGGTCTCGGCAGAGGGCACAACCGAGGTGCAGGCCGAAGTCGTGCGGCTGGTGCATGGGGATTTCAACCCTGAAGGACCCGGGTTTATCGAGGAAACCGTGGCCACGGACCTGCCCGCGACGCTGGCAGTGAAGCGGCAGTACACGCAGAACGGATCGTTTGCGCGGGTAGACGACGCCGACGGCCGGTTGGCCCCTGATGGCGCGTTCACGGTGCATGCGTTCATCTGGCCCTCCATGCCCGGGCACCAGCGCCAGACCATTCTGGGGCGTTGGTCGGTCAATGGCTCCGAAGGTTATGCGCTGGGCATCAATCCCGAAGGCAAGCTGGAGTTCTGGGTCGGCGACGGATCGACAGTAGATCAGGTGACAGCCGATGCGCCACTGGTGCCCAAGGTTTGGGTGTTGGCGGTGGCGAGTTTCGATCCCGCGACCGGGCAGGCGCGGTTGCGCCAGATTGATGTGCAGAATTCCTGGAATTCACACATTGGTCCGGTGGTGCCCTATGATCATAATGCGCATGTCGTGGAAACGCTGCGCTGTGTTCCCGCGAAACCGGACGCGCCCTTTCTGATTGCCGGGGCGCATGAGCAAAACCCCGAGCGTGGGCAATTCGTGTCCATGCTGTTCAATGGCAAAATTGATCGTGCCGGGGTTGTCGCGCGCGCCCTGAGCGCGGACGAGATGGCAGCAATTGCGGATGGTGAACCGCCCGCTGACCCGTTGGCCTATTGGGACACGACCGCTGGCTACGATGACCGGGGCATCGGAACGGGGATCCGGGATACCGGCCCGCATGGCCTGCATGCGCAGGGCGTGAACCGGCCCGTTCGGGCGATGACCGGCTGGAACTGGCGCGGGCGCGAGGACAGTTTTCGTCTGGACCCGTCGCAATATGGCGGGGTGGCCTATCATGACGATGCGCTGACCGATTGCGGTTGGACGCCAACGGTGACGTGGACCCCGCCTGCGGACCTGCGATCGGGCGTTTATGCGTTGAAGGTCACGGCGGGCAATTCGGTGGATCGCATCCCAGTGATTATCCGCCCGGACAAACCGCGCGCGAAGATTGCCGTGCAAATGTCGACCTTCACCTATCTGGCCTATGCCAATGAACACCTGAGCTTTGACGCGCAGATTGCGCAGGCCATCGTCGCCCATACGCCGGTGATTTCAGGCGAGGACATCGAATACAACAAGCTGCAGGAATTCGGGCTCAGCACCTATGACCACCACTCGGACGGGGCAGGGGTGTGTTATTCCACCTGGAAGCGGCCGATCATCAACATTCGCCCCGGCTATCGCATGGCGGGGATGAACTTCCCCTGGGCGCTACCTGCTGACCTGTCACTGCTGTGGTGGCTGGAACATGCCGGCTACGACTATGACCTGATCACAGATCATGATCTGGACCGCGAAGGGCTGTCTGCGCTGACGCCCTACAAAACAGTGCTGAACGTGACGCACCCGGAGTATTACTCCGAAGGGATGCTGGATGCGACCGAGCAGTATCTGCAGGGCGGCGGGCGCGTCTGTTATCTGGGTGGGAACGGGTATTACTGGGTCACGGCTGCCTGCCCGGATGATCCGGCCTGTATCGAGGTGCGCAAGCTCGACAGTGGGTCGCGGGCCTGGCAGGCGGAACCGGGCGAGGGGTATCTGGCCACAACTGGCGAACGGTCTGGCCTGTGGCGGAACCGGGGACGCGCGCCGCAGAAGCTGGTTGGGCTGGGATTCACCACCGAAGGCATGGATCGGGCTGAACCGTTCGAACGCATGCCGGACAGTTTCCACAAGCGTGTGGCGTGGATTTTCGAGGGGATCGGGGACGAGGAACTGATCGGTGATTTTGGTCTCGCGCTGGGCGGTGCGGCGGGGGTCGAACTGGACCGATACGACCTGTTGCTGGGCACGCCGCCGCATACGATGTTGGTGGCATCCTCGATCAATCACACGGACAATTACCCGCTGGTCAGCGAAGAAGTCACCTATGCCTTCCCGGGTCGCGGCGGATCGCAAGACCCGCAGGTGCGGGGCGACATGATCTATTTCACGACGCAGAACAACGGCGCGGTGTTTGCCGCAGGCTCCATCGGGTGGAGCCAGGCACTGCCGTGTTTTGGGGGCGAGAACAATGTGGGCACCGTGATGCGAAACGTGCTGAATGCGTTTCTGCGGGACGGGGCATTGCCGGGGTCCGAGTACACCGGGGAAGAAAAACACTGGCGGTAAGGGGGCCGGTTGGCGTTAAAATAGGGCCATGAACACCAGGGTCAGCGAACTGTCTGCCTATGTGTTGGAATTGAACGCACAGGCGAAAGACCGCGGCGTGGCCAGCCTGATCGGCTGGGCCGTTGCGACGCTTGCCGATATTCTGGGTTATGACAGCGCATGGTACGGCTGGGCGCAGTTGCGCCGGGCGGGCAGCGTGATTCACAGCAGCGCGACGTTGAACCTGCCGCAGGAATATTTCGATTTCTGGACGCGGATCGCGCATCAGGATGTGCTGGTCGAACAGTTTTTGGAGGACCCGACCTGTGTGCCGACTTATGACCGAAATGGCAGCATGCAGACAGACGGGATGGAGACGCTGGCCGATACGTTTGGTCTGCGCAAGATCCTGACGGCGATGTGCGTACGGCCAAACCGGACGGCGTCGTTTTACCTGTCGGCCTATCGGGGTGGCAGCCATACGCGCGACTGGACCCGCGAGGATGCAGAGTTTCTGCAATGTGCGGTGGATCAGATTTCAGCGGCGGTTCGGATTGCGGTGCAGAACGATCTGGCGTCGCCGGATGGCGCTGAAACCTCGGTCTTTCTTAGTTCGCACGGGACGACCTTGCTGGGACTTCGCGAGATGCGCGACCGGTTCGGGCATCTGTGGTCGCGCCATGACGGGGATTCCGTTCCGCGCTGGTTGGCGGATTATGTGGATCAGCCGGGTGAACATTTGCTGCTGGATCAGGAATTGGTGGCGCGGTGCGAGCCGGTAACGGCGCAGGATGGCATGGCCTCGCACAAGCTGTCGCTGCGGCCTTTGCAGAAGTTCGACCTGCTGACCCCGCGCGAACGGGAGGTGGCGCAGGCACTGGCGCGCGGGCACAGCCACAAGGAAGTCGCGCGGCTGTTGGGGGTGGCCCCCTCGACCATACGCAACCAGACGCAGTCGATTTACCGCAAGCTGGGGATCGACAACCGCGCAAGCCTGGCTGCGATGGCGGTGCCGTACTAGGCGCAATCAAGCTTCGGTACATTGCACGGAATCAAGGGTGGAAAGTCCTTGCAACGCCTTGCATTGCGACGCGTTCTGCCGTTTCAGTTGGTCCATGTTCCGGGGCAGTGGCAGGGAGGGCCGCGCGTGGTTGAGGTGATCGAAACGGTCTGGATCCCGATGCCCGATGGCACCCGGCTGGCCGCGCGTCTGTGGTTACCGGATGGTGCGCGGGAGACCCCGGTGCCCTGCATCCTGGAATACATCCCCTATCGCCGCCGCGACCGCACGCGCGTCCGGGACGAAGGCATGCACCCGCGCTTTGCCGCAGCAGGTTACGCCGCGATCCGGGTGGATCAACGCGGATCGGGGGACAGCGAAGGCGTGATGCTGGACGAATACGATCACATCGAGACACAGGACGGGGTCGATGTGATTGCGTGGCTGGCCGAACAGCCCTGGTGTGATGGCAATGTCGGCATGTTTGGCAAATCCTGGGGGGCTTATAATTCCCTGCAGGTCGCCGCCAAACGTCCACCTGCGTTGCGGGCCATTGCGCCGGTGATGGGCACAGACGACCGCTGGCGCGAGGACATTCATTTCTATGGTGGCTGTCTGGCAGGTGACAATTTCTGGTGGGGCAGCATCATGCAGCTTTACAACGCCATGCCGCCGGACCCGGAAATTGTGGGCGAAGACCGCTGGCAGGACATGTGGCGCGAACGGCTGGACGCGATGCGGTTCTGGCCTGCCATGTGGTTGGAGCATCAGACCCATGACGACATGTGGCGGCGTGGGTCGATCTGCGAAAACTACGATGACGTGCAGGTGCCGGTCTATTTCTTCGGCGGCTGGGCCGATGCCTATCGCGACACCCCGTTTCGGATTGCCGAACATCTGAGCGGGCCGGTGAAGGTGATGATGGGACCATGGGCGCATCTCTACCCGCATGACGGTTCACCCACGCCCCGGGTGGATCTCCTGGGCGAGCTGATCCGGTACTGGGATCATTGGCTGAAAGGCATTGATACCGGATTGATGGACGAACCACCGCTGCGGTTTTACCTGCAGGATCACGTGCCGCCCGCCGGGCAGTACACGCATCGCGACGGGCGCTGGGTGCAGGAACCGGCGTGGCCGTCACCAAATGTGGAAACGCGGGCGCTGTATCTGAACGCGGGCACGCTGGACGCTGCACCGGGGCCGGGCGCGGAGATGCACGTTTGTTCTCCGCAAACTTCTGGCGTGGCGGGCGGGGACATGATGTCCTTTGCGTTGCCGGGCGACATGCCGGTGGATTGTCGTCACGACGCGGGCGGGGCGTTGCAGTTCCGATCAGCGCCGTTGGACGCGGATACCGACATTCTGGGACAGGCCGAGGTGGCGTTGACCGTGTCGGCGGATCGACCTCAGGGGTTTGTGGCGGCGCTGTTGGTGGACGAAGCGCCGGACGGATCGCAGCTGCTGATCACGCGCGGGTTTTGCAACCTGATGCATCGGGTCAGCGATACCGCGCCAACACCCATTGTGCCGGGCGAGGACATGCAGGTGAGCGTGCCCCTGCACGGCATCGGCTACCGCATCAAGGCGGGGCATCGCTTGGTGGTGCAGATCGCATCAGCCTACTGGCCGATCCTGTGGCCGTCGCCGGAGCCTGTGACGCTGACATTGACGCCCGGAACTTCACGCCTTTCATTGCCGGTACGCCGCGCGGCGGAGGAACCTGCACCTCGCCCGCTGGAGGAACCGCCGCAGGCTGACGCCTCCCACCTCATGCAACAGGTGCGCGCGGGTTCGATGGAGCGTACGGTCAGCCTGGACGTGGCCACGGGCCTGCATACCTCGCGCCTGTTCATTGACGGTGGGGTGTTTGGCCCGGTTGGCAGTGTGAAACTGGAAACCGGTACGGTGTTGGGCGATATGTCAGAGCGGATATACTCCATCCGCCCGGATGACCCGCTGACCGCCACGGCCAGCATGGAACAAACCGCCACGTTCGAGCGCGATGACTGGCACGTTAAAATCCACACCTGGTCGGAACAGCGGGCAAGTGCCAGCGCCTTCCATCTGACCGCGCGGATCAAATGCTGGTCCGGTGACACGCTGTTCTTCGAGGACGAAGACAGCTTTGAAATCCCCCGAAACGGAATGTGACAGATATGGACGAAATTCACGTCAGAACCGATTTTCCCCGCACGGTGCGCGAGATCGAAAACATCTGGATTCCCATGCCCGACGGCGTGAAACTGGCCGCGCGCATCTGGCTGCCCGAAGATGCCGAAGATGACCCAGTTCCGGCCATCTTTGAATACCTGCCGTATCGCAAGCGTGACGGGACCGTGGCGCGCGATCACCTTACACATCCGTACTTTGCCGGTCATGGCTATGCCGGTGTGCGGGTTGATATGCGCGGGACGGGGGACAGTGAAGGCATATGTCTGGGTGAGTACCTGCAACAGGAACAGGATGACGCGGTCGCCGTGATCGAATGGCTGGCGGCGCAACCCTGGTGTTCCGGAAAGGTCGGCATGATTGGCATTTCCTGGGGCGGGTTCAACGGCTTGCAAGTGGCGGCGTTGCAACCCGAGGCGCTGGGCGCGGTGATTTCGCTGTGTTCCACGGATGACCGCTATGCCGATGACATCCACTTCATGGGGGGCGCTGTTCTGGCGGACAAGATGAACTGGGGCGCGACGGCCTTTCCCATCGCGAATGCGCCACCCGACCCGGCTGTGGTGGGGCAGGACCGCTGGCGTGACATGTGGAAAGAGCGGTTGGACAATAACGGGCTGTGGATGCTGGATTGGTTCCGGCATCAGCGGCGCGATGCGTTCTGGCAGCACGGATCAATCTGCGAGGATTACGCGGCTGTGCAGGTGCCGGTCTATATGGTTGGCGGTTGGGCGGATGGCTACACCAACCCGATTTTCCGTACGATGGAACATCTGAACTGCCCGCGCAAAGCGCTGATCGGGCCGTGGGGCCACAAGTATCCGCATTTTGCCAAACCCGGCCCGCGTATCGGGTTCCTGCAGGAATGTCTGCGCTGGTGGGATCAGCATCTGAAGGGGATCGACACCGGGATTATGGCGGAACCGCAATTGCGGGCGTGGATCAACGACCCGGCACCGCCTTCGCCACTGCCGGATCAGCGTCCGGGCACATGGGTGGCGGAACCTGGTTGGGCGGGGAAGGCGGTTGGAGTGCAGTCGCTCTATCTGTCTGACGGTGGATTGGGGGATGCGCCATCCTCCGATGCCATCTCGCTGTGTTCGCCCCAGACCGCCGGGGCGGCGTCAGGGGCATGGTGCAACTATGGTGCGGACCCGGACGGGCCGGTGGATCAGAACGGCGAATTGGGGCTGATGACCTGTTTTGAAACCGCGCCGCTGGAGGAGGATATGAGCCTGCTGGGCTTCCCCATGTTGCATGCAGAGGTCGCCAGCGATGTGCCGCAGGCCAATCTGGTTGCAGTGCTGTCGGCGGTGGCCGAGGACGGGACGGCGACATTCATCACCTATGGCGTGCTGAACCTGACTCACCGCAACAGCCATGCGAACCCGGAGCCGATGCCTGCGGGCGTTCCACAACCGGCGTCTGTGCAGTTGAACGTCTGCGGGCAGAAGATTGCCAAGGGGCAGAGGCTGCGCCTGGCGCTCAGCAACGCCTATTGGCCGGTGATCTGGCCATCGCAAAGCAAGTCAACGTTAACGCTGACGGGCACGCGGCTGGACCTGCCGGTGCGCGCTGCGCGGGAGATGGACGCGGAGTTGCAGCCCTTCGCACGGCCTGAAAGTGCGACACCGGTGCCGGTCACAACTCACGCGCCTGCATCGTTCGAACGGCGTCGGATTGTCGATTATGCCAGTGGCGAGGAGGTATACGAGATCACCGCTGACGACGGCTGCGTGACCTTCGAGCATATCGACGAAACGGTCACGATCCGCCGGGACGAGCGGTTTTCGATCCACCCGGATGACCCGAATTCAGCGAAAATCACCCAAGGCTGGCTGAAACGTTACGCGCGGGGCGATTGGCTGGCTGAATTGCGCACCGAGGTCACGATGGAAGCCCTGCCGGATGTCTGGCGTATCCACGCCTGGTTGGAAGCGCGAGATGCGGATGGCGTGGTGGCCGAACGGCGCTGGGCTGAGGATGTGCCACGCGATCTGGCCTGAGGGTCAGATGGGACGCTCCCCGCTTGCGCCACCGCAGCCCCGGACCGGATCCGGGGCCTCCACGCTGCGGGTTGCCAGCCTTGACGATACGACCCACACTCGCCCTGAGACAGCGAAATCCGGGGGGACAGCCATGACCAGTAAACTGCGCAGCGCACGGTGGTTTGCGCCCGATGATCTGCGGTCCTTTGGCCACCGGTCGCGGATCATGCAGATGGGCTATGGCCCCGAGGATTGGGAAGGCAAGCCGGTCATCGCGATCATCAACACGTGGTCGGACATCAACCACTGTCACGTGCATCTGCGCGAGCGGGCCGAACATGTGAAACGCGGCGTGTTGCAGGCGGGCGGGTTGCCGATCGAACTGCCCGCCATGTCGCTGGCGGAGCCGATCGTAAAGCCGACCACCATGCTTTACCGCAACTTTCTGGCGATGGAGGTGGAAGAATTGCTGCGCTCGCACCCCGTTGATGGGGCGGTGTTGATGGGCGGCTGTGACAAGACTACGCCGGGGCTGTTGATGGGTGCGATCAGTATGAACATCCCGGCGATCTACCTGCCTGCCGGGCCGATGCTGCGCGGGAATTACCGGGGGGAGGCGCTGGGATCAGGCTCGGACGTGTGGAAATACTGGGACGACCGGCGCGCGGGCAAGATCGGCAAAACGGAATGGGTTGGTGTGGAGGCCGGGATTGCCCGCAGTTACGGCCACTGCATGACCATGGGCACGGCCAGCACGATGACGGCCACGACTGAGGCGCTGGGCATGACGCTGCCTGGCGCATCGTCAATTCCTGCGCCGGATGCAAACCATATCCGGATGAGCGCGGCCTGCGGACGGCGGATCGTGGAGATGGTGGAGGCGGATCTGAAGCCTTCGGAGATCCTGACCCGTGCGTCGTTCGAAAATGCGATTGCGGTGGCCATGGCGTTGGGCTGTTCGACAAACGCGATCATCCATCTGATCGCAACGGCCCGGCGGGCGGGGCAGGGCATTGGTCTGGACGATTTCGAAACCGCCAGCCGCAAGGTGCCGGTGTTGGCCAATATCCGGCCTTCGGGGGACACGTATCTGATGGAGGATTTCTACTATGCGGGGGGGTTGCCCGCGCTGATGGAACAGATGCGCGATTTGCTGCATCTGGACGCGCAGACGGTGACGGGGCGGACTCTGGGCGAAGACATTGCGGGGGCGGAGGTGTTTCTGCCGGACGTGATCCGGTCGCTGGATAATCCGGCCTACAAGGACGGGGCGTTGGCGGTGCTCAAAGGCAATCTGGCCCCGGATGGCTGCGTGATCAAACCGTCGGCCTGTGCACAGCAGTTTCTGAACCACGAAGGTCCGGCGCTGGTCTTTGACAGCTATGCCGAGATGAAAGAGCGGATCGACGATCCGGGTCTGGATGTGACCGCAGACACGGTTCTGGTGATGCGCAATGCCGGGCCGCTGGGTGGGCCAGGGATGCCGGAATGGGGCATGTTGCCGATCCCGCAAAAGCTGCTGAAACAAGGGGTGCGGGACATGCTGCGCATCTCGGACGCGCGGATGAGCGGGACGAGCTATGGCGCCTGTATCCTGCATGTGGCCCCCGAGGCGCATATCGGCGGGCCGCTGGCCCTGGTGCGAACGGGCGACAGGATCCGCGTGGATGTGGAGGCGCGGACAATTGACATGCTGGTGAGCGAGGAAGACCTGGCCGCGCGGCGTGCCGATTGGGTCGCCCCGTCGCCGCCCTTTGCGCGCGGCTATGGCTGGATGTTCGCGCAGCACATTTTGCAGGCCAATGAAGGGTGTGATTTCGATTACCTGGAGACCGGTTTCGGAGAGGGGCCCGGAGAGCCGGTGATCCTGTGACCTGAATGCGCGCCGTGCGGCGCACAGGTTGATTTCGCGTTCAGGCCACGCAGGCCTTTGGGGGTTTTATTCCCCCAAACCCCCCGGAGGGTTTTGTGGAAAATGGAAGGGGTTGGGGGGCCGGGGGGGGGGTTTTGGGGGTTGGTGGGTGCGCCCGTGGGGGGGGGGGGGGTTTTGGGTTTTGGC
>JBFOMB010000163.1:0-2429 GCA_040830545.1 Paracoccaceae bacterium | reverse complement strand
CCCATCAGCCAGACAAACCGGACGCCCGGGTAGTGTCGTTGCAGTGCCGCCAGGGTGTCCGCCGTGGCCCGTGTGCCCATTCGCGCCTCGATATCCGTGACGGTCACGCGCGGATCGTGCGTCATCATCCGTGCTGCATGCAACCGCTGCGCCATCGGCGCGGGGCCACGGGATTTCAACGGATTACCCGGAGAGACCAGCCACCAGACACAATCTAGACCAAACTGCTTCATCGCCTCGCGCGGGATGTGCACGTGCCCGCCATGAGGTGGATCATACGACCCGCCCACCCGCCCCACACTTCGCCCGGCACGCGCAGATCGAAACCCGCTACGCCTGACCCGGCACTTCCAATAAACCGGGGCAAAGATCAATCGACCGGCACCACCACATCACCTATCCGCACCTGACCCGGCGTGATCACCCGCGCGCACCATCCGCCATGACCCCGCACAGCTGAATAGCCGCCGGGTCCAAACGTTTCTTCCATCCGGCTGCAGGGGGCGCAGATGGTCGTCCATTCCAGCACAACCGTCCCCACCCGCACCTGCCGCCCCTTGAGCGCAGACAGGTTCAACCCCGCCACCACAAGGTTGCGGCGCAGGTCAGCGGGCGACACCTCGGCCCGACCAAGGAACCCGGCGATCGCGCCCAGGTGTTCCGCTTGCACCAATGTCACCGCCCGTTTCCCAGCCCGCGCCCGGTCCCCTGCTAGGCCGTCCTCGTGAACCACAACCGCATCCACGGGCTGCATCCCCTCGCGCCGACCGGGCCGCACCCCGATCCATGTCACGCGCCCCGGCTGGGCAAAACGCGCCATCATTTCATGCAAATCAGACATCTTTGTCCCGTCATATTGCCCCCACCCCGCCGCTTGGATATCTAGCGTCAGATTCCAGTCAGTCCGAGGGTCTACCAATGGCAGCCTATCAATACGTTTACCACATGGATGGTGTGTCCAAGACCTATCCCGGTGGCAAGAAATGCTTTGAAAATATCCGCCTGTCCTTCCTGCCCGGTGTGAAAATCGGTGTGGTTGGTGTGAACGGCGCGGGTAAATCTACGCTGATGCGGATCATGGCCGGGCTCGACACGGATTTCTCGGGCGAGGCCTGGGCCGCTGAAGGCGCCAAGGTCGGCTATCTGCCGCAGGAACCGCATCTGGAAGAAGATATGTCCGTGCGCGACAACGTCATGCTGGGCGTGGCCGAGAAGAAGGCCAAACTGGACCGGTTCAACGAACTGGCCATGAACTACAGCGATGAAACCGCCGACGAGATGGCGGAGTTGCAGGACGAGATCGACAGTCAGAACCTGTGGGATCTGGACAGCCAGATTGATGTGGCGATGGAAGCCCTGCGCTGCCCGCCGGATGACGCGATGCCGGGGAACCTGTCGGGCGGTGAACGCCGCCGTGTGGCTTTGTGCAAGCTGCTGCTGGAAGCCCCGGACATGCTGCTGCTCGACGAACCGACCAACCATCTGGACGCGGAAACGATTGCGTGGCTGCAACAGCACCTGATCGACTACAAGGGTACGATCCTGATTGTCACGCACGACCGCTATTTCCTGGACGACATCACCGGTTGGATTCTGGAACTGGATCGCGGGCGGGGCATTCCTTACGAGGGCAACTACTCGTCCTGGCTGGAACAGAAGGCCAAGCGGCTGGCGCAGGAAGCGCGCGAGGACAAGTCCCGCCAGAAGACGCTGGAACGCGAACTGGAATGGATGCAGCAGGGCCAAAAGGCGCGGCAGGCCAAGTCCAAGGCGCGGATCGCAGCCTATGAGGATCTGGCGAACCAGTCGGAACGCGAGAAGATCACCCGTGCGCAGATTGTCATTCCGCGCGGGCCCCGGCTGGGCTCCAAGGTCATCGAGGTCGAAGGCCTGGCCAAACACATGGGCGACAAGCAGTTGATCGAGGATCTGTCGTTCTCGCTGCCGCCGGGTGGGATCGTAGGTGTGATCGGACCGAACGGCGCGGGTAAATCCACGCTGTTCAAGATGCTGACCGGTCAGGAGACGCCGGACTCGGGCGCGATTGACCTGGGTGACACGGTGCAACTGGCCTATGTGGACCAGTCCCGCGACGACCTAAGCGCCGATGAAACCGTGTGGGAGGCGATTTCCGGTGGTGCTGAGGTGATCGAACTGGGCGACGCGCAGATGAACAGCCGCGCCTATTGCTCGGCCTTCAACTTCAAGGGCGGTGATCAGCAGAAAAAGGTCGGCCTGCTGTCCGGCGGGGAACGCAACCGGGTGCATATGGCGCGGTTGCTGAAAGAGGGCGGGAACGTCATCCTGCTCGACGAACCGACCAACGATCTGGACGTGGAAACCCTGCGCGCACTGGAAGACGCCTTGGTGGACTTTGCGGGCTGCGCGGTGGTGATAAGCCACGACCGTTTCTTCCTCGACCGGATCTG
>JBFOMB010000162.1:0-10545 GCA_040830545.1 Paracoccaceae bacterium | reverse complement strand
TTGGAGCCTGATACGGGCGAGGTAGTGTTTGACACGCGCACCGATGGGCCACGCGACACGGTCACCATGTCCGAGCCAGAGCGGCGGATGCTGTCGCGCACCGACTGGGCGTTTGTGCATCAGAACCCGCGCGACGGGCTGCGCATGTCGGTCAGCGCGGGCGGGAATATTGGCGAGCGGCTGATGGCTGTGGGTGCGCGCCACTATGGTGACATTCGCGGGCAGGCGGGCGACTGGCTAGAGCGGGTGGAAATCGAGTTTGCCCGGATTGACGACCGGCCTTCGGCCTTTTCCGGTGGCATGCAACAGCGGTTGCAGATCGCGCGGAACCTGGTGACCGGCCCGCGTCTGGTGTTCATGGACGAACCTACGGGCGGGCTGGATGTGTCGGTTCAGGCGCGGCTGTTGGATCTGCTGCGCGGTCTGGTGCGGCGGCTGGGCCTGTCGGCGCTGATCGTGACGCATGATCTGGCGGTGGTCCGGTTGCTGGCGGATCGCCTGATGGTGATGAAAGACGGTCGCGTGGTTGAATCCGGTCTGACCGATCAAGTGCTGGATGACCCGCAACATGCGTATACGCAATTGCTGGTCTCTTCGGTTTTGCAGGTGTGACATGGCGATGATCGAACTCAAACAGGTGGCCAAAAGCTTCACCCTGCACAATCAGGGCGGCGCGGTGATCGATGTGATGACGGATGCGACGCTGTCCGTTGCGCCGGGTGAATGTGTGGCCCTGGCGGGCGCGTCCGGGGCCGGGAAATCCACGCTGATGCGCATGATCTACGGCAACTATCTGGCCCGGTCGGGTCAGATACTGGTCAATGGTGTCGATGTGGCCCGGGCTGAGCCACGCGAGATCCTGCAATTGCGCCGCGAAACGCTGGGCTATGTCAGCCAGTTTCTGCGCGTTGTGCCCCGTGTACCGACCGTGCAGGTGGTCGCTGAACCGCTGCTGGCGCTGGGCGTGGACAGTGAGGCCGCCGAAGCGCGCGCGCGCGCGCTTCTCACCCGGCTGCGTATTCCTGAACCGCTCTGGTCGCTCAGCCCCACAACGTTTTCTGGCGGCGAACAGCAGCGCGTGAACATTGCACGCGGGTTTGCCCATGACTATCCAGCGCTGTTGCTGGATGAACCGACGGCCAGTCTGGACGTGGAAAACCGCCAGACCGTGCTGTCCCTGATCCGCGAGGCCAAGGCGCGCGGGGCGGCGATTGTCGGCATTTTCCACGACGCGGCGGCGCGGGCTGAAATCTGTGACCGCGAGATTGACGTGTCGGCCTTTGCTCCTGCGGATAGGGCGGCTTGATGTCTGCTCGCGCGCCGTTTGCTCCTGTGGTTGCCATTGTCGGCCCCTCAGGCGTGGGCAAGGACACGGTCATGGCCGCGCTGTGTGCCTCTCATCCTGGGATCGAACTGGTGCGCCGTGTGATCACCCGCCCCGAGAATGCGGGGGGTGAGCAGTTCACCGGCGTGTCCGAGGCCGTGTTTGACCAGATAGCAAAGGATGGCGCGTTTGCCCTGCATTGGCGCGCGCATGGTCTGCAATACGGGATACCGGTGGAGATTGACGAACAACGCCAGCGCGCGGTTGCCGTTTTGGTCAACCTGTCCCGCGCGGTTCTGCGCGAGGCGCAGGACCGGTTTGGCAACCTGATCGTTGTGTCGCTGACCGCGTCACCTGCGGTCCTGCAGCAGCGCCTGTCAGATCGCGGTCGGGAAAGTGCGGCGGATCAATCGCAACGACTGGACCGCGCGCGCATGGAACTGCCGGATGGGCTGATCCGCATGGTCGAGATCGACAATAGCGGTGCGCTGGAGGACACGGTGAGCGCCATTCTCGACCTGCTTCAACCCGAGAGCGCGTAGCGATGGATCACGTGAAACCGCCCATCCTCGGCCTCGCCAGCAAGGGCGAGTTCGCTCAGATCAAAGGGCACCGGCAACAGTGGCGACAGGTGTTGATCCAGCGCGGCCTTGGTTGTGATGCCATCGTTCTGCGACAGACGGCCGGACAGGGTGATGTGAAAGCGGAACTGGTCCATGACAAAGGGATAGCCCCAGCGCAGCAGGTTTGCGTCCTGCTGGGCGTTGAGGCCCGATTTGCGCCGTCGCTCCAGCTCGGCCGCGCCGGGCGGGGCACGAAACGGGTCCAGCGCCTCAACACAGCGCGCGGCCAGGGCGTTCAACGCGGTTTCGTCCCCTTGCGGGCGCAGAGCCAGGAAACGTCCCAGATGTTCCACCGCCAGCCCGTCCAGACGAACGGGGTTGAGGCCCGCGCACAGGGTTGCGCAGGCGTCCGCCAGATCCTCGGCACTGTGCCCGTCGGCCAGCCGCATGGGCGGTTTGATCGTCGCGTGCAGCCCGTATTTGCGCGGGGTCTGCGTGATGTCGCTGATGGGCAGGGGCAGGCCAGGTACATCCGGGTGCGCGACCTCGGCCCCTTGTGCCGCATCCCATCCCAGCCAGGCAGTCGCCCACGCGCCCCAGTCGCTGTTTGCGGGGGGCACGTAGTAGAGCGCGTAACGATTGAACTTCATCGGGCGACTCCTTGTCGGCCAAAGCGGAATTTATGGACGGACAGATGACAGACGGGTTTGTACTTGCCAATGCGACTCTGGTGCTGCCGGGGGAAACCCTGCGCGGCAGTTTGCAGGTGCGCGGGGACGAGATTGTGGCGCTGGACACCGGGGCCACCGTCCCGACGGGTGCGGTGGATTGTGAGGGCGATTATGTCTCTCCCGGTCTGATCGAGCTGCATACCGACAATCTGGAACGTCACATGCAGCCGCGTCCCAAGGTGGATTGGCCCCATACGGCGGCGATCCTGGCGCATGACGCGGAACTGGCCAGTACCGGGATCACCACGGTGTTTGACGCGATGCGGGTGGGGTCGATCCCGACAGGCTACGCGCGCTATCTGGCATATGCCCGGGGGCTGGCGACGGAACTGTGGGATCTGCGCGAGGCGGATGCCCTGAAGATCAGCCATTTCCTGCATCTGCGGGCGGAGGTGTGTTCAGAAACGCTGCTGGACGAGTTGGCCGAATTCGGGCCGGACGACCGCGTGCGGATCGTGAGCCTGATGGATCACACGCCGGGGCAGCGGCAGTTCCGCGATCTGTCCAAGCTGGAGGTCTATATCAAGGGCAAGCTGGGCCTGAACGATTGCCAGTTTGCCGAACATGTGAAGCGGTTGCAGGCCTTGCAGGAGTCCGTGGGGGAACAGCACGAGCGGATGGCGGTGGAAGAGGCGCGCCGGTATGGCGCGGTTCTGGCCAGCCATGACGATACCACGGCGGGGCAGGTGGACGTGTCTGCGGGCCATGGCGTGCGGCTGGCAGAGTTTCCGACCACGGTCGAGGCGGCGCGGGCCTGTCAGGCCAATGGGATCGCGGTGATGATGGGTGCGCCGAACCTGATCCGGGGCGGGTCGCATTCGGGCAACGTGGCGGCGGCGGAACTGGCACAGATCGACTGTCTGGACATCCTGTCGTCAGACTACGTCCCCGCCGCGCTGTTGCTGGCGGCCACGCGGCTGGGCGAGATGTGGGGGAACATGGCGCGCGGGATGGCAACCGTGACGCAGGCCCCGGCGCGAGCCGCGCAACTGGAAGACCGCGGAACGCTGGCCGTGGGTGCGCGGGCGGACATCATCCGGTTCCGCATGCAGGGCGGGTTCCCGGCCTTGCGCGGTGTCTGGTCACGGGGCGTCCGCGTCGCCTGAGGCGGGGGCAATTCGTCTGCCTACGTGACAGGTTCAGACCCGGTAAAACAGGTAACGGTCCTTGGCGATCGTATCTGGGCCTTCGATCTGCTGGAATCCCACCAGTGGCTGACCGGACACGATCATGCCACCCGGTGCCATGGCTGCCGCGATCCGGGGGCTGAGGCGCGCGGATTCCGCGACGTCCTCTTCCTTGATCCCGCGCCCTAGGTCGTAATGCGCCAGCACGATGCCCTTTCCCGCCAGTTGGTCCAGCATCGGCTCGGCCTCTCCCAACAGCAAATCCGCCTCGGGCGGGGTGCAGGACGGGTGGCATTGCAACACGCGGTCAATGACCCAGATGCGCCGGTCCGGCAGGATTTCCCGCAGGTGGTCATAGGTCCGCCCGTTCCCAAGCCCAAGGTCGAGCACATCTCCAGCCTGATCGGCAACCTGTGACGCGGCCCAGTTTAGCCCGTCCCGTTGCGCGGCCAGTCGGCGCAGCATGCTGTCCAGTCTGCTCATGAATGCTCTCCTGTGGTTCGGGTGTCGTCTGCCCGCCAGACCTGCACGGGACCTGTCATCAGGACACGCAGGAATATTTCGGTGAATTGCCAGATTTCGGGGTCATGGACCAGATGGTGCGTCAACAGGCCGAAGGGTTCCGTGGCATCCGTCTGCCCGGTGCGGCGGTCCTGCAACGTGCGTGTTGCGAGGTCGATCAGTGTGCTCGGATCATGCAGGGCCTTGTCGGACTTCCAGTTGATCGGATCCAGATGCGTGTTGATTTGCCTAAGGCCTGGTGCCGCCCAGCCCGCCTTGCGCGGGGTGAAGGTGGACAGGGACGTGTAGCCCAATGCGGGCAATTCGGGGATCAGGTTGGGGGCGATCCGGTTCCAGGGCGGGACGAACAAGGGGACCGCTTTTGATCCGAACAGGTCCTGTATGCGGGCCAACCCGGACCGGGCATCGTTTGTCAGTTGCTCCAATGTGCGGTCTTCACCAAACTCGGCCTTTTTGCGTTCCGGGTTGGCGTGGTTTGTGTGCGACCAGCCATGAACCACGGGGACGAGGTTAGGGGTGTCGTCCGCGAAACGCGCCAAATCTCGCTGTGCGCCTTCCGGGATCACGGCCAGATGCACCGGAACGCCCGTGGTTTGTGCGAGGGAGGTCAGACGCTCCAGTTCACGCGTCAATGTGGTCGCATCATCGTCGCGCCACCAGATTGGCAGGGTTAGACCCGCCTGCCGCCAGGCCTCCAGCTCCGTTTCCAATGGCGACCAGTCGGGGTTCATCCCATCGCCTCCACCATCTCCATGGTCAGGCGAACCGTTTCGTTCGCGCCGTCAAACTGCAGGTCGCCTGTGTCGCGCCGCCCGGCGGCGTCGCTGTCTGCCAGCGCGTTCAGTAAAGCCTGTGCCTTCAGGTCGCCGGATCGGAGCAGTGAGAGACCCGGCAAATGCGCAAGGCTTTCTGCACGTAAGGTCTGTTCCACTTCACCGCCGTCGTCGAACGGGACCAGAACCGCCGGGGTGCCCGCCTGCAACAGGTCCAACGCAGTGTTGTAGCCGCATTGGCTGATGGCGCTGGCATGGTACAGCATCTGGCGGAAATCCGGCCGCGCAGGTTCCACGATGGCATTAGCGGGGGCGGTCGAGGAAAACCGCTCGATCCGGTCGGCCCGGTTGCTGCCCCCGACCAGCAGCCGCCACGTACGGCTTGGGTCCAGCGCAGCCGCGTTAAGCGCGGTGTCATAGAGGTGGTCGCCAACGGCACCACCACCTGCCGAGACCAACACTTCTCCGTCGCCGAGGCCACCGGGATGCGGGCCAGCGGCGGGCGGGGCCACATAGCCCGTGTAGCGCAGCAGCGGTTGCAGGCGGTCGGTCACGGGCCAGCTGACCTCTAGCGGAGTCATTGCCGGGTCGGAATGCACCAGTACGCCGTCGAAGTGGTTGTGGATGATGGTTTCGGTTTTCTGCGCCTTGGCCTCGGACGAGGGCGGGGCGAGGATGTCGCGGATGGAACAGAGCGTGACGGGACGTTTGGGCAGGGTCGCTGTGGCATCCAGAAGGGCCATGAATTCCGGGGCCAGGACGCGACGGCCAAACGGGAACAACTCGCAAATCAGCGCGTCTGGGGCGCAGTTTTGCAGCGTCTGCACCAGGGCGTCCCGCCGGGTGGAAAGGTAGGTTTCGTCGGCCAAACCGTCCTCTGTCAGCAACCGCGTGAATGACACCCCGTCCGAGCGGAGCGGGGGCAGTTGCACAAGGTCGAGACCGTCTGTGTCCAGATGCGGCACGGGCATCCCGCCTGACACCAAAGTGACGGGATGTCCCGCCGCGTGAAACGCGCGCGCGAGTGTCAGCGCGCGGCTGAGATGGCCGGTGCCCAGCAGATGTGTGACAACGATCATCACACGCATGGTCAAACGTCCCTTGCGATCAGGCGCACAGGTTCCGCGTCGGGGACCAGTTTGCCGTCTGCCACCGTCAGCCCGAAGATACGCCGCCGCTTTACCTTGAAGGGGGCAGGACCGTCGAAATCCCAGCTATGTGCCACCGCAAGGATCACGCGCATGATGCCGATGTGACAGACGGCGAGCGTGTCGGTCTGCAACCCGCTGATCCACGGCAGGAGACGGTCGCGCAGGTCCCCCACGGATTCGCCGTTCGGGGGGCGATAGTCCCACCCCCAATCCTCGATATGGCGGTAATCCGTGGCCGGGTCGGCCAGCATATCCACGCCGCGTTTGCCTTCCCAATCGCCCCAGTCCATTTCGGTCAGGGCCCGCACAGTACGTGGCGCGCGCCCGGTCACCAGTTCGGCGGTTTCCACAGCGCGGGCCAGCGGGCTGGACACCAGATCGGCCTGATCCCATGGCGCAGGCAGGGTCAGCCCGTCGAGTTCGGCGCGCGCCTCGTCATCCAGCGGGATGTCGCTGCGCCCCTGGATTTGGCCCGCGCGGTTCCAGGCGGTTGGGCCATGTCGGATAAGGCCAAGGCGGATCATGTCTGTCCTTTCAACAAGGGTCGTGCGGCCTGCCAGAACGTATCCCGCGCCGTGTCTGCCAGATGGCGGGTGGCCACATGGGAGCGGGCCTGTTGACCTAATGTGCGGCATTGGTCCGGATCATCCAGCAGGGTTTGCAGCATTGTGGCAAGTGCGGCAGGGCCGTCTTCGGGAATGGGGTATTGGCCGGGCAGCACCACGTCGCGCACACCGTCGCGGTCCTGTGCCACGACCGGTAGACCTGCGGCCTGTGCTTCGAGGTAGACAAGGCCAAACGCCTCGTTGAAGCCGGGCCAGAGGAAGATGGCGCTGCGGCCATAGGCGGCGTTCAGGGCGTCGCGGTCCAACTGACCCAGGAAGTGCACGCGGTCGCCGAAAGGCTGCATCAGACGCTCTACCTGTGCACGCGCGGGGCCGTCCCCGGCGATGTCGAGCCGCCAGTGGTCCCCGGACAGGTGGGCCAGCGCGTCCGCAATGATCTCGTACGATCCCAGCTTGTCCCGGCCCCGGAACATGCCGACGGTCAGGATCTGACCGGGATCGCGGCCGGATTCCACTGGCAGGGTTGTTATGGGCAGGAAGGGGCGCAGGTGGATCAACTGCTGACCTTCGGGCTTGTCCCGTTTCAGGGCAAAGGCGTCGAGTTCGATGACGTAGTATATGACGTCAGCCGCATTGCAGGCCGCTTCGGATGCAGCGGCGAAGCGGGCCCATGGGCCGGTCAGACGGCTTTGGGCGCGGCTGGCTTCGATGATGACATAGGGCACATCCAGCGCGGCGCTGACCTTCGGACCCAGCAGGTCGGGTGCCTTGTAATAGTTGTGGTAAGTGACCCACATGCCGATGTCCTGATCACGCAGGGTTTCGATCAGGCGGGTGGCCTCGGCATCCGCCGTTTCGAACATTGCGGTTTGTGCGGCGGCGTCCCCGTCTGAGACCAGCGTGCGCAGTTCGGACACCAGTTCTACGTCGCCTTCCGCCCAGCCGTCGCCAATCGCCTTGATCAGATTCCGCGCCATCTCCCGTTCGCCGGAGGGCACTGGGTGGTGAGGTGATTTTAGGGGGGCGTAGAAGGCGATGTTGGCCATGGCTTAGCCATCCAGCAACGCGTTGAGCCGTTTGGACAGGTGCACGATGCCGGGATGCATGGTGAAATCCGCGTGGAGGCGCTTCAGGGCGGCTTCGGCCCGATCAGCAGCCATCTGAGGGTTGGCCGCAATCTCGGTGATTGCAGCGACAAGTGCCTCGGGCGTGTCATCGCTGAGCCAGCCATGGGTGCCGTCGGTGATGAATTCGGGGATGGCGGACACTGGTGTGCTGAGCACGGGCAGGCGTTGCGAGGCCGCTTCCATCAGCACATTGGGCAGACCATCGCGGTCGCCGCTGGCGGCGACACGGCTGGGCAGGACAAACAGGTCGCTTTGGCGCATCTCCGCGATAACCTCGTCCTGATCGCAGGCCCCCCGCCATGTGATGCGATCCGACAGTCCCGCTGCGTCCGCGCGGGCGCGCATGTCGGCCTTTAACTCCCCCCCGCCGATATGGACCCAGTGCCAGTTCAGGCTGTCCGGCAATTTGGCGAGCGCATCGATCAGCCGGTCGAAGCCTTTCTTTTCCACCAATCGCCCAACCGACAGCAGGCGCATCGGGCCGTCTGCGGCACGTGGGGCACGGTCTGGCGGGTCGGGAAAACGCGACAGGTCCAATCCGTGATAGACCAGATCAATGCGCGCCGGATCTTCGGCCAGGTCGCGCAGGTATTTTGCTCCAACGGCGGTGCAGGGCGCGCCAAAGCTGGCCCCGGCGGGGCCGGTGTTCATCTTTTCGCGCAGTTCCCAATCCGGGCTGGTCCAGATGTCCTTGGCATGGGCGGAAAACGACCAGGGCAAGCCGCGCATGACCGCCGCATATCGGGCAACGGAGGAAGGGGTGTGCAGGAAATGGGCATAAAGCGCGCGGGCATCCGGCCCCAGTTCGGTTGCCAGAACGCAGGCCTGTCCAAACCGGCGGATACGGTTGCGCGTGCGGTCGCGCGCCAGATCGGCGCGCCAAATGCGCCATGCGTCGCGATAGCCGGGAAGGCGGCGCGCCGCGCGCCATCCCTGCAGGACCCGGCCCGGTTCCTGATGCAGATATTCCGGCAGGTAGAACACCCGCGCCTGCAAACGGTCGTGCAGGGCATGGCGTTTCTTGTCCGTCGGGAAGCGAAGCGACCAGATGTCAAAGCTCAACCCCGCCTCTTCCAGCGCGAAAAGTTCCTGGGCGATAAACGTCTCGGACAGGCGCGGCCACCCTTTGACGACCACGGCGAGCGGCGGGGTGGGATCAGTCATTCGGCTGCGCAGTCCGTGACCTGGCGCAGCATCTGCGCCACGCGATCTGCCACGTAGTCCAGCCCGTCCATCAGCCCGTCCTGCATCGCCTCGGACGGCAAGGGCTGGGTGTGCAGCGCGCGGATGGCCCGGATCATTGCGTCTGCGTCCATCCCGTCACGGCGTTCGTCCAGCATGCGGATCAGGCCCAGTTGTTCGGCGCGGCTGGCACGGATGTACTGTTCCAGTCGCGGCACCGTGCGCGGTACGATCACCGCGCGTTTGTCAAAGGACAGAACCTCGCAAAACGTGTTGTAGCCGCCCATGCAGACAACGCCCTCGGCGCCTTCGATCAGGGTTTCGATGCGGGAATCAAAGCCGACACTGGTGACGCGCCCATTCAGTTGCGCAACGCGGGTTTCAAAATCCTCGCGTGTCTCACCGGACAGGAAGGGGCCATAAACAATCTTGGCATTCGGGGTCAGGGACGGGTCTTGCTCATAAGCAGACAAGACCAGATCCACCATGGCCTGCCCGTCACCGCCACCGCCGGGCGTGATCAGGACGTAAGGTTCGCTTGGCTCTTCCAATGTCGGGGTCGGGCCGGATGGCACATCGCGGCGCAGATAGCCGGTCCAGTGCATCCGCTGCGCGACACGAGGGTCCAGATCCAGCCCCTGCACCGGGTCATAGACCGACCGCACGCCATAGACCCAGATTTCGTCGTAATATTGCTCGGTCGCTGCAACCGCGCCTTTGCGGTCCCATTCTGCTGTCAGCACCTCGGGTTCGTCCAGCACGTCGCGCAGACCCAGCACCAGCTTGGCCCGCCCCTGCTTGCGCAGCATGTCGAGCGTTGGCAGCATTTCGCCCCGGAAACCCGTCGGTTCCTTGTCAACGATAACGATGTCGGGGTCATAGCTGCTGGCGGTGGTGCGGATAAGGCCCTCGCGCAGTTCAGCGGTTTCTTCGATTGGCATACCGATGGTGGCGGGTTCATAGCTGCCATCGCTGCGTTTGGTGACGCCCGGCAGGCGGGTGTGGTCCACCCGTTCAGGGAAGGCAAAGCGGCCCGCCACGGGCGATCCGGTCAGGATCAAGGCCGACGCATTGGGCAAAGACGACGTGATCGCCGCCGCCAGCGCGCTGGACCGACGCAGGTGGCCCAGACCGAAAGTGTCGTGGCTGTACAGCATGATCCTTGCAGAGCGTTCCCCGCCTGCGGAAGCTGCCGAATGTGCAAGTGTCGTCATGCGGGCCCGGAGTCTTTGGATTGATTTCGCATTACCAAAAATCAACCTGACGTCAAAGGGTGGCGCATGCGCGCAGGGGTATGTTTTTGGGGTAGGTGATGCGGGTGGCGCTGCATTTCCGGGCGAATGCGGGCACGGCGGGAATTGCGTGGCCTGCGCCGCTCGGAGAGCTTGGCACATCGAAAATGTCTGGGGGGGGGTGTGCCGATGTTGGGGGGCGCGCTGCGCATTGTTTTGTTGTGTGTCCTGTTGGGCGGGTTTTGGT
>JBFOMB010000161.1:0-25091 GCA_040830545.1 Paracoccaceae bacterium | reverse complement strand
GGTGGCGATAGACCGCGTTGCCGTCAAAGCCCATCTTGGCGTCGAGGCATTTCAGATCACCCTTGTCGGTGATGATCAGCGGGTTGATCTCCAGCATCTCCATGTCTTTTTCCAGGAAGAGCTTATAAAGCGTGCCCATCAGCGCAACGCATTGCTTCACCTGCGGCCCCTTGAGGCCCAGCATGAAGGCGATGCGGCGGCCGTGATAGGCCTGATAGCCGGTGGCCGGATCAACGGAGAAGGACAGGATCTTCTCGGGCGTGCTTTCCGCGACTTCCTCGATGTCCATGCCGCCCTCGGTCGAGCAGACGAAGCTGACGCGCGATGTGCCGCGATCCACCAGCAGGGCCAGGTACATTTCGCTTTCGATGCCCGAACCGTCTTCGATATAGACGCGGTTCACCTGCTTGCCCGCCGGGCCGGTCTGTTTGGTGACCAGCGTGCGGCCCAGCATTTTCTTGGCTTCGGCTTCGGCCTCTTCCACCGATTTGGCGAGGCGTACCCCACCGGCTTCGCCTGCTTCGGCCTCCTTGAAGGAGCCTTTGCCGCGACCGCCTGCGTGGATCTGCGCCTTGACCACCCAGAGGGGTCCATCCAGTTCCCCGGCCATTGTCTTGGCCTCGTCTGCTTTCAGGACAATACGTCCGTCGGAAACAGGGGCGCCGTAGCTGCGAAGAAGACCCTTGGCCTGGTATTCATGGATGTTCATTGAGAAATTCCCGTCTAACCTCTGTCTATGCGAGCTAAACGCCCGCCCTTGACATCGGGTTAAAGCGGTTTAGCGACGCGACATAGGGGGAAATTGGAAAAAAGCGACATTTGTGATCACGGGCGAAAATGGTGTGATCACATATGCGGTTGTGTGACTTCAAACCGGGGTGAGCGAGTCGGTTTTTGGGGGGCAGACTCGTCAGTTGGCCCATATGCAGGGTCTCTGTCTCCACTTGAAAACCATGTTGTCTGTTTCGATCCTGGTCTTCGCAGAATCCAGTCAACTCAAACGACTTTGCTTCCAAACAGGTGTATTTTGACAAAGCAAGAAGTGCCGCACCTTGCGGCAGGCCAGTTGAGTTTTGGGCAACTCTGCGCTTTCGCGTGTTCAGTCGCCTAGCTTCGTCGCCAGTGATAGTGCCCAATCCCGTGCCGCCGCGTTCTTGTCTTCATACCGCGCATGGACCACGCAGTAGAACAATGCGCTGTCGTCCAGTCCGTTGGCGGGTGTAAACCAATCAAACGGATCGACAGGTTTCACCGACGCGAACTGATTGGAAGCAGGGGCCACAGGCTCAAGTCGCGCCTCGTTGTTTGTGATGTCTTCCAGCAATGACGGGCGGGTTGTGCCCGTGTCAGGGGTCAAAATGCCCATGATTTGCTCCCGGCCAGCCGGGACAAAGCGTCCAACATCCTCGATCGGGAAGCGGATGGGCTGACCCGCAAAAACATCACGTTGGACGACACTATCACGCACAACCACAGTCCCATTTACAAGGACATAGGGAATGCCAGTCGACGGCAGCCCCTGTTGACCCAGAGTATAGGTCGCATTTTCGGTGACGGTTTCGGGGTCGAAGATGGTGATGTCAGCGACCATGCCTTCCTGCATGCGTCCGCGTATTTGCATCGCACGCAAACCGGTGTCGCCAAGGCGTTTGGCATGAATGTAGCTCAACTGCGTTAGTGTCAGCATGAGAGGAACATCGGCCTCGCGCGCCATTCGCAGCACCAGTGCATGGCTTCCTGCGGACCTTGGGTGCCCGGCATAGTCTTCGTATGCTGAATCCCAGCTCAATTGATTGCCCTCAACATCCAGACCCATCATTCCGTCGCCGGAGATTCCGTAGCCGGCGATCTTGATCCAGTCGTTCAGCCATTGTTCCCGCGGCGGGCTGAACACAATTGCGGTGCGGCCGGGCTCGTTCTCGGCGAATTCAAGGAACTCTTCCTTGGTCACGTATCGGTTTAACTGTGGGTCAAAGATGGTGTCTTCGTACTTGTACCCCATCGAGCCTTCCCAATTGTCGGGGGCAATAATCGAGGCACCGTAATTGCCTGACCCGGCGGTCCACGGATAATAGCTGGACCAGACGTTGTAGCCCTGGTCGCGCGCCATTTGCAGCTTTTCCTGGTTCTCCCACCAGCCATAGTCGTTGTCGTGATGGATGTGCAGCGGCGCGTTCAGAACCATCGCATTGACGAGGATTTCATTCACACCGGTCTGGGTTTCCGTCGGTGTGGACGCACTCGGGTGAAACCGATGATGCACCGATGTCAGTCGGCCATAGCGCGCAGCGGCGCGTTGCGCTTCGAACATTTCATAGGTTGTAATGCCCTTTCGGGCATAACCGATGGTCGACCCGACCCCAATGGCCCCAAGGCGCAACCCTTCGTCGAGCTGCGCCGTGATTTCGTTCATTTGGTCGCGGTTGCTGGGGACGGATGACCAGCCTTCAACGCCGTCCTCAACCGATTGGGCGCGCAGGGCAAAGAAGTTTCGAAAATCAATGTCCCCGCCTTCCAGCACCAGCCCATCATGCACGCGCATGCGCGCATATTCCTGCCCCACCACGGTCCCGTAGTTGGCCTGCGTGACACCGGAGCGCGCATCGTACCATTCATCGATATTGGCGGCACCGACTTCAAAGTCCATTTGCGTGGTGACGCCATCGCGGAGGTTCACTTTGATCCCCCATGGATCAAGCCCGTGTTGTTCAAGGTCGATGAAGCCGGGCGCAACAACATGGTCAGCGGCGTCGATGGTCTCCGCGCCCTCAATCGTCTCTGTCGTAATTGCCGTGATCCAGCCGTTGTTGATCCCGACATTGGCAACTTGATCGAACCCGGTCTCGGGATCCATGACCCGGCCGTTCAGGATCACGACATCGTAGCTTTGTGCATGTGCGGAAAACGTCACCAATGAAACTGTTACAGCAATGATGATTGGTCTCATGCGAATCTCCCCTGATTACCAAAGCTTAGACCGGCGGACGAACTCCGCCAAATTTGTAGATCAGGCGTGAGTTTTGGCGATGGGTTCAACCACGGACCTTCATCTTTTCGGCTTTGGAATGACTTCTGTGACCTGCCAGCGCCTGTCTGAAAGTCGGGAGAGGAGTTGGTGTTCTAACCCCGGATCGCTTTGCGACCGCATGTCACACAATCTGTGCTTGTAGTGTCATCCATTTCAGTTATTTCTGTGATTACAGAAATTACAGTATGAGACGATGAAGCTGACACCCGCAACACAGGCCTTTGTCCTCCATTGGGGAGAGATGGGGGCGAAATGGGGCACGAACCGGTCCGTTGCCCAGGTCCATGCGCTGCTGCATGTTTCGCCCGATCCACTGACGGCGGATCAGATTTGCGACAGTCTGGGGCTGGCGCGGTCCAATGTCTCGACCGCGTTGAAGGAACTGCAGGCGTGGAAGCTGGTGAAGATCTCGCGGCAGTTGGGGGACCGGCGGGATTACTTCACCTCGGTCCGGGACATGTTCGACCTTGTCACGGTGATCGTGGAACAGCGCCGCGCCCGGGAATTTGCGCCAACGGTGGAGGCCCTGCGCGCGGTGACCGAAGACGCAGGCACGGATGGCACGCCGGACACGGTGCGGGCGCGCATGTCCCAGACGCTGGAGACCATGGAACTGTTTGACGGCTGGTATCGCGATGTCAGCCGGATGCCGCGCAGCGTGCAGATGGCTGCGCTGCGGTTGGGCGCACGGATTGCGCGCCTGCTGCCCGGAGGGAGTGACTGACCCCGCCGGACCTGAATTGACCCAAAGGACGGAGGATACGGATATGCCAGCCTCACACATTGCGCCGGCACGGCGGGAACGCGCGCCAAAGGACATTGCGTGGCGCGATCTGACCGAATTGAGCGGGCGTCAGGTTCTGGTCGAACTGACATTGCCGTTGCCGTGGTTTTGCCTGTCCCTGATCCTCTATGCCTCGCCGCTGTGGCCGCTGGGCTTTGTTGCAAGTTTCGTGTTTTTCCTGTGCGCTTTGCGGCTGAACCACGAGGCGATCCACGGCAATCTGGGTGTGCCGCGCGGCGGGGACCATGCGGTGATGCATGTGCTGAGCGGGCTGATGCTGGGGTCAAACCACGCCGATGCGTTTTGCCATCTGCAGCATCATCGCGACCCGATGGGGCCGGGGGATCACGAGGGGCACTGCGCGCATATGGGGGCATGGCAGGTGCTGCGGTATGGGCCTCGGTTTCCGGTTGATCTGAACCTAAACGCGTGGCGGCACGGTGGGGCGAAATGGCAGCGGCGGATTGTGTGGGACTGGCTGATGGTGGCCTGTGTTGTGGTGTTGTTTCTGGGGCTGGGGGGCGTGTTTGTGATGCACCTGCTTGCCATGGCCATCGGGCAATGCCTGACCGCGTTCTTTGCGGTTTGGATCACACATCAGGGCACGGTGGACAGCGGTTTGGCGGGGCGCAGCCAGCGCGGTATTCTTGCGCGGCTGGCCTACCTGATGTTCTACCACCGCGAACATCACCTGTTTCCGAAAGTGCCGGTCAGCCGGTTGCCGAAACTTGCTGCGCGGTTGGATGGTCAGGTGCCGGGCTATGCGGCCAGTCGTCAGCCGGTGGTGCCGTGGTTCGACCGCACTGGCTCAGGGCCCTTGTTGAACGACGCGGGTTCTGGTCGGTCAACGAAAGAGTCCCGGGCTTGCGCCGGGACCTCGTTGAGGTTGGCGCGAGGCCCCGGATCAGGTCCGGGGCTGCGTCAGCCTAAGCAAGCGAGGAATCGATGCCCTTGCAGGCTTCGACCAGGCCTTTGACCGCCTCGACCGAGTTGTCGAACATCGCCTGTTCGTCGCGGGTCATCTTGATGTCGACGATGCGTTCCACACCACCGGCACCGATCACGGTTGGCACACCTACGTAGAACCCGTCGAGTCCCAGCTGACCGTCACAGTAGGCCGCGCAAGGCAGGACGCGTTTCTGGTCCTTGAGGTAGGATTCGGCCATCTCGATCGCGCTGGTTGCGGGTGCGTAGAAGGCGGAGCCGGTTTTCAGCAGGCCAACGATTTCCGCACCGCCGTCACGGGTGCGCTGCACGATGCCGTCGAGTTTTTCCTGGCTGGTCCAGCCCATGTCGACCAGATCGGGCAGCGGGATACCGGCAACGGTGGAATAGCGCACCAGCGGCACCATCGTGTCGCCGTGGCCACCCAGCACAAACGCGGTGACGTCCTTCATCGAGACGTTGAATTCCAGGCTCAGGAAGTGGCGGAAACGCGCGCTGTCCAGCACACCGGCCATGCCGCAGACCTTGTTGTGGGGCAGGCCCGAAAATTCGCGCAGCGCCCAGACCATCGCGTCCAGCGGGTTGGTGATGCAGATGACAAAAGCGTCCGGCGCGTTGTCGCGGATGCCTTCGCCCACGGATTTCATGACCTTCAGGTTGATGCCCAGCAGGTCATCGCGGCTCATCCCCGGCTTGCGCGGGACACCGGCGGTCACGATGCACACATCAGCGCCTGCGATGTCGGCGTAGTCCTGCGTGCCCTTCAGCGCGGCGTCAAAGCCTTCGGACGGGCCGGATTCGGCGATGTCGAGCGCTTTGCCCTCGGGCGTGCCTTCGGCGATGTCGAACAGGACGACGTCGCCCAGTTCTTTCAACGCGGCAAGATGAGCGAGTGTGCCACCGATTTGTCCGGCGCCGATCAGCGCAATCTTGGGTCTGGCCATTTTTACTGTCTCCAGTCGGGAAATATCCGGCGCAGGGGTAGTGTGTTGCATGGCGTTTCGCAAGTGTCGCGCGGCGCGGCAAATGCGTCATGTGTTTGTGACCCCCACGAGTTGCACCTCAGAACCAAGCGGTTAAGAGGTTTGGCATGCTTCAGCTGGACCTCGTATTCTTTGCCCTTGCCTGCCCGGCGGTTGTGTTTGCGGGCGTGTCCAAGGGTGGGTTCGGGTCGGGCGCCGCGTTTGTCAGCGGGGCGATTCTGGCGATCCGGCTGGACCCGGGCGTGGCGTTGGCCGTGATGTTGCCGCTGCTGATGCTGATCGATGTGGCCACGTTGGGTCCCTATTGGCGCAAGTGGAGCACGCGGGACGCGTTGGTGTTGATTGTCGGGGGTGTGCCGGGGGTCGCATTGGGCACGTTGCTGTTCCGATCGGCCAATGACGATGTGCTGCGATTTCTGATCGGGGCGATCTCACTGGCCTTTGTGGCCTGGCAGATGGGCAAGGCACGAGGCTGGATTGCGCCTGCGAAACGCAAGCTGCGGGGTTGGGCCGGGCTGGCTTGGGGCGCGGTGGCGGGTTTCACCAGCTTTGTCAGCCATGCGGGCGGGCCACCGGCAGCGGTGTATCTGCTGTCGCAGAAACTGTCCAAGACGCAGTATCAGGCGACCTCGGTCCTGGTGTTCTGGGCGATCAACCTGGCGAAGTTTGTACCTTATGCAGCGTTGGGCCTGTTCACATGGGACACGACTGTGGCAAACGTCGCGCTGGCCCCGTTTGCGCTGGCGGGTGCATGGCTGGGTGTCGTGGCGCATCGCAAGGTGCCCGAGCGGTTGTTTTTTGGGCTGACCTATGTGCTGTTGACGCTGACAGGTGTGAAACTGATCTGGGATGCGCTGACATGACGGTGCGGGTATTGACGCAGGCGGATTGGCCGGAGGCCGAGGCGCTGTACAAAGATTTGACCGAAGGCGACTGGATCGGGGATGCGGCGATGTTCGCCACGGTGCTGGCACATCCGGGGACCACGATCTGGGGGCTGGAACAGGAAGGCCGCTTGCTGGCCATGGCGACGTTACATATTTTGCCGAACGTCACCTATGGCGGGCGGCCATATGCACTGGTCGAGAATGTGGTGACCGCGACCCGCGCGCGCGGGTTGGGATGTGGGCGGCAGGTGATGACCCGGCTGGCGGAAGAGGCCCGCGCGGCCGGGTGTTACAAGGTCATGTTGTTGACCGGTCAGGGCCGGGCCGCGCGCGGGTTTTACGAGGCGCTTGGATACTCAGCGGACGAAAAATGGGGTATGATCCTGCGCTTTGACTGAGAGCTGTCGACAATTCTCAGACAATTCTTGGAAGAATGGTGCCCCGGATCAACCGTGGATCAGGCGTCGTCACCCATGGGCGGCAGCGCTTCGGCCAGTGTTTCGAACGCCTGACCCGAAGCGACAAGACAGGTCACACCGCCGGGTGTGGTGACCGTAATGCTCCACGTGCCGGTTTCCTCGGACGCGAAAACCTCGACCACCGCATTGTTGGACGCCATGCCGACGCTTTGGCGGGTTTCACCATAGGATTGCGCCAGCTTTTCCAGAACCACATCGCGCGGTGCGCAGTTGCGGCCCTGTGCAAAGGTTTGATCTGCGGCCAGAACCATCAGCCCCAGACCCATCGTCATTTTCATCAACGTGTTCTTCATTGCTCTTGCCCCTTTCCGTGGCAGGCGCTTTCGGGTGACTGATCTGCCTTCTGCAACCCCTTGGGCCATCCGATGCGCGGTTGTCGGTCCGGGACGCGGTCTGTTACCTTTGCCTTCTGGCACAGACCGCAATGCTGCCCCGTCCGATGCCCAAACGGTGCCCAAGGAACCCTTCGCAGTGGTTAACGGGGCGCACACAGAGTGTTGCGTATTCGATATTTTCTGCGGCGCGGCAAAATTGGCCTTGAACTTTTCGATCAGAAATGCCCCATTCCGCGCAACTTTGTTATCAGAGGAGTCGCCCATGTCGCGCGAAACCCGCCCGGTCCGTTCGGTCCTGTATATCCCGGCCTCCAAGCCCCGTGCGCTGGACAAGGCGCGTGGTCTGCCCGTGGATGCGATCATTTTCGACCTCGAAGACGCAGTAACGGCGGAGGAGAAAGTTGCCGCGCGCGACACGCTGGCCACAGCCTTGACCGAGGGCGGATATGGCGCGCGGGTGAAGATCGTGCGCATCAACGGGTTGGACACCGAATGGGGACAGGCGGATGCCGAGGCCGTGTGTGGCATGGATGTGGATGCGGTGCTGCTGCCCAAGGTGGACAATGCGGATGCAGTGCAGGCGCTGGCGGACATCACGGGTGACCTGCCGATCTGGGCGATGATGGAAACCCCGCGCGGGATGCTGAATGCGGCGGGGATTGCCGCACATCCGCTGCTGTCGGGTATGGTCATGGGCACGAACGATCTGGCCAAGGAACTGAACACGCGGTTCCGCGCGGATCGTGAACCGTTGCTGACCGGGTTGGGCATGTGCCTGCTGGCGGCCAAGGCCGAGGGGATCGTGATTGTTGATGGCGTCTATAACGCGTTCAAGGACGAAGAGGGGCTGGCCGAGGAATGCCGTCAAGGCCGTGACATGGGGTTTGATGGCAAAACGCTGATCCACCCAGCGCAGGTGGATGTGACCAACGCGGCCTATGCCCCGTCCGAGGAAGAGGTCGATCTGGCCCGCCGTCAGATTGCAGCGTTTGAAGAGGTAGAAGCCTCGGGTCAGGGTGTGGCCGTGGTCGATGGTCGGATCGTCGAGAACCTGCATGTGGACACGGCCCGCAAGACATTGGCCAAGGCCGAGGCCATTGCAGCGCTGGGCGAACAGGCCTAATGTAAAACAGATTCACATCTGGGAGAGATAGGGATGCTGTTACTGATTCTCGGGCTGGCGCTGTGGTGGGGCGCGCATCTGTTCAAGCGGGTCGCGCCCGAACGACGCGCGGCCATGGGTGACGCGGGCAAGGGCGCGGTGGCCGTGGCGCTGGTCATTGGCATCGTGCTGATGGTGCTGGGTTTCCGTTCGGCTGAAATCCTGCCGATCTGGTACCCGCCGCCGTTCTTTGTGCACATCAACAACCTGCTGGTGCTGATCGCGATTTACATGATGAGCCCCGCGCCCAAACGTGGTGCGTTGTTAAACGGCATGCGGCATCCGATGCTGACCGGGTTTGCTTTGTGGGCACTGGCACATCTGCTGGTGAACGGCGAACTGGCTGAAATCGTGCTGTTTGGCGGCTTGCTGATCTGGGCGCTGGTGGAAATGGCGGTGATCAACCGCGCAGAACCCGACTGGACCCCCGGACCCAAAGGCACCATCGCCAAGGACGGCATGTTTCTGGTCGCCTCGGTCGTGCTGTTGGGCGTGATCGGTTACATTCACGGCCTGCTGGGCCCATCCCCGTTTGGCACATGACACGGCTCTATCGGTTCCTGAGCGAGGATGACACCTCGGCCTTTTGCCACAAGGTCAGCGCGGCCTTGGCGGCGGGGTGGGAGCCCTATGGCCAGCCCACCTATGCCTTTGACGCAGCGCGCGGCGTGATGCGATGCGGGCAGGCGGTGACGAAAGAGGTCGACGCGGCCTATTCCCCCGACATGAAACTTGGAGAGCAGTAGATGGCCAAAACCAATCCGGGCCGGTTTTTCGAAGACTACAGCGTGGGTGACGTGCTGACCCACGCTGTGCCACGCACCGTGGGCGAGGGCGAGCGGGCGCTGTATCATGCGCTCTATCCCGCGCGGCATGCGCTATATTCTTCGGACATGTTTGCAGCGGATTGCGGGCTGGATGGCAGCCCGATTGACGATCTGGCGGCATTCCACGTGGTCTTTGGCAAAACGGTTCCGGATGTGTCGCTGAACGCGGTGGCCAATCTGGGGTATGCCGAGGGGCGGTGGCTGAAGCCCGTCTATCCCGGCGACACGCTGCGGTCCGTGTCCGAAGTGATCGGGGTCAAGCAGAACTCCAACGGTAAAACCGGCGTGGTCTATGTGCGCACGCAGGGCCTGAACCAGATGGGCGAGGCGGTGATGGAATATTGCCGCTGGGTGATGGTGCGCAAATCGAACCTCGACGCGCCTGCGCCAGATTCGGTTGTGCCCGAGTTGAAGACAGTGCTGGACCCCTCAGACCTGGTGATCCCCGAAGGGCTGGATTTCTCCGACTACGATTTCGCCCAGGCCGGAGAGCCGCATCGCTGGGGCGACTACGAAATTGGCGAGACGATTGATCATGTCGATGGATCCACCGTGGAAGAGGCCGAACATATGCTGGCCACGCGCCTGTGGCAGAATACGGCCAAGGTGCATTTCGACCTGACCTTCCGCCCCGAAGGGCACCTGATCTATGGCGGGCACGTGATTTCAATGGCGCGCGCGCTGTCGTTCAATGGGCTGGCCAATGCGCAGATGATCGTGGGCCTGAACGGCGGGGCGCATGCGAACCCCTGTTTTGCTGGCGACACGATCAAGGCCTGGTCCGAGGTGTTGGACAAGGCTGAAACCGATGCGCCCGGCGTGGGTGCGATCCGGCTGCGGTTGGTGGCGACCAAAGGGGGCGAGCCGTTTACCCTGCGTGGGGAAGACGGGAAATATCTGCCGCATGTCTTGCTTGATCTGGATTACTGGGCCCTAATGCCCACATGATCCGCGCTTTTGCCCTGCTTGCCGCGCTGGGCCTCGCCGCTCCGGCGCAGGCTGAATATCGATATGCGGATGGGGATGCCAAACAGGCCTATGTGGAAAGCAACCTGCTGGGCATCCTTTACCACGAATTGGGCCATGCGCTGATCGACATTCTGGACCTGCCGATTTTCGGGCAGGAAGAGGATGCGGCGGACGTTTTGTCCGTGTTCCTGCTGGATGCGTTTTACGACGAACAGGACGCGGTGCAACTGGCCTATGACACGGCGTTCGGCTTCTTGGGTGAGGTGGATCAGAGGGGCGAACGGGAACCGGCCTATTGGGATGTGCATGGCCCGGATTTGCAGCGGTATTACAACCTGGTCTGTATCTTCTACGGCGCTGATCCAGAGGCGCGGGAGGACGTTGCGCAAGAACTGGGCCTGCCGGAGGACCGGGCGGAATATTGCGATTTCGAATATGATCAGGCCGCAGGCAGTTGGGGCGCGGTTCTGGACGAGATCGCGCACGACACCGGGAATGGGTCGTTTCAACTTGGCGATGTGGATGTGACGACCGATGGCGGTGACCTGACCCTGTTGATCGTCGAGACCGAGATCGAGGCGCTGAACGAAGAATTCCGCCTGCCCGTGCCGCTGACCATCTCGGTTGTGCCCTGCGGTATGGCCAATGCATTTTACGACCCGGAATACCGCGAGATTGTCATGTGCACGGAGTTTGCCGACGATTTGGCGAAATGGGCACCGCTTTAACGCTCCGCAGGCCACAAACACCAACCGCAGCCCCTGACTTGATCCGGGGCCTCTTGGTCGCGAGGTGGAGGTCCCGGGTCAAGCCCGGGACTGCGGCGCGCGCCGCCTTACCGCCGCGTGCGAGGCCAAAACAGGCGCAACTGCCACACGGTCCAGCCTGTCGCGATCACCACTAGGGCGCAGAGCAGAGCCTTGCTGACCGGCTCCATCGTGCCTTCGATCAACAGGGCGTGCAGGACGCAGGTGATCACTGCAAGGCTGACCAGCGCACCATGTGCGGTGCGCCATGTCCTTGGGCGCAGCCGGGAGCGTACCAGCGCCAAGAAACCGGCGGCGAAAACGGCCCACATGGCGGTCACGCCCCAGGCGGAAAAGGGCGTAGGGGAACGGTAGAGCAGGGCGTCTACCACATCTGGCGGGCTGGTGATCCAGAGGGCGATGACATGCACGATCACAGCAAAGATCAGCCCGGCCCCGATCCAGCGGTGAACCTGACGACCCGCGCCTCCGGGCAGCCCCGGCAGCCGCCCGGAAGCGAGCAGAGGTTGCAGCAGCAGAAGACCCATGGCCAGCACACCGGCAATGCCTGCGGCGATGTAGATGGGTTGTCGCCACGCCAGCAGGGGGCTTTGCAGGGCCAGCCCCAAGGGCACCGCAATTGCAGCAAGCAGAACCAGCCAGATCAGGATCGAGCGCGTTGGTTTCACGATCCCGGTCCCGGTGTCAGAGCGGTTTCAGCACGAAATGCGCGGCCAGTGTTTTGTCCTTTGCGCTGGGCATGACAGGTCGCAGGAACACGGTCTCAAACTCGCCACTGTCATAAGCCAGATGCCCGTGCGGCTGACCAAAGGCCGGGATGATCTGCGGCATTTCCAACCGGAATTCGCCGTTTGCATCGGTAAGCGTTGCGCCATGGCTGTGGGCGTCGCGTTCGTGCCCTTCGGTTGTGTGCGCCCAGATCTGGATACGCTGCCGGGCCAGTGGCATTCCATCGCCCGCACGTCGCACCGTGCCAGTCATCCAGAAGCCGCCACCACCAATACGGTCCACGATAGGCGCACCAGGGCGGTAATTGTTGGCACCACCGCGCATGGTCGGCGTTGGGTCCAGCCCTGCAGCCCGCGCCGGGACCAGCCCAGCGGTTCCAGCGGTCAGCGCTGCGCCGCCCAGGGCCAGCATCGTGCGGCGGAAGATCAAAGGGGGTACCATCGGAAATCTCCTGTATGAAGCCCAGCGGTTCATGCATGGAATATAGCACGACCTGTCAGATTTCCGATGTTAGGAGACACGTGCATTTCTCACGCTTGCGTGACACCGCACACCACGCGATCCCGGGCTTGATCCGGGATCTCTAACCTTGAGCGTGGAGGCCCCGGATCAGGTCCGGGGCAACGACAGAGTTTGTCTGGAGCGCGACGTAGGCAGTCAGGCCACACCACCAAATCCATCGGGGCGGCGTTGGCGAAAGTGGACGCTCCCGGAGCTGGATGAGAGCGGATCGGGTACAAAGGACTCCAACTGGATCAGTTGAGGACAGGAGCTGTGGGAGCAAGCGCCGCACGGCTGCCAAATTGTCTCTCCGTCAGGGCCTTCGGGCTTGTCTAAATTCGAAAGGTGGAAAACGCTTCAGTCGAACTTGCGGCTGGGGGCCAGTACCATCGCTTCGCCCACCAGAACCTTCTTGCCATCAACCCGACACACGCAATCCAGCTTCACCCGGCGCTTGGCATGTTCGATGTCGACCACCGTAACCTCTGCATGGACCACATCACCGGGGCGGACTGGGGCCAGGAATTTCAGTGACTGGCCCATGTAGACCGTGCCATGACCCGGCAACTGCTCGCCAATCACGGCGGAAATCAGCCCGGCGGTCAGCATCCCGTGGGCGATCCGCCCCTCGAAAATCGTGTCCTGCGCGTATGCGTCATCCAGATGCACCGGGTTGCGGTCGGTCGAGACCTCGGCAAACAGCTCGATATCGCGATCTGTCACTTCCTTGCGCAGATAACGGGACATTCCCATCTCGATATCTTCGATGCAGATGGTTCCGCGGGGCAGGTTGTCGAGCATATCTGGCCTCATGGCAAAGGTAATATTACGTCACCGGTAATCCGTGTTCGGCAACTTTATTACTTTGCGCGCGCAGAAAATCAAGCCCTCATGTGTCTATCGCAGCAATCCAATTGTGTAGGTCGGATGCCGCATTTCCCTGTCCAGATAGGCGCTTAGCGCATCCGGGTCCGGGTCATGCGACGTTTTGGTCTCTGCCGCGGCGAGCCCTCCGGAAATGAACAGCGAATCGATGTCCTCGCCAATCGCACCGGCGATGTCGGTGTGGATGCCATCGCCAATTGCCAGGATGCGGTTGTCGGGGATGGATTTGCCCAGGGCCGACAAACGGCGGCGGGCCAGATCGTAGATCGGTGGATGCGGTTTCCCGAAATAGAGGCTTTCCCCCCCCATCTCGGTATACATGTCCGCCAGCGCCCCGGCGCACCATTCCCGCACCTCGCCCCGGTCCACAACGATATCCGGGTTCGCGCACAGCAGTTTCAGGCCCATCTGCTTGGCATAAAGAAAGTCGGCGCGGTGTTCCGCTGGATCGGCCATCGGATCAAACGGGCCGCAACAGGCGATCCCGTCAGCCTCGCGCAGGGGCACGCGGGTGATCTCGGTCGGGTTTTCGAGGATGTTCAGCGGTTCAAAGAACCCGGCATCCCGGTCCCATTGCCCCATGAAATAGACCTTTTCACCAATCGCCCCCTGAAACATCGCCGACCGCGCGCTGTCGCCCGAGGTGGCAATGGTATCCCAGCAATCATCCGGCACGCCGAACTGGTCACGGATCTGCGTTTCCACCCCGGCGCGCGGTTTGGGAGAGTTGGTGACAAGGACAACTGTGCCGCCACCCTGACGGTAGCTTTGCAGCGCCGCGACGGCACCGGGCAGGGCATGTACACCGTTGTGGACGCAGCCCCAGAGGTCCACAAACAGGGCGTCATAAGGCGCGGAAATGTCTGACAGGGCGGAAATGATCTGGGTCATGGGGCAATCCTGAAGCACACGGGGCCATTTCGGCCCTTATGCGCCACGAACCGTCCCGTGGCCATGCCCGCACGGGTTTATTTTCGGCGAACGGCGATGCCCCGGCCAATGCGCGACCCGTCGCTGACCGGGCTGCGCTGCATATCGGTGATCTGAACCTCAACCACACGCGTGGCACCCCGCGCGGCGGCCTCTTCCCTCAAGCGCTGTTCGACATCCGCAACGGTGGGTTCAGGGCTGAACACAGTGGGTTTTGTCGCGGCGACCGTCAGATCACCCAGTGATTCATAGCGACGTGGATCAAACGCGCCGGGGGTCAGGACAATCGAATCCACATCCGTCGGGGCAAAGTTCGGCGTGTTGGCAGACCGGCTGAGGAACGCAGGGCCCTGCAACGCGCTGCATGCAGACAGTGCGGTTATGGCAACAAGGGCAAAGGCGGAAGTCTTCATCTCGGATGCGCCTGCGAACAGAAGGAAGGGAGCCTGGTGCTTAAATCTACTTCTAGGTGAACACCAGAGTACCACAAACGGAAAATGACGTCACGGCACAACAGTGGGCGTCGCCTCGCTGATCGGCTGGACAGACCGGCGGACCTCCGCTCTTTTGAATGGCGGAGGAGAATGACATGAGCGAACACCTGTTCCTGGCCCCGGAACACGACATGTTGCGGGATCAATTGCGCCGGTTCATTGCGGGTCGCGTGAAACCGTTTGCCGATCAGTGGGAAGAGGATGGGTTTGTACCCCGCGATGTCCTGTCAGAGATGGGCGCATTGGGCTTCTTCGGCGTCCGGTATCCAGAGGCCTATGGCGGCAGCGCCATGGACACCCGCGCCACGGCGGTTTTGGCCGAGGAACTGGGGCGCTCCACCTATTCCGGGGTCGCGATCACCGCTTTGGTGCATACGGATATGGCATCGGTCCACCTGTTCAACGCCGGATCAGAGGTGATGAAAGCCCGCTGGATGCCCGACATCGTGGCCGGACGCGCGATTACCGCCGTCGGGATCACCGAACCGGATGCTGGTTCGGATGTGAAAGGCATCCGAACGCGCGCACGACGGGAGGGCGATCATTTCGTCCTGAACGGCTCCAAGATGTTCATCACCAATGGCGTGCACGCGGATCTTTATTGCGTGGCCGCCAAAACCGATGGGGACGGTCCCGCCAGCCAATCCGTCACCATGTTCCTGCTGGAAAAAGGCATGCCGGGCTTCACCGTGAGCCGCGCCTTGCAGAAACACGGCTGGCTGAGCTCGGATACAGCCGAGCTCAGCTTTGACGAGGTGCGCGTGCCGGTCGAAAACGTTCTGGGCGAAGAGGGGCGTGGATTTTATGCGATCATGCAAAATTTCCAGAACGAGCGGATCGTGCTGGGCGCCATGGCCGTGGGCGAGGCGCAGGCTGCGCTGGACCTGACGCTGGACTATGTGAAGGACCGCACGGCCTTTGGCGCGCCATTGTGGCAGAAACAGGCGATCCGCCAGCGGCTGGCCATGCTGGCCGCGCGCGTCTCTGCGGCGCGGGCCTTTGTCTATCAGGTCGCGGCCCGCGATGCGGCAGGGGAGGAGGTCGTGCGCGAGGTGTCGATGCTAAAGGCGCTGTGTGGCGAACTGGTCAACGAGGTCATGTATGACTGCCTGCAATTCCACGGCGGGGCGGGCTATTTGCGCGGATCCGCTATCGAACGCATGGCCCGCGATGCCCGCGTGCAATCCATCGGTGGCGGTGCGACCGAGGTGATGCTGGAAGAGGTGGCCAAGCGGTTGTGAGCCGCGGCTCAAACCCTTTGGTGTGAGGGTTGAGACAGAACGTTTCGTTTGCCTGACCGAATAACGTCGCGCAACATCCGGCCCTCATGGCGCGTCACCGACAAGCGCGGGGCAACCGCCGCAACTGCGCAAGGGTGTGTATTGGACTGCACTGGCACCGAGATATTCAAATCGTTGTTCAACCAATCGTCCAGATAATCCGGGTTCAGGCTCTCGGTTGCGCAGCCTTCGGCATAGATGACTTCGTGCCGATCCAACAGCACGTGAAAATACTCGACCCAACGCCAGCCGGTTTCCCTTGTCACGGACTTTCCGTCGACCAGATGCTTGGCGGGCACCAGAACTTCGTCCTCTCCCAGCAAGAGTTGCGCCTGCCAGCCGGACACCAACAGTTTGTGGTTTTGAGACACCCAAAAGTCAGCTTCATTGTCCATTGCATGTGCGCGGACACGGATTGGTGCAAATCGGCCTTGCGCGCGGACCGCGCGGCGACCAATCCATCGAATTGGAACCATTCCGTTGTCCCGGGTTTGCAGTAGGTCACCGACCGTCAACTGCTCGACCGGGATCAAACCGCGATCTGTCTGCAGTCGTGTTCCCCGTGCGAAACACGGCACCGGGTTCGGATCGAGGCTGTTGCCAAAGTAGAAATTCGCGTTCTCGACACCAACCTCGTCTCCCATTTCATCCGTCACGGTTTGTTCGCGGACGATCGAAGTGACACCGCCGTCCACAAACGTTTCGTTCAACGAAAATGCCATGCGTCCTGATGGGATGCCTGCAAACGGTGTTGATCCGACCGGTGCCGCGACAAAGCTGTTCACATCGTCATTCGTGACAAAAAACGTATCACCTTGCTCGACCGCCTGGCCTGACTCGCTGTCCGTCGCCCCGGATTCCTTCACCTTCGATCCGTCGTTGACCGAAAACTCGTAGGTCACGCCGTTGCGGGTCACGGCGACGCGGGTGAAAATCACCTCGTCAAAATCGAACTCTCCATCAGGCCGCAGAGAGCTGTTCAGGATGTCGATTTCGATGATGTCCGTGGGTAGGAAGGGCTGCTCCGACACGCTCAGTTCGGTTGTGACGTCGTTATCCGGAGAGGACACATCGTCGATGAAGGCGACATGCGTTCCATCAAAATACAACGTCGTCACGTCGTTTGCGTCATAGAACCGGGGCGAATTTAGGTCGAACCCGTCTGTCGGGTTTGGGTTGTCATCCGTGTTGTTGCGCCCGCCGCCCGCAACCGACCAGTTGGACAAATCCGAAATTGCAGCGATGGCTCCCTGCGCGCTGACGGGGTTCGGCAGGGAGTCAAACCCGTCAAACACCATGTAATCGTGATCACCATCAATGATGATCGCGCCGTTGGAGGTATCCAGCCCCGTATTGGTCAGGTTTGGCGTCGCGCGATTGCCGCCATCTGCTTCGTTCCCAATGACGGCGACAAAGTTCTCGGGCGTGACATCGTTACCGGTTCGCGTGCCCTGGAACACCCACAGCATTTCGTTGACCGGAGCCAGCTGACCGCCACCCTGGATGTAGTCAATCGTGCCGACAACCTCGCCATTCAGATCTGCTGTTGTGGTGACCTGAGCCGACCCACCTGGAACCATGTCCAGGGTCAGCAACGTTCCGGCGGCAATCCCTTCTGGCGGGACCTGCCATTCGATCAATTGCTCGCCTGGCAGGAAGGCTGTGCGGTTCCACTCGCTGTCCGTAAAGTACAAAACCTGTCCACCGGCAATGTCGCTGGTGGCTACGAAAGCGACATCTTCGGCGTCACCGTCCCAGCCCACGAACATAAGATCACCGGGGTTCAGCATGCCTTTCGTGCTCTCTGTTTTGCCTCAAGAAACTCTGTGTTTACGATACCAATTCGACAGACTTGAGGCATTTAGCCGTCAAAAATGGTCCGCCGGTCAAGGTTTCGGGGCGTCGGGCGCGTTTGGCGCAATTTGCCGGGTCTGGCATTCTCAACGTTGGCTCACCCATTTGCAGTGCCACCGCTTCAACAAATAGCCTTTAGAAACAACCTGACCATTGACGTTTCCTGCCGGGACACCGGGACCACACAGACATAATCCTTCTTCATCGGCAGGTGCGTTGGGCTGGGCATGATCAGCGCCCCCGACGCAACCGGCGACTGCACCAGAACCGATGGGGCCAGCGCCACCCCTGCCCCGCGACAGGCCATGGCAATCGCCAGAGTCAAATCGTTCAGGCGCAGGCCCGGGTCGGTCCATGGCGTGTCTGTCCACCCCGCCGCGACACGCCAGTCGCGCCACAGCGGTTCGCTGGCGTAACTTGTACCCCAGTTGTTGTGGAACAGCTTTGCATCCGGAACATTGCACAACATCCCCTGCGCATCGCCATACTGTTCCCAAAACGCAGGCGAACACACCGGCACCGCAACGTCCGAAAACAGCGGTGTTTCGACATGTCCGGCATAGATCGCCGACCCATAGGTCAGACGGACATCAATCGCATCCCGCTCGAAGTCCACCGGATCATCCTGCACCCGTATGTCCAGCGCGATACCGGTCTCCGCGCGAAACGCCAGCGCCTTGTCCAGAAACCATAGCTCGGACAGCGCAGGCAGAACGCTGACCACCAATCGCCGCCCCGGTCGTTCGTCCCGCGCCACCTGAACCGCGTCGGACAGGGCATGGAACGCCTCGGCCAGCTTGGGGTACATCATCTCGCCAGCGTCGGTCAGGGAAATCCGGTTGCCTTTGCGCAGGAACAGCTTTTTGCCCAGATGATCCTCAAGGCTTTTGATCTGCAGGCTGACAGCGGCGGAACTGACGCCCAGTTCCTGACCCGCCAGCACGAAACTGCCGCATCTGGATGCCGCTTCGAAAGCCCGCAAGGCCGTCAGAGGAGGGAGGTTGTGCACGTTACCCCAAAATAAAACTTGTGATACCTAATAATTTTCCTGGTTGGTCTTGTCCATGATTTGCGTTTGATGGAGGGACAAGGAGGCCACACTATGAAGCATCTGTTGAACCTGGACACCTACCCGCTGGATCGCCCGGACAGCCCGGAATACACAACCCTGGTTGCAAAGTGCCGTGCTGACATCGAAGCGGACGGCATGTTCAACCTACCCGGCTTTTTTCAACCCGGTGTTGCGCAATCTGCTGCGGATGCAGTGAAACCCAAAATGGACGCCGAGTCTTTTCTTCATGCGCGGGAACACAACATCTACTTCAAGGACGAGATGCCCGGGATCGACGACACACACCCGGCCATGGCCAAGCGCCAGACGATCAACCACACGCTGACCGGCGATCAGCTGGACGGTAACCCGGTCATCGAAGTCTATGAATGGCCGCCTTTCGCGGATTTTCTGGCCGCGACCATGGGCAAGGATCACCTCTACCCGATGGATGATGCCATGGCGCGGGTCATCGTACAGGCCACGCGCGCGGGCGAGGGGTTGAACTGGCACTTTGACCGCTCTGAATTCACCACGACGATCCTGCTGCAGGCGCCCGAGATCGGCGGCCAGTTGGAGTACCGCAAGGACCTGCGCACGCCTGAGGATCAGAATTATGACGGTGTCGCGGCGGTGCTGAACGGCACCGACCCCGAGATCCGGCGGATCATGCCGGAACCCGGTGCGCTAAACGTCTTTCGCGGCGTGAACACCCCGCACCGGGTCATTCCCGTGGACGGCCCGACCGAACGTGTGATCGCCATCTTCTCGTACTACGAAGAACCGGGCGTCGCGTTCACGGCAGAGGAACAGATCGGGTTTTATGGGCGCGCGGTGTCCTGAACGGTTTCACCTTTCATCGCATGGACCAAATGCAACACGAACCCGACGAGTGTCATGGGTCGTCACCTGTCGCGGTCGTAATACGCCAGGAATAATGCGACACAATCATCCATGACCTTCTTTGACCTGTTGCCTTGGCCCAGGAAGAACTCGGGCCAATACAAAAAGCTCTTGACCAAGCCCAAAAGCTGATCCGTGGCATAGGCGGGATCCTCTTTGTGGATCACGCCGGCTTCCATGGCCTCTGCGATCAACCGTTTGATCGGGTAGTCGTGCGTTTCCGTCTCTGCAAAGAACTTCCGCGACCGATCCAGGTCTCGGATGAGTTCTGACAGAACCATGCGGTTCAATCCAATGGCCGTTTCATCCGTAATGACGTCCATGTAACGCCACAGGGCGTCCTTCAGTTGTTCAGCGAAATCGCGTTGCGGGTCATAAGGCACCGGTTCCATGCAGTGATTTCGCTCGATCATGATGTCGGAAATCTCGCTGAACAACGCGTCCTTGCTTTCGAAATGTTTGTAGAGCGTGCGACTCGAAACATCAGCACGTTTGGCGATTCGGGTCATGTTGGCCCCTAGGAAGCCCTGCTCGCGGAACTCCAGAATCGCAGCTGTCACAATATTTTCGCGTTTTGATTCTGAGAGTTGTGTGGTTTTTCTCATAAGTGTAAAACGAAGCCTTTACATCTCGCTGTGCTCACCCTAATTGTAAAATTGTGATTTTACATTTGCAACCTCATACAAGGACTACAGCAATGACCCTCACCACTGGCAAAAACTCTGTCACCTTCAAATCGTTTGGCGTGGAGCTGGCAGGCGACCTATACCTGCCCGAAGGCTTCGATCCGGACAATAAATACAAAGCCATCGTCGGTGCCAGCCCCTTCCCGCAGGTCAAGGGTCAGATCCCGGCGACCTACGGCCCCGAAATGGCGGCCCGGGGCTTCATCTATCTGGGCTTTGACTACTGGGCATGGGCGACAGCCCTGCGCTGCCGGGCGAGGTCAAAAAGTCGCGCTACATGTTCCGTCTGATCGAAAACACATGGGACGCGGTGTCCTATCTTGGCACCCTGCCCTTCGTCGAAGTGATCTATGGTCTGGGTGTTTGCCAGGGCGGTTCGATCATCGCTTCGGCTTCGGTCACAGATCATCGGATTCAGAAAATCGCGACTGTTTCTGGCATGATGGCAGCCGATGCGTTCCAGTGGGGTGATCGTGGCATTGCCGATCAAGTGATCGCAGCTGCAAATGCGTCAAAGCAGAAGATGTATGAAACTGGCGAAGCAGATTATTGCTGGCCGAACGTGCTGGACGACAGCATGACGCGCGAAGAATTCAATGCCATTGGCATTCCGATGTCAGACGACACCTATAACTACTACGGCAAAGATGGTGTTGCCGGCCCTGGAAAGGTCAAGAACTTCACCAACGAACACATCGGCGACCAGCCGATGGAGTCCCTGATTTCGATTGGCGAGCACTACGCAGACAAGATCACACAGCCAACGATGGTGATCTACGGGCCCAACGCAGCGACGGCGATCTGTTCGACCAACTTCATCGACCGGCTGACAAACAACCCGGATGTTCGGGCGTTCGACGAATTCAGCCACGTTGACTTTTATTGGAAGCCAGAAGCCGTGAAAACGTCGTGTGATGCGGTGGCAGAGTTCTTCAACGCCTAACCGAACTGGGGGAAGGTGACCTTTTCGCCTTTCGTCCTCCACATTGCGGGGCAACCGCATCAATCCCGCGAATGGCCCCGTTTCCCAATTCAAAAACGGTTCCCCGCAGGGAACCTGTGGCAGCGCTCTTTCGGGCGCTGCTTTTTTGTTTCGGTCGGTTGGGTAAACTGTTGGCCGCCGCTACGAACGCACTTGTCACGACGACCGGATGACCTGCACCTGCAAGGAGACTCCTTTCAACTCCGATACGATCCCGGCGTTCGGTTCGTCCATTTGCGAAACGCCCGATGAAAATTCGCGGGGGCCGAAAACCCGGTGTCAAAGGCGATCTGTTCGATGCTGTCCGTGCCCTGTTGTAATGCGCGGATGGCAATGTCGCGGCGCAGCGCGTCCTTGATGTCCTGAAACGACGTGCCTTCCTCGCTCAGCCGCCGGTTCAGGGTACGTGCTGTCATCTGCAAGGCGCGTGCGGCGTCGGGCAGTTGGCAGGTCTGCCACGTCTCACCATACAGAAACGCGCGCACCCGCAGGCTGTGGGTGTGAATGCGCGATCCGGTGAAAATCCAGTCCAGCGGCGCGCGTTCCAGGAACAGCGACGCCTCGGCCTGCGTGCGCGTGACCGGGCGTGTGAAGGCCTGCGGGTCAAACAGGATGCTGGTCTGGGCCGCGTCAAACTGCACGGGGCAGGGGAAGACCACCGCGTAATCAGCGGCGAAATCCGGGCGCGCGAAGGCAAACCGCACCTGTTTCACCGGCATTTCCGACCCGGCCAGCCAGGACTGTAGTCCATGCGCCAGTTTCAGCAGCAACATATGGCCGAACCGCTGTTGGGGCGTGTCGGGCGCGTATGGGATCAGGGCCAGTTCCACGGCGTCCTCCGCATCGTGCAAATCCAGCCGGAAATCGTCCAGCAGCAGGTTCCAGTATGTCGAAAACCGATAGAGGGCTGAGGGCAGACTGCCCGCCTCGCGTTGCACCGTAACCAGATGCTGCAAGGCCCGCGCACGGATCGGGCGGCTCCACAGCCCCATCATCTCGTCCCCGGTCTCCAGCGCGGCCAGTTGGTACAGTTGCGTGATCTCGTCCAGCGTAACGCGCTGGGTCCGGCTCATTGGCGCGGCCTGCAACCCGGCGCGGTTCAGGAGTGACGCCATAACCCCCGGCGAACAGCGCGATTCCAGCGCATTCAGCCAGTCCTGAATGAATGCAGCGGATACGGTGGTCAGGGAAACAGGATCATGGACCGACATCGTTCGTATCCCGATTTTGGCGTAATATGATACAACACTGACGAAAGATGAGCTTATCCGCAAGCCTATCGGGGTCTATGTGACGCAAACAAACAGTCGTCTGCGAGGGAACCCGAATGTCCTACCATCCGCCCGTACAGGATCTGATGTTCTGCGTCGAACACCTGTCCCATTGGGATCAGGTGTCCGTGATGGAGGTCTATGCCGATTTCGACCTGTCCGACATCGACGCGGCGCTGGAAGGGTTCGCGCGGTTCTGCAGCGAGCAGATCGCGCCGCTGTCCCATGTGGGGGACGAGCTGGGCGCGCAGTTCGATAATGGCCGCGTGACCATGCCCGAGGGCGACGCGCGGGCCTATGAGCAGTTTGTCGATATGGGCTGGCAGGCGCTGACACACCCGCCGGAATTTGGTGGCATGGGCCTGCCCCGCGTGGTCGGCGCGGCGGGGGTCGAGATGTTGAATGCCGCAGACATGAGCTTTGGCCTGTGCCCGCTGCTGACGGATGGCGCGATCGAGGCGCTGTTGCTGACCGGATCGGACGCGCAGAAGGCCACGTATCTGGAACCGCTGATTGCTGGCCGCTGGTCGGGCACGATGAACCTGACCGAACCGCAGGCCGGCAGCGATCTGGGCCGCGTCGCAACCAAGGCGGTGGAACGGGCTGACGGCACCTATGGCGTGTCGGGGACCAAGATTTTCATCACCTATGGCGCGCATGACCTGACGGAAAACATCATCCATCTGGTTCTGGCCCGTACCCCGAATGCGCCGAAGGGCCCCAAGGGGCTGAGCCTGTTCATCGTGCCGCAGAAACTGGTCGATGCCGATGGCACGCCGGGCGCGGAAAACGCCGTCAACTGCGTCAGCATCGAACACAAGCTGGGCGTGCGCGCCAGCCCGACCGCCGTGCTGGAATACAAGGACGCCACCGGGTTCCTGATTGGACAGGAAAATCGCGGGCTGGAGTACATGTTCGTCATGATGAACGCCGCCCGTTTCGCTGTTGGTGTGCAGGGCATCGCAACGGCCGACCGGGCCTATCAGCGCGCGTTGGCCTATGCGCGCGACCGTGTGCAAAGCCGCCCGGTTGACGGCTCGGCCAAGGACGCAGTGGCGATCATCAAACACCCCGACGTTCGCCGGATGCTGTTGCGGATGCGCAGCCTGACCGAGGGCGGACGCGCCATGGCGGCGGCCACGGCGGGGTTGTTGGACATTGCGCATCATCAGGATGACAAGGCGACCATGGCGCTGGCAGAATTCATGGTGCCGTTGGTCAAGGGCTTCTGTTCGGAACGCGCGGTCGAGGTCGCTTCGCTGGGTGTGCAGATCCATGGCGGTATGGGCTTTATCGAAGAAACCGGCGCGGCACAGCATTACCGCGATGCGCGCATCCTGCCGATCTACGAGGGCACAACCGCCATTCAGGCCAACGACCTGTTGGGCCGCAAGGTGATGCGCGACGGCGGTGAAACCGCTCGCCGCTTTGCCGCGCGGATTGCTGAAACCGAGGCCGCGCTGGCCCAGGGCGACGACACCGCCCGTGCCATTGGCACGGCGCTGGCCACGGCGCGCGGGGCGTTTGAAACCTCGCTCGACTGGATGCTGGAACACAGCCGCAGCGACATCAATGCGGCCTTTGCTGGCTCTGTCCCGTTTCTGATGCTGTCCGGCACTCTGGCCGCAGGCTGGAAAGTGGCCAAGGGCGCGCTGGCTGCGCAGGCCTGTTTGAACGATGGGCAGGACCCGCAATTCATGACGCAGAAAATCGCCACCGCGCTGTTTTTCGCCCAGCACATCCTGCCTGAATGCACCGCTGAACAGGCGCGTATCCTGCATGGCTCTGACAGTCTGCTGAATGCCGCTTTCCCCGAATGATGACCCCGAAAGGACCAATCCGATGAATGATGTTGTGAACCCCGACACCTACGAAAACCTGGCTATTTCCGAACGTGAGCATGGCCTCTATGTCGTCACTCTGAACCGCCCGACCAAACGCAACGCGCTGGATGTCGCGACCATCGAGGAACTGATCCGCTTTTTCAGCGGTGCGCGCATGGCAGGCGTTCGCGCCGTGGTGCTGGCCGGTGAGGGCGATCATTTCTGCGCGGGCCTCGATCTGGTCGAACACTGGAAGGCGGATCGCAGCCCGGATGACTTCATGCATGTTTGCCTGCGCTGGCATGAAGCGTTCAACAAGATGGAATATGGCGGTGTGCCGATCATCGCAGCGCTGAAGGGCGCGGTTGTCGGCGGCGGTCTGGAACTGGCCAGTGCGGCGCATGTGCGGGTGATGGATCAGGGCACCTATTTCGCCCTGCCCGAGGGTCAGCGCGGCATCTTCACCGGTGGCGGCGCAACGATCCGCGTGTCCGACATGATCGGCAAATACCGCATGATCGACATGATCCTGACTG
>JBFOMB010000160.1:0-21633 GCA_040830545.1 Paracoccaceae bacterium | reverse complement strand
GTGGCATAAACCTCGCGCCGTTCAAACGCGTCAAAAATTGCCTCGCGCGTGTTTTCCGTGGCCCAGACGCCGGCATAACCACCTGCGGCCTGCTTCCAGCCATAGATGGTGAAATCCGGGTTCGGGGCCTCTATCACCACGTGTTCCCACCGGTTCGGTTCCGGTTCCACGCCCGAGTGTTTACCGAAGAAGTTTTCCTCTTCACCCGTGGCCAGCGCGGTGTGGGAATCGGTTGAGCCGATCATGCCGAATTTGAACGGGTTCACGCCCATATCTGCCTGAATTTGCATCCCGATCTTGAGCGCCTCGCGGGCGTATTCATACGGCAGCATCTCGGGCGTCTTGGCCTCGGTTCCATTGAGGTTGGAGGCGTCCCAGGTGTCGAAATCTGCAAATTCGTCATCCGGTGACAGCATCGGGTGCGCCTCGCCATCGCCCTTGATCTGGGTGGCTTCGTAGACCTTTTCGAACTCGGCCCGCAGCGCCAACAGCTCCGGATTCCAGGGCGAGCCGTCAAAGCTGGTCGTGGCAAACATGCGCCCGTTGGACAGGTTCCCGTTATGTGGGATCGCCAGCACGTCGCCGCCGGTTTTGTCCTCGTAGGATTTCAGCCACTGCCAGAGGTCTTCGGGATTTTTGCTGTCGAATTGCGAAAACGGGATGATCTGGTTCGCGAAATCCGCGCTGTCGCGGAACAGGACGTTTCGGTGGATGTTGTCACCCCCGGCAGACGTCCACTCAAACCCGATGATCGTGCTGAACGTGCCCGGATCGTTGTAGCGCTCGGCAAGGTCGGTATAGGCGCGCCAGGCTCTTTTTGTGGCTTTCGGGCTGTCTATGGGCAGTTCGTCATCAGACAAGGAGGCGACGATTTCCATCGCGGTGTCAAAGGTGAGTTGTGGATCGCCTGCAGTCAATTTGTCGTGCCATTCCCGGCCCTTCGGCGAAGACAGGATGTCCGGGTCACCCGCCAGCAGTTGCGGCATCAACCCGTACATTTCCGCATGATCCGAGATCACCAGCCAATCGAGCGGTCGGGACAGTTTCGCGCGCAGGCCGTGGGTCGTGGTGACCTCGTGCCCCAGTGCGAAGCGATACGCGTCTTCCTGGCTGAGCCGGTTCATGGTGCCCGCGTCCACCGACACCTCGGTGTGCAGATGTGTGTCGCCCCAGAAGACCTGCGTCGGAAACGCGCGACCTGCATAGGGCGAGAAATGATCGGACTGGAACCGGGTGCCCACGTCTTCGGGGCGCGGGGTCATGTCCTGAGCAATTGCGGATGTGCCAAAAAACACGGCGGACAAGGTAAAAACCGAAACAGATTTGAACATGGTGTCCTCCCTATCACAGCAGGCCGGGGCCTGATTGGACGCGCGTGTCGTCAGGGGGGGCGGCATCCCTGACGGGTGCGGTCACGGGGATGTTACCATGTTTTCCTGTGTTTACCTAAAGGGAACTGGGCCGGAATGCTTCCGGCCCGGCCCGGCCCGGCCCGACCTCAGAACTTGCCGTTCTGATGGGCCATTTCCGCGGGGATCGGCGCGACCACGTCCCAGTGTTCGACGATCTTGCCATTTTCCACGCGCCAGAGGTCGAAGAAGGCCCAGGGTTCGCCGCCCATGATTGCGTCCGTGGCGACAAAGACAAAGTTGCCCTCGGCCACGGCGAATTGAGGTTCGAACTTGGTGATGACCTGGCCCTGGGCGGCGAAGGCCTCGATCGCGGCCATCAGCCCGGACAGGCCGTCCTCGATCATCGGATTATGCTGCATGTAGACTTCGGGGTCCATGTAGTCGCCAACCTTTTCGGGCGCAGCCCCGCCCAGCACGTCGCGGACGAAACCCAGGACCAACGCCTTGTTTTCAGCGGTTTTGTCCAGATCGGTGATTTCCGTCGGGCCGTCGGTCATGCCCCGGCCCGAGGCCGTGATTTCGGGGATCGGTTGCAGGTTGTCCCAATGTTCGGCGACTTTGCCATCTTCGACGCGGAAAACGTCGAAGGCGGCCAGGGATTCAGCGCCAAAGGCCTGCGCATTTCCAAAGGTGCTGTGCAGGACGACATAGTCGCCTTCGGTGATGACGCGGTGCGTGGTCACGGTCATGCCGGATTGCGCGACCAGCGGGATCAGGCCCGCGAGCCCCTCGGCCCCGGTGGGGACCTGCGGGTTGTGCTGGACATAGTCGGGGGTGACGAGGGCGGTCGCGGTCTCGGGGTCGTGGTCGACAAAGGCGGCGGTGAACAGGGCGAGGACAAGTTCCTTGGGGGTCATGGTGTGATCCTTTGATTCGTATCGTGTGGATACGTAGTAGCAAATTCATACCACATCGCAATTACGTACCTATAAATGACCTGGTAGTGCTCACCATACCGGTTTTGGATTCAAATGGTTGCGTGGTGAAGTTTGAGCGCTTATGTTGGTAGTTAGTCTCGAACAGATACCAGAGCGTGAGATGCTACCAGTCGGCGTTGCAAATAAGGCAGAGGCCTCCAACTGCTCCATCAGGTCCGTTTTGTCGAACGTGACGGGCAAGTGGCGGATGATCATCATCCTGGCGCTGGAGGACGAGCCAAAGCGATTTGGTGATCTGAAGCGCTGTATCGGGGATGTGACGCAAAGCGTGCTGACCGAAAACCTGCGCGGGTTGCAGCGGGATGGGTATCTGACGCGGTCGGTTGATCCGGGGCCGCCGGTTGCGGTGAGTTATGAGCTGACGCCGCTGGGGCGGACATTGCTGGAGATGCTGAAGCCACTGGTGTTCTGGTCACATGACCAGATGGACGCGGTGAAGTCCGCGCGGATGGAATATGACCGGGGTACCGGGACGGGCGGTTGATCTACACGTGACGGAGTCCCGGACTTGATCCGGGACCTCATCGGTGAGGTTGCCCGACGATGCGCGGCGGGCCAGAGGCCCTTGATTCCGCGCATGGAACTCAACCCGATCTGTTTGGTTTCCTAAATTTGTTTCACTTTGGCATTCGAGTTTTCGTTGTTCGTCGTCATCTGCAAAAAAAGAGGCCCCGGATCAGGTCCGGGGCCACGTTGTGTCAGTTGGAAACGTACCGCTTCACCTGCAAAGGATCAGGCGAATTCGATCCCGTCGTTGATCATCGGCAGGGACGAAATCTCGGCACCGCCCGAGGCTGCAATGGCGTTCGCCAAAGCAGGCGCGGCCGGTGGAGTGCCCGGCTCACCGATACCCGAGGGCGCTTCGGCAGACGGCACGATATGCACGTCAATCGCGCCGATGTCGCCGATGCGCAGCGGTTCGTAGTCCGGGAAGTTACCCTGATCCACCACACCGCCGGTCAGCGTGACCTCGTTGCGCATGGCGTGACCGATGCCGTAGCCGACCGCGCCCTGGGTTTGCGCACGCACGACATCCGGGTTCACGGCCAGACCGCAATCAACGGCGCAGGTAACCTTTTCGATCTTGTAGCCTGACGCATCGCCCGAGATTTCCACGACTTCGGCCATGTATGACCCAAAGGATTTGTGCACCGCAACGCCCATGGTCCGACCCGGCTGCGCAGCGCCCCAACCGGCCTTTTCCGCCGCCAGTTTCAGCACGGCAGCCTTGCGAACCTGATCCGGTTCCGACCCGCTGAGGTAAGACAGACGGAATTCGACCGGGTCGCGACCTGCGGCGGCAGCGGCTTTGTCCATCATGACCTCCATCGCGTAGGCAGTGTGGGTGTGACCGACCGAGCGCCACCAGAGGACACTGGTTGCTTTCTTCGTGTCTGTCAGGCCCACATGCATGCCCGGAATGGAATATGGCGTGTCCGACACCCCTTCGACCGAGGAGTGGTCGATGCCGTCCTTGACGATCATCGCCTCGAATGCGGTGCCTTTCATGATGGACTGACCGGCAATGCGGTGATCCCACGCGACGATCTCTCCCTCTGCGGACAGACCCACACGGACCTTATGGCCGAAGGCCGGGCGATACATGCCGCCGCGCATGTCGTCTTCGCGGGTCCAGACCAGTTTCACGGGCCGGGTACGGTCGGTGATGACAAAGGCCAGCGCGGCCTCGACCTGGTAGTCGGCGTTGGGGGTTGCGCGACGCCCGAAGGATCCACCGGCCAGCATGGTGTTGATGCGGATCTTTTCCATCGGCAGTTCAAAGATCTGCGCATAGGCCATATGCGGACCGGTTGGCATTTGCGACCCGTCATGCAGGGTGATGCCGCCATCTTCGTTCTGTTCGATGGTGCAGTTCAGCGGTTCCATCGCGGCATGGGCGAGAAGCGGGAAATAGAACGTGCCTTCGACCACCTGCGCCGCCTTATCCATTGGGGCCGGATCGGATTTGAGGACGTTGTATTCCGCATCCGCGTCCAGTGCGGCCATGATTTCGGCCTTGATCTGGTCGCTGTCGCGGCCTTCGGCGTTGGACGTTTCCCATTCGACGGTGATCGCGTCGCGGGCCTGGATCGCGGCCCAGGTGTTTTCCGCATAGACCGCCACGCCCGCCTTGTTGGGTAGGGCGGCGGCGCGGATGAAGCCCTTGACCTCTTTCGCATCGCTGTCGTCAAAACTGACCACCGTTGCGCCCATGCGGTCTGGACGGGCGATCATGGCGATCATCTGGTTCGGCAGATGCACGTCCATCGCGTACATGGCCTGACCGTTGCCTTTGATTTCGCTGTCCAGACGACGCACGCTTTCGTTGCCGATCAGGCGCCATTGGTCCGGGGTTTTCAACGTCGGCTCTGCTGGGGCTTCGATCTGCGCAGCGGCGGCAACAAAGTCACCAATAGGGGCTGTGTTTCCGCCCCCGGTCACCATGCCATCGACGATATCCAGCGTTGCGACGTCCACGCCCCAGTCCTGCGCGGCGGCAGCGATCAAAACGTGACGTGCAGCGGCCCCAGCCTGGCGATATTGCATGAAGCTGTTGGCCATGGCGGTCGAGCCACCAGTGCCCTGGAACGGCCCAAGGAACAGGTTGTTGTAGACCTGCGGGTTGGAGGGCGCGAATTCATAGTCGATCTGATCCATGCGCACGCCAAGTTCTTCGGCGATCAGCGTGGACAGGCCGGTTGCCGGGCCCTGACCCTTTTCGAAATGCTTTACGACCGCAATCGCGCGGCCATTGGGGCTGATTTTCACAAACGGGTTGATCTGCGCGCTGGCGTCACCGGCGGCAATGGTGCCTTTGGGAGAGATGCCGACAACCAGGGCAGCGCCAACAGCGGCTGAGCCCTGAAGGAAGGCGCGGCGGGATGCTTTGATGGTCATGGATCAGGCCTCCAGAATTTCGGACGCGCGCTGAATACCGGCGCGGATGCGCTGGTAGGTGGCACAGCGGCAGGCATTGCCGTTCATGTAGTCGTGGATTTCGTCGACCGACGGGGTCGGGTTTTCGGTCAAAAGGCCCACGGCGGACATGACCTGCCCGGACTGGCAATAGCCACACTGCACCACGTCCAGTTCGGCCCAGGCCTGTTGCACGGCTGCGCCGACCTTGCTGTCGCCTATGGCCTCGATCGTGGTGATTTCGGCCCCTTCAATGTCTTCGATGTAGGTCTGGCAGGACCGGGTCGGTTCGCCGTCGATGTGCACGGTGCAGGCCCCGCAGGATGCCACGCCACAACCAAACTTGGTCCCGGTCATTTTCAACTCGTCACGGATCACCCACAGCAGCGGGGTTCCTTCTTCGGCTTCGACCGTTTTGGTCTGACCGTTTATCTTGAGGGTGGTAGCCATCGAGTTCCTCCTGACTGGCGGTGGGCTGGTTCGGAATCGGAGTGATTACACTGAGGAGTTTACATGAAAAACACAGGCTGTAAACTGGTGAGTGTAAGGCCTCTCTCCTGGACATAGTGCGACGGCTTTGAGAAGAAAGCGCAGATGGGAAAAAACGACGAGAAAACACGGGCCATTGTGGCTGCGGCGATTGAGGAATTCGATCAGAACGGGTTTGCGGGCGCAAATATGGACCGTATTGCCCAACGCGCAACCGTATCCAAACGCACCGTCTACAACCATTTCGACGGGAAAGAGACGCTGTTCCACGCGATCTGGGAAGAGATGGTCACAATGGCTAACGCGTCCATTGATTTCACATATGATTCGACGCAGCCGCTGCGCCCGCAATTGTTGGCGCTGGGGGCGGCCATCGGGCATCTGTCCTGTAATCGCGAATACATGCAGGTCATGCGGCTGGGTCTGGGGGAATTCCTGCGAGAGCCTGTGAAACTGGACAAGAAGACCAGCACCCTACGCCACGACGCGATCTGTGCGGCGATGTTCACGGATGCCAGCCGTGCGGGGGCATTGCAGGCCGATGATCCGGCACATGCGGCCTCGCAATTTCTGGCGATGGTGAAGGCGGGCAGTTTCTGGCCAGCAGTTTTCAGCGGCACGGTTGCCGACCCGGCAACCGTTGATCTGGCCGTAGACCGCTCGGTGGATGTGATTGTGAAGGTCTACGGGACCGCGTCAGAGGCGTAACCGCTCACCAGAGTTTTCGCGTCCCATGGGGGGTGTCGATCACCGCCTCGTAGCGGAAGGCAGGCCCGTGGCTGATTTGCGGCGGATGGTCGATGGGCAGATCCTGGTAGAGCGCCTCGATCGCGTCTGGCTTCGGGTGCATCAGGTGAAAGGATACCAGACGCGCTCCAAAGTCGGGGATTTCGGACAGGTCGGTGGGTCCGTCCCGGTGGTCGATCAGGGAGGGCAGCAAACCGTCCTTGGGCAAGGTTCCGTCCTGCGGGATAGAAAATGCAAATTCCGGGCGGTCAAAGGGCAGGGGCACAACGTCGCCAAATTCGGGATGCCGCGCGACGTCGGTTTCAATTGAGGCCGTGGCCGCGACCCAGCCCCGGAGCCGCCGCATCTGGTTCCAGTCGCGGTGTACCTGATCCGGCTGATCGACGCCAAACCACCGGGCCCGTCCGGGATCGACGCCCTCCGGGTCACGTGCCACGATTTCCAGATAGACGTTGCCCCCCAGTCGAAGCCGGTGGTTGTGCGTTCCCATATAGGTGTGGCGGTTGCCAAACGGCACGTCCAACCCCAGCCGATTGCGGACATGCTCCACGCCCTCATTCAGGGTAGGGGCGATGACGGTCAGGTGATCAAGAGTCAGCATGGGAATTCCTCAAGACAGCTTGCGCATGGCGTCTGTTCCTTTTGAACGCGCGCGCTATCTGCTTCGATGGAAGTTGCCATATTTGATTTCGATTGGTGTGTGCTCCGGCCACGGGGGCCAGAGCGTGACGTTATCGCGTCAGTTCCTTCATCCCTTGCTCCAGCCCGCGCAGGGTCATCGGGACCATGCGGTCTTCGAAGATCTCTTTGATCATCTGGATGGAGTGGGTGTATTCCCAATACTTCTCGGGGATCGGGTTGATCCACAGGTGTGACGCCCACTGGTCCCGCGCGCGTTGCAGCCAGGTGGATCCGGGTTCTTCGTTCCAGTGTTCGTTTGCGCCGCCGGGATAGGCGATTTCATAAGGTGACATGGACGCGTCACCCACAAAGATACATTTGTAATCCGGCCCGTAGGTGCGCAGCACCTCGTGTGTGGGCGTCTGTTCAGTCCAGCGACGGCGGTTGTCGCGCCAGACGCCTTCGTACAGGCAATTGTGGAAATAGTAATATTCCAGGTGCTTGAATTCGGCGCGGGCGGCGGAAAACAATTCCTCGACCACCTTCACATGCGGGTCCATTGACCCACCCACATCCAGGAACATCACGACCTTCACCGCGTTGTGGCGTTCCGGGCGTTCCTTCACGTCCAGATAGCCGTTTTCAGCGGTGGAGCGGATCGTCCCCTCCATATCCAGTTCCATATGCGCGCCTTCGCGGGCCCAGCGGCGCAGGCGTTTCAGGGCGACCTTGATATTGCGAGTGCCCAGTTCGACCGTGTCATCGAGGTTCTGAAACTCGCGCTTGTCCCAGACCTTGACCGCCTTCTGGTGGCGCGACTTTTCCTGGCCGATGCGCACGCCTTCGGGGTTATAGCCATAGGCCCCAAAGGGCGAGGTGCCGGCAGTGCCAACCCATTTGTTGCCACCCTGATGGCGGCCTTTCTGTTCCTCCAGCCGCTTTTTCAACGTTTCCATGAGCTTTTCAAAGCCGCCCATGGCCTCGATCTCGGCCTTTTCTTCATCGCTCAGGTGCTTTTCGGCCATTTTTTCCAGCCAGTCGGCGGGCAGATCAATAGCCTCCAGCACCTGGTCGATGCTGATCTGTTCCAGCCCCGAAAAGGTCGCGGCAAAAGCGCGGTCGAACTTGTCGAGGTTGCGTTCGTCTTTCACCATGGACGTGCGGGCGAGGTAATAAAACGCCTCCACGTCATAGGTGGTCAGTCCCACCTTCATCCCTTCAAGGAAGGTCAGGTATTCCCGCAGGCTGACGGGAATCGCGGCCTTGCGCAGGTTTTCGAAGAATGGAACGAACATGGCTTACCCAAGGATGAGGCGATGAAGGACAACCGTCACGATAAGCCCGACCAGCGCAAACGCAATGGCTGTACCCACCGCATATTGAGCGATATCAGCCCGAGTTCCGTTACGTTTCTTTGCCAGAAACGTGCCCCACAGCGCCCCGATCACGGCGCTTGCAATGATGATCATGTCTGCCCGTTACCCTTTTCATAGGGGGTTCAGCGCAGCGATTTCTTCCATCTTCGCGCGGACCGCCCAGTCAGGGCCAAACCCGTACCGTGCCCAGCCAAGGCTGTCCAGCCTGACCCGGCGGGCCTCTTCAGGGCGACCGATCTGATCATAGGCTTCGGCCTGCAGCAACATGAGCGTCGCCAGTAAGGCGGCGTTCTGGTAGCGCGAGGCGGTGTTGATGCTGGCGGTCAGTTCCGCCAGTGCGGCCCGACCGTCACCACGGGCAATGTCATATGCGGCGGTCTGGGTGCTGATATAGGCCCGGTGCAGTTCCGTGTCGGGCGAACGGCCCAGCAATGCCTTGGCGGTTTCGAAATGGGTGCGGGCGGTTTGCGGGTCTTTTGCCTGCTGCGAGCGGCCCACCATATAGTGGCTGAACGCGCGGCGGTGATCCTGCCAGCCCGAGGTGGACGCGGTGCGCAGCGCGTTGCCCGCCGCCCGCTGACGCGACACTTCGGACGATCCACGGCCCAGGGCGGTTTCCACGTCCAGAATCCAGCTGCGGGGCGTTTCCGCGATAGCGCGCGATGGCACGCCGCGACCCGCCGGGTTCATGCGGTTCAGCACGCCGGGCAGCACCGCAGACACCTGCGCGCGGGTCATGCCACTGCGCAGTTCCGGCGCATAAGTGGCGCGCAGGATCAGCATGTCGAAATCGGTCAGAACCGTATGCACGTTGTCATCGTTGAAGACCGAGTTTGACAGGCGATACAGGTCGTTCAGCGGGCCCAAAGACTGCGCCAGTTCTTCGTGCAGGCAATCGCGGGCCTCTTGCGGGCTGGCGTCCGCGGGAATGAAGATCCCCATTTTCGTGCGCTCGGTCAGGTTCGACCAGCTGGTTTTCGGGCTGCGGCGCATCCGCCGAAACTCGGCCAGGCTGGACACGTTTGGCACCACGAAACAGGCGGCGTGGGGCAGGGTGCGTTTGATATCCTCGCGGCTGACCGCCTCGATCGTGATGTTGGCGGACTGTGCGCGCGGCACCTGACGGATGTCGATCCCCGCCTCGTTGCGCAGACGGGTGATGAGGCCACGCAGGTCGGACGAAATCATCGGATTGGCCTGACCGGTCAGACGCACGGTCACCGGCATTTCAAACCGTGTCATGGCGGGCAATTCGCGGCCGCTTTCCAATTGAAAATGCAGGTCCAGGAAATCCCGCGCAATGTCTGCGTTGGACGTGGCGCGGCGTGTGGGTCGCGTGGCCTGAAAGCTCTTGACCGGGGGCAGGGTGCTGTCCGCAAATTGCATCCGGGTGGCAGGCGGGTCGATCTGGGCCGAGGAACACGCCCCCAGCGCGAGGGCAGCAAGAACGAGCAGCTTTTTCATGACGGCCTCTGGTAACGAATAAACGGTGTTTGAACGCCGATCCGGTCGTAAAGCTTCCGGGCGGTTTCATTGAAATCCTGCGTCAGCCAGTAAACCGACGGCGTGCCATTGGCGTCTGCGGCGTCATATACCGCCTCGATCAGCGCACGCCCGACACCGGTGCCCCGGGTTTCGGGCCGCGCATAAAGGTCCTGCAGATAGCAGACGTTTTCGACCTTCCAGGCATGGCGGTGAAACAGGTAGTGCGTCAGCCCCACAGGCCGCCCGTCAATTTCGGCGATCAGACAGGTGAAGTCCTGCGGATCGTCCCCCAGCAGGCGGGCAAAGGTGGCGTCATACACCTGATCAGGGACCGAGGTTTTGTAGAACACGAGATAATCGTGCCACATTTCGGCCCAATCAGAACGGTCAGTGGCACGCAAAGGGCGCACCTGTATCAAAGGTTTAGCAGCAGACATCATAGGTAGTTTGGCAGACTACGAGCAGTTTCGCCACATTTCGGGCGCATTGAGGCCACTTTGTGTCCCAATTGTGGCAAAAGTTGGGCAGACGTCCGGGTTGTCGCAAGGGCGCGGACAATAGGGAGAAACCACAGGGATTTCATGGATTTCAGCGATGGTAGGTTGACACGGAAGGGTTAATGCACAACTTACGCCGTGATGCTGCGCTGCCGCGTGAGCCAGCCGTGCGAATCTGTTGCACCCGGCATCACCCGATTTTCCGATCCCCATCACGCAGGGTTCAAACGTGCCGGTCGGCCACACGGGATGCGCCCGAGGTGTCCGTGACCGGGCGCGCCCTCGACCGCCCGCTGTTGCGTGGCACTTACCGGGTTCCGGCTGACAGGTGCGTCAGGCCGGCCCAGACAGGATAGACGTGTTTGAATTTGACATGCTGGGCCTTGCCCCGGCTTTGAACAAGGCGCTGCAGAATGCAGGGCTGACCCAACCGACCCCGATCCAGAACCAAGCGATCCCGCTGGCGCTGGAAGGGCATGACATTCTGGGGCTGGCGCAAACCGGCACCGGCAAAACGCTGGCCTTTGGCCTGCCATTGATCGAAGCGCTGTTGGCTCAGCCCGGCAAACCCGCGCCGAAAACCGCGAAATCGCTTATCCTGGCCCCGACGCGGGAACTGGTGAACCAGATTGCAGACAACCTGCGGAAGCTGGTGACGGGGACCAAGCTGCGGGTTGTGACCGTGGTGGGCGGGCAATCCATCGGCAAACAGATCAACCTGCTGTCGCGCGGTACTGACATTCTAGTCGCCACGCCCGGGCGGTTGATCGACCTGATGGACCGGGGCGCGGTTGATCTGGGCACGGTGCGCCATCTGGTGCTGGACGAGGCCGATCAGATGCTGGACCTCGGCTTTATCCACGCGCTGCGCCGGATCGCGCCGCATCTGGGCAGCCCGCGCCAGACCATGATGTTTTCGGCCACGATGCCGAAACAGATGGAAGAGCTGAGCCGCGCCTACCTGACCAACCCCAAACGCGTGCAGGTTGCCGCGCCGGGCAAACCGGCGGACAATGTCAAACAATCGGTGCATTTCGTGACGAAACCTGAAAAGCCCGGCAAGCTGCGGGAAATCCTGTCACAGGACCTGGATGCCCTGACGTTGGTCTTTTCCCGCACCAAACATGGCGCGGAAAAGCTGATGAAAGGGCTGGTCAAGGACGGCTACAATGCCGCCTCGATCCACGGTAACAAAAGCCAGGGCCAGCGGGACCGCGCGATCAAGGCGTTTCGTGCGGGCGAAATCACCGTTCTGGTTGCCACGGATGTGGCGGCGCGGGGCATCGACATTCCGGGCGTGGCTTATGTGATCAACTACGACCTGCCCGAAGTGCCCGACGCCTATGTCCACCGCATTGGCCGCACCGCGCGCGCCGGTCGCGAGGGCGAGGCAATTGCCTTCTGCGCCCCGGAAGAGGTCGGTCTGCTACGCCAGATCCAGAAACTGATCAAGCTCGACATCCCTGTCGCCAGTGGCACTGCGCCGGAAACCATCGGGGATGCAAAACCTTCGGGCGGAAACGGTCGCGGTCGTGGGCCCCGCTCGCGGCCGGGCGGCGCGCCAGGTGGCAATGGCGGCAAACTCCGCCGCCGCAGACCTCGCCGCAAGGCTGCCTGATCAGCTGCTGCGGCGCGAGTTTCAAACCCGTGCCGCAGTTTTGAGTATTTGGACCAAGAAGAAGACCCATCTCCTTCATTGTTCCTGAAGTACTCTCGGGGGTTTGGGGGTGAAACCCCATCTACGGGCCATGGAATTTCTTAGGCAGGTCCGCCTGGGTCAGACCCGGGCGGCCATATGTGTGACCTTTTCCATCAGGTCGATGCCGAACTGAGCAAACAGGTGGATCATGTCCACAAACACCCAATTCTCGGTGAATTGCCCGTTTTCGTAGCGCCAGAAGTCGATCCCGTTCACACCCGCACGTTGCCCGGTTGGCGCATGGCCCAGATACGGCCCGGTATGGGTCAGCCAGACACCCGGCAGGCTGGACGCGCCGACCAGATCGCCCTCGGCAATCAGGTTGTCCAGATCCCCCACCTTGCGGTCCGGGTAGGCGACCAGCCAGGGGGCCTGATGCAGGGTTTCAAATTCCTTCAATGACAGGCAGGCCCCGATCCCGCCGGGCCCGTACCATTTCAGGTTGGGGTTGGAAGTAATCCGCCATGCCCATGGATTTGAGGTTTGACTTATCAAAGGCATTGAGCCCGCCAAAGATGAACTGGCGGGCAAAATTCAACAGCTCTGTCGCATCGCCCTGATCTTCCCACAGCGTGCCCATCAGGCCGGTCGGGGCCGGATAGACAAAGGGTGCGCCGCGGGACGGGGGCAGGGGGGACAGGCCGATCTGTTCCAGCCAGTCGATCATGTCGATCAGGATCTGGATGCGGACAATCCGCCCGTCTTCGTCAAATTCCAGAAACTCGCCCCAGCGAAGGCGCAGGGACTGATTGCGCGCGGGGATGCCCCAAAGATCGCCGGTTTGCGTGCCCGTCAGGTAGCCGGTGCCGCCGACCCAGTACGCTCCGTCCTCTGACCCGTCCGCCTTGCCCTGAGACACCCCGCCCATGGCGATGTGGATTTCGCGTGACAGGTCAGGGAAGGCGGTGCGCAGCGGGCGCAGGTACTGGTCCAGCAGCGCCTCGACCCCGGTTGAGTTAGCGAGCGGCGCAAAGCCTTGCCAACAGAGGTCCGGTGCGGCGTGGGTTGATAGGGCCGACGATACATCTGACAAAGGCGCGCTGTCGCAGGTATCCCACCACGTCCGCGCGGTGGACTTGTTGCGTTGATTGACTTCGCCCAAGACCAGCCCCCTTGCAGTGACTACCGCTGCCCGCGCGCCATAAAGGCCAGCCGTTCAAACAGGTGCACATCCTGTTCGTTCTTCAACAGCGCCCCGTGCAGTTTCGGCAGGGCCGACGCCCCGTCGCGTTTCAGGTCCTCGGGGCTCATGTCCTCAGCCAGCAGCAGCTTTAGCCAATCCAGCACCTCGGAGGTCGACGGCTTTTTCTTCAACCCGGCGGTTTCACGAATCTCGAAGAACTGCGTCAGCGCGGTGCTCAGCAGGCCTTCCTTGATGCCGGGGTGATGCACCTCGACAATCTTGCGCATCGTCGCTTCGTCGGGGAAGCGGATGTAGTGGAAGAAGCAGCGGCGCAGAAACGCGTCCGGCAGTTCCTTTTCGTTGTTCGACGTGATGATCACGATCGGGCGCTGTGCGGCGCGGATGGTTTCGCCGGTTTCGTAAACAAAGAACTCCATCTTATCGAGTTCCTGGAGCAGGTCGTTCGGGAACTCGATGTCGGCCTTGTCGATTTCGTCGATCAGCAGCACGACCTTCTTGTCCGACTCGAATGCCTGCCAGAGCTTGCCCTTCTTGATGTAGTTCTTCACGTCATGCACGCGCTCTTCGCCCAATTGGCTGTCGCGCAACCGGCTGACCGCGTCATATTCATACAGGCCCTGGTGCGCGCGCGTGGTGGATTTGATGTTCCATTCGATCATCTCCAGCCCCAGCGCATCGGCGACCTGCCGTGCCAGTTCGGTTTTGCCGGTGCCGGGTTCGCCTTTGACCAGCAGCGGACGTTCAAGGGTCACAGCCGCATTAACCGCGATTGTCAGGTCCTCGGTTGCGACATATTCCTTGGTGCCCTGAAATTTCATGTCATTCCAACCCTTTGTTCATTTTTGCACAGGCGTGTCTCTTCGCGCGGTGTTTTAACCCGAGGGCAGTCGGATTGTGTAGTGACAATCTTTCTGGGCTCGGATAAACGCTGCGGCATGAGGGGGAGCCGAAACTCTGAGGAAGCCAATTTGACGGATGTTTCAGCCCAGACCGAGGGAGCCGAAATGAAGCAGGAAACATTTCTGCCGGACGATTACCGTCCGGCTGAGGATGAGCCGTTCATGAACGAGCGACAGCTCGAATACTTTCGCCGCAAGCTGTTGAACTGGAAGGCCGAATTGCTTTCTGACAGCAAAGACACGATTGAGGGACTGCAGGACGGGACACGGAATATTCCGGATGTCGCGGACCGGGCCAGCGAAGAAACCGACCGGGCGCTGGAACTGCGCACCCGGGATCGGCAACGCAAGCTGGTTGCCAAGATCGACAGCGCGTTGCGGCGCATTGATGAAGGTGAATACGGGTATTGTGATGTGACTGGCGAGCCGATCTCGCTCAAGCGGCTGGACGCACGTCCGATTGCCACGATGAGCCTTGAGGCACAGGAACGTCATGAACGGCGCGAAAAGGTGCATCGCGACGACTGATCGCGCATGACATCTGAAAATCAACGGGGCGCCGGCAGCGATGCGGCGCCCTTTTGCATGCGGAGGGGCGGGTGTCCTGTGACGGAATGAAGGTCGCCGTGGTCGGCGGCGGTATTGGAGGCATGGCCGCTGCAGCTGCCTTTGCCCGGAAGGGCGCGCAGGTTGTGGTGTATGAACAGGCACCGGCCCTGACCGAGGTTGGCGCAGGCCTGCAGATTAGCGCAAACGGGCAGGCGTTGTTGCGCGCGGTTGGCGCTGTGCAGGGCGTGCCGGAAAAGGTGACCGTGTCCCAGGGGACGTGGTTCTGTGACGGCAGTTCAGGGCGGCGCGTGGCCAAAGTGCGCTCGGCCGAGGCTGGGCCGATCTGGTACATGCATCGCGCGGATCTGCTCGCCTTGCTTACGGATGCTGCGCGGGATGCTGGCGTTCAGGTGGAGTTGGGTCAGTACCGCGTGCCCGGAAGTCTGGAGGCGGATTTGGTCGTGGCCTCGGACGGGGTGCGGGGCACGTGGCGCGGAGCGATTGACGGGCCTGCGCGACCTCATTTCACTGGGCAGGTGGCGTGGCGGGCTTTGGTACGGTTGCAGGGCGCGCCGCTGCCACCGGTTGCACAGGTCTATATGGGCACGCGGGCGCATGTGGTGCTGTATCCGCTGCGGGGCGGAGAATTGGCAAATCTCGTGGCCATAGAAGAGCGTCAGGGCTGGTTGGAAGAAGGCTGGAGCCTGGAGGGTGATCCGGAAGAGCTGCAAACGCGGTTCAGCGATTTTCACGGGGATGCCGGGCGGGTGATTGGCGCTGTGGATCGCGTTTACCAATGGGCGCTACATGCGAGGCCCGTGGCGCAGCACTGGCACAAGGACAACGCGGTTCTGGTCGGTGACGCGGCGCATCCGACACTGCCGTTTTTCGCGCAAGGCGCCTGTCTGGCGCTGGAGGATGCAGCGGTTCTGGCGGAGTCTGTCGCCGCCGGGCCGGAAGTGGGCACGGCTTTGGCGCGGTACCAATCGCTGCGGCAGGACCGGGCGACGCGCGTTGTGGGCATTGCGAGCGGCAATGCGTGGCGGTTCCATCTGCCCAAACCCTGGGCCTGGGGCGCGCAGATGGTTCTGGCGCTCGGCGCGGGTCCATTGGCCCGTCGGTTGGAATGGGTGTATGCCTATGACCCGACAACGGTTGTTTCGGATGGCAATGCGGGTTGACCGAATGTTCTTCCGGGGCGAGCCTGCGTGCAATCCTGATCAGAAAGGTCAAAAGCGATGAGTATCGAAGACCAGGTGCCGGTGTCCTCCGGCTTTCATGGACGCAGCACGGGTGCCGAGGTTCTGGCGGATGTCGACATGGTGGGCAAAACCGCCATTGTCACTGGCGGCTACAGCGGTCTGGGGCTGGAAACCGTGCGGGCCCTGGCGGCCAAGGGTGTCACGGTGATTGTGCCCGCGCGCACACCGGACAAGGCGCAAGCAGCACTGGACGGGATCGAAGGCGACGTGCGGATGGGGGAAATGGATCTGGGCGATCTGGCCTCGGTCCGGGCCTTTGCAGCCGAGATGGTTGGCTCGCTGTCCCGTCTGGACCTGCTGATCAACAACGCCGGGATCATGGCCTGCCCCGAAGCGCGGGTTGGCCCGGGCTGGGAATCGCAGTTTGGTGTAAACCACATGGGGCATTTCGCGCTGACTCAGGGGTTGATGTCGCTGCTGGGTGGCGCGCGGGTCGTGGCGCTGTCCTCCACCGGGCACAAGATTTCCGGGATTCGCTGGGATGACATCCAGTTCGATGCCACGCCTTATGACAAATGGCAGGCCTACGGGCAGGCCAAAACGGCCAATGCCCTGTTCGCCAATGCCCTGTCCCGGCGGCTGAAAGATCGCGGCGGGCTGGCGTTTTCGGTGCATCCCGGTGGGATTTTCACACCGTTGCAGCGCCACCTGCCCAAGGAAGAGATGATCGCGCTGGGATGGTTGGGCGAAGATGGGGAACCTTCGGAGCTGGCAAAACAGGGGTTCAAAACACCCGAGCAAGGGTGTTCGACGTCACTCTGGGCGGCGAGTTCACCCCTGTTGGAGGGTGTTGCCGGGGTCTATTGCGAAGATTGCAACATCGCTGCGCCCACTGCAGAGGGTCCAATGGCGCGTTACTTTGGCGTGGATGCGCATGCCTGTGACGATGACGCGGCAGAGCGGCTGTGGGACCTTAGCGACCGGATGCTGGCAGAGGTGTGAAGAGCAAGAGGCCCCGGATCGGGTCCGGGGCTACGTATGCGGCAAGCGGTTCGGACGTCGCGAATTTATCGCACCGGTGGCCCAAAACGAACCGCAATCCCGGGCCTGACCCGGGACCTCTGCCGTTACAGATCCAGTTCGACCCAGACTGGCACGTGGTCCGACGGCTTTTCCCGCCCGCGCACGTCCTTGTCGATCTGGCAGTCGCGCAGCAGGTCTGCGCATTGTGGCGTCAGCAGGAAATGGTCGATGCGGATACCATCGCCACGATTCCATGCGCCCGCCTGGTAGTCCCAGAAGCTGTAGTGCCCACCCCCACGTGTGCGGGACCGGAAAGCTTCGGTAAAGCCCAGGTTCACGATATCACGCCAGGCGGCACGGGATTCGGGACGGGCCAGCGCGTCTTCGGTCCAGGCTTCGGGGCGAAAGGCGTCTTCGGCGAGCGGGATGATGTTGTAGTCGCCCGCCATCAACGCGACCTCTTCGTTGTCCAGCAGCGATTGCGCGCGGGCCTTCAACCGTTTCATCCAGTCGAGCTTGTAATCATATTTCGGCCCCGGTGCCGGATTGCCGTTGGGCAGGTAGAGCCCGCAGATGCGCACCGCCTGTTTCCCCACAACCGTTGCTTCGATCCAGCGGGCCTGTTCGTCGCTGTCATCCCCCGGCAATCCGCGTGTGACGTCCTCCAGCGGCAGTTTTGACAGGATCGCCACGCCGTTGAAGCTTTTCTGTCCATGGGTTTCGACATTGTAGCCGCGATCCTCGAACATCTCGCGTGGGAAATTCTCGTCAACGGATTTGATTTCCTGCAGCAGCGCCACGTCCGGCTGGGCCTCGTCCAGCCAGTCGGGCAGGGCCTGCGCGCGGGCCTTGATGCCGTTGATGTTGAACGTCGCAATCTTCATGACACCCCTCCGCGATTTCCTGATCTATCGCGTATCCACGCGCCGACGGCAAGCTATTGGCCGCGTGTTTGACAGGGTGGTTGATGCAAATCCTGAATGTGATTCGCGTCACCCATCGGGGCGGATTCGCAAAATGAACGCCCAAAATGACGCCTGTGGATAAGTTTTTTTCCGCGCGTCCGCGTCAGTCGCTTTAAATTTTGTGTCAGTTTGTTGTCCACTGACTCTAATGTGGATAACTCTCCCAAAATACACCTTTAACGAGAAGTCTAGATTGACGATCCCGTTTAGCGTGCAATCGTAGAGGCACGTTCAACCAACCAAACGGGAGAAACTTCCATGACCGCACTTCGCAAAGTATACGAAAGCGCCACCCACGACGCCACCACGCAGGACGTATCAAGCCTGTTTGACGGCGAGGGTACGGCCCTGTTTACATCCGGTTTTGCACCTATGGGTTGTGTGGAAACGCTGGCCGGCGAACTGACCGATCTGTTTACCTCTGGCTCCGCTCCGCAGATCGCAAGTGATGTGACTGCAGGTGAAGGTGTGGAAATGTTCACCTCGGGCTCTGCTCCGTCGACCACCGCCACCTATTCCGGTGATCTGGTTCAGATGTTCACATCCGGTTCTGCGCCCAGCATGAAATCTGACGTAACTGTTGGTGATGGAACGCAAATGTTTACATCCGGTTCAGCACCGACCGTGGCGTCGGACGCGACCGTCGGGGATGCAACGCAGATGTTCACGTCCGGTTCGGCGCCCACGTCGGCCTCTGACGCAACTGTCGGTGACGCAACACAGATGTTCACCTCGGGCTCTGCACCAAGCGCGGCATCGGATGCGACCATGGGTGATGCGACCGAAATGTTCACCTCGGGCTCTGCTCCGGCGGCGTCCACGGACACAACCGCAGGTGAAGGTGTGCAGATGTTCACCTCGGGTTCGGCTCCGGTATCCGGCACCCGCGCGATCAATGGTGACAAGACGGAAATGTTCACCTCCGGCAGCTGATCACGGCTGACCACGTTTGTTTGGACACGGGGCGTTCTGGTGACGCCATTCGAAGGAGAGAAACTATGTCGAATGTCATTCATCTGAACGTTCCGTCCCAAAACCAGAGCCAGCAGACGCGCCTGGGCGCGCTGCTGGGCCTGTTCGGTCAGGAACGCCGTCAGGAGGACGATGTGTTCTGGCTGAAGGAAAATGCCGAACTGCTGAACATACTGGAATGCACCGGGGCTGATGTGGATTTGCAGGCCCTGTCGGTGCATCGCGAATTTTATGACTCGGTCGAACGGCGCATGGGGTTCTTCCCACAATATTACCGCTTTCTGCTGTCGATCTGCCTGGACCTGGAAGCGCTGGGGATGCCCGGCGACAAGGGTGAAGCGTTGGTTCATTGGGCCGCGCGCGAGGGGCTGGCGGATGCGGAAATGTCCGACCTGCAAAGGGCCGAGGCGCGGCGGCTGATGCAAAGGCGCGGGGTTGATCCCCAGCCCGAGGATCAGGGGCTAACCAACCGGTTGCATGCCTTCATTGACCGATCCGATACGTTTGCCGTGCCAAACAAAAAGGCCGCATATGAATTGACCCATATCGTCTTTTATCTGAGCGAATATGGCCGCCGCGATCCGGGCCTGTCCCGGTCAGCGATCACAAGCCTCGAATTCGCAGGTATTCTGGCGTATCTTGATCAGAATGTGGATTTGTTGTCCGAAATCTGTGTCGCCCTGCGTTATGCCGGGCAGACCCCGTCACAAATCTGGGAAGAGTGGCTGGAACGCGAGGTCCACCGGTTTGCGGTGTCGACTGACATGCAGGCCCCTCTGATGGATCAGTATCACGACTGGTTTGTGGGCAATTGGTTGATGGCGGTTAGTGATCGGCGCGCTTTTGCGAAACCGGTGTCGCTGGAGCGCACCACGTTCCACCGTGGCGCGGTCTGGGACGGGCCACTGCGTCGGATGTCGGAATGCATGTTCGAAATGGATGGCGACCGTAGTGACGACTGGCACCATATGCGCCCTCATATCGAGGACCGGCTGAGCGAGGTCGGGCATGACATTCTGTGCGAAGCGCTGGAAAGCACGGACAAGTTCGAGGCCTTCTTTGCCGGTTTTGCGCGCACAAGACTGAGCGGAGTGGTGCTATGACCGCGCTGACGATGCGGAACGTGGCCACAGGGGCCGGATTCGGGGCGTTTCTGGTGGTGTGCTACACTGGCCTGATCGCCGGGGCTGATGCGATTACCAAGCTGATTGCGGGGGGGTATGCCGCCCCGCAGCTATATGCGTTCAGCGGGGCCATTGTTGTGGCGCTGAGCCTGCTTGCGGATCGCCATGCCAGCCAGCAACGGGGTATCCGCACGGGCCATCCCGGTGCAATGGCGCTGCGGTCGGCGGCGACTGTGCTGGCTGCGGTTGCGTTTTTTCAAGCGTTCCGCCTGTTGCCTTTTGCGCAGGTGTTTTTGTTCATCGGCTTGATGCCCTTGCTGGCCGGCCTGATGTCCGGGCCAATCCTGGGCGAACATGTGCGCCCTGCGGCCTGGGTCGCGCTGGCGATTGGGTTTGTTGGGGTGGCGTTTCTGTTTCCGGCTGGTCTGGCCTCCGTCTCGGCCGGGCACATCTGGGCGCTGCTGGCTGCGGTGACGGGGACGTTTTCCATGGTGCTGGCGCGCTATATCGGACGGCGGGAAAACAATGCGCTGGCGCAGGTGTTTTATCCCAATCTGGCGCTGTGCCTGTCGATGGCCTTGGTGCTGCCCTTTGTCTGGAAGCCCATGCCTGTGGCGGATTTCATCTGGGTTGCCGCCTATGCCGCGCTGCTGTTCCTGGCGCGCTGGGTTTCGGTCGAGGCACTGCGCCGGTTGACGGCCTACACCGTCACGCCGCTGATGAACCTGCAGTTCGTGTGGATGGTGATCCTGGGCGCGCTGGCCTTTGGCGAGTATCCGGCGGTCAGCACCTATATCGGGGTTGCAGTTGTGATCGGGTCGGGTGCGTTTCTGGTCTGGGATCAGTTGCGGCCTGCGCAGGGCACGCAGGCTGAGGCATAGCCAAAAAACGATCCTGTCAGGAATCTAAATCGAAAACGACGTGCCACATCCACAGCTGGATGTGGCATTCGGATTCTCGATCACAAACCGCGCGCCGATCAGTTCCTGTGAAAAGTCGATGGTCGCGTTTTCGAGGAAGGGCAGGGACACGCTGTCCACGACAACCTTCTCTCCGCTGCCTTCCAGCACCAGATCGTCGCCTTTGGGTGTGTCCAGCTCGATCTCGTACTGGAACCCGGAACATCCGCCACCCTCGACCGCAACACGCAGGGCCTGGCCCTGAGCGGCGGCGCCGATTTCAGCCAAACGTTCAAATGCCCGTGGGGTCACTCTGGGTGGCAGGTTCATATCACTCTCCGGCGGTTTCAACTGCGCGCGAATGACAATATAGAAAGCCTCGGGACAGGCGACAAGGACATGTGTGATGCAGGCAGCTTATGCATCCGACCCAAACCGCGCGCGCGGACGTTTGATTGCAGAGGAGGAATCTGCCTTTCGGTCCTGTTTTCAACGGGATCGCGACCGGATCATCCATGCCAGCGCGTTTCGCAGGCTCAAGCACAAGACACAGGTTTTTGTGGAACATGAGGGCGACAATTACCGCACGCGGCTGACCCATTCCATCGAAGTTGCGCAGGTGGCGCGCACCATTGCCGGGGCTCTGGGGCTGAACCAGGAACTGACCGAGGCCGTC
>JBFOMB010000159.1:0-29063 GCA_040830545.1 Paracoccaceae bacterium | reverse complement strand
GTCACCGGCAGTGGCGGGCGCGTCCGGGGGGGCATGCCAGGCCAGCGGCTCATCCAGGCGGCCTTTGTCGGGGGCCACGGAGCGGCCGTTGCGCATAAACCACCTCGGGTTGGTCATGCTAGCCCCAGTTCGGTCATCTATTGCCTCACCAGGACAGAACAGCCCCTAACGCTCGCGGCTGGGCGGGGTATCCTGACACTTAAAGGAACAATCGCCCGCCATAGTAGCGACGGCCTGGATACCCTTCGGCATACTTGTTGGTCAGCACCGATCCCTGTGCCTCCATCACAGCGCGGCTGACGATGTTTTCGGATGCGATCAACTCGATCTCGTCGCGCTGGCGGCCCAGCTCGTCCGTTATGGCGGCAAACAATTCAGGGTCGCGGGTGGTCAGGGTTTCGGTGAAGAAACCGGTGTCGCGGTGTGGGGCGTTCATCGGAGGCTCCTAGCGGATGGGCAAACTGGCGCAGTGCCTAGCCGATAGCACCGCCGGGGGGTAGTGCGGAATGCGACTTTTCAGACCGAGGGAACGGCAGCGGTGCTTTGGCCCACTGGTCAATCACGGATAGGTGTGTTTGGGTCGATGCGAAATGAACACGCGGACCGGCCCATGGCTCTAAACATCTCATTCCTCGCCAGTGATGCCCCTGTGGCGCAGACCGCCTGTGCCGCGTTGGAGACGCGGTATGGCAACACTGCACCGGAAGAGGCGGATGTGATCGTGTCGCTGGGTGGCGACGGGTTCATGCTGCGTACATTGCATATGACCCAGACGCTGGGCGTGCCGGTTTACGGGATGAACCGGGGCACCATCGGCTTCCTGATGAACGAGTACAACGAGGCGGGGTTGATCGAGCGTCTGGAAGGTGCGGAGGAGGCGGCGATCAACCCGTTGCGGATGCACGCCGTGGACCGGGATGGCAACACGCACGAGGCCCTGGCGATCAACGAGGTGTCCTTGCTTCGGGCGGGTGCGCAGGCGGCGCGGTTGAAGATTTCCGTGGATGACCGGGTGCGGATGAACGAACTGGTTTGCGACGGGGCACTGGTGGCGACACCTGCAGGGTCGACAGCATACAATTACTCGGCCCATGGTCCGATTCTGCCGATCGGATCGGATGTTCTGGCTCTGACAGCGATTGCGGCCTTTCGCCCACGCCGGTGGCGCGGTGCGCTGCTTCCCAAAACAGCGCGGGTCCGGTTCGACGTGCTGGAACCCGGCAAACGTCCGGTTGTGGCGGATGCGGACAGCACGCAGGTGGCCAATATCGACTGGGTCGAGATTGCGTCAGAGCCAAACATCTCGCACCGGTTGTTGTTCGACCCCGGACACGGGTTGGAAGAACGCCTTCTGTCCGAGCAGTTTACCTGACGCCTGCCACAAACGATGTGCCAGCCCCGGACCTGATCCGGGGCCTCCGCCGTCAAGGTCAGAGGTCCCGGGTCAGGCCCGGGACTCGCGCGGCGGCAAAGTCTGACGGATCGTGTCACAGGCAATGTGATTTCATTCACAGAAAACCGTGTTCGAATCAGGCAGATTGATCGTGCGGTGCGGGGGCGGCGCAACGCGGAACAAGTTTGAACCGTCCCCTAAGTCAGAGTGAGTGTGGCTCCGCAATTTGGCGGGTGCGGTAATCCCCAAGCCGTGCCCGCCATTCCTGTTCCCGCTCTTGGCATTCGTCGCCGCGCCGGACATGGTGTCCCTCAGGAGGGCCCCACATGGCACATGACCCAACCGACAGTTTCCAGACAATCATGCGCGCACGTCGCAGCACAAGGAAGTTCGAGGCGGGCCGCGCCGTCAGCCGCGATGTGCTGGACCGCATCGTCGATTGCGGGCGATGGGCGCCGTCCGGGGCGAACACGCAATGCTGGGATTTCATCGTGGTGGACGACCCCGAAAAACGCGAAGAGGTGCGGCAGGTCTTTCTGCGCCAGGCGCAGCGGCTGGTCGATCATGCGAAGGGATTTCCGGCGGTCGCCAAACACTACCTTGCCAACACGGTGGCTATTGTCATCGTTGTGGGTGATCCCCGTTGGAAGGTCTGTTTCCCACAATCCACCTCACCCGAATGGGATTTTGAATACGACGCCAACAACGAGGCGATCTTCCTCTGCTCTCTCGGGGCGGCGATCCAGAACATCCAATTGGGGGTCACGGCTGAGGGTCTGACCTCGGCCTGGCTTTCGGGTGGCGGGGAGGACCTGACCAACGCTGAACTGGCCGAGGTGCTGGGATACCCATCGTGGATGCGGGCCTATGGCACCATCCCCATCGGCTATCCGATGGCCAGCCAGGACCGTCGCTATCGCCGCCCGCTGGAACAGGTGCGTCATTGGAACGGCTATGCACCGCGCCAATACCGCCCGCATGACCTGGTGGATTTCTACGAAAGCACCTTGCGCCCCTTTGCCATGTACCGGGATCAGGAACATCTGACCGACTGGGACGATTTCGAGGCCAAACTGGGGGATTGGGGCGGGGCCTTTACCTCGGATCAGGTGAATCCGAGTGATGATCTGGAGGCTGAGGCTGATTTCTCGCGGCCCAGAACAGTGGGGCGGGCCACAAAGGCGCGTCATCGGGATTAAACGGCAGCCATTTGCGAGTTTTGCAAACGGATGATTCAGCCCAATATGAAAGAAGGTGAATAGAAACGTCAGCCTATTTTTGCCGCGAAACCATGTTTCACAGACCAGTAACGGGTCGGCAACTCACGCAACTGTGAACTGGATCGCAGAGCCACGAAACCAAACATGACAGCCTGACCCTTATTTACCCGGACTCACTCCCCGGGCCACATCAGAGGAGATCCCCCCGTGGGAAAGGAAAAGCTTACGATTATCAAAGCTGACATCAAGAACGAGGTCAGCAAGGCGGTTAAGCCCAAATTCATTAAACTCGGCAACATGAATTTTGTCGCGACCTGCGAAATGGACAGCAGCGCGGCCAAAGAGCTCGACACCGACGTGCGCTTTGTCGCGAAGTTGTATGACGATGCCACAGCGGAATACAAAAAGATGCTGACCGAGGTCAGCCTGCGCATCAAACAGGCTGACGATCTGGGCGGTGTCATGCCCCTGACCGACAAGGAATGCAAAGAGGTCGACAGCGACATCAAGAAGATCTTTGCCAAGTATCAGAAATCCATCGAGGGTGTCGTCAACACCCATTTCAACAAGTGGAAACAGGCTAACAAGGATCGCAAGAAATACCGGCTGAAGGTCGGCTGTGCGATTGTGTTGGGCTCGGCCTCGGCGATTGCCAGTACCGCATCGCTGGCGGCGGGGGCTGTCACCGGTGGTGTGTCCATCGCGGCGAGCGTCTATGCCATCGCCCAAAGCGTCGTGTCCGTCGCCCGCGCCATCCAGAAGGTGACGACTGACATCGTGAAGGTGCATGGTCAGTTGGAAGCGGCGCTGAAGGAACTGGTTAAAGCGTATGAAAAACAGTCCAAGGCCAAGGTCATGGCCAAAGAGATCGGCAAGGAATTTGTCGCGGACTTCCTGATGATAGAAACGAAAGGCTTCAACCGCGTCGACCGATTGACCGAGATGTACAAGGCCAAGCTGAAAAACATTGACCGCGATGTGGCCAAGCTGGGCAAGGAGCTGAACAAGCTGCTGGACCAGCAGGGCAAGCTGGACAAGGAAATCGACAAGAAACTGGGCAAGATGGTCAAGGACCGCAAGTACAAGAGTAAGAAGATCGATGGTCTGTTTGAGTCCATGGAAGATATGCGCAAGTCCACGGCCAAGTTGATCAAGGACATTGAAGCCTATCACGTCATGCTGAAACCGGCCGAGAAGTTCCGCGATGACACGGACAAGGCCGTGGCGGCCCTGCGCCACAAGGATCCGGTGTGGGCGAAATGGGTGATCTGGATCGGCAGCCTGGGCCTGTCGACGGGTGTGTCCACCATTGCCTCCGGCGGCGACAACCTTGTGAAGGCAGCAGAGGGGGTGGAAAAGGGCCTGAACCTGCTGGCCAACGAATTCAGCTAAAACGCTCGCTGTCCTCTCACACAACGCAGTCCCGGGCTCGACCCGGGACCTCGGACAACCACGAGGCCCCGGATCAGGTCCGGGGCTGCGTTGCGTTGGTGAAACCATCGCACCCGACGGCATGCCACTTGGCGTCCGCCGCTGCGTCTGCTACGTCTCGTCCACGGTCGGCAGACACCGAGGCGTCGCTGCTCCAATCCGGAGTGCTAAACCTGCCCTGACATCCAAAACGGCATCTCACGGATATGGGCGTCGTTTCGTTAAGCCAGCGACCGACGAACCTGCACCACGCCCGCCATGGATGCAAGATGACAAAACACCCGGTTCCGCTTCATCTGGACGACATAACTCCGTTCACCCGCGCCCTGTCGCAACAATTGGGGGATGACAGCCCCTCGCACCTGAAACTGATGAATATGGTCGCACGTGCTGCAGGTTTTCAAAACGTGCAACACATGCGCGCTTCGTCCGCTGCACTCCGCAGGTTGGCAGAGGACGACGACGAATTGCCCGCCGATCCTCGAACGGTCGAGCGCGCGCTGAACCTGTTCGACGCGCAGGGCCGTTTACGCCAATGGCCAACAAAACGGGCCGTACAGACTCTGGCGCTGTGGGCCTTGTGGTCGGTGGTGCCAGGCAGAGAAGTGCTGCGGGAGAAAGACATAAACGCCTGTTTGAACACCGAACATCTGTTTGATGATCCCGCGACCTTGCGTCGAACGATGATTTCGTGCGGGTTGCTGACACGTGAACGGGACGGGTCGAACTATCAACGTGTAGAGCAAGCCCCGCCGCCGGACGCGAAGGCCGTGATCAGGGCGCTCGGCGCGCGGCGCAAGGTCCGCAATCTGAACGCGCCGGAAACAGCCGGATAGCACCCGCAGTCCCGGACTTGATCCGGGACCTCTTGCTGTGCCCACAGCGTATTGATCTAAGGAAGGTTGCGCGTAGACGGCCAGAGGTTCAGCCTCTCACACTTTGCGCGGGCGCAATGTGTTGTCGGCAGGCGTTTTCACGCAAACGCCGAGAGGCCCCGGATCAAGTCCGGGGCTGCGACGTGGCTAGCGCTGGTGTCACTACCCTTTTTCAGCCGCCTGCAGGGCAAAGGTGGCCTTGGTCACCTTCTGCAACACGTCCTTGGCCTCTTTCGCGACGGCTTCGATGTCATCGACCATTTTCAGCGAAATTTTCAGGTTCTTGATCCGGCTTGTGTTCTTGTTCCGGGTCGCTTCCTTCAGCTTTTTCTGTCCCAGGGTCCGCCCGCCCTGAAGGATATTCATGATCTTGTGCAAATCCTTGTAACGCTTGGCCGCTTCGTCCAGCGCTGCCTTGGGCGATTTACCTGCCTTTGCGGCCTTCAACCCCTCGGCACAGTTCTTCTTCACGGCATTCGTCAAGGCGACGACGTTCTTCTTGTAGGTTCTGAGCGCCCCGTGCTGCATGATTTGCATGTTGCGCTCGAATATGTCCTCAGCGTCTCGTTGCTGTTTGGTCTTGCCCAGTGACTCATCGAATTCGGCCTCGAACATGCCGAAGTAATCTTTGCTTAGCATGTCACCGACGCCCTCGATGTCGTCGTTCAGATCGTCGATCAGCTGAAACTCGTCCTTGTCCATCCGCTTCAACAGCTTTTTCAGGTCCGGCAGGCTGTTGGATTTGATCTTGAATATCTTGCGATTGGCCTTCTTGACTCGCGCAGCGATCTCTTCGGTCAACTCGCGCTGCATAGCGTAGAAGTCTTTGGACAGCTTCTTGTGTTCGGCTGCCAGTTTGCCGTCGATCTTGGACAGTTGCTTCTTGATTGTCTTCTGCCCATCCGCGGCCATTTTGATCATTGCAGCCACAGTCTTGTCTGATTTGAAATCCGCAAGGCTGGTGCCGGTGTGCCCTTTGGCGCGCAGGTCCCCGGCAGTGCGCCCGGCCTCTCTGCCGGCCAGTTCGTTTTGTTGCATCAGGTCGTTTGCAGATTTGATCGCGCCCGCGACAACGTTTGAAATGCCGCCGATCTTGTCAAAGATCTTGTTGTAGTCCTTTTCCATTTTCGCCAGTGTTTTGGCCATGTTTCCCCCTCCCGGTTTCACCATTCACAGGTGCACATTGGCCGGACCATAGCACAAAAGCCGCAAGTCACGTTCACGGGTTGTTGAAGGGGTACAGATGTCAGATTTGCATCCGGAGCCGGTAGCCCGGGGCATAGATGACCCGGACGGCGGTAACGGCGGTTTCAGGACCAAACGTGCAACGGTCCAGAACCATGACCGGCGCGTCGGACGGGCAGTTCAGATGTGCTGCCGCATAATCCGGGGCCAGGGCCGCGCCATAGTCCAACGTGCCGCGGGAAAACGGGGCATGTTGCACCAGCCATTCATTTGGGCTGAGCGTGTCGAGTGATGCCTCCGCAAATCCTGGCGTGCCGGGCAGATGCACCCAACGGTCTTCGAAGGCATAGGGTTGCCCATCTGCCAGATACAGCGTTTGGACATGTTGCGCCGGGTCCTCGGGCAGGGTGCCCAGCAATGCGCGTTCTCGGGCGGGCATTGATGCAGTTTTGCGCGCGATGACTGTATGGGCAAAGGTCTGGCCGCGCGCCTCGACTTCTTGCCGGATCAGCGGGATCGCCAGTTGCGCGCGCCGGGACGGTGCCGCCCGGACTCGCGTGCCTGCCTTGCGCCGTCGGTCCAGCCAACCGGCCTCTGCCAGATCGCGCAGGGCACGGTTTACTGTGCCACGTGCGCAGCCCAGTTCGTCAGCAAGGTCAGCCTCGTTCGGGATCGGATCACCGGGCGGCCATTCACGCGCCTGAATGCGGCGCAGCGCCTCGTCCCGAACATCCTGCCACCCCATCGGCATCAGAGCGCGTCCCGAAGGCGCATCATAACAGCGCGATACCCGGCCTCGATCTGGTCGCGTCGGATGTGCTGCCCGTCCTGCACCATGTGGCGGCCTGCGGCCCAGACGTCCGAGACCAGCGCGTCGTCGCGGGCAAAGACCCAGGTGTCCAGGAATACGTCGCCTTCGCGGCCAATCAGGTCCGCATGGTCGCCGTGCAAGGCCACCAGATCAGCCCAGGCCCCGGTTGCGATCTGACCCGAGTTCCGCTGTGTCGCCTGCGCGCCCCCGGCACAAACCTCGTCAAACAAGCGCCGCGCGGTGGACCGGTTTGGATCGGCCAGCACGGCGCGCGCCCGGTCGCGCAGGCGTTGGGAATATTCCAATTGCCGCAGTTCTTCGGACAGGGAAATGCGGATGTTGCTGTCGGACCCGACGCCGATCCGACCGCCGGCCTCAAGCCAGCGTACGCCGTCGAAAATCCCGTCACCCAAAGAAGCTTCGGTAATTGGGCACAGGCCAGCCACAGCCCCAGTGGCGGCCAAGCCCTTTGTTTCATGCGGTTCCATGTGGGTGCAGTGGATCAGGCACCAACGCCCGTCAACCGGCATCTTGTCGATCAGCCACTCCACCGGACGCGCGCCGTAGGCGGCCTGCACCTCTTCGACTTCGGCAACCTGTTCGGCCAGGTGCAGGTGAACGGGGCCATCGACAGCGCCTGAAATCTCGGCCAACGCCCCGGCAGGGACGGCCCGCAGGGAATGCGGGGCCACACCCATATTGGCGTCAGGGGACAGGGCGGCAATCTGCGTTGCGCCGCGCTCCAGCATCCGGCCAAACAGGTCGTGATCCGACCCAAACCGGACCTGCCCAGCCCCCAGTCCACGACCATCCAAGCCGCCGGTTTGATACAGAACTGGCAGCAGGGTCAGCCCAATTCCGCTATCTTCTGCCGCCGCGCAAATCTGTGCGCTCATTTCTGCCGGATCGTTGTAAGGCACACCGCCCGGCTGGTGGTGCAGGTAGTGGAACTCGCCCACGGCGGCATAGCCTGCTTCCAACATTTCCATCTGCACCTGCGCCGCAATGGCGCGAACATCGGCAGGTGTCAGACGGTCGAGGAAGCGGAACATGAGCTGCCGCCATGTCCAGAAACTGTCCGAGGCGTCCGGGCCGCGTCGTTCCGTCAGACCCGCCATCGCCCGCTGAAACGCGTGAGAATGCAGGTTTGCAGGCGCAGGAAGGAGCGTTTCGACATGTGTGTCGGGCGTTGCCTGCGCCTCGACGTCAGCAATTCGGCCATCCTCGACCCGGATCACGATGTCTGTTTTCCAACCTTCGGGCATCAGCGCCCTCTTTGCAGCAATGACGGTCATGTGATCCTCTTGACGACTCAATTATGTGCGTACATAAAAATAATAACACTGCATTTAAGAGGTCAATCAAAATGAACCAGCGGGTCCTGACAGGGGCGTCCATCGCGACCATGGCCGATGGCGGCTATGGACTGATCGAACAGGGCAGCGTGGTGATCGAAGGTGGACGCATCGTCTGGGTCGGTGCGGATCTGCCAGCGGAATTCAGCAACGCACAGTCCGAGGATCTGACGGGCTGCCTGATCACTCCAGCGCTGATTGATTGTCACACGCATCTGGTGTTCGGCGGCAACCGGGCGCGGGAATTCGAAATGCGTCTGAACGGCGCAACTTATGAAGAGGTCGCGCGCGCAGGCGGTGGCATCGTATCCACGGTGACCGCCACACGCACAGCCAGCCTGGACGATTTGGTCGCGGGCGCATTGCCGCGACTCGACGCTTTGATCGCCGAAGCCGCGACGCTGGTCGAGGTGAAGTCGGGTTATGGTTTGGATCAAGAGACCGAGCTGAACATGCTGCGCGCCGCTCGACGATTGGCGGAACTGCGGGATGTGCGGATCAGGACCAGTTTCCTTGGCGCGCATGCCTTGCCTGCAGACTACAAGGACCGCCATGACGCCTATCTGGACGAGGTTTGCCTGCCAGCCTTGCGTGCCGCGCATGCCGAAGGGCTGGTTGATGCGGTGGACGGGTTCTGCGAAGGGATTGCGTTTAACGCGAACCAGATGGCACGTGTCTTTGATGTGGCGGTTGAGCTGGAGTTGCCGGTGAAACTGCATGCCGAGCAGTTGTCGCATCTGGGCGGAACGCAGTTGGCCGCGCAATATGGCGCGCTGTCAGCGGATCACGTCGAATACGCCACAGCGGAAGATGCCAAGGCTCTGGCTGCGTCCGGCACGGTTGCTGTTCTGCTGCCCGGTGCATTTTACACGTTACACGAAACGCAGAAACCACCGGTTGCGGCTTTCCGAGCCGAGGGCGTGCCCATGGCGCTGGCAACCGACTGTAATCCGGGCTCCTCGCCTTTGGCGTCGCTGCTTCTGACCATGAATATGGGCTGCACGCTGTTTGCCCTGACGCCGGAGGAGGCATTGGCAGCCGTCACTTGCAACGCGGCCAAGGCGCTGGGTGCTGACGATTGCGGTCGCATCGAACCTGGCCTTCGTGCGGACCTGGCGGTCTGGAATGTCGCTGAACCCGCAGAGTTGAGCTATCGTATTGGTTTCAATGCCTTGCGCGAACGCATCTATGGAGGCGCGGCATGATCCTGACCCCGGGCGCGGCCACGCTGGAGCAACTGGAACAAATCTGGCGTGAAGGGCTGGCCGTGACGTTGGACCCATCCGTGCGCACAAACGTGGACCGCGCGGCAGAGGCTGTCGCGGCGGCGGCAGCAGGGAACGAACCGGTTTATGGCGTCAACACGGGCTTTGGCAAACTGGCCAGCAAGCGGATCGCGCCCGAGGACACCGAAACGCTGCAACGCAACCTGATCCTCAGCCATTGCTGTGGGGTGGGCGCACCCTTGTCCGTACCGCTGACCCGGGTGATGATGGTGCTGAAACTCCTGTCCCTTGGCCGTGGTGCGTCGGGTGTGCGATGGGAAGTCTGCGCGCTTTTGCAGGATATGTTGGGACATGGCGTGACCCCGGTTGTGCCACATCAGGGATCGGTGGGTGCGTCGGGCGATCTGGCCCCATTGGCGCACATGGCTGCGGTGTTGTTGGGCGAAGGTGAAGCGATACATGAAGGTATGCGGCTGCCTGGGCGCGAAGCGTTGGCTCGTGCAGGGCTGTCGCCCATTGTACTGGGCCCGAAAGAGGGGCTCGCGCTGATCAACGGGACACAGTTTTCGACGGCTTGCGCCTTGGCCGGGTATTTTGAGGCGAAACGTGCCGTTGAAAGCTCTGCCGTAGTTGCGGCACTTTCTACGGACGCCATCATGGGCTCAACCGCGCCGCTGGTTGCGGAAATCCACGCGCTGCGGGGTCATGCCGGTCAGATCGAAATTGCCGCGAAAATGCGGGCGCTTATGGCGGGAAGTGAAATCCGCGAAAGCCACCGCGACGACGATCATCGCGTGCAGGATCCGTATTGCATCCGGTGTCACGCGCAGGTTGCTGGGGCGGCGCTCGACATCATTCGAATGGCCGGGCACACGTTGGAAATCGAAGCCAACGCCGTCACGGACAACCCGCTTGTCCTGACTGAGGCCGGGCGCATCGTGTCCGGTGGCAACTTCCACGCGGAACCCGTTGGATTCGCGGCGGATCAACTTGCGCTGGCATTGGCTGAAGTCGGTGCAATTTCGCAAAGACGCGTGGCGTTGATGGTTGATCCGACGCTCAGCTATGACCTACCACCTTTCCTGACGCCGGATCCGGGGCTCAATTCAGGTTTCATGATTGCTGAGGTGACGACCGCTGCTTTGATGAGTGAAAACAAGCACCTGGCCAATCCATGTGTCACCGACAGCACGCCGACCTCTGCCAATCAAGAGGATCACGTGAGCATGGCTGCGCATGGCGCGTTTCGGTTAATGCGGATGGTGGAGAACCTTGCTGTCATTCAGGGGGTCGAGGCGTTGTGTGCGGCGCAGGGCATTGAGGCACGCGCGCCATTGACCACATCAGGTGCATTGGCGCGGGCTGTGGAAAAAATTCGCAAAGTCAGCTCAGAACTCAAGGAAGACAGATATCTGGCGCCCGATCTTGAAGCGGCTTCGCAGCTGTTGCGAGACGGTACTTTGTTGGAGGCCGCCCAGTGATCGAAATAAGCCAAGGCAACGGTCCCATCGTGTTGGGCCTGCCCCATACGGGGACTGGCCTGCCGCCAGAGATCGCGGGGGCGCTCAACGAAACGGGATTGGCTCAGGCGGACACGGATTGGCATATTCATAAGCTTTACAGTGGACTGCTGGATGATGCGACCACCGTGCGCACACCTGTGCATCGCTATGCCATCGACGTGAATCGTGCGCCGGATGGGGCAAGCCTTTATCCGGGGCAGAACACCACAGGCCTGTGTCCGCTGACGGATTTTGATGGGCGCTCGATCTATCGCGAAGGGGCTGAACCCAGTGCGGAAGAGGTTGAGCGCCGTCGTCTCGCCTATCATGCGCCGTATCATTCGGCTCTGACCGCAGAACTGGAACGGGTGCGCGCAATCCACGGCGTTGCCATCCTCTACGACTGCCACTCCATTCGCTCTGACATTCCGTTCCTGTTCGACGGCACCTTGCCGGATTTCAACGTGGGCACGAACCTGGGCGCAACTTGCGCTCCGGTGATCGAGGCCGCCGTGACTCAAATCTGCAAAGATGCAGAGGGTTACAGCGCGGTCCTGAATGGCCGCTTCAAGGGTGGCTGGACCACGCGTCACTATGGACAACCCGCCAAAGGCATCCATGCGATCCAGATGGAACTGGCGCAATCCACCTACATGCTGGAACAGGCCCCCTGGACCTATGACGCAGACAAGGCGGCGCGGCTGCGCCCGATCCTGTCCCAAATCCTTACCACGCTTTCAGACCTTGCCCTCAGCGGAGACCTGACATGACCAACACCCGCCACAACATTCGCGACGTTTTACCCCCGACCGGCCCGGACATCACCGCCAAAAGCTGGCAGACCGAGGCGCCGATGCGGATGATGATGAACAACCTGCATCCAGACGTGGCCGAGAACCCACATGAGCTGGTCGTGTATGGCGGCATCGGGCGTGCAGCGCGCAGCTGGGAAGATTTCGACGGAATCGTCAGTGCGCTTAAAGGGTTGGACGGCGACGAAACCCTGCTGGTTCAGTCGGGCAAACCCGTTGGCGTGTTCCGCACCCATGAAAACGCGCCCCGAGTGTTGATCGCGAATTCGAACATCGTCCCACATTGGGCCAATTGGGATCACTTCAACGATCTCGATAAGAAGGGCCTGATGATGTACGGCCAGATGACTGCCGGGTCCTGGATCTATATCGGTACGCAAGGGATCGTGCAGGGTACTTACGAGACCTTTGCCGAAGCTGGACGTCAGCACTATGGCGGCGATCTGACGGGGAAATGGATCCTGACCGGTGGCCTGGGCGGGATGGGTGGTGCGCAGCCACTGGCGGCGGTGTTTGCCGGGGCCTGCTGCCTGGCTGTGGAATGTGATGTGGATAGAATCGATTTCCGCATTCGCACCAAATACCTGGATGAAAAAGCTGAAACACTGGACGAAGCGCTGGAGAAGATCGCGCGCTGGACAGCGGCGGGCGAGGCCAAATCCGTCGGGCTGGTCGGTAACGCGGCGGATGTGTTTCCGGAACTGGTAAAGCGCATGAAGGATGGTGGCGCGCGTCCTGACATCGTGACCGACCAGACCAGCGCGCATGATCCATTGAACGGTTACCTGCCGCAGGGCTGGACCCTGGGGGAATGGCACGCCAAGCGCGAAAGCGATCCCAAAGCCGTCGAAGCAGCTGCGCGGGCCAGCATGAAAACCCATGTCGCTGCTATGGTCGATTTCTGGAACGCGGGCGTGCCAACGTTGGATTATGGCAACAATATCAGGCAGGTGGCACTGGAAGAAGGGCTGGAAAATGCCTTTGACTTCCCGGGCTTCGTGCCCGCCTATATCCGCCCGCTGTTCTGTCGTGGGATCGGTCCGTTCCGCTGGTGCGCGTTGTCGGGTGATCCGGAAGACATCTACAAGACCGACGCCAAGATGAAGGAGCTGTTTCCGGAGAACACGCATCTGCACCAATGGCTCGACATGGCGCAGGAGCGTATTGCGTTCCAAGGCCTTCCTGCTCGTATCTGCTGGATCGGGCTGGGTGACCGGCATCGCGCAGGGCTCGCGTTCAACGAAATGGTGCGCAATGGCGAGTTGAAGGCGCCAGTTGTGATCGGGCGGGACCACCTCGACAGCGGGTCGGTCGCGTCACCGAACCGCGAGACCGAGGCGATGAAGGACGGCTCGGACGCGGTGAGTGATTGGCCCTTGCTGAACGCGCTGCTGAACACCGCGAGCGGGGCGACCTGGGTGTCACTGCATCATGGCGGCGGGGTCGGTATGGGCTTCTCTCAGCATTCCGGCATGGTGATCTGTTGTGATGGCACGGAAGAAGCAGACGCTCGACTGGCGCGGGTTCTGTGGAACGATCCGGCCACTGGGGTCATGCGCCATGCGGATGCCGGGTACGACATCGCAATTGACTGCGCGCGTGAACACCAGCTGAACCTGCCGGGTATCCTGTAGGCGAAAGAGGCGGCTACACGCTGCCCCATTCCAGCCAGCGGCGTTCTTCGGGGCTTAGCAGGCTGTCCATTCTGGCGTCGTATGCGGCAAGTTGATCTTCGGTCAGCTTGCCGTGCCATTTTCCGCTAGTGCCGGAATGGAAGAAGTTGCCTTTGTCTTTCCAGAAGTCGTCATGCACTTCAGGCGCATGTTTTTCCGCATTTTTCTTCATGCTGTCGAAAGTTGCAGCCTCGACCAGCTGATCCATCAGCTCGGGCGGGTGAGAGATGTCGAGCGCGACTGCGACCTTGGACATCTCAGTGTGCAAATCACGGGTCATGTCGGCGTAATGCAGCAGATGCACGTTTGACAGGTGCTGCCATTTCCTGAAGCTTTTAAAGTGGTGGACCGCTGCCGACAGTATGGTGTTGTTGGTGGGATCGGGGCGCAGAGGTTCGTTGAGCCAGTAGTCAAAGCTTTGAGCGCGATCTACGTTGTAGATCGGATTATCGACCGGATCGGTCTGGTTTTCGCCGTGTTTCAGCAGCGAGAAGTACATATCGAGCGGGTGGCGACAGACGGCCAGATACACAGCGTCCTCCCACCAGATGATCCCGTCCATCGGAGCGTGGGACTTGATGAACCGGCGATGTGTTTGTGCTGCGAGCCGGGCGTTCATGTCGTCAATCGGGTCCAGCGTCAGTTCTACCCAGGGTGAAATCGTGCCGCTGCCCGAGGGCGCGTTGGGGTCACCGAAAATCAGCAACGAACAGATGGCTTGCGTCCAGGTGGTGCCGTTTTTGGGCGCAGTGCAGACAAACACGTCGCCAGGGCGGTGCTGGAGTTGGCGCCAACGTCCGGAATCCTCGACCTCGGCCTTGTAATCATGTTCCTGAACGGGGGTATCTGACATCTGGCGGCTCCTGCTTTTGGGGGAACGTGCCTGAGCGGCAGGGGTGGTGCAAGGGGGACGGGGCGGTCGCTGTTCCGGCTGACGCCGGAAGACACCCCGCCCGCCGTCCCTTGGGGCGTTGACATGATCCGCGATTGGCTGCTGAGTGGCCACGAGTGTAAAAAGGGAGCGCGCGATGCAGGAGCCACCGGTCTATTTCGACTATCTCAACCGGTTCGATGTGGAAGCGCTGGCGCTCGGCGACGACGAAATCCTGCAAGCAATCGAAGAGAGCCTGATCATGCAGGGACGTGGAGAAACCTCGATCGAGCCGCGCATGCATATCCATCCACGCGCCGGGGTTGAGGGGCATTTCAACGTGCTGCGCGGCTGGATCGGGGGGGAGATTGACAGTGCGGGCACCAAGGTGGTGGGCGATTTTGTCGACAACTATCAGGACGGGCGGCCCAGTGAATATGGGCTGCTGACCCTCTTTGATCCGCGCAACGGCGCACCCAAGGCGTTGGTGGATGCGACGGGCATCACCGAAATGCGGACCGGGGCAATAACGGCGTTGGGGGCGAAGTATCTGGGGCCTGAGAAACCCAAGGTGCTGGGGCATATCGGAGCGCGTGGCACCGCGTATTGGAATGTGCGCCTGTTGTGCCACCTGTTTGAATTCGAGGAAGTACGCGTGCATTCTCGCCGTCCGGAAAGCCGCGAGGCGTTTGCTACTCGGCTGGAGGCGGATCTGGGGCGTCCAATCACCGTGACCGAAGATTGGCAAAGCTGTCTGGACGGTGCGGATATCATCGTGGAGGCCTCGCGCCTGTCTGCGCCAAACCCGATGCTGAAAACCGAATGGGTGAAACCCGGCGCGCTGGTTGTGCCCTATGGCACCATGTCGGCGGTGGAGCTGAGCCTGACGTCAGTTATGGACAAGGTTGTAATGGACGATTGGGGACAGGCGCATGGCAAATTCGGCGCGTTGCGGGAACATGTGGATCAGGGCCTGCTGACGGCGGAAACCTTGCACGCAGAGCTGGGGCAGATCGTGGCCGGGCTGAAACCGGGACGAGAAGGGCCAGATGAAACGATCCTGTTCTGGCACAGGGGCCTGTCGCTCAGCGACATTGCCTTGGGGCATGCGATGCTGAGCAAGGCGCGAGCCATGGGTGTCGGTCAGCGGTTGCGGTTCTATTGATGGAACTGGGGCAGCGGGTCACGCTGGCACAGATGCGGACGGTCGTAGACGGAGGGCCGGTTTCAGTCCCTGACGCGGTGATCGCACGGTTGGCGGCGGATCGGCGCGTCGTCGACCATGCCGCTGCGGGACCGGACCCCGTTTACGGACTCAATACCGGGTTGGGTGCAAATCTGGGGCACAGGATCGCGCCCGAGGACATTCCGGCGTTTCAGCAGCAGATTCTGGATGGGCGGGCTGTCGCGACTGGCGAGCCATTGCCCGCAAGCATTGGAAGTGGGGTTCTGGCAGCCCGGCTGGTGTCCGCCGCACGAGGTGGAAGCGGCGTGTCAGTGCCGATGTTCCTTCACATGCTGGATTGTTTGCGTGCCGGTGTTGATCCTGTGATCCCGGAGTATGGCTCGATCGGGGCCAGCGATTTGACCCAGAACGCTGTATGGGCGCGGGCGCTGTTGGGGCAGGGGATGTGTTGGCGAAGTGGCGTACAGGTGCCAGCGCAAACGGTATTGGCAGAGGCCGGACTGACCCCACCGCCAATGCAGCCCAAAGATGCGATGGCCTTGATCAACCACGGCGGACTGACAGTGGCCCTGGCGGGTGAGGCGCTGGACACAGCAGGGATGAGCCTGGCGGCGCAGAAAGTGGCAGTTCTGCTTTCCTTTGCCGGGTTTGATGCCAACAGGGATATCCTGACCGCAGACGTGAACAATCTGCGCGTGTCACCCGGTCAGGCGGATTTTGCCGCGTGGCTGCGTAACGCGCTCGATGGCACCGCCCACAACCCGCGACGTGTTCAGGACGCGTTGAGTTTTCGCACTGTTGCGCCCGTGGTCGGTGCTGCGCTGGATGCGTGGGATCGCTCGGTGACGATATGGGAGGATGAGTTGAACGGACTGCAGGACAGTCCTGCCGTCTTTGGCGACGATGCGATGCGATCCACGCCCAATTTTGTCGCGCCCGCCCTGACGTTGGCGTTGGAAAACCTATGCCTTGCCAATGCTATGATCGCCGGCCCAACAGTGCAACGCATGCAGCGGATGATGGACCCGTCTCTGTCCGGTTTACCTCGATACCTCACGCCGGAAGAAGGGGCATCCGCGGGTTATGTGCCCTTGCAAAAGACAGCGGCAGCCTTGCTGGCAGAAATCCGCGCCTTGGCAACGCCGGTGCGGTTTGACACTGCACCGGTTTCGCAAAGTGTCGAGGATTTCGCGGCAGAGACCATGGCGCCTGCGCGTCGGCTTGCCCGGCAGGCTGTGGTACTGGAAGAGCTGAGCGCATTGGAGGCCATTGTTGCAGCGCAAGCGGTGGAATTGCGCGAGTTGGAAAGTATGAGCGCTACGCTGGTTGCGGCACTTGATGCCGTTCGGGGCGTTGTACCTGCACTTTCGCATGATCGGCCATTGGGCGCGGATACAGCCAAGTTGCGGACGCGGTTGCGAGACCTGAAGCTGTAGATGTCTGTGACGGTCGGATGTGGGCGGACGGTTGTGGTGCATTCTTCGTTTGAAGAAATACGAAGATAATTCGAAATCCACTCTGGATTATCCCTTGTTCTTCCGGTAGCTGCGATCCCGAAATGGCGGGAACGAATACATGGTGCTGACGGATCGACAAGAAGAAATCTTAGCACTCATAAGGGATAAGGGGCAGGTGGACGTCGATTCCCTGACCCTGTCTTTCGGGGTGACCAGTCAAACAATACGTAGGGATCTGACCGAGTTGTCGGCGTTCGGATTGGCGGTGCGCACGCATGGTGGTGCCAAACGCATCGCTGCGGTCACTGGCCGCGAATACAATGATCGTCGCCAGTTTCGCGCAGATGAGAAAGAGAAGATGGGGCGACTGGCGGCAAGTTTGATCCCTGACCACGCGGCGGTGGCGCTCAATATCGGGACAACAACGGAGCAGGTCGCACGCGCCCTGACGCGTCACGACGGGTTGATGGTCCTCTCCAATAATATAAACATTATCAACACCTTCATCGGAACAGGTGTTCGCGAATTGGTGCTGGCAGGCGGATCTGTGCGGGCATCCGACGGTGCGATTGTGGGCGAGGGCGCGGTGGAATTCATATCCCGCTACAAGGTCGATTTCGCGGTTATCGGGGCGTCTGCGCTGGACGAGGATGGATCGGTTCTGGATTTTGATGCACGAGAGGTGTCGGTTGCGCGTTCCATCCTCAATAATGCGCGAACGAAGATATTGGTTTGCGACTCCTCCAAATTTGAGCGTACGGCACCGGTACGTATCTGCGAGGTTGCCGATTTGGATTATGTCGTCACCGACGTCACCCCGCCACGGGACTTCGTGCGGGCCGCCGAAATCGGCAACACGATTATCCTGACGCCCGAACAGTCGAACGGAGACCGCCATGTCTGAGGCTCATGATTACGACCTGTTCATCATCGGTGGTGGCATCAACGGCTGTGGGATCGCGCGGGACGCTGCTGGGCGCAGTCTGCGGGTTGGGTTGGCCGAGATGAACGATTTGGCGTCAGCGACGTCCTCAGGGTCGACCAAGCTGTTTCATGGCGGTCTGCGCTACCTGGAGTATTTCGAATTCCGACTGGTGCGCGAGGCGTTGATTGAACGGGAAACATTGCTGCGGGCCATGCCGCACATCGCCTGGCCGATGCGGTTCGTATTGCCATACCACGCGGACATGCGGTTCGAGACAGGCACACCCACGTCGCGCCTTCTGACCAAGGTGATGCCGTGGATGAAGGGACGGCGTCCGGCCTGGCTGATACGGTTGGGCCTGTTCCTGTATGACCATCTGGGGGGGCGGAAGATCCTGCCGGGAACGTCGACACTGAATCTGACACAAGACCCTACAGGGGCTGTACTCGATCCAAAGTTTCAGCGGGCCTATGAGTATTCCGACTGCTGGATACAGGACTCGCGTCTGGTTGTACTGAACGCCCGCGATGCTGCCGCAAAGGGCGCGGACATCATGACCCGTACGCGCGTTCTTTCTGCTGAGCGGTCGGGCAATCTGTGGGTAATCCGCCTGCAAGCTGACGGGGAAGAACGTGAGGTTCGTGCCCGGATGCTGGTCAATGCAGGCGGACCATGGGTCGGCGACATTATCCGCAATACGGTCCGATCCAACAGCACCGAAGGTGTGCGGCTGGTCAGAGGCAGCCACATCGTGACCCGTCGGCTGTTTGACCACGACAAATGCTACTTCTTCCAGGGCACAGACGGGCGCATCATCTTTGCCATCCCGTATGAGGACGATTTCACCCTGATCGGTACCACCGATATGGAGCATTCCAATCCGCAAACCAAACCTGTTTGCACGGATGAAGAGCGGGATTACCTGTTGGACTTCGCCTCGCAGTATTTCCGCCAACCGGTCACGGCACAGGATGTGGTTTGGACCTATTCGGGCGTGCGCCCGTTATATGATGACGGGGCCAGTTCAGCGACCGCCGCCACGCGCGACTATGTATTGAAGGTGGACAAAGGGCAGGGCGCGCCGCTGCTCAATATCTTCGGGGGCAAGATCACGACATACCGCCGTCTGGCCGAGGCCGCGATGGACAAGATCGCGGAGGAGTTGGACACGTCAAAAGTAAAATGGACAGCGGGCGTTCCGCTGCCTGGTGGGGGTTTTCCGGTGGATGGTGCGGCAGAGCTGATAGCCGGGTTGTTGCGCGACTATCCATTCCTCGACACCGCTTGGGCCCGCCGCATGGTGCGGACTTATGGTACGGAGGCGCGAGAGGTCTTGGGCGAGGCTAAACAAGCGACCGATATGGGTCAGTCTTTCGGGGCCACGATCACGGCACGGGAACTCGATTGGGCCGTGGCACGGGAATGGGTTCGAACAGCCGAAGATTTCTTGTGGCGACGGACAAAACTGGGCCTCAAGACAACCGCAGAGGAACAGGCTGCGATTGCCGACTATCTTGAGCTACAACAGGTGAAAGCAGCATAGTTACCGCACCTTCAAAGTGGCTAGCCCGATCATGGCGAGGATCAGGGAAATGATCCAGAAGCGGATCACAATAGTGGATTCCGCCCACCCCTTTTTCTCGTAATGATGATGGATCGGGGCCATCAGGAACACGCGTTTGCCCGTGCGTTTGAAGTAGAGGACCTGTATGATCACACTCAGCGCCTCGACCACGAACAGACCGCCAACGATGGCCAATACCAGCTCGTGCTTGGTCGCCACGGCAATGGCCCCCAGTGCACCGCCCAGGGCGAGTGAGCCTGTGTCACCCATGAACACGGCGGCCGGGGGGGCGTTGTACCAAAGGAACCCCAGCCCGGCACCAAACAGCGCCATGGAAAAGATCAGGATTTCACCGGTGCCGGGGACATAGTGCACGTCCAGGTATTCGGTAAAGTCGATGCGGCCCACGGCATAGGCGATGATACCCAGCGTGGTGCCCGCGATCATCGCTGGCATGATTGCCAGTCCATCCAGGCCATCGGTCAGGTTCACGGCATTGGCTGACCCGACGATCACAATCACGGCAAAGGGCACGTACAAGATACCAAGATTGACCAGTGTGTCCTTGAATACAGGCAGCGCGAGTTGGTTCTGCAGCGACTCTGGATGATACCAGGACGCCAACAAAGCAGCGATAATGGCAATGAAAATGCCCAATGCCAGCCGCATCTTGGAAGAAACGCCCTTGGTGTTCTGCTTGGAGACTTTCGCGTAGTCATCCGCAAAGCCGATCAGCGCATAGGCCAGCGTGACAAATAGCACCAGCCAGATGAACGGATTGTCCATACGCGCCCAAAGCAGGGTGGATGTCACCAGGGCACCTACGATCAACAATCCACCCATTGTTGGCGTCCCGGCCTTGGCAAAGTGGCTTTCCGGCCCGTCATCGCGAATCGGCTGACCCTTGCCCTGGCGTTCGCGCAGTACGTTGATCAGCGGACGACCAAACAAGAACGCGAAGATGAGCGAGGTCATGAAGGCCCCGCCAGCGCGAAAGGTTATATAGTTGAACAGGTTAAAGAAACCCCCACCTTCTGACAGGTGCGTCAACCAATAGAGCATTTCAGTAGGTCCTACTCATCATCTTGCGGCGCGGGATGGCCCATTTTGCGGATGGCGTCAACGATGCCTGCCATGCCCATACTCAGCGAGCCTTTGACAAGCACCACGTCACCGGCCTGTAACCGGCCTTCGAGCAGCGGGGAAAGGTCCGCGCCGGTTTCTGCCCAGACACCCTGTTTGGCTTTGGGCAGCGCATTGTAGAGGTGGCGCATCAGGTGTCCGACGCAATGCACCTGATCCACACCGTCCATTTCGGGGCAGGTCGTCAGATCGGCATGCAGATCCCGTTCCTGATCGCCCAGTTCCTTCATGTCCCCCAGGATCGCAACGCGCCGATGACCTTTGGCGCGACCCGTCACGTGGTTGACATCGGATTCCGTCAGCACCGCCAGCGCCGCCACGACCGAGGCGGGGTTGGCGTTGTAGCTGTCGTCGATCAGTTCCAGCGCGGTCTTGCCGCTCGCGTCGAGAGTAACGGTTTCCCGCGCGCCGCGTCCGCGCACTACCGACCAGTCCGCCAGATCAACGGCCGCTTGGGCCGGGTCGGCACCTAGCGCGTCGACCGCCGCCAATGCCCCAAGCGCGTTCATTGCGAAATGCCGACCCGGTGCACGGACTTTGAACATCAGCGCCCGCGTGCCCATGATCGCCTGCACCACGGCTGCGTCCGGGGTCACCGTGATCGAATCCGCGCGGTAGTCGCTATCCGCGCCGGTGCCGAAGATCACACGGTCATAGCCTGCGGCGGCATCCAACAACAGCGAGGTTGTGTCCAGATCGCCGTTAACGACGGCCACGCCACCGGCCTCCAACCCTTCAAAGACGGATGCCTTTTCTGCAGCGATGGCCTCCACGTTTTCGAACGCTTCCAGATGGGCGGGCGCGACTGTGGTGATCATGGCGACGTGTGGGCGGGCCATGCGGGCCAGCGGGGCAATCTCACCGGGATGGTTCATCCCGATTTCAATCACCGCGTATTCCGTGTCCGCCGGCATCCGCGCCAGTGTCAGCGGCACGCCCCAATGATTATTGTAGCTGGCTACAGAGGCATGGGTGCGGCCCTGCGGGCTTAGCATCACGGACAGCATTTCCTTGGTGGAGGTTTTTCCAGCACTCCCTGTCACAGCCACAAACCGACCCTTGCAGCGGTCCCGCGCAGCGCGGCCAAGGGCTTCCAACCCTGCCAGCACGTCCTGGACCAACAACAACGGAGCTGTGGCCGGAACACCCGCTGGCACCCGGGACACAAGCGCGGCGGCGGCCCCTTTGTCCAACGCCTGCTCGACAAAGTCATGCCCGTCCCGCGCCGCAGTCAGGGCCACAAACAAGTCTCCGGGTTCCAGTGTTCGCGTGTCGATGGAAACCCCGGTTGCTTTCCAGCGACCCACCTGCGTACCGCCGGTCGCGGCGGCGGCCTGTTCTGCGGTCCACAGCGTCATGCCACACCTCCGTCCAGCGCGGCCACGGCGACGCTGGCCTGTTCCGCGTCGTCAAACGGCAGAACGTCGTCGCCAACGATCTGCCCGGTTTCATGCCCTTTGCCCGCAATCAGCAGGGCATCCCCCGCTTCCAGCGCATCAACACCCCGCAGGATGGCCTCGGCCCGGTCGCCAACCTCCATCGCGCCGGGTGCACCGTCCAGAACGGCGGCTCGTATGAAAGCCGGATCTTCGCTGCGGGGGTTGTCGTCGGTAACAATGACCATATCCGCGTGATCATGTGCGGCTTGCCCCATCAGGGGCCGTTTGCCCGCATCCCGGTCGCCGCCCGCGCCTACAATCGCAATCAGCCGTCCCATCACGTGCGGGCGCAGCGCCTGTATGGCTGTCGCCACCGCATCCGGCGTGTGGGCATAGTCGACAAACACCGTCGCCTCGTTCGACCGGGTGGCAACCAGCTGCATACGGCCCCGCACCGTGGTCAGGCGCGGCAGGGTTTCAAACACATCCTCCGGCGCTTCGTTGCAGGCAATGGCCAGCGCGCAGGCCATCAGCACGTTTTCGGCCTGAAACCCTCCGATCAGGTTCAGACGCGTCTGATACGGAGTGCCCTCCCACGAGAACCGGATTTGTTGACCTGTCGCGTCAAACCGTTGGTTCAGCAGGGACAGATTGCCAACACCTTGGCCGACAGTCACCACAGACAGGCCCCGTGCAGCGGCAATTGCCCGCATTTCGGACCCGCGCGGGTCATCGAGGTTGATCGCGGCGCAGCCGTCTTCGCCGATCACCCGGCGGAACAGCCCGGCTTTGGCTGCAAAATAGGCGTCAAAGTTCTCGTGGTAATCCAGATGGTCCTGGGTGAAATTCGTGAACCCGGCGGCCTGCAACTGAACCGCATCCAGCCGCCGTTGTTCCAGCCCGTGGCTGGAAGCCTCCATCGCCGCATGTGTCACCCCGTTTCGCGCAGCTTCGGCCAGAGCGCGATGCAGTGTGATCGGTTCCGGCGTGGTGTGGGCCAGCGGGGCGGTCCATGCGCCCTCGACCCCCGTTGTGCCAAGGTTAATCGCGGCGTGGCCCAGTTCCGTCCAAATCTGACGCAGGAAAGTTGCGACCGACGTTTTGCCATTTGTGCCGGTCACCGCCGCCATGACTTCGGGCTGGCGACCAAACCACAGAGCGGCAGCATAGGCCAGAGCTTGCCGTGGGTCCTCGACCACAACCAACGCGGCGTGGGACTGGTCCAGCGCCTCATCAGCCAGGGCGGCCCCTTCCATGTCTGTCAGGATCGCGGCCGCGCCCGCCTCCAGTACCGCAGGAATAAACTGCGCACCGTGCACCTGTGTGCCGGGCAGGGCGGCGAACAAGTGGCCGGGTTGTACCTGTCGGCTGTCCACCGATAGCCCGGTAATCTCGGTATCCTGTCCGCCGCGCGCCGTCAGGGCCAACTGGCTGAGAAGTTTCGTCACCGCCATTGCGCCCCTTTCACCCTATTAGTTTGATGTCAGTGTTACGCCACCGGCCTGACCAGGTTCAAGCTGTGGCCGCAACCCCAGAAGGGGCGCGACGCGACGGATCAGTTCGGCGGCGACGGGAACAGCGGTCCAGCCAGCGGTCCGGCGGGTTTCGCCCAACGTGTAGACCTCAGGTTCGTCCAGCGTGACGATCACCACGTATTTCGGGTCATGCGCCGGGAAAATGCTGGCGAAAGTCGCGATCACCTTGTCCTCGTAATACCCACCGCGCGGCTTGGGTTTGTCCGCCGTGCCGGTTTTGCCGCCCACCGCGTATCCCGGCACCTCACCAAAGCTGGCCGTGCCTTCGCTCACCACCTTGCGCAACATCTTGTTCGCTGCATTGGCGGAAGCTGCCGACATAACGCGCGGGCCCAATTGTGGGCCGTCCTGTTTCAGAACCGTGGGGCTGACATAGTGCCCGCCATTGGCAATCGCTGCGTAGCCTGCTGCCAAATGCATCGGGCTGGTGGAAATGCCGTGGCCGTAGGAAATGGTCATGGCCGACAATTCGGACCATTGGGGCGGCAACAAAGGTTGCGAGCCGGAAGCTTCGACAATCTCAAACGGGGTCGGATCGAACATGCCAAGCGCCGCCAGGAATTCCTTTTGCCGCTTCGCTCCGATCTGCTGGGCGATGCGCGCCGTCCCGATGTTGGAGGATTTCACGATCACCTTGGTCAGCGACAAGGCACTGCCGTAGTTGCGAAAATCCTTGATCCGGAACTTGCCCCACTTCAGCGGGCCACGAATGTCGACCATGGTTTCAGGGTTCATCAACCCCAGGTCCATCGCTTGCGCCGCGGCGAATATCTTGAAGGTGGAACCGAGCTCGTACACGCCCTGTACTGCGCGGTTGAACAATGGGCTGTCGCCTGGTTCCTCACCCTCAATGGGCGCGCGCGGGCGGTCGTTCGGGTCAAAGCTGGGAAGAGAGGACACAGCGATCACTTCGCCCGTATGCACGTCCATCAGGATGCCTGCCGCGCCCTTTGCATCCATCAGGCGCATCCCGCCATAGAGCACACGCTCCATCGCCGCCTGAACGGTTAAATCCAGCGACAGGCGCAGGGGTTTGTCGCCATTTGCCGGGTCACGCAGATAGGTGTCGAACTGCTTTTCCACACCCGCAACACCGATCACCTCGGCGGAACTTACGCCTTCTTTGCCGAAGCTGGCCCCGCCCAGCACATGCGCAGCCAGTTTGCCATTGGGATAAAGCCGCATTTCACGCGGTCCAAACAGCAGACCGGGATCGCCCAGATCGTGCACCGCTTGTTTCTGCTCGGGGCTGATGCGTTTCTTGATCCACAGGAATTTGCGTTTGCCCGTGAAGTCCTGAATCAGGCGCTTTTCATCAAGGTCTGGGAAGATTTTCACCAGACCTTTGGCCGCCTCTACCGGATCAACCATCAACGGCGGCTGCGCATAAAGAGAGTGCGTTTCGAAATTGGTCGCCAGAATGCGCCCTTCGCGGTCCACAATATCGGCACGTTGGTTGGCGATCACCGCGCCCGAGACATTCGACAGCGGCTCGTATGGCTCAGATGTTGCCATCATTGCCATGCGCCCGCCAATCACGACAAAAGCGCATAGGAAGGACAGCCCCATCACCAGCAGACGACTCTCTGCCCGCGCGCGGGCCTTGGTCTGCATTTCCTCGTGACGGCGACGGATGTTTTCGCGTTCGATGGCATCCGGGTTTTCGCCCTTGGCCCGGGCCGGCAGGATTCGCGCAAGCGGGCGCAGTGGCGTGCGGATCATGGGTTCTGCCCTTCCACGCCGGTCACTTCGATCACGTTGGTGATGTCCAGCAGTGGGTCAGGGGGATAGCTGACCTCGTCCACACGGCCAAACTGATCAGGGCGCAGCGGCAGCAGCCCAAGGCGGGTAAAGTTGATTTCGGCCAACTCCAACAGACGGTCCGGGCGGTTCAGATAGGCCCATTCCGCGCGCAGAACGCTCAGCCGCACCTGCGCCTCGCCAATCTGGCCCTGTAGGGATCGGGTTTCGGACAACACCTGCTGGGTCGCATAATTTTCACGATAGGCCCAAAAGGCCAAACCAAACACGCCCAGTGCCGTCAATATATACAGCAGCCCTCTCATGATCCCCCCTTGCGTTTCATCGGCATGCCAATGTCCCGCGCTTCGACTTCTCCTGCGGGTGCGTCTGTGCGCACCGCCACGCGCAACCGGGCAGACCGGGCACGCGGGTTTTCGGCCAGTTCGACATCGTCCGCTGCAATGGATTTGCGCGACTTCAATGTAAACCGCGGCTGCATTTCCTGCGCCTCAGGCGCATAACGGTTGGCCCGTCCACCGCCGCCAGATCGGTTCTGCAGGAACCGTTTGACCATGCGGTCCTCGATGGAATGGAAACTGACCACCGCCAGTTGCCCACCGGGACGCAAGGCGCGCTCTGCCGCCATAAGCCCCTGATGGAGTGCGTCATATTCCGCGTTCACGGCGATTCGGAGCGCTTGAAAGCTACGCGTCGCCGGGTGCGATTGTCCGGGACGGGCAGGGGGCAGGCAGCCCTCGACCACATCGACCAGTTGCAATGTGGTTTCGATGGGCGCGGCGGTTCGAGCGCGCGTGATCGCCTTGGCAATCCGACGGCTCGCGCGTTCTTCACCGTAGAGGTACAGGATGTCGGCAAGCTCGCCCTCATCCGCGTTGTTCACCAGATCGGCAGCGGACGGCCCGTCCTGCGACATGCGCATATCCAGTGGCCCGTCTTTCATGAAGGAAAACCCGCGCTCGGCCTGATCCAGCTGCATGGAAGACACGCCAAGGTCCAGAACCACACCATCCAGGTCGCTGGCGTAGTCGTCCATGTCGGCAAAATTGCCGGGCTGTAAAACCAGCTGGTCACCATACCCACCCGCCCAGTCCTGCGCCATGTCAAACGCCAGCGGATCGCGGTCCACACCGATGACCTTGTCCGCGCCTGCCTCCAAAAGCGCACGCGAATAGCCACCCGCACCAAATGTGCCGTCGAGCCATGTGCCAGACACCGGCGCGACGGCCTCGAGCAAAGGACGCAACAAAACCGGGATGTGCGGCTGGACCGGGTCTGAAGGGGCCTCGGCAGCCATGGGATCATGTATCCCCCGCACCATCGAGATAGATCAGCGGGTCGAAATCCTCGCCCTGATCGTCCAGCCATTCCTCGGATTTCAGGCTGTCTTCCTCATAAGTCTCGGGCTTCCAGATCTGGAACGTGTCCCCGGCCGAGATGAAAAACGCCTCGCCTTCCAGTCCAATTTTTTGACGCAGCTTGGCAGGCAGGACCAGACGACCGGTTTCGTCCACCGTTGTCGGAAAGGATTGCCCGTGGAACATACGCTGCAACGCCTTGCGTTCCATGGACCCGCGGGGAAGGGCGTCGATCTTGTCGTCGACCTCTTCGATCGCGTTCATAGTATAACATTCAAGGAAGCTGCGGCGCTTGTCGCCATAGACGATCACAAGCTCAGGCGCTTCACCGGATTTCCAGTTCGGGTCTTCTGCCTCCAGCACACGGCGAAAAGAGGCCGGGATCGACACCCTGCCTTTGCTGTCCACCTTGTGGTGGCTTTCGCCTCTGAACCTGCGGCCCAAACCGTTTCGTCCCTTTGCTCGCGCCCCCGCGATTGCTATGCTCCCCCTCAGAAGAGGAAACGGCGGGTTGAACTGCTGCCACTGTTCAACCCGCCGCCCTCGTCCCGCCTTGCGGGGGGGCCAGCTGCGCGCGCCCCCTGGGGGGATGTCTGCTCGCCCGCGCGCCGGCTCTCTGTTTTCGCATGAAGCGTAGTGCCTGTATGAACCCTGCTTTTTGTTTTTGGTTCGGGGTCTTGGTGCCCCTGCTGCCTCGTCCTCGTTCGATGCATAAGGGATGACATGGGAAAACATGGAAATCAATAGTCTTGTGACCCACTGAGCTGGCCGCTGAAGCCCTGGCAGGTTCAGATGTATGGTTGGATTTAGCGAAAATTGGGCCAAATAGACTTGTTATTGTTGAAAAGTGGGAAACAAGCACAACATATAGATGGATCGAGATACCCCAGATCGGTCCCATATTTTCCCGATATTTTTCCTTCCGTTGAGGAAAAAATGTAAGTGTTTCCTGTTTGTTCTTGTAAATAAAGGCAAACTGTCCCGTGAAGCACTGTGAATCACAGACTTGATTCGAGAACTTGAGCGACCCTCCGCGACCTGTCCCACGAATTCCCGTCAGGCCGTCCCATAAAATCCCGCGTCCCATAACTTCCCAAAACCACACTCACGTTTCGGTGATCTGGTTATCTGCCTGCGGACTGTGCGCAACGCCCAGGAATTGACCAGTGGACCCATGTTTTTGCTGCATGGCAGCATTGCGCAAAAAAACATTGTGCATACGCAGCATTTCCTTATCTTGTTTATCGAAACGGGATGAACGGTTCAGGTCCTCTTCTCCTCCTCCCTAGAGGGCCTGTAATTAGCGGCGGCACCATCTCCTCCCTTCGGTGTCGCCGCACATTTCTTCCCCGGAATGTTGCTCGGCCACTCCTCCTCCCTTAGGTCGGGCACATGAAGAGAACGACGGCGCCTCTCCTCCTCCCTGGCGTCGTCGTTTTTTTCGTTTTGAGACCTGTCATCTGTTAGAGTGGGTGTCAGGGGGGACAACCATGCCAGCATATTTCATTGCGCAAATTCAGATTGACGACCCGGATGGGTATCAGGGGTATCTTGCGGGTTTCATGCCGATCTTTGAACGGCACGGCGGGCGGCTGTTGACGGTATCATCAAAGCCGCTGGACATAATCGAGGGCGAATGGGTGCATGATGGTGTCGTGTTGATGGAGTTCCCGTCGCTGGACGCTGCACGTGCCTGGAAGGACGATCCCGACTACGTCGCGCTGGCCGAGATTCGCAAACGCACGGCGCGAACTAATATGGTTTTGGTCGAGGGGCTGTAAATCGAGGGCGCGTTGACCCTTCGATCAGAACGGAATGTCGTCGCTGGCCGACACGAACCGCGCGACGACCTTTTTCGTACCGGCCTTTTCAAAGTCGATTTCCAGCTTGTCGCCTTCCATGCCGACAATCACGCCGTAACCGAATTTCTGGTGGAACACCCGCTCGCCCATGGTGAAGCCTGACACGGCCTCCAGGTCGATTACTGTGTGTCGGCTTTCTTTGGGTTGGGACATGCCATATTGCCCGGCCCGTGCCTGTAGCCGTTTCCAGCCGGGCGAATTATACCCGTCCGCCTGCATGGCGCGGCTTTCCAGGTTGCTGCCGCCGCCAAATCCGGTCCCGCCACCCATCTGGCTGCCATAGAGCCCCTGCGCCGACAGGACCTCTACATGTTCGTCGGGCAATTCTTCGATGAAGCGCGACGGCATGGAGGATTGCCACTGCCCGAACACCCGCCGATTGCCTGCGAATGAGATTGTGCAGAGGCAATCGGCCAGGGCGACGAGGATAGCGACTGGCCGAAGATCCGCCGAGTGCCTGCGAATGAGATTGTGGAGATTTCTTCGGCGCGAGGGATGCAGACATAGGCCAGAAGCCGGTAGGATTCGAGGCGGTTGAC
>JBFOMB010000158.1:0-16457 GCA_040830545.1 Paracoccaceae bacterium | reverse complement strand
GGCGGTGTGCAACCTACATCGGGAACTAGGCCGGGTTGGCCGGGGCAATGTCTGCGCTGATCTTCCTCTATATGATGTCCGCGATCCTGATTCTTGGCGCAGAGTTGAACGGGGTGCTGAGCGACGTTGATGGGGGCGGGGCGGAGGTATAGTGGCTCAACCCCCAAAGCCGCGCCAATGATCTTCGGTTTTGCAATTGGGATTGGGGAAGGTTTTCGCTTCTGTTTCTTAGAAATCTCTTCTACGTCTGAACCGTACCGGCAAGGGAGGCCCGCAACATGAACACGGTTCTACGACGGGTGGCCCTCATCCTCGGCTTTTCTCTCGCTGCAAATTCCGTTTCCGCTCAGTCCTTTGTTGGCTCTTCTGAATGTGCCGACTGCCACGCCGACGTGGCCGAGCTCTGGGCCGGATCGCATCATGCGCTGGCCTGGACGCCCACGACCGAAGACACAGTCTTGGGCGATTTCACCGGCAGCGCGTTTGAAGGCGAAGGCATGTCCGTCCGCTTTGGCCGGGATGGCGATGGTTTCACAATCGAGGTCACAGATACGGACGGACAAACCACCACCTATCCGGTGCATTCCGTCGCCGGGGTGGCCCCTCTACAGCAATACCTGCTGGAAACCGAACCGGGCCGCCAGCAGAGCTTTGACGTGGTCTGGGATGTTGAGCGGGAGGAGTGGTATCACCTTTATCCCGGGGACGGGCTGGTGGTCGAAGACGCGCTGCATTGGACGGGCCCATACAAGACATGGAACGCCCGCTGTGCGGAATGCCACGCGACGGATTACCGCCGTGCCTACAGCCCTCGCGCGCGGCGCTACAATTCGACAGCTGCGGAATGGGGTGTTGGATGTGAATCCTGCCATGGTGGTGGCGCAGACCACGTCGAATGGGCACGGTCAGGCGACGCTGAGATGCCCCCGGCGGCTGGGTTTTCCATGGCTTTTGGTCAGGGCATTACCGAGGCTGAGATCCAGCAATGCGCGGGCTGTCATTCCCGCCGTGAAAACCTGACCGACGGCAACCCGATCCCCGGCACACCCTATCACGACACCTACCGGTTGGCCCTGCTACGGCCCGGCCTTTATCACGCGGACGGGCAGATATTGGACGAGGTCTATGTGTACGGCTCGTTCCTGCAATCGCGCATGTATGCGCAGGGCGTGGGCTGTATGAATTGCCACGACCCGCATGACGCAGGGCTGGTGGCCGAGGGTAACGCGGTCTGCACGCAATGCCATTCACCTGCCGGGAACCCCGAGTTCGAAACGCTGCGGCCCGCCGACTATGACGACCCGGCGCACCACTTTCATTCCGAGGGGACCGAAGGCGCGCAGTGCAAAAGCTGCCACATGATCGAGCGGACCTATATGGGCGTCGACGGGCGACGCGATCACAGTTTCCGCGTGCCACGCCCCGATCTGGCTGGCGAAACGGGCGGTCCGGATGCGTGTACGGATTGTCATGAGGATCGGACGGCCGACTGGGCGGCGTCGGAGATTGCTCAGCGGTTCCCCGATAGCGCCCATCGCGGTCCGCATTACGGTCAGGTTTTGGCGCGCGGGCGTATCAACCCGCAACAGGCCGCGCAGGATCTGGTTGGACTGGCAGGTGACACCGCGCAGCCGGGCATCGTGCGGGCCACTGCGCTTTATCTACTGCAATCAGGTGGACAATTCGCGATGGGTGGCGGGCTGCTGACAGACCCCGATCCGCTGGTCCGGGCCGAGGCATTGAGCATGCTGCAAGCCGCCCCGCCCGAGGTCAAAGCGCAGCGGGTGACGCCTCTGCTGGGCGATCCGGTGCGCTCGGTGCGTATTGCTGCAGCACGTCAGATGCTGAACGTTCCGCCCGACGCGCTCAGCCCCAGCCAGCGAGCGTTGTTGGGAGAAGCGATGCGGGATTGGCAGCGTTCCATCGGGAACAAGCTGGATTATCCGGAAACCCATATGGTGCTGGGAGGTATGGCTCTGCAAAGCCGGAACACCCAGGCCGCTGAATCAGCGTTCCGCGAAACGCTGCGGCTGGACCCCCAACGTAGCGACGCGTGGTCGATCCTGATCCGCCTAATCCATGCGACACGCAGTTTGGACGAGGCCCGCGTGGTGCTACGGCAAGGGTTGGCCGTGATGCCCGCGGACCCTGTGCTGCTGGAATTGCAGCGGCAGATGGGTGGTTAGACAGGCCACCGTCCACACGTTCTTGACAATCGAAAACGGACTACGCCCACCCCGCTTTTGGCGGGGTTTTGAAGTGTGCGTTCTTCGTCTTGTTTTGACAAATTAAAAAAAATCGATAATTTTTGAATTGATCCGACAAAATCGAGAGACTTGCTGGGAGTTATACATGAAACAACTTAAACCACTTACGGTCGCGGCCTTGGCGGTTACGCTGGGGTTTGCCGCGCCGGTCATGGCCAAACCCTGCATCGAAGTCACCTTGACCGGAACGCAGGGCGGTCCGCCGGTGTTTCGGGGCCAGGCGGGGTCGGGCACCCTGGTCACCTACGGAACCGAAGAAAACAATTGCCGGGACGTGCTTTTGCAGTTCGACACCGGTCGGGGAACTACACAGCAACTGTCCAAGATCGGCGTTCCGGTTGGTCGCCTGACGGCCGTTTTCTTTACCCACATCCATTCGGATCACTCCGAAGGTCTACCCGACCTCATGCAGCTTCGGTGGCATTTCAATTCCGGCGGTCCAAAGGTCGACATGGTGTGTCACAACGATGTCATTTCGTTTTCGGGGCATACCATGAGCTGCAGCAATTTTGCGGCACATATCGGGGATGCGTTGATCCAGTCTGGCGAAATGGCACAGAGATTGGCCGAAAACCCGAAACGTCTGCCGGGTGGTCCAGCAGAATTGCTGAATCTGACGACGTTTGGTCCCTTCCAGGAGCCCGAGATTGTTTGGACAAAGGGCGACGTCCAGGTGTCCGCGATTTCCAGCCGCCACGTTGCCGGACATGCATCCTATCGTGTGGACACTCCAGCGGGGAGCGTTGTCATCGGTGGCGATGCAGGGAACGATATGCCCGCGCCTCCGAGAGACACGTCAACTTCGGCGCAGGTTGAACGCTTGTCGAATGGCGCGGATATCATTGTTCATTCCGTCATCCATCCGGTGATGGGGCCAGACGGCACAACGGGATTTCCGCCACCGATTTACTTCCGCCAGTCCACTGCGACCGACCTAGGTTCGATGGCCGCGCGGGCAGGGGCGAGCCACCTGATGTACACGCACCTGATCCCACCATTAGGCGCGCCGCGACAGGGGCCTTACCCATTGCCGGCGGCGTTGACCGAAGCGGACTATGTTGGTTCCGCCAGAGATGGCGGGTTTGATGGCAACGTCGTTGTCGGTACCGATCTGGCCAAGCTGCGCCTGACCGCAGACCAATAAAGCCGGTCAACAGACCAGGTTTGGTCCGTTTGACAATGTCCGGTCCGGGCGCGGTGTAGAAGCTGCGCCCGGACTTTTTTGATGGGATTCATATCTCAAACATGCCACAGGGCCGACATTCCATCGGCACACTCGTGTGACAATCTCTGCACCCGGCCGACAGGTTTCGGTCGAGCGTAGAAACTATCGATGACGGGTGAAAATGGCACGGACTGAGAGTTCACGTTCCGAGCAGTGGAACCGCTTATTCGAATACCTGAGGCACGAACAGGTAGCAGATCACGCGGCGCTTCATCTGGAACTGGAGCGCAAGCACATGGTCAGCGGACAGGCTGCGGCCTTCCAGAAAGCGCTGGCGCTCAAGTCCTGGCACAGGCCGTCGCCGGTTTTGCGTCGGGCGTTATCCCCGGAACCCCGTGGCCACCACGAATTTTTCCGAGCTGTCAGCGCGTGAGGCGGGGGGTTTCACATTGGCGACCTTGGCGAATTTCTGCTTCAGCAGTTTCTGCAACTCGCCCTCGGCTCCACCTGCCAGAACCTTCGCCACGAATGTCCCCCCTTCGTCCAGCACATCGAACGCAAAATAGGCCGCGGCCTCGCACAACGCCATGATCCGCAAATGGTCGGTCTGTTTGTGACCCGAGGACGAGGCCGCCATGTCCGACATCACCACATCCGCCTGACCGTCCAGCCATTCGCGGACCTTGGCGTCTGCGTCGTCTTCCATGAAATCCAACTGGTGGATTTCAGCACCCGCTACTGGGTCCACCTCTTGCAGGTCAATGCCGATGATACGGCCGATGGCCTTGCCTGATTTCTCACCCAGCGCATTGATGCGGGGCACCGCCACCTGCAACCAGCCGCCGGGCGCACAGCCCAGATCCACCACCCGCGCGCCGGGAACAAGGAACCGAAACTTGTCGTCCAGTTCCTTGATCTTGTACGCCGCGCGCCCGCGATAGCCGTCGGCCTGCGCCTGACGCACATATGGATCGTTCAACTGCCGTTGCAGCCAGCGGGTCGAGCTGAGCTTGCGCCCGCGCGCGGTCTTGACCTTCACGGTTAGATCCCGACGTCCGCGGCCTGAGGTTTTCTTGGCCATATTGTGATCCTACCCGATCTCGGCCAACGCTGCGAGCAATTGGGCCACCTCGTGTTCCGAGTTGTAGTGGCACAGCGAAATGCGGATCGCATCGCTTAGGCCCAGCGGGTCCAGCACGTTGCCGGAATAGTGATCAGCTTTGCGCGTGTGGGTGCGGATACTACGATTGTTGAGTTCGGTCACAACCTCGGGCGAGGGGCGGCCAGCCACAACGATGGACACCAGACCTTCGCGCGCGGGATTGTCCGCGCCGCCGATGATCTGGATGTGATCCATGTCTTTCAACCCCTTAAGGTTGCCGGTGCCATGGATCATCGCATCGGTCAGCGTCTTTTCATGAGCATGGATCGCCTGCCCGGCAGCCACAATTCGCGCGCGGCGGTCGGTTTCTTCTGACACTTCGCCGCCCAGCCAGTCGAAATAGTCCACCACATCGGACATGGTCGCATAGGCCCCGGTGTCGCGTGTGCCGAATTCCCACCCTGTTTCCGGCGCGCCGATCAACTGGTCATGGGGCAGACGGGTCAAACGGTCAGAAATCCACGCCATTCCATAGCCGTGGCGGGAAAAGACCTTGTAAGGTGAAATTGCGTACCCATCGATGCCATAGCTGTCGATGTCGATCCGGCCATGGGCGGCGTGCTGAATCCCGTCAACGATGATGATCGCCTCGGGTGCAACCCGGCGGATCGCGGCCGCAATGCCATGAACATCAACACCCATACCAGTGACGGGGGAGGTATGCAGGATCGTCGCGACCGACACATCAGGGGTCAGCAACGCCTCGTATGCCGCAACATCCACAGTGCCGGTTGCGTCGTCATGCTGGACGTTGACATAGTCCAATCCTGCAATGTCCGCCCAGCGGCGCGCGGCGGACCGGGAGGCCGGGTGTTCAATGGACGACCCGATCACTTTGCTCCCCTTGGGGGCGTTTACACAGGCCGTGCGGATCATGCGAAACAGCAGCTCAGTCCCACTTTCGCCGCAAAAGAATTGACCGGAAGAGGCGTTCATGAACACCGCCATATCCGCCTTGGCCTTTTCGATGACAGCGACCAGCGCGTGCGCCGCCGGGTTGTCACGCCCCTGATTGTCCGGGATAGCGGCGAACTTGGTCGATGTTTCAACGGCCGACTTGAGAGTCAGCGCGCCACCTGCGTTTTCGAAAAACACACGCGGTCCCTGGAAAGGGCATTCATCCACATGCGCAAAACGCGCGCGGATGTCGGTCAGCAGGTCAGGCGTGATGGTGTGGGTCGCGTCAGCGGTCATCGGCAAGTCCAGATATTAGGGTTCAGTGGGCGGATATGGCCGGGGGCGCGGCCTACGTCAAGCGATGGATCAGGGCAGGGTGGGTGTACAGGGCTGGGGACGACCACACGCGTCCTCGATCACGCGACCGGCGGCGATAAGGATGTCTTCGCGGTAAGGTGCGGCCAACAATTGCACACCGACGGGCGCTTCCCCTGCCATCCCGGTCGCCACATTCAGCCCCGGCAACGCAACGGAGGGGGCGGCGCGCTGGGGCAGTTGCGCCTCGTAAACTGCGGCAAAGGCTTCTTCGCTGCGGAGGTCCTCCATCTGTGGGAAGGGCAGCGCGCCAGAGGACGGGCACAGCAGTACGGGCGTTGATGCAAAGAACTGCTGCCATTCGCGCATTGCGGTGACCCGGTCCTGCAAGGCGGACATGAGGTTCCCGAGGTCCGGATCATCCATCCCCTTGGTCATCTGTTCGGACACAAACAGCGCGGCGCGGTTGTTTTCTTTCTCCATCGCCTCACGCGCGGCCACATGGTTTTCGGCCATCCACAACCGCGCGTTTAATTCCGCCGCTTTGCGGAACGAGGGCGGTTCGTGCTCTTCCACCTGCCAGCCCGCCGCGCGCAGGGCTTCAGCAGCAGTATTGAGCGCGGCGGTCACGGCCGGGTCCACGGGCATCCCATCCGGCGCATAGGCCAGGGCGACACGTTTTTCAAACGCTCCCAGGTCATGTGCCACTGGAACGGACCAAGGGTCCTCCGGGTCGGGGCCGGACATGGCGTGAAAGGCCAACTCGATGTCATCCATCGAACGCGCCAGAGGGCCTGAAACCGCCATCATCTGCGCGCCGATCAGCCGGTCAGGTGCGCTGGCATTGCGCGCAGGCACCCGCCCAACCGAGGGACGCAACCCATGCAAGCCACAAGCATAGGCCGGATACCGGATGGACCCCGCAATGTCCGTGCCATGACCAACAGCGCACAGCCCTGCCGCAACCGCCGCTCCGGCCCCGCCAGAAGAGCCGCCGGGCGTCAACGCCGGGTTGCGCGGGTTCAGCGTCTGACCATGCAGATCATTGTCCGTGAACCAACGCACCGAAAACGCGGGTGTGTTGGTCCTCCCAACAATCACCGCGCCAGACTTGCGCAGATTGGCAACCAGTGGGCTGTCCTGCGGCGCGATCAGGTCTTTTTGCAAGGTCAGGCCGTTTGTCGTGGCATGTCCTTTCTGATCCACATTCACCTTTATCGTCACCGGAACGCCTGCCAAAAGCCCAGGATCGTCCCCCCGCGCGCGCGCGGCATCGACATCAGCGGCCTCTTGCAGGGCTTCGTCGGGGAATTCCTGCACAACCGCATTAATCGCTGGGTTCACTGCATCAATCCGATCCAAATGGGCCTGGGCCAACTCTGTCGCGGACACTTGACCGCTGCGCACAGCCTCAGCCATTTCAGTTGCGGTCCAGGTCCAGAATTCCGACATCGGTATGCTCCTTTTGCTTGCGGGCAGAGTGCGGGCAATCCACCCGGTGCGCAAGCGTCGCGGCTGTGCAAACACGATCAGACTTGCGTGCGAATTCGTCCCGCGTCAGGGAGGAGCATGACCACGCGATCCGACACCTTGCCGGTGATTCTGGCCTTTCTTGCCGCTGCCTTATGGGGCCTGTGGTGGATTCCGATGCGCTGGTTGCAGGGCTATGGGCTGGACGGCGCGCAGGGCGGGTTGTTGCTGATGTCAGGAGCGGCACTGGCGTGTATCGCGTTGCTGGTGTTTCGCCCGCATCTGGCGCGTCTTTCGCCTACAGCTCTGGTTGGGGCGGCGATGACGGGTGTGGCGCTGACAGCCTATTCCGCTGCGCTGAATTACACGGATGTGGTGCGCGCCATCCTGTTGTTCTACCTGGCTCCGGTCTGGTCCAAACTGATCGAGAGGTTCTTTCTCGGTATGCCGTGGCCATGGACCTCGACCGTGGCTCTGGTGACGGCGATGGCTGGCGCAGTATTGCTGCTGGGGACGGAGGCGTTTCATGGCGGATTGCGTGCCGGGGACGCGATTGCTGTTGCCTCGGGCATGATCTGGGCGGCGGGGGCTGCGTTCATCTACACGTCGAAGAACGCGTCATCCTCGGGGCTGACAGCGATTGCGGTGCTCTGCACCTGTGTGGCCAGCATCCTGTTTGTGTTGGTGGACGGGACACCGATGCCCAATCTCGGCAGCCTGCCGGTACTGTGGTCCGGGCTGGCGCTTGGTGTGGTCTACGTGATTCCGGTGCTGTTCCTGACGCTATGGAGCGCACAGCGCCTGTCTCCCGCCACCATGTCGTTCTTGTTAACGGGTGAGTTACTGTGTGGCGTAGGATCCGGCGCAATCTGGCTGGACGAGCCGTTTGGCTGGGTACACGCGGGTGGCACGGTGCTGATCCTGTTGGGAGCGCTGACCGAGGTATTGATCAGGCCGGGGCGGCGCGTGATCGGATAAGCAGGCGCCTTGTTAAGATGAACTGCGCGGAATCAAAGGCTCTGGCCCGCCCCGCATCGCCTCAGCCCCGCATGCGCGCGCCGGTCGGGTCATACGGCCCCGCAGGGATCACCCGCGCCGGCACGTCCCGTCCGATTACCTCAACAGTCAATTCTGTGCCTTCAGCCGCAAACGCCGGTTCGACAAAGGCCATCGCCAGATTTTGACCCACCCGGTGTCCCCAATCACCAGCCGTGACCGTACCCACCACGCGGCCCTCCTGGATCACCGACGCGCCGCCTTGTGCGGGGGCTTCCTGATCGTCCAAAACCATCGTGACAAGGCAGCGGGTTGGCCCGGCATCGGCCCGTTTCGCAAGGGCGTCCTTGCCAATAAACTCCGCCTTTTCGGGTTTGACAAATCGCTTGAGGTTCGTCTCGTAAGGATCGAATTCCGTGATGATTTCCGACTTCCAATGCAGGAAGCCTTTTTCCAACCGCATCGACTCCACCGCGCGGCTGCCAAAGAGGCGCAGGTCGTGCGCCTTTCCGGCCTCACGTAGCGCGGCAAATGCTGCATGCAAATGCGCATTGGGCACATGGATTTCATACGCCAATTCACCGGAGAAGCTGACCCCCATGACCAGCGCCGGTGCAATACCAATGGTGGTGTGACGGATGGACAGCCAGGGGAAGCCCTCAGCAGACCAATCGTCACGGGATACGGCGGACAATACACTGCGCGATTGCGGTCCGGCCAGCACAAGGATCGTCCAGTCATTGGTCAACGACCGGATCTGCACGTCTTCATCCTTGCGCAGATGCATCTGCAGCCAGTCCATATCGTGCCACTCTGCTGCCGCTGCAGAGCCGTACCAGATGCGCCCATCGGGCAGATTGGCAATTGTCGCCTCGGATTTCACGCAACCGTGGTGGTTCAGCAGATAGGCCAGCCCGACGCGGCCTGTACGGCGGGGTAGCGTGCCGCAGATCATGCGGTCCAGGAAGCTTTGCGCGCCATCCCCAGTGATTTCATACCGGTTGAAGCCGTTTACTTCGGCCAAACCCACGCCGTTTTGCACCGCCGCCACGTCCTGCGCGACGATGTCGAACACCTCGTTGAACCGGAATCCATGGGTTTCCGCGAAGTCGGAGGAGGGTGCCTCATATTCCATCCGCTCCCACCCGTTGACCACACCGAAATGGGCGTTCTCGGCAGCCAGAACCGGGGTCAACGGCGTGGTTTTGGCGGGACGACCGGCGGGGCGGTGTTCATGCGGAAATTCAAAACGGAATTCGTTCTGGTACTCTTCGATCGCCTTGAGCGCTGTCAGTTCCACCGTGCCATGAGCCGTAAAACGGCGCGGGTCCAACGACCATGTGTCATACACCGCCTCGCCATGTACGATCTGCTGCGCCAGCAGCCAGCCATGGCCGCCGCCCTCACCAAGACCGGCACGCAAACCTATGATACAGAACGCATTTCGCTTGCCGGGGATCGGCCCGACCAGTGGCGCACCATCCAGCGAATAGGTGATTGGACCGTTGACGATGGTGTGAATCCCGGCCTCTGCCAGCGCGGGCATGCGGTGGATTGCGCCCTCCAGCACGTCAGACACACGCTCCAGATCATCCGGGCAAAGATCGTTGGCAAACCGCGGGTCGATCCCGTCCATACCCCAGGTTTTGCAATCCTGTTCGTAAAACCCGACCAGCAGCCCGTCTTTTTCCTGACGGCTGTAGAAATCTGAAATCGGGCAGCGGATCAGAGGGATACGATGGCCTGCGTCGCGCACGCCCGGCATGGCTTCGGTGACGAAGTACTGATGCTCCATCGACATCACGGGGTGTGTCACCCCCATCATCGCGCCAACCTCGTTCACGCGGTAGCCGCAGGCGTTGACCACGATCTCGGCGTTGATCTCACCCTTGTTGGTTTCCACAACCCAACTGTCGTCGGGCAGTTGGCGCAGTCCAGTGACTTCGGTGTACCGGTTGACCTCGGCCCCGGCAGCGCGGGCACGACGAGCCAGCGCCTGACACAGTTGGGCTGGGTCGATATGGCCGTCATGCGGGTCCCAAAGGCCGCCAACCAACCCTTCGGTGTTCAACAGCGGGTGACGGCGGGCGCATTCAGCAGCGTCAATCACTTCATATTCGACGCCCATCCCTTTGGCCAGGCTGGCAAAATGATGATAACCATCCATCTGCGCCTGCGTTTCGGCCAGTCGAATACCACCGTCACCATAGTTGTAGCCAACAGGGTATTCCGGGTCCGCCGCCAGGTCACGATAGAGCGCGATGGAGTGGGATTTCAGACCAACCATGGTCTGGTTCATGCCGAAGTTCGTGACCTGCGCAGCTGAGTGCCACGTGGTGCCCGAAGTCAATTCGTCCCGTTCCAGCAGCATGACATCTGACCAGCCTTCCTGCGTCAGATGATAAAGCGTCGAACACCCGGCGATCCCGCCACCAATCACCACAACCCGAGCTGTCTTGCGCATGAGCCCCTCCATTTCGCTGCGCAGACATGACCAAAGGCGGCCCAAGGGGTCAACGGCGGGCCGGATCGTTTAAGGACTGAAAATCTAGTTTCCAGTTTGCTTAAGACGCGGTGGGCAACGCGGTGATTTCCCCAGCGATAAACTGATCGCGCAGGGCGAATTTCCGGATCTTACCCGATCCCGTCAGGGGGAAGCTTTCCATCTGACACCAGACCACGGGTGATTTCATCGGGGCCAGATGCGCCCGGCAATGGGATTTTAGCGCCTGCGGATCAACCTGTGCGCCGTCCGAGGGACGTACAAAGGCGGCAACAATCTCTCCCCATTTGTCATCGGGCAGGCCGACAACAGCGATTTCCGCCACATCGGGGTGTTCCAGCAGCACGTTTTCGATTTCTGCCGGGAACAGGTTTTCGCCGCCACGGATGATCATTTCTTTCACGCGACCGGTGACCGCGACATAACCCCGGCTGTCCATCCGCCCCAGGTCACCAGTGCGCAGCCAGCCTTCTGCATCGACCGTCGCAGCGGTTGCTTCGGGATTGTCATTGTACTCGATCATGATGAGGTAGCCGCGCACGCAAATCTCACCAATCTCACCCACAGGCAGGATCGCATCCGTTTGCGGATCGCGAATGGCGAGTTCGTGTTGGGGCATGGGTTGGCCGATGGTGTTGCACGCATCCGCCTCGGATTCATCCAGATGGTGCATCGTGATCAACGGAGAGCACTCGGTCTGGCCATAAACCGTCTGCACACCACATCCCATCTTGTCCTTGATCGCGCGGACCAGTTGCGGGGGCACCATAGATCCGCCCGACATGCAACTGCGCATGGAGGAGGTGTCAAAGCTTTGGTGGTCCAGCACTTCCAGCATGGCCACGATCATCGTCGGCACACCCCCGGTCAGAGCGATCCGCTCGCTTTCGATGATGCGCAGGAAGGCAACCGGGTCGAACATGGTGAACAGGTAAAGCGGGGACGCGGATTGCAGCGATCCCAGCACTGCCATCGCGCAACCTGCGGTGTGGAACAGGGGCATGACGCTGGCCCAGGGCTCGCCCGGTTTCGCCTGCAGTCGTGCCGCATAGAAGCGCGCATTGTTGGTCAGGCCCCGATGGCTCAACACTGCGCCTTTGGGAAATCCTGTGGTGCCTGAGGTGTATTGTATCTGTGCGGCATCCCCGGCCTGCACGTCGGGCAATTCAGCCGGGCGCGACCCCTGCGCGTGAACCGCCGCGCGATCCTGAATATCGACAATTTCCTTCAGGTTCGGCAGGCCCTGTGCGGCCTCTTGCGCGATGTCCCACATGGGATTGCCACGAAAAGAACAGGTCAGGAACAGGGCAGAGGACCGGGATTGGTCAAGCACATAGCGCAATTCCTGTGGCTGATAGGCCGGGTTTGCGGTGACCAGTGTCAGTCCGGCAAGTGCGCAGGCATATTCCAGCAACACCCACTCCGGCACATTTGGGGCCCAGACACAAATCCGTTCGCCCGGTTCAAATCGGGTGGACAGCGCGAGCGCCAGCACCTCTGCATCTGACAGTAGGCTGCCAAACGTCCAGCGTCGTCCCAGCGCACCGGTCATGTCGACCTCGGTCAGGGCGGGATCATCCGGGTTGGTCGCTGCGGTTTGGCGCAGCAATCCGCCCACTGTGGTTTCCAGGACCTCCTCCTGGTCCTGAATCGGAAAATAGGACTCGGTCAAATTCACCTGATACACCTGCGCCTCCCCCGCCGTGGTTCGGGCAGGCTACACGAAAAAGAGCATTGGCGCAGGGAATTTGCGAAAACGCAGCGGTCAGGAGGTTTCCGCGCTGGGGTGCAAACCGTCCCACACCTTTCGGGCATCCCGCGCGACTTGCGCCAATTGAATGCGGTCCAGCTCACGCAAAGCCTGTTCGCTGTCCCCGGTGCGGGCATAGGCCCTGTCATACGCGCGGCGTACGGACTTTGCGCGCCATGGCAGAATGGCCGAGGCCAGCCATGATCGCAGCTCAGCTGGCAGGCGGTCGTATTCCTGCATTGGGTTTTCCGCGCGCCGTTTGGACTTTAGGGTGGTTTTGCCCGTGTTTCTTGCCAAGGTTTTTCTTTCACACAGCTTTGAATCGGATGCCTCGCCGAGGATATGATACGTTATAACATAACTTGATTAGAAGGAAGCGGAATTGAGGTGCCTCAGGACTTGGCACACCCTCCGGATTGGTGTTCGACGTGAATTGGGCCTTGATGAACCGGCAAACAGGAGCCCTGCGTGAACACAGATTCTAAGAACGTTGTCGATTTGTACCGTCGTCAAGCAGCCTCCTGGGCCAGAAACCGCAGTCGTGACCTGATCGAACGCAAATGGCTCGACCGGTTTCTGGATCTTTTGCCGGAAAACCCGTCGGTGCTGGATTTGGGATGTGGGTTCGGCGACCCAATTGGCCGATACCTTATTGAAAGGGGCTGTGCCTTGACCGGGATAGATACATCGCCGGAGCTGATTGATTTGGCCAAAGCGGCCTTGCCCGGCGGCCATTGGATCGTGTCGGATATGCGGGATCTGAGGCTCGACCGATCATTCGACGGTTTTCTGGCGTGGAACAGCAGCTTTCATCTGACACCAGAGGATCAACGACACATGTTTTCGGTCTTTGAAAGGCACGCGACCGATACAGCTGCGCTGATGTTCACCACTGGTTCACAAGCAGGTGTGGCGATAGGGGAGTTCGCAGGCGAGGCCCTGTATCATGCAAGTCTGGATGAGCGTGAATACATTACATTGTTGCAGCAGCACACTTTCGAGGTCGTCGAACATGTGATCGAAGACCCCGATTGTGGTCACGCATGTGTCTGGCTGGCGCACCGCAATGTCTGAACCGGAAATTGGTTGCTGTGGTTCCCTCATTGAGGTTTTGGGTTGTTAGGCGCGGCCAAGAGGTCCCGGAACAAGTCCGGAACTACGCTGGCGCCGTTAAATCCGTCACGCAAACAAACGCCGCAGTGTCACATGTGCGATCAACACGGCGACCAACTGCATCATGATGAACATCGCGATGTGGCCCGGATATATCCCGGCAAATGTATCGCTGAAACTCCGCGCGATGGTCACCGCCGGGTTGGCGAAACTGGTGGAAGAGGTGAACCAATAGGCCCCGGTGATGTAAAGCGCGACAAGCGTCGGCACCGCCTCGGCCCGGGATTTCAGACCGCCGAAGATCACGAACAGCAGGCCGAAAGTTGCCAGCACCTCGGAAAACCATTGCGCCATACCAATGCGATGCATCGTTGAGGAGCTTTGCAGGATCGGCAGGTCGAACATGATATGCGCGGCCCAGACGCCCAGGATTCCGCAAATCACTTGGACCACGACATATTGCACGGCCTCATCCGGTGCGATCTCGCCCCGCAATGCAAAGGCCAGCGTGACAGCCGGGTTGAAATGGGCACCGGACACCGGGCCAAGCGTTGTGATGATGGCGTACAGCATTGCGCCCGTGGCAATCGCGTTTGCCAGCAAGGCAATCGCCGCGTTCCCGCCCGACAGGGTTTCCGCCATGATGCCGGACCCGACCACGCCTATCAGCAGCATCGCCGTGCCCAGACCTTCGGCGGCCAGTTTCCGTGTGTCCATCATGGTGCCTTTCAGGTCGCGTCAGCCAGCAACGCACCACGCCCGATGTCGTCCAGCCGGTGTTGCAGTGAAACCCGGTCCAGCGTTTCAATCGGCAGGCTGGCAAAGGCGGTGATCCGTTTGCGCAACAGGCCATAGGTTTGCTGGAAGGCCAGTTGCTTTTCAGCGTCGTTGCCGCCGACCTTAACCGGATCGGCCAGTCCCCAATGGGCCGACATGGGTTGTCCCGGCCATGTCGGGCAGGCCTCGTTCGCGGCATGATCGCAGACGGTGAACACGAAATCGAGCGGGATGCCCGCGCCCGCAAACTCATCCAGGTTCTGGGATTTCAGGGCTGACAGGTCATAGTCCTTATCGCCCAGCAGCCGCAAAACCTCTGGATGTGGGCTGCCTGCGGGGGCAACGCCCGCGGAATACGCTATGAACCGACCCTGACCTTCGCGGTTCAGGATCGCCTCGGCCATGATCGAGCGGGCAGAATTTGCGGTGCAGATGAAGAGGACAGAGTAGGGCGGTTTGGCTGATGTCATTGGTGCAGAGTCCGTTGCGGGGAAGGGGGGCAGGCACAGGTCCGGGCGGTTCTGACAGCAATCGCTGAGCAACCCGGAAAACAGGGAGCGCACGGCAGTCAGGTTCACCTGATAGCGCAGTGACGTGCCTGACCGGGTCTGTTCGATCAGGTCCGCATTGCGCAGCGCGGTCAGATAGACCGAGGCAGTGTTGGCTTTCAGATCCAGCGCGGACGCGATTTCTCCGGCGGCCACAGCGTCGGGGTAGCGTCGCATGAGCAGGCGAAACAGGTCCAGACGCTTGGGATGCGACAGGGCAGAAAGCTGGGAGGGTACATCAATTTCCATATTTCATGAAATATGGAAATTACCAACCGTCGTCAATTTCGAAAATCAGTTCTCTTTGTACCACCACGTATCTGCAACCAGCCCCGGGCGGTCCCCGTAGACCGGGAAGCTCTCGGGATGGTGGATCACGCTGCTATGGGCGATGCGGCCGATATCGAACTGCCATATCGGGATGACATAGCGCCCGGCGGTCAGCACCCGGTCCAACGCGCGCACGGCGGCCACGAAGTCCGGGTGGCTTTCTGATTGCAGGATGGTTTCGATCAGCGCATCGACGGCAGGCGAGTCGATCCCCATCAGGTTCCGGGTGCCCGGTTGGTTCGCACCTTTAGACCCCCAGTACAGCCGCTGTTCATTGCCCGGAGACAGGGACAGATCACGTCGGAACGTGGTGATGTCGAAATCCAGATCGGCTTCGCGTGACGTGAATTGCGCGTTGTCCACGACTTCGGTCTCCAGCGAAATGCCCAGCCGTTCCAGCGCTCGGGCATAGATGTCCACGACAGGGATCATGTCACCCGCACCCTGCCGCAGCAGCACCCTTGGGCTAAACGCAGTGCCCTCTGCATTGCGCAATACGCCGTCCTGCACGGTCCACCCGGCCTCTTCCAGTAGCTTCACCGCCTTGCGCAGGTTGCGACGGTTGCGGGAGGTGCCGTCGCCCACCGGCATTTCGTACCCCTCTAACGTACCCGGCAGCAGGTGGTCGGCCAGTGGCTCCAGCAGTGCGCGCACGGCCCCCTCTGCCGGGCCGGGGCGCATGGCGAGTTCGGAATTGGCAAAGTATGAGGTTATGCGCGGCTGAACCCCACCGGTGATCGTGTCGTTGATGTATTCAAAATTGAACGCCAGCATCAGCGCCTCGCGCACGCGCCAATCGTCAAACGGTGCGCGGCGGGTGTTCAGAACAAACCCGGTCATGCCCGAGGGGCGGTTATGCGGGATCTCGGTCTTGACCACCTCACCCCGGTCGACAGCTGGGAAGGTATATTGCGTATCCCAAGCATCCGCATTGTATTCCCGCATGACAGTCAATTGCCCGGCCTTGAACGCCTCGAACATCACGGCCCCGTCGCCGTAAAATTCGATCCGCATCTCGTCGAAATTCTGCATCCCCCGCCGGATCGGCAGGCCGCGGCCCCAGTAGTCCGGGTTCCCGCTTAGTGTAACAGAACGCCCCGCCACATTGGCGGTAATGACATCAGCAGACGACCCAAACCGGGCCCCGCCGAGGCCGGATGCGGG
>JBFOMB010000157.1:0-21883 GCA_040830545.1 Paracoccaceae bacterium | reverse complement strand
TTCCTCGACCACCGAGATCAGGCGGTTCCACATTACCTGATAGGAAACGCTCATGAGCTTGCTCCGGCTCTGATGTCGATACAGCCGTCGACCTGCGCCTTGGCCCGCATGCCGGTTGGCAGGATGATCGAGGTTTCCGCCTCTGTAATGACAGCGGGGCCGATGACCGTCTGGCCCGATTGCAGTGTAGCCCGGTCCACAACTGTGGCTGATGTGAGTTGCGCGAGTGCCGGATCGAACAGATTGCGCGCGCCGCTCATCGGCGCTTCGCTGCCTTCTTCGCTGTCGGGCACCGGAATGATTTCCGGCGACGGGGTGGCTGCATTCACGGCCCAGACCGTGATTTCGATGTCCAGCCCTTCGACCGTGCGCGCGAAGAGTTTTTCATATTCGGCCTCAAACCGGGCCTGGTAGGTGGCCACATCCGCGTCTTGCGCCTCTGCCTGGGTCAAGGTCACCGGGATTTCCCAGCCCTGCCCGGTATAGCGCATGTAGACCTTGTATTCGGCCCCGATGGGAGCGTTTGCGTCACAACTGCGCACGAATGCCGTCGCCTCCTGCGCCAGTTCATCAAACAGTGCCCGGATGCGGCCCGGATCAAAGTCGCCGAGTCGCATATAGACCGACCGCGTTGCCTCGAAACTGAAGGGCGCACGCAGGAACCCAATGGCGGAACCAACCCCAGCACCCGGCGGTACCAGGAAGCGGCTGATCCCCAGCTTTTGCGCCAAACGTCCTGCGTGAAGCGGGGCCGCGCCGCCAAAAGCAATCATGGTGTATTGCGACAGGTCCTCGCCATTTTCGACGGCATGGACCCGCGCGGCGTTGGCCATGTTTTCATCCACCACCTCGGACAGGCCAAAGGCTGCGGTTTCAGTATCCATCTGCAACCGCTCGCCCAGCTTGGTTCTGATCGCCTCTTGCGCCTGATCCCCGTGCAGCGCGATGGTGCCGCCAGCAAAGTTCTCCGGGTCCAGCCGCCCGAGCGCCAAATCCGCATCCGTCACCGCCGGCCGCGTGCCACCGCGACCGTAACAGGCGGGGCCCGGCTCTGATCCCGCCGATTCTGGCCCCACCCGGATCTGGTTCATCGCGTCCACATGGGCCAGTGATCCGCCGCCAGCCCCGATCTCCACCATATCGATCACCGGGATCGAGATCGGCATCCCCGAACCCTTTTTGAACCGGTAGGACCGCGCAACTTCGAACACCCGGGCTGTGCGTGGGGTCTGTTGTTTGATCAGGCAAATCTTCGCCGTGGTCCCCCCCATGTCAAAGCTCAGCACCCGATCCAGCCCGTGCCGCGCGGCGATGTCTGCCGCAAACACCGCGCCCCCCGCCGGGCCGCTTTCCACCAGACGCACGGGGAACTCCGCCGCGTTTTCCAGCGAGATGATGCCGCCACCGGAATGCATCAGGAACACCCGGCAATCGAGCCCTTCGTCCTGCAAACGTCCCTTGAGCCGGGTCAGGTAACTCTTCATCAGTGGCTTGATATAGGCGTTCGCGACCACCGTATTGAACCGCTCGTATTCCCTCATCTGAGGCGACACTTCGCAAGAGAGCGAGATCATGGCCCCCGGCAGGCGTTCAGCCAGAACCTCGGCCACCAGACGTTCATGAGTTTCATTCAGGTAAGAATGTAGGAAGCCGACCGCGACGCTGTCATACCCTGCCTCGGCCAGATCGTCCGCCAATGCCTCAACTTCCGCCCGGTCCAGCGGGATCAGCACATCGCCTAGCGCGTCAATCCGTTCGGTCAAGGTATAGCGGCGTTGGCGGGGCAACAGCGGATCGGGCAGGCGCAGGTTCAGATCATATTGCTCAAACCGGCTTTCCGTCCGCATCTCGATCACATCTCGGAACCCTTTGGTGGTGATCAGCGCGGTTTTCGCCCCGCGACGTTCGATCAGGGCGTTGGTGGCCAAGGTCGTGCCATGGATAACCTGGCCAATCTCACCTGATGCCACATCAGCCTGTGCGCAAACTGTGCGAATGCCTTCCAGAATCGCATCTTCGGGAGCGGCATAGGTGGTCAGAACCTTGGTGGTCGTTCGCGTGCTCGCACCTTCCAGAACGACGTCCGTGAACGTGCCCCCAATATCGACACCAAGGCGGTAGGGTTTCTTCATGGCGATCTCTTCATTGGGGCGGCAGGGTTATTTGGCTCAGGCTAGGCGCACCAATGGATCACGTCCAATTATTTGATCCTATCACAAGGATCGAAATTTCTGATCCTCTGTCACGGCCATTTGTGCCACTTGACCAACAAATGCCGCCCCCCTGTCCGCATCGAAACGTGCTGAGAACCGCAACGGATCGGGCACCCAGCTATAGTCCAACTGCCTCAATCGCCCCTGCGCCAAAGCCTCCCGCACCATCACCTCTGGCAAACACGCAATACCCATACCGTTTTCGGCCAACCGCATGCAGGCCGCCAAATTGGTCGAGGTGATCCGCCGCGCCTCCCCACGTGATTGCCCGGACAGATGCGCGCTCAATTGGTCATAGGGAAACGTCCCCCTCGCGTGGGTCAGCACCGGGACTCGTGTGAGATCGGTTAAAGTCAACGCCCCCTCCGGCAGGTCCAAACCCGGCGCGCCCACCCAGACAAATGGATAATCCCCCAGCCGCAACGCACCACTGATGCTCCGATCAAACGGCGCGCTTTGCAGTGCCAGGTCCAGCCGACGATCCGCCAGCATCTCGGTCAGGATCACGCTGCGATCCACCGTCAATTCCAACTGCACCGCAGGGAAACGCTGCTGTAGCTGATTCAGGAACCGGTCGAGCCACGTGAACGCGACCATCTCGGTCACACCCAACCGCAACAACCCCTGAAACCGCCCGGCATCCCCCGCCGCCAGCACCAGATCCTCGGTCGCGCGCAGTACAGTCCGAGCGTGGGCCAGCACGTCCTCCCCAGCTGGCGTCAAAGTCACGGATCCCGCATCCCGATGCATCAAGCGTTGGCCCAGAACCTCCTCCAATGCCGCGATCCGCGCCGACACATTGGGCTGCGTCGTATTCATCCGCTTAGCCGCGCGACGAAACCCGCCCAGATCGGCCACCCAGACCAGCGTTTCCAACTGCTTGAGCGTCACGGACACACGCACCTACCCAGCTTCTTCTTGGTCCAAATACTCATTTCCACCACAACCACCTGCACCCGGTCCACAGGTCAGCCCAAGGGTACAATCAGGTCCTCACCCGCCGCGCGGTTCGAGTTTACTGCCGGGTCAACCCGATACCAATCCAACACGTCATCTGCGCCAGGCTGCATCAAGCGCGCGGCGCCTTTACCAGCTTCGTCCAGCCACAAAGGCCAATCCGCTTCTTCAAGGATCAGAGGCATGCGATGATGAATAGACGATAACCTGTCATTCGCACCGGTCGTAACAATGGCGCAGGTAGGTTGAGGCTCGTCCTTTCCCCACGTCTGCCAGACCCCGGCAAAGGCAATCGGCAAGCCATCACCGCGAAAGATGTACCAGGGCAGCCGGTTGCCCTCGGCATCCTTGGTCCATTCATAGAACCCGGTGGCCAGGATCAGGCAACGCCGCTCGCGGCAGGCCGCGCGAAAGGCAGGCTTTTCTGCAATCGTTTCGCTGCGGGCATTGATCAACAGCGGGCCAGCCGTCTCAGATTTATACCAATGCGGCAGAAACCCCCAGCGCATGGGCAACAACTGACGCCCGTTCTCGCCCATCCGAACCACATGAACCTGAGTCGTCGGACACACATTGTAATTCGGCACATCTGGCAGGTCATTGGCCGGCGCAGCGGCAAACAACTGCGCCATGGCATCATTTGGAAGGGTGATTGCAAAGCGCCCGCACATGCCCCGATGCTAGGCCCACCGCCCTGAATTGGCCAGAGCGGTGGCAGGGCGAATTGTCAACAATTCGCAGGCAATTCGTCGAAGAATTGCCCGCTGCCTCACGCAGCCTTCGGTGCCGGATTTGCCACGGCCCAGGCGTCGAGCGCCTGAACACTGTCAAACCAGCGCGCGATATTGACGTAGCCAGACAGCGGATACTGGCAAGCCTCCTTGTAGGCCAGAATGCACGCGACCGAGATGTCGGCCGTTGTCATCCCGGCCCCAACCAGCCAATCGCGCCCATCCAGATTATCATCCAGCACCTTGGCAAAGCGATGGAACTCCACCTCCGCCGCTTCCATGTCGATCCCTTCGCGCTGGAACAGATGTTTGCTGATGAACTTGCCGCAGGCCGGCGTCCAATGGCAGGCTTCCCAGAATTGCCAGCGCATGATGTCGTAACGATCCATGGTCGCAGGCCAAAGGTCGCTTTTCGCTTCAGAGGCCATCCGGTTGATCATCGCGTTGGATTCCCACAGCGATGACCCGTCCGCCAGTTCCAATACAGGTATTTTGCCATTCGGGTTCAACGCCAGGAAAGCATCGGACTGCTGCTCGCCCTCCTGAAGGTTCACGATGGTCAGCGGCAGGTTCAACCCGGTCAGGTGGTTCACCATCATCGCCTTTTTCGCGTTTGGCGATGGTGGAAAGACATGCAGGCATTTCATAGCAGGGGCTCCCTTCATTAATTAACATAATGGTTAAATAAAGGGAGCCCCTGCCGAAAATCAACCCCTTGGGGTTACTTCACGGTGATCCGCCCGTCCGTGTAGGGCGTGAACGGTGCATTTGCGGCCAGGAATTCAGCCGTCACGTCCGCCAGGTCAGGGCCGAAGTCATAGGCGTTCTGCGCATCGCGGAACATCTTGTACCCGTCACCACCGTTGCGGACATAGTTGTTGGACACCACACCATAGACCTTGGCCGGATCCAGCGGCGCGCCACCAATCATGACGTCACTGATCCGGCTGCCCGGCTCTTGGGATGCGTCAAAGGCGTAGGTCATACCCGCCACCTGCGGGAACCGGCCTGCGCCTTCCTCAACCTCGCTCACGCCGTTTTCCAGTGCTTCCAGCAGCACCGCGCCGGTCACCTGGAACGTCGCCAGCGTATTCTGGAACGGCAGCACGGTCAGAACCTCACCCATGGTGACAGGTCCCGCGTCAATCGACGCGCGGATACCGCCGCCATTCTGGATTGCCACGTCGATGCCCTGATCCTTCACCCGGTCCAGCATCGCGTCTGCAATCAGCGACCCCATCGAACATTCCTGCGACCGGCACACCGCGCGGTCACCACCAATGGCTTCTGCCGCCTCGGCCACAACCTTATTGCGGATCTCCTCCAGCGGCTGTGCGAGCTCGGCCACGCGTGCCTTCACGTCTGCATTTTCAGACACCGAGGCGTCAATCAGAACCGGCTCGCCCGAGGCATCCGACAAGTTGCCATCATCATCAAAGGTTAGGTTCAACTCGCCCAGATACTTGCCATAGGCGTAGGCCTGCACCACGGCCACACCGTTCACCATGTCCGGGTACGGTCCCGCCGCGCGGTCGGACGTGTTGGACAACAGCGTGTTCGAATGTCCACCGACAATCACATCCAGCCCGGTTGTGTTCACGGCAATCGCCAGGTCAGTGGCATAACCCGAGTGGCTGAGCAGGATGATCTTGTTGATGCCATCAGCGGTCAGCGCGTCGATTTCGGCCTGAATGGCAGGCGACGGGTCGGAAAAGGTGATGTTTGGTCCGGGGCTGGCCAGTTCGTCGTTGTTGATGGGCGTGACGCCGATCAACCCGATCTTCTCGCCATTTTTCTCGACGACAACCGACTTCTGGATCACATCCTTCAGCGCAGGTTCACCCGACAGGTCCGCGTTGGACATCAGCACAGGGAAATTCGCCAGCTTCACAAACTCCAGCAACGCCTCTGGCCCGTCGTCAAATTCGTGGTTACCGACGGCCATCGCGTCGTAGTTCAGCCCATTCATGAACTCGGCCGCTGTCTGGCCCTTGTAGTATTGATAGAACAGCGTGCCCTGGAACTGGTCGCCCGCATCAACCAACAGCCAATTGTCATGGCGAGTCTTGGCCTCTTCGATAGCGGTCACCATCCGGGCCATGCCGCCAAAGCACTTGCCTTCGTCATTGTCCTCGGCGCTACAGCCGCTGTCATACTTGTTGATCGGCTCGAACCGGTCGTGGAAGTCATTCGTGTGCAGAATGGTCAGCTTGTATTCGGCGGCGGCGGCCCCGGCCATCAGGCCCAGTGCGGCAACCGACGTTAGGATTCGAGACATCATTGTTTTTCTCCTTGTCGAACGGGGAAATGTTCCGCTGATTTGCGCGCAGAGTCAAAATCGAGTTTTGCGACCTGCATGTGACGCTTGACCGTTTGGGATGGAAGCGGCATCAGGCGGGCATGCTGATATACAAAATTCTACGCGCAGACGAATGGCGCGACCTGCAGTCGCAGGGTGAAACTCCGGGCGCTCCGATCGACGTGACGGACGGGTTTGTACATTTTTCGACCGCCACGCAGGCGGCGGAAACGGCGGCCAAGCATTTCGCAGGAGAGGCGGACCTGATTCTACTCGCGCTAGAGGCGGACGCATTGGGCGACGCTCTGAAATGGGAGGTGTCTCGCGGCGATGCCTTGTTCCCGCATCTCTATGCGCCGCTGCGGTTGTCGGACGTGGTCTGGCATGAACCGTTGCCGTTCGTGGATGGGGCGCATCAGTTCCCGGACAAGATGGCATGACCCTGCTGGAGCGCATCGGGCTGGCGGCCCTGCGCCAGACTGATCCGGAACGGGCGCATGGGTTTGCGTTGCGCGCGTTGCAAATGGGGCTGGTGCCGCTGCGTGGACCGGTGACATCAACGCGGTTGCGCACTTCGGCCGCTGGGCTCGACCTGCCCAATCCGGTGGGATTGGCCGCCGGGTTTGACAAGAACGCGACTGCCCTTGCCCCGCTGGCCCGCAGCGGGTTCGGGTTTATCGAGGTCGGGGCAGCTACCCCGCGCCCGCAGCCCGGCAACCCGAAACCCCGCCTGTTCCGCCTGACCGAGGATCGCGCGGCGATCAATCGGTTTGGGTTCAACAATGACGGTATGACCGCCATCGCGGCGCGGCTGGCAGATCGTCCGCGCGACGCCGTGATCGGCCTGAACCTGGGCGCGAACAAGGACAGTACGGATCGTGTTGCGGATTTTGTGTCGGTGCTGGAGACCTGCGGCCCGCATCTGGATTTTGCGACGGTCAACGTGTCTTCCCCCAACACTGAGAAGCTGCGTGATTTGCAGGGCAAGGCCGCGCTGGCTGGGTTGCTGGGATCTGTTATGGAGGCAAAGGCATCCCTGTCCCGCCCTATCCCCGTCTTTCTCAAGATCGCACCGGACCTGTCGCCATCGGAGCTGGAAGATGTGGCCGAAGTCGCACTTTCGACACGGGTAGACGCGGTAATCTCGACCAACACAACGTTGGACCGAACCGGATTGAAGTCGGGGCATGCGAACGAGGCAGGCGGTTTGTCAGGCGCACCGCTGTTTACACGATCTACGCAGGTTCTGGCCCGCTTGCACCAACTGTTGAACGGGGCCTTGCCTCTGATCGGTGTGGGTGGAATTGCGTCCGCCGAGGACGCGTATGCCAAGATCACGGCGGGTGCAAGTGCTGTGCAACTGTACACCGCGCTGGTTTTTCACGGACTGTCATTGGCAGGTGAAATCGCGCGCGGATTGGACGAAATACTGGCACGAGATGGGTTCAATTCCGTCGCCGAAGCTGTTGGTACGAAAAGGGAGAATTGGATGTGATCGAACTGTGGCACAACCCGCGATGTTCGAAATCGCGACAGGCGCTGGCCCTGCTGGAAGAGGCCGAAGTGGATATTCAAGTGCGTCGATACCTGGACACACCACCTACGCGCGCGGTACTGGATGCGGTGCGGGTTGCGATGGGCAATCCCCCTGTGGTTGACATGATGCGGACGAGTGAAAAGCGGTTCAAGGAACTGGGTTTGCGCAAGGATACGCAGGACGATGTACTGCTCGATGCGATGGCGGCCAACCCGATCCTAATCGAGCGCCCTGTGGCCATTCTGGGCGACAAAGCGGTTATAGGACGGCCACCGGAGCGTGTTCAGTCGCTTCTTGAAGACTGAGACTTATTCACATGATCTCCACAGGGTAAGTCTTTGTTTTAGAACTGGTAGAAGGAATATCGTCCAAACTCTAATCTAGTTCATTTGGAGGATGAAGTTTCTACCGATCTCTCTGCCAGCCGCTCCAGTGCCGGGTACTTGAGCCCCAGCGTCACGCCCCGCGCGATGAAAGATATCAACAGGGCCATCCACAGGCCGTGGTTCCCAAACAGCGGCAATAGTGCTGCAAGTGCAAGCAGATAGACCACGAAGCTCACAAACATCATATTGCGCATGTCGCGCGACCGAGTAGCCCCGACAAAGATACCGTCGAGCATGAATGCCGCACAGCTCAGAATGGGTACGAAAACGAGGTAAATCAGGTAAATTCGGGCGGTTTCCTGCACCTCCGTCGATTTCGCCATGATTTCAATCAGTTCCACACCAAAAAGCGCGATAGACAGCCCCATTGCAACTGAGACACCCATCGCCCAAGCGCTGCTGAGCACAGATGACCGCCGTAGCGCCGCCCGGTTGCGCGCACCCAACGCCTGCCCCACCAGCGCCTCTGCCGCGAAGGCAAATCCGTCGAGCCCGTAGGCCGTCACCAGCACAAACTGCTTCAACACCTGGTTAGCCGCCAGCGTTACGTCCCCGAACCGTGCGCCCAGAAACAGGAAAGACACAAAGATCGCTTCCAGCAGCAACGACCGCGCCAGGATGTCGGAGTTGAGGCTCGCCATATGCTGCCAACGTGCCCGGTCAAACACTCGCGCCCGGTCCCGCCAATCGCTGCCCTTGAACACACCCCGGCACAGGAAAAGACCCAGCGCCAGCCCGCTCCATTCGGCCAGAAACGTGGCAAAGGCCACGCCGGACACACCCCAGCCCAACCCGAGTACAAACCAGACATCCAACAGGATGTTCAGCCCGTTCATCCAAAGCTGCAACAGCAACACCCCGCGCGTGCGCTCCTGCGCGATGAGCCAACCGGTGATCCCAAACAACGCCACGGCTGCAGGTGCGGACCAAATGCGGACGGCCATGTAGCCGGTCGCCAGGGACTCGACCTCTGCCGAGGCGGGCGACAGAAAGAAGGCGAAGGCAAATAGCGGAACCTGCAACAGGATCAGTGCCACACCACCAATGACCCCAACCAGCAAGGCGCGTGTCAGCAGCGCGGCGACCTCGGGCGTGTCCCCGGCCCCACGTGCCTGTCCGGTCAGGCCAACCGTGCCCATACGCAGGAAACCGAACATCCAGTAAAACAGGCCGACAATCGTGGCCCCGATCCCGACGGCACCAATCGGGGCCGCGTCGCCCATCTGCCCGACCACACCGGTATCGACGATGCCCAGCAAAGGCACCGTCACATTGGCCAGCACAATCGGGATGGCGATGTTCAGAACCCGGCGGTGGGTGATTCCGGTTTCCGCAGACGCACTACTCACCGTCTGGCACATCCTTGCGCGGCATCAGGAAGTGCCCGGTGGCAGAGGCGTAAAGCCGGTCACGATTGTCCTGCCACCCCTCCACATGGACCGAGGCATAGCGCCGACCTGCCCGGCTGACCCGCGCACGGGCATAGGCGTCACGCGGCAGGCCCGACCGCAGATAGTCGACCGTGAAATCAATGGTTTTGGGCAGGCGTGGCATTGCCCCTTCGGCCAGCCTTTGCGGATCAATTGCGCCGCTTTCCAGATCCTCCCACATCGACACCCAGCTGAGTGTCACGATTGCAGTGATCTCCAAAAACGACGCGGTCACTCCTCCGTGGATCGCGGGTAGCATCGGGTTGCCGATCAGCTTCTCGTCGAAAGGCAGAACCGCAGTCAGTTCATCCCCACGCCGGTCGAACTGCACCCCCAGAAACCGGACATACGGAATGCCGCCAGTCAGCGCGCCCAACGCGCCGTCGCGGCGTTCCTTGATGACCTGGACAGGTTCGGGACGTTTGCGCGCCATGCTATCGCTCCACCGTAAAGGATCCGGTGGCCAAAGCGACCGGTTTGTCCGTGTCATTATCCGTGGCCACCGCCCGTACAAACGCCACGTTACGACCCACATGATAGCACGTCGCGGTGGTCACGATGGTCTGCCCCTTGGTGGCCGCGCGCATGTAATCGATTCGCAAATCAATCGTCGCAGTCGTCGAAGGTAACGATGGATGGCTCATCACAGCCGCCCCGCAACAGGTATCCATCGCGGCCGAAACAGCCCCGCCATGCACCACCCCACGTTCAGGATCGCCCACAATGTCTGCGGACCATGGCAGCGACATGACGGCCTCTCCTTCGCCGATATGGTCCACCTCCAAACCCAATGCATGTGCATATGGAATGGCCTCGATAAAGGACCGCGCGACGGCTGTTTTGTCGACCATAGAGGCCTCCTGCGATTACGAATTACGCCTTTATGGGGTGCTGCGACCGACGGGCGCAAGTGCACCGGTTGCGCTCCGTTGCGCGAGCCAATAACCTTTTTGGCAGGAGGTGCCGCGCTATGGTCGATGACCGCATTTCATTCAAAGAGATGTGTGCAGAGTTCGAGGTGACGCCTCGGACGCTCCGGTACTATGAGTATATCGAACTGCTGCAGCCGGACCGCGAAGGCCGATCGCGCTTCTACGGCCCCCGGGAACGTGCCCGGATGAAACTGATTCTGCGCGGTCGGAAATTCGGGTTTCAGCTGGAGGAGATCCGGCAGTGGCTGCTGATCTACGAAGACGAAGGCAACAAGGCACAGTTGCAAACCTTCGTTGAAATGGCCGACCGACAGTTGACAGAACTGTCCAATCAACGCGACCAGATCACCGAAGCGATGGACGAGCTGAAATCGCTCCGCGAGCAAAGCGCCGCCGAGCTGAACTGATCTCTCCGGCGGTTTTCTGCCGCTGCCACTCAGCACTGTAGGTTTGCCCGATACCCCCCTCGCAATGGTTTTTCCGTTGTTTACGTTCAAGGAAGCTACGTCACTTTGATTTGTGACGCAGCGTCCAAGTTACGTAAACGTCAAGCACCTGTTGTAAACGATTTCCGAAGACCTCACTTGCTGACCGTTACGTTGCGGGCCAACGGAACCGGTGAACCTTATGCGCCGGACACGGAACCCCGCCCAGTTCGATGGAGCAAAGACAATGAGCGAAGACCTGATGACCATTCGCGCAATGTGTGACGCTTATGATGTCACGCCGCGCACCCTGCGATTTTACGAAGCCAAGGAACTGCTGTTCCCGATCCGCGACGGCCAAAAACGCCTGTTTACCAAGCGTGACCGTGCCCGGCTGAAGCTGATCCTGCGCGGCAAGCGCTTTGGATTCTCGCTGGAAGAAATCCGGCAGTTGCTGGACCTGTACCACATTGGTGACCAACAGCACACACAGCTGGTGCGTACCTACGAGATCGCTCAGGAACGGCTGGACGACATGGAACGCCGCCGCGACGAGCTGACCGAGGCCATCGACGACCTCAAGGAACAGCTGAAATGGGGTGAAAAGATCATCACCTCGCTGAACCCAAACGCCAAGGCGGCTGAGTAAGCCGCCGCAACACCCGACATCAGAGCCAACCGGAGAGACCCGATGCCGAGCTATACCGCCCCGACAAAGGACCTGCAGTTCCTGCTGCACGACGTGCTGAACGTGACCGACAGCGCCACACCCGGCTATGACGAGCTGGAACCGGATTTCACCGGCGCGGTGCTGGAAGAAGCGGGCAAGATCAGCTCCGAAGTGCTGGCACCGCTGAATGCAGTTGGCGACAGCGAAGGCTGCCGGTTCGAAAACGGAGTGGTCTATACCCCCACCGGGTTCAAGGACGCGTTCGAGCAGATGAAAGAAGGCGGCTGGACCGGGCTGGACATGCCGGAACAATACGGCGGCCAGAACATGCCTTATGTCATGGGCACCGCCGTGGGCGAGATGTTTTCGGCCGCGAACCAGGCGTTCACCATGTACCAGGGTCTGACCCACGGCGCGGCCTCGGCCATTCTGGCCCATGGGTCGGACGAACAGAAGGATACCTATCTGCCCAACATGGTCGCCTGCACGTGGACCGGCACCATGAACCTGACCGAGCCCCATTGCGGCACCGACCTGGGCCTGATGCGGACCAAGGCAGAACCGCAAGCTGATGGCAGCTACAAGATCACCGGGCAGAAAATCTTCATCTCTGCCGGCGAACACGACATGTCGGACAACATCATCCACCTCGTGCTAGCGAAGATCGTTGGCGGCCCCGAGGGGATCAAGGGCGTGTCCCTGTTCATCGTGCCGAAATTCATGGTGAACGAAGATGGGTCGCTGGGTGCGCGTAACGGCGTAGCCTGCGGCAAAATCGAAGAGAAAATGGGCATCCACGGCAACTCGACCTGTGTGATGAACTATGACGGGGCCACCGGCTACCTGCTGGGGGAAGAGCACAAAGGCATGCGTGCCATGTTCACGATGATGAACGAGGCCCGACTGGGCGTTGGCATGCAGGGCCTCGCACAGGCCGAGGTCGCCTACCAAAACGCACTGGAGTACGCCAAGGACCGCTTGCAGGGCCGTGACGTAACCGGGGTGAAGAACCCCGATGGCCCCGCCGATCCGCTGATCGTGCACCCGGACATCCGCCGCTCTCTGATGGAACAGAAAAGCTTCGCCGAAGGCGCGCGTGCGTTCATTCTGTGGGGCGCGACCATGATCGACGAGGCGCATCGCTCCAGCGACAAGGATGCCGATGGCCTTGTGTCGCTGCTGACCCCTGTCATCAAGGGATTCCTGACCGATGTCGGCTACGACATGACCGTGAAAGCACAACAGGTTTATGGCGGCCACGGCTATATCGAAGAATGGGGCATGTCCCAGTTCACCCGCGATGCCCGGATCGCCATGATCTACGAAGGCGCCAACGGTGTGCAGGCGTTGGACCTGGTGGGTCGCAAGCTGGCGCAGGACGGTGGCAAACATGTCATGGCGTTCTTTGAACTCATGCGTGGTTTCATCAAGGAAAACAGCGGCAAGGACGACTCCATTGACCGCGATTTCCTGACGCCGCTGAAAGCCGCATCCAAGGATTTACAGGCTGCGGGCATGTACTTCATGCAAAACGGCATGAAAAACCCGAACAACGCGCTGGCCGGGTCCAATGACTTCATGCACATGTTCGGCCATGTCTGCCTCGGTTACATGTGGGCGCGCATGGCGCTGGCGGCAAAGGCTGCGCTGGACGGCGGCACCTCGGACGTGGCGTTTTATGAAACGAAGCTGCATACCGGGCGCTACTACATGGCGCGGCAACTGCCGATGACATCGCTGCACCTGAAGCGGATCGAAACCGGGGCTGATCCGGTGATGGCGCTGGACGCTACGAACTTCTAAAGGACGGGGCGAACCTAACGGAGAGACAGATGCCAAAACGCTTTCGACTGACCCGCCGCCTGCCCATCGCTATGACCGAAGATGGCTATCGACGCCTGAAGCGGTTCGCGACGGAGGCCGGGTTGGACGAAGGTGAGGCGCTGTCTTTCCTGTTCGAGAATTTCGACAGTGTGACGGATACCGAAAACCTGACGCACAGGCTGCGCCTGTTCAATTCGGAGTTGGAGGATCGCAAGCGCTGATCTGCCAATGTTACCGCAGACCAGTGCCGAGGATTTGAGTATTTTCACCAAGAAGAAGCGCAAGGGCGGGTTACTTTTCTGCTTCTTCTTGGGTCAAGTACTCCACGGGGGTGTGGGGGTGTGAAACCCCCACCGCCAACATCTCAAAATACGCCTTGGGAGGGGCCTAAGACATGACGATGAAACTGTATTGCTTTGGTGAAAGCGGCAATTCCTACAAGGCTGCTTTGGCACTGCAACTGAGCGGCGTTGAGTGGGAGCCGGTGAAGGTCGACTTTTTCGGGGGCGAGACCCGCACGCCGGAATACCGCGCCAACGTCAACGAAATGGGCGAGGCCCCGGTGTTGGTTGACGGTGACACCTCGGTCACGCAGTCGGGCGCGATCCAGCAATACATCACAGACAAAACCGGCAAGTTTGGCGGCTCAGACGTCGAGAAATATGACGTGCTGCGCTGGGTGTTGTGGGACAATCACAAGCTCAGCTCGATGGCCGGTCTGACCCGGTTTCTGATGAACTTCCTGCCTGCCGACAAGCGACCAGCGGATGTCATCGCCTTCAATCAGGGCCGCCTGAAAGGCGCTTACGAGGTGCTGAACGCCCATCTGGACGGCCGCGACTGGATCGTCGGCGACGGTGTGACCAATGCGGACATCTCCTGCTGCGGTTACCTCTACTACCCCGAACCCTATGGGTTCGACCGGGCCGATTGGCCCAATATCGACGCCTGGCTGACGCGCCTCAGCGAGCAGCCGGGCTGGAAGGCCCCTTACGATCTGATGCCGGGATCACCGGCGGACCGGGCCTGACCGACTAACGGGGCGCGTTCCGCGTGCCCTACCCCCAACACGGAATGCGTTCCTGAAGAAAGGACAATCTCACATGACCGAAGCCTATATCTATGACTCGCTGCGCACGCCGCGGGGCAAAGGCCGCAAGGATGGCAGCCTGCATGAAGTGACCTCGCTACGTCTCAGCGCGCTGACGTTGAACGCGATCAAGGAGCGCAACAACCTGGACGGCCATGCGGTCGAGGATGTGATCTGGGGCAACGTCACGCAGGTGATGGAACAGGGCGGCTGTCTGGCGCGGTCTGCCGTGCTGGCTTCGGACCTCGACGAATCCATCCCCGGTCTGGCGATCAACCGGTTCTGTGCCTCAGGCATGGAAGCGGTGAACCTCGCGGCCAATCAGGTGCGCGGCGGCGCGGGTGAGGCCTACATCGCCGGTGGGGTCGAGATGATGGGCCGCGTGGCCATGGGCTCGGACGGGGCGGCGATTGCTGCGGACCCTTCAGTGGCCATGGGCACCTATTTTGTGCCGCAGGGCATCAGCGCGGACATCATCGCGACCAAATACGGCTTTACGCGCGATGATGCAGACAGCTTTGCCGTGGAATCCCAGAAACGTGCGGCAGCGGCGTGGGAAGACAAGCGGTTTTCGAAGTCCGTGATCCAGGTGAAGGATCAGAACGGCCTGACCATTCTGGATCATGATGAATACATGCGCCCGGGCACCGACATGCAGTCGCTGGGGTCGCTGAACCCGTCCTTCCAGATGATGGGGGAACAGATGCCGGGCTTCGACAAGGTAGCGCTGCTGAAATACCCAGAACTGGAAAAGATCGAGCATGTGCACCATGCCGGCAACTCCTCGGGTATCGTGGACGGGTCCGCAGCCGTGCTGATCGGCAACAAGGAATTTGGCGAGAAATGGGGCCTAAAACCCCGCGCCCGCATCCGCGCCACGGCAAAGATCGGAACCGACCCGACCATCATGCTGACCGGCCCGGTTCCGGTGACCGAGAAAATCCTGAAAGACAACGGGATGGAGATTGGCGACATCGACCTGTTCGAAGTGAACGAAGCCTTCGCCTCGGTCGTGCTGCGATTCATGCAGGCGTTTGATGTGGACAGTGACAAGGTTAATGTGAACGGTGGTGCCATTGCGATGGGTCACCCGCTGGGCGCGACCGGCGCGATGATCATCGGCACGTTGCTGGATGAAATGGAACGCGCGGACAAGGAAACCGGGCTGGCGACGCTGTGCATCGCATCCGGCATGGGCGCGGCCACGATCATCGAGCGGGTCTGATGCCGAAACTCGACCTCAGCCAGATCGCAATCAGCAGCGGGTCAAGCTACCCGGGTAAGCTGGCGCGCGCGGTGGATGGCCGCTCGTGGCTGGCGCTGGGGGACGAAGGCGGGCTGTCACAATACGGCGTGAACCTCGTCTACCTTGACCCCGGCGCTGCTTCGTCTCTGCGGCACTATCAGGTGCAGCAGGACGAGTTTGCCATGGTGACAGAAGGCGAGTTGGTGCTGGTCGAGGATGAGGGCGAAATCGTGATGCGTCCGGGCGATTGCGCGGCCTGGCCTGCGGGCGTGGAAAACGGGCACCATCTGGTGAACCGGTCTGACACCCGCGCGGCCTTCCTCGTGATCGGCACGCGCACCCCGACCGAGACGGTCTACTACAGCGACATAGATATGATGGTCACGGCGGACGAGACCGGCGACCATTTCACGAAACAGGACGGCAGCCCGTTGACGGCTGACCAGATCGGAGACGAAAATGACTGATTTTACAATGGCGAAGGGCGATGATGGCGTCGCCGTGATCACGTGGGATGTGGCCGACAAATCCATGAACGTGATGCGTCTGGACGCGTTGCAGGAACTGAGCGACTGCATTGACGACGCGCTGGCGGATGAGGCGGTGAAGGGCATCGTCATCACCAGCGGCAAACTCGACAGCTTTGCGGGCGGCATGGACCTGACCGTGCTGGCAGGCATGCGCGACGACGCGGGCGACAACCCGGCTAAGGGACTGTTCGAGGGCACGATGCAAATGCACGGCCTGCTGCGCAAAATCGAACTGGCGGGAATGGACCGGAAATCCAAGAAGGGTGGTAAGCCGATTGCGTCGGCTCTGCCCGGCACGGCGGCGGGCATCGGCCTGGAACTGCCACTGGCCACGCACCGCATTTTTGTAGCCGACAACCCCAAGGCACGTCTGGGTCTGCCGGAAATTCTGGTCGGTATTTTCCCCGGCGCGGGCGGCACCACACGTCTGGCCAAGAAGCTGGGCGCGGTCGCTGCTGCCCCGCTGCTGCTGGAAGGCAAGATGCTGGAGCCGAAGAAAGCCAAAGGCGCGGGCATCATTGACGAGGTGGTCGAGGATCCTCTGGCAGCCGCCAAGGAATGGGTTCTGAACGCCAAGGACGCCGATCTGGTCAAGCCGTGGGACGCCAAAGGCTACAAAATGCCGGGCGGTGCGCCCTATCATCCGGCGGGCTTCATGAACTTTGTCGGGGCCAGTGCCATGATCAATGGCCGCACCAAGGGTGCCTATCCTGCGCCCAAGGCTCTGCTGAGCGCGGTTTACGAAGGCGCGCTGGTCGACTTTGACACCGCTCTGCGGATCGAAGCACGCTGGTTCACCAACCTGCTAATGAACCCGTCCTCGGGCGCAATGATGCGGTCCCTGTTCGTGAACAAGGAAGCCTTGGAGAAAGGCGCGGTGCGTCCCGAAGGTGTCGAAGATCAGCGCGTGAAGAAGCTGGGCGTTCTGGGCGCAGGCATGATGGGCGCGGGCATTGCGTTGGTGTCGGCACAGGCGGGCATGGACGTTGTTCTGATCGACCGCGATCAGGAAAGCGCCGATCGCGGCAAGGCCTATTCCGAAAGCTACATGGACAAGGGCATCAAGCGCGATAAAGCCACCGAAGAGAAAAAGGCTGCGCTGCTGGATAAGATCACCGCGACGCCCGATCTGGATCAGTTGAAACACTGCGACCTGATCATCGAAGCCGTGTTCGAAGACCCCGAGGTCAAGGCCGAGATGACCAAGAAGGTCGAAGCGATCATTCCCGAGACCTGTATCTTTGCCTCTAACACCTCCACTCTGCCGATTACCGGTCTGGCAAAGGCAAGCGTGCGGCCAGAACAGTTCATCGGCATCCACTTCTTCTCGCCGGTCGAGCGGATGTTGCTGGTTGAGATCATCAAGGGCAAGGAAACCGGCGACCGTGCGGTGGCAAAGGCACTGGATTACGTGCGCCAGATCCGCAAGACGCCGATCGTGGTCAACGATGCGCGCTTCTTCTACGCCAACCGCTGCATCATCCCTTATGGCGGCGAAGCCAGCCGCATGATCACTGAAGGCGTCGCGCCGTGGATGATCGACCATGCAGCGGAACAGCTGGGCTTCCCGGTTGGACCGGTGCAGTTGGGGGATGAAACCTCCATCGACCTGGCGGTGAAGATCATGAAAGCCACCAAAGCGGCCATGGGCAACGAGTACCCAGGGTCCGAAGCCGACAACATGATCGTCTGGATGGAAGAACAGGGCCGTCTGGGCCGCAAGTCCAAGGCTGGTTACTTCGACTACGACGAAAAGGGCAAGCGGACCGGATACTGGAAAGGCATCCATGACAAATACCCGCTGGCCGAAGAACAGCCCGCGTTGCAGGACGTGCAGGACCGGCTGATGTTCTCTCAGGTTCTCGAAGCCGTACGCGCGCTCGAAGAAGGCGTGCTGGAAGACATCCGCGAAGGGGACGTTGGCGCGATCTTGGGCTGGGGCTTTGCCCCTTGGTCTGGTGGGCCGTTTGCATGGCTCGACATGATCGGTGCGGCCTATGCTGCAGAACGTTGTGACCAGCTGACCGCGCAATTTGGCGAGCGGTTCTCCTGCCCGCCGTTGCTGCGCGAGATGGCGGAAAAGGGTGAAACCTTCTACGGACGCTTTTCCCCGCAGGCCGCAGCAGCGTAAACTGGCGCGGTGACAAACGCCGCGCATAACACCAATAGCCGGTCAGGAGTGATGCCCTGGCCGGCTATCTTTGTGTTGGTAGCTGTGGGCGTTGTCGTTCTGACACCGTCCTTTGCCTACTTCACAGGACGCGCCCCTGCAGCAATTCCCGGATTAGCTGCAGGCATGTTCGGTGCCTTGCTGAGCCCGCGCCATCGCATCCCATGGCCCCTGATCGCGGGCGCGGTTGGGGTCGTGATCCTCGCCGGCGACCCATCGAAACCGATGCTCTACGCCGTTGCCCTTGCGCTCAGCGCCATTGCGGGGGCAGAGGCCGTACGGACCGGGGGACGGTCTGGCGTGCTGGCGATTTTCATGTGCACAGGGCTGCACCTGATCCCGGCCATGCCCAATGCTAACGACGCCTTATTACCTGCGTTGCTGGCTTTGGCCGCAGGCTGGGGATTGATCCAACTGACGCCACTCGCTGGACAAGCGGTACAGCCCCCTGCCCCACGCGCCTTTGGTGTTGGATTGGCTGCTTTCCTGATTGTGGGATTGGCGATAGCCGTTTTTGCCGTGCATCACGTCCATGACGGGATGGCGCACCTTCTGGCGTTGCTGTTCATCACACGGGGATTGGCCCCGCCAGGTCAGGTTGTGCGGGGAGCACTTCGGTTCGGCGTAGGAGCTGTGGGCGGCAGCCTTGGCGCGCTGATGGCGATTCATCTGGGATTACCCGTATGGGTTCTGTTGGCATTGTCGGCGGTGGTGCTGGTTCTGGGCCTGCGGATGCTGCCTCATCCCGGGCCATATGCCCCTGCCGCCTTCTCTGCCGCGATCCTGTTGGCCACTGCACCGTCGGTTCACGCGGCACTGTTCCGGGTCGAGGCTGCGGTTTTTGCGGTCCTGCTCAGCGTGGCGTTGGCAACGCTGTTTAGTGTCATCTGGTCCGCGGCAGAACGGGCCTATGCCAGCAGGGCGACCTCTTCAGGATCATAAGTGATGCCACGAGCGCAATCCTCCGCCACCAGGCATTCCACCAAATATCGGCCCTGATTGCGATCCAGAACTTCGTAGATGCCATGCTGTCCGGTCAGTTCATCCATCAGGAAATCCCTTGGCTGCGGGCAGTAGGCCAGCAATCCGCCCTCGGCGTACACCACTTCATCCTGTTCAAAAGACAGCGTGGTGATTTCCAGCTGATCTGACGGCGCTTCACGGCAGATGCCGCGGAAACCGGTCAGCGACTGCGCGGATACAATGGCAAACGGATCGCCCAGCGCGTCGCTGGCTGCATCGCTTTCGATCAACAGGCCTTGTTCCGGCATCAACCACAAATCACACCTGTTATAAAGCGCGCCCTTGGGCACATGGACCGGCAGAGTGGTCGGATGGGCGTGGCCGCGTTCCCCGATAAACAGCGTTTCACGCCGGATGTCGGTGATGGTCTGCATCGAGTTGTCAAAGGTCAGCACCTTGTCCCCGACGCTCAGTGCCTCGACCTTACGCCAGCCCAGATTCGAGGCCACGTGTGTCCCCGACAGCAGGCCGCTTTGAGCAGTAATTGTCAGACGGTCGCCTGGCAGGGCGGTGTCTGCTTCCAGTTCGGCATTTTCCTTGCCGGATTTGAACCAATCGAACATCTCTTCTTCCCCAGATGTGACCGAAGACTTTGATTTCGGCCTCGCAAGACCAAATTTGATGATTCGAGTGTCCGGCCCGGGCCGCAAAAGCGGCAAATTGGGGGCACTGTTGTGGAATCGTATGACAGTTTTGGGTGATTTGGCCGGATTGATGCCAAACTGTCGACAATTGGGTTAACCAAACGTGTACCCGAAGTGAGTAATGTCCGCCTGACAATCTTGGGCGACCACCTCGGCTGTCGAATCATTGAAATAGCGGCGGTAATCGCGGTCTCGTTCAGATGTATTGGTGCGCGGTAAGGTCGGCGTGAACCCCAAATGTGCAGCCAATGGCGCAATGTCCTCATGATACGCCTCGATCCGAATATAGGCCGCACATTGTTCGTGCCCGTCCGCACGGGTCATGTACCGTGTAGCAGTCCCCGCCTTTTGGCCCGCACGGGTACTGGGATTCAGAACGAAATCGTTGAAATCCAGTTCCTTGGACAGCTTCACTGCAGAGTGCTCAAAGTTCTGCGTTTGGAGCCAATGATAGTAACTCACCATCCGGTCCCAGGGATTGCGAACCAGGGTAAAGGCAAACAACCCTTCCAGCGTACCCGGTGGCAGCAATCCTTCAATGTCCGCAAGCGTTGAGTGTTTCCACAACCGCCCGCGCGTCTTTGCCCCCTGCACACGGCGCCGCCGTTTGCGCGCCTTGGGCGTATCACCCAGCATGATGTCATCCTTCATCGCCCGATCCTCCAGCGCCAGCGCCATGGCTGTGCCGCCAGTCTTGGGGATGTGGACAAAGATGTATCTGCGCCCGATACTGATGATCATGCGATCACGTTATCTGGTCTGTTGCGCAGCGCAATGATCGTCCCGGCCCCGATGATACACAGAACGCCAATTCCCTGCAGCGCACTCACCTGTTGGCCAAAGGCAACCCAGGCAAACAGCGGACCGAAGATCATGACAGAGTATTCAAATACCGAGACATAAGACGGCTCGCCCAGTTGGTAAGCCTTGATGATCATGAACACGCCTACAACGGACCCGACCGCCTGCATCACCACCAGCGGCACCGCATCCCACATCGGCCAGACCCAAGGACGGGACACGAACAAGACGTCATCTCCCGGCGTCCACAATGGCCAGAGCGCCAGAACCAGACTGCCCAGCGCGCCCATGGCACCCAGCGTCACCCACATCCCCGCCAGAATCGCCACTGTGCTTTCACCGGCACAAAGTGTGCGCGTGGCCAGGGCCGACAGCGCATAGAAGAACCCCGCGCAAACCGGAACCAGGATCAGCAAGTCGAAATCATTCGGGTTCGGTTGCAATACAAACAGAATGCCGATGAACCCCAACGCCACCGCACTGATCCGCCAAATTCCGATGCGCTGGCCCATGAATCCTGCCGAGACTAGCAAAATGAAAATCGGTGATGTGAAAAGCCCGGCCAAAGCCTGTGCAATCGGCATCATCGCCAGCGCCGAAAAGTAGAACAACATCGACACCGCCAGCAGAACAGAACGCACGGCCACCGCCCACACCCGATGTGGCCGAATCGCGCCCAGCCCCAACAGCGGTAAGATCGCAACGAGCGGCAAGGCCACCACAGCCCTTGTCAGGTGAAACTGCCACAGTCCGATATGCTGCGCGAGCGGCGCGATATAATTGTCGATCACCCCGATCACCGCCATCGCAGCAATCATGAACAGCGCCGCCGCAAACGGATGGTCGGTTTTGGGTCCTGTCATGACCTTCCCAATGGCGCGAGCCTGCCGCAATATCTGATCCAATTGCGACATAACCTGAATCGGGGGGAGAGTTCGATGGGCTGGATGCAGGATGAACGTGGTTTGGAAAAGA
>JBFOMB010000156.1:0-4147 GCA_040830545.1 Paracoccaceae bacterium | reverse complement strand
TATCATCTGCGCTTGTCCCGGCAGGCGGTCGCCCGCATCTGGCGCTTTGGCGCACCGCTGATCCTGAATGCGGGGCTGTTGTTCCTGACCTTCTACGCGGATCGCCTGATCGTGGCGCGGGCTTATGACTGGGCGACTTTGGCGGTCTACGGCGTGGTCCTGCAACTGGCCTTGCTGCCAGCACAAATTGTCGGGCGCGCGGCAGCCTCTCTGCTTTTGCCGAAACTGCGCGAGGCGCTGTTCTGGAACAGGCTCGCCCCGGTGTGGCAACCGATTTTAACCATGCATATCGCTCTGAGCACTGCGGTCGCTGCCGGGTTTGCCCTGCTGGCACCCCTTGTCATTCCGCTGGTCTACGGCCCGGATGTCCGTCCCGATCTGGCGCTGGCCATTGCCGTGGGACTGGCCGCCGGGTTCCGCATCCTGCGCACACCTTATTCACAGCTGGCTATCGCCACGGGGAGGACCGGCGATCCGGCCCGCGCCAACCTGATGCGAGCCGCCGCCCTGATCCCTGCCGTCGGCTTTGCCGCTGCGGGTTTCCCGCTTGCCGCCATCGGGGCCGCCGCTGCGGTGGGCGAGGCTGCGGCAACGTTGCGGGCCATGTCGCTGGCCCGCCTGTCTTTCACAACGTCCATTTCCAATGAGGTCTACGCATGAGCAATGATCCGATTTCCACCATTGTCGCTCGCAACCTTTGTACCGGATGCGGGGCCTGCGCCGGGGCGTTCCCAAATGCCATCCGCATGTTGGAAGACCCGGTTCATGGCCGCCGCCCGGTGGTGGAACGTAGCCACGAGGGGCGCGAGGCCTCACGAGCGGCCATGGGAGTCTGTGCAGGCGCAAGCAGCGACTGGTCGGACCTGCCGATCAAGGATCAGACCGACGCCGATTGGGGACCGATCCTCTGCGCTTGGGAGGGCTGGGCCGCCGATCCGGAAATTCGGTGCAAAGGGTCCTCGGGCGGGGCAGTGACCGCGTTGGCGGCATTCGCGTTGAGCAACGGCGATGTCGATGGCGTCGCTCATGTTGTGGCCCGGCAGGACGACCCGCGCCTGAACGAGGCTGTTATCAGCCGTGACCGGGATGGGCTGATGCGCGGCACCGGATCGCGTTACGCTCAGGCCAGCCCGGCGGAACTGGTGGGAGAGATCGCGCGCGGCACGGATCAGGTCGCGTTTGTTGGCAAACCCTGCGATGTGGCCTCGGTCCGGCAGGCGGCGGGTCGGGATAGCGAACTCGCCGCCAAGGTCCCGCTGACCATCGCGATTGTCTGCGCAGGCGCGCCGAACCTGCTGGCAACAGAGCGGCTGTTGGACCGATTGGAGGTACCCAAGGACGGCGACCTGATCGACCTGCGCTATCGCGGCAATGGCTGGCCAGGGCTGATGCAGGCCACGTGGCGGGATGCTTCGGGTGTGGAACATCAGTCCAAGGGCATTCCATATGCCCAAGGCTGGGGCACCATTCTACAAGGTGAACGCCGCTGGCGCTGCCGCATCTGTGCGGATCACACCGGCGCCTTTGCCGACATCTCGGTCGGGGACCCATGGCACGCCCCGCCCCAGGGTGATCAGGATGCAGGACGCTCGCTGATCGTGGCGCGGACAGCCAAGGGGCAGGCATTGGTCGAGGCCGCGATCCGCGCGGGCGTTCTGATCGCGGAACCCCGTGCCCGCGATGTGATCGACGCCGCACAGCCGAACCTGAAAAACACCCATGGCGCGGCATGGGGGCGGATCGCTGCCATGCGGGCCGTCGGTTTGCAGGTGCCGCACCAGAAAGGGCAGCGCCTGTGGCCCCTTTGGCTGCAACTGTCGACAAAGCAGAAACTGCAATCGGTGTTCGGCACCTGGAAACGCATTCTGCGCAACCGTTTGTGGCGAAACGTCACCATCGCTGGGGTCGGTACATGACCCTGGCGGGCGCATTTCGCACAGGTCGCAGCGGCAATCTGGATGCGCTGCGATTGGCCCTGGCGGGGTGCGTGATCGTCAGCCACGCATGGCCGCTGGCCCTGGGCCCCGGAACGGTGGAGCCGTTGGAGCACCTGACCGGGCGGTCGTTGGGTGGATGGGCGGTTTTGCTGTTCTTCTTCCTGTCTGGCCTGCTGGTCACGGGCAGTGCAGAGCGCCGATCTGCAATCGCGTTCTGGCAGGCACGGGTGCGCCGTATCTTTCCCGGGCTGGGCGTAGCCCTGATCGTGACGCTGTGCCTTGCTCATGTCAGCGGTGCAACCGCGACACCCGCAGACGCTGTGATCTGGTGGATGCGCGCGGTCACACTGGTTTCGATCGAACACCAGATCCCCGGCGCGTTTGCCGCCAACCCGTATCCCGGCGTCGTCAATGGCCCGTTGTGGAGCCTGTTTCACGAGGTGCTGGCCTATGGCGTCTGCATGGTTTTGGTGTCACTGGGCCTTTCGCGCTGGGGTCTCCGGGTCCTGACCCTAACCGCCTTGACCGGGATCATTTCCCTTTGGGCTGATGCATTGCCATCACGGCTCGCAACCTTCCTGCCGCTGTTCTTCGCCTTCTCCGTCGGCATGGCCGCACATCATTTCAGCGACCGCTTGCGCCTGAGCCCATGGGGCGGGTTCGCCGCGATCTGCGCAACGTTTATCCTGCCGGAGCCCTTGTCCGTGATCGCGGTGTGCTACGGGGCGATTTCTCTCGCACTCTGCATCCCCCCGATCCGGCTGAGCGGGGATTATTCCTATGGCCTCTACATCTATGGCTGGCCTGTCGCGCAAACTGTTGTCCATCTGCTGCCCGGCATTGGCCCGATCCCCTTGACGGCCCTCAGTCTGGCGCTGACAGTCCCTTTTTCCATCCTCAGCTGGCACACGGTCGAACACCCCACGCTGACCCGCCGCAAAGCGTTGGTCGCGCAATGACGCGGGCCAAATCCTTTTCCCCCACGCTGTTCGGCGTTCCGGCGGTTGTCGCCGTGTTCTTCTTTGCCATCATGCTGCCGACCGCCGTGTCGATCAATCTGGGCGGGCTGCGGCTGTCGGCCTATCGCGTGGTACTGATCGTGATGATCCTGCCAATGCTGATCCAGCTGGCAACGGGGCGGCGGGGCAAAGTGAACCTGTTCGATCTCTTGCTGCTGGCCCATTGTACCTGGGCGATCTTCGCGCTGATCAAGTGGGGTGGGCTGGGCCAGGGCATCGAATCCGGCGGAATTTACTTTGTGGAATGTATGGGCGCGTACCTTGTCGGGCGTCTTTACATCCGCAGTTACGAGGATTTTTCCGCCATGGCCCATGCCTATGTTGGCGTGGTGGTGGCCACGCTGCTGTTCACGATCCCAGAGGCGCTGACCGGTGTGCACATCCTCTACGACACGATCTCGGGCGCTGTGGGCGGACCGCGTGCGCCGTTCATCGAACCCCGGATGGGGATCGAACGGACGTTTGGCCCGTTTGATCATCCGATCCTCTATGGCGTCTTCAGCGCATCAGCCTTTTCGCTGGCCTATTTCGTGGTCGCGTGCAGGCGGTTCGACAATTACGCTGGCATGGCCAAGGTGTTTGGCGTGGGGCTGGCAACGTTCATGTCAGCCTCTGGCGGGCCATACCTTGTGCTGATGATGCAGGGGTTTGTTGCTTCGTGGGAACGTGTGCTGGGCAAAATCCAGGGCCGTTGGGCCGCGCTGTTTTCCCTGTTCGCGTTGGCCTATGTGGCCATCGACCTGTTTTCGACCAAGACGCCGTTCCACGTATTCGTCAACTATTTCACCTTCTCCAAACAGTCCGCCTATAACCGCATTCTGCTGTTCGAATACGGCACGGCCGAGGTTGCGCGGCATCCGGTCTTTGGCATCGGTTTGGGCGATTGGGAACGCCCGGTGTGGATGTCAGACAGCATGGACAATTTCTGGCTGCTGACAGCCATGCGGTACGGCATTCCGGCGTTCCTGTTGTTGCTGGGCGTTCTGCTGGGGCTGGTCTGGACGGTGGGGCAACGCAAACATGTGCCGGACACGTGGCGGCGCGCGCGACATGCCTGGGCGTTCACACTGTTCGGGATCGCAGTTGCGGCGGCGACGGTTCACCTGTGGAACGCGCTGTTTGTACTGTTCTTTTTCCTCATCGGGTCCGGTGCATGGATGCTGGACGCCCGACCGGGAAGCAGCCGCGCGG
>JBFOMB010000155.1:0-2793 GCA_040830545.1 Paracoccaceae bacterium | reverse complement strand
CGGCTGGCGACGCCGGATGCAAAATGCGCGTTCCTGTTCAACAAGGTCGGGCTGGCCGGGTGTGACATGGGGGCCTGCGCGATGCTGCCCCGGATCATCGGACAGGGGCGCGCTGCGGAACTGCTCTATACCGGGCGGTCGATGAATGCCGAAGAGGGTCTGGCCTGGGGTTATTGGAACGCGCTGCATGCGGCAGCGGACCTGGACGCGGCCGCGCAGAAGATGGCCGAGCGCATCGTGGCGGGGCCGACGTTTGCGAACGGGATGACCAAGACGCAGATCAATCACGAATGGAAAATGAGCCTGGATCAGGCGATCGAGGCCGAGGCGCAGGCGCAGGCGATTTGCATGCAGACCGCTGATTTCGAGCGCGCCTACCATGCGTTTGTGGCCAAGGAGCGTCCGGTTTTCGAAGGGAACTGAGCGCGGCGCGGTCGGATTTGAGTATTTTGGGAACAATGAAGATCAGGGGTGAGACATGGCAGACCGGACGTTTCTGAGCTGGCCGTTCTTTGAGGATCATCACCGGGTGTTGGCCGAGGAGCTGGACGCTTGGTGCAGCGCCAACCTGCCGGTGGATCACGGGGATGTGGACGCGGCCTGCAAGGGGCTGGTGGCGGCATTGGGTGACGCCGGGTTTTTGCAGCATTCGGGGGGCGAGGCGCTGGATGTACGCTCGCTCTGCCTGATCCGGGAAACGCTGGCGCGCCATGACGGGCTGGCGGATTTTGCTTTTGCCATGCAGGGCCTGGGCATGGGAGCGGTGTCGCTGTTTGGCTCCGATGAGCAGCGGGAATGGCTGGACCGGACACGCGCCGGGCAGGCGATTTCAGCCTTCGCGTTGAGTGAACCGGCAAGCGGGTCGGACGTCGCCAACATGACCACCACGGCGGAGAAGGATGGCAACGGGTTTGTGGTGAACGGGGCGAAGACCTGGATTTCCAATGGCGGGATTGCGGATGTCTATGTCCTGTTTGCCCGCACCGGTGAGGCGCCGGGGGCCAAGGGGCTGTCGGCGTTTCTGGTGCCTGCGGATACGCCTGGGCTGGCGGTGACAGAGCGGATCGACGTGATCGCGCCGCATCCTTTGGCGACGCTGACGTTTACGGACATGAAGCTGCCGGGCTCCGCCCTGATCGCAGAGGCCGGGGCCGGGTTCAAGGTGGCGATGTCGGTGCTGGACGTGTTCCGGTCCACCGTTGGGGCGGCAGCCCTGGGATTTGCACGGCGCGCGCTTGACGAGAGCCTGACGCGGGTGCGCGAGCGGGAGCTGTTTGGTGCGCCTCTGTTCGATCTGCAGATGGTGCAGGGACATATCGCGGATATGGCCCTGGGCGTCGATGCCTCGGCCCTTCTGATTTATCGCGCGGCCTGGACCAAGGACATGGGCGCGGCACGGGTCAGCCGGGAGGCGGCGATGGCCAAGCTGCATGCGACCGAAACGGCGCAGCAGGTGATCGACGCGGCGGTGCAGCTGCATGGCGGTGACGGGGTGCGCAAGGGGTCCATTGTCGAGAGCCTATATCGCGAAATCCGGGCGCTGCGCATCTATGAGGGCGCGACGGATGTGCAGAAAGTGGTGATTGCGCGGCAAGCCATGGGAGGCTGAGACATGCTGGGACCGACCGGACATACCGATACATTTGCGCGGGACAACCTGCCGCCTGCCGAGGCGCAGCCGGAGTTCCTGTTGGACGGGTGGGATTATCCTGACTGGTTGAACGTGGGTGTGGAACTGACCGACCGCATGGTTGAACAAGGCTTTGGCGATCACACGGCGCTGATCGGCAACGGGCGGCGGCGCACCTACAAGGAGCTGACCGACTGGACCAACCGGTTGGCGCGAGCGCTGGTCGAAGATTATGGCGTGAAACCGGGCCACCGGGTTCTGATCCGGTCGGCGAACAACCCGGCCATGGTGGCCTGCTGGCTGGCGGCGACAAAGGCGGGTGCGGTTGTGGTCAACACGATGCCCATGCTGCGCGCAGGCGAGTTGGCCAAGATCGTGGACAAGGCCGAGGTCACGGTGGCGCTGTGTGACACGCGCCTGATGGAAGAGCTGGTGACTTGCGCCAAGGATTCCCGCACGCTGAAGACCGTGGTGGGGTTTGACGGCACGGCCAATCATGACGCGGAACTGGACCGGGTTGCGCTGAGCAAACCGGTGACGTTTGACGCGGTTCAGACCGGGCGGGATGATGTGGCGCTGTTGGGCTTCCCCTCGGGCACAACGGGTGTGCCCAAAGGGACGATGCATTTTCACCGTGACGTCCTGATGATTGCGGATGGTTATGCACGCGAAGTGCTGGGGGTCACACCCGAAGACATCTTTGTTGGCTCACCGCCGTTGGCCTTTACCTTTGGGCTGGGCGGGCTGGCGGTGTTTCCGCTGCGATTTGGGGCCTGCGCGGTATTGCTGGAGAACGCATCGCCCCCAAACATGATCGAGATTATCGAGACCTATGGTGCGACGGTCTGCTTTACCGCACCCACCGCCTATCGCGCCATGTTGCAGGCGATGGAGGATGGCGCGGACCTGTCGTCCTTGCGGGCTGCGGTGTCGGCGGGGGAAACCCTGCCCTCGCCGGTTTATCACGACTGGATCGAGAAAACGGGCAAGCCGATGCTGGACGGGATCGGATCAACCGAGCTGCTGCATATCTTCATTTCGAACCGGGTTTCGGGTCACAAACCCGCCTGTACCGGGAAGGCCGTCAAAGGGTTCGAGGCCCAGGAGCTGGGCGGAGGAGGACCCGAGGTGCCCAGGGGATAGCGCGGCAAACCGGCCGGGCG
>JBFOMB010000154.1:0-13292 GCA_040830545.1 Paracoccaceae bacterium | reverse complement strand
GGCCCGGCTCTTCGTTTTCACCTTCTTTGTTCCTGCCGGTGCTGGCGATCCGATCCTCTACCAGCACATCTTGTGGTTCTTCGCCCATCCCGAGGTGTACATCAACATCCTGCCCGGCTTTGGCATAATCAGCCGTGTGGTCGCGACCTTCTCGCGAAAGCCGGTGTTTGGGTATCTGCCGATGGTCTGGGCCCTGATCGCAATTGGCGCACTGGGCTTTGTCGTGTGGGCGCACCACATGTACACGGTTGGCATGTCGCTGAACCAGCAGGCCTACTTCATGCTGGCCACGATGGTCATCGCGGTGGCGACAGGGGTCAAGATCTTCTCGTGGATCGCGACCATGTGGGGCGGCTCGATCGAGTTCAAGACACCCATGCTGTGGGCCTTCGGCTTCCTGTTCCTGTTCACGGTTGGTGGTGTCACCGGCATCGTGCTCAGCCAGGCAGCTGTCGACCGCTACTACCATGACACCTACTATGTGGTTGCGCACTTCCACTACGTGATGTCGCTGGGCGCTGTGTTCTGTATCTTTGCCGGGATCTACTTCTACTTTGGCAAGATGACCGGTCGTCAGTACCCGGAATGGGCGGGCAAACTTCACTTCTGGACCATGTTCATCGGCGCAAACCTGACCTTCTTCCCCCAGCACTTCCTGGGCCGTCAGGGCATGCCGCGTCGTTACATCGACTACCCCGAGGCGTTTTCCTACTGGAACGCTTGGTCCAGCTGGGGTGCCTTCCTGTCCTTCGCATCGTTCATCTTCTTCATCGGTGTGGTGATCTGGAGCCTGCGCAATGGCGCCAAGGTGACCGAGGACAACTACTGGAACGAATATGCCGACACGCTGGAATGGACCCTGCCCAGCCCGCCGCCAGAGCATACGTTCGAAATCCTGCCCAAGCAGGAAGACTGGGACAAAGGCCACGCGCACTGACGCAGTCCCGGGCCTGACCCGGGACCTCTTGGCAAAACAATTGAAAGCCCCGGCATTGTCCGGGGCTTTTTCATTTTTGTCGATGTGCGCACGGTGCGCCTTCGGACACCTGGTCAGAACAAAAAAAACCGCCGCACATCCCGGGCGAGATGGCGGCGGCAGGTGATGCGTGTCTCGTCTGGGGTCCGGCAGGCCGCCCTGGAGGGGTCGGAAAAGGCAGGTAAGCCCCTACATCGGATGGGACAGGATGTGGCGGCGGCCGGGACGAGATCGCAGGCAGAAACTTGGTGTCAGGCGAGAACCGGAAGATGCAGACCAGCTACAAAAATCACCGCCAGCGCGGCCACACCTGCGAAGTCCAGCAACAAGGTGCCAGCAGAGCGTTCAGCGGTCTCTTTGATCAGGGTCAGCATGGGTTGGTTCCGGGTCTTGGTTAACGATTTGTTGACCCTTTGTTCTCATTTTGAACGAGAACATTCAAGAACTTTTTGAGAACATTTGCGAACTTTTTTGCTAACCCACTGAAATCAAACGGATCGCGCGGTCCTGCCGCATTAGCCAAAGCAGAACACGTGCAGCACGGCCCCGGTCGCTTTCCAATGATGGATCAATCTCCAATAGATGGCGTGCGTCACTGCGCGCGGTTTCCATCAGCCCGGCCTGTCGTTCCAGATCAGCGATCCGGAACTTCGGCAGGCCCGACTGCGCGGTGCCAATCAGATCCCCGGCCCCGCGAATCTGCAAATCGGTTTCAGCTATGCGGAATCCATCCTCGGTCTCGCGCAACACTTCCAACCGCCGTCGACCACCCTCGCTCAACGGGGGACGATAAAGCAGTAGGCAGGTCGATGCCGCCTCCCCCCGGCCAACACGCCCCCGCAACTGATGCAGCTGCGCCAGACCGAACACCTCGGCCTGTTCGATGACCATGATCGTCGCATTGGGCACGTTCACACCGACTTCGATCACGGTTGTGGCCACCAAAACCTTGGTCTCCCCGGCCACGAAGGCCGCCATTGCCGCGTCCTTTTCTGCCGGCGGCATCTGCCCGTGAACCAGCCCCACGACACCTTCACCCAGAACCGCCCGCAAACGTTTGAACCGATCCTCTGCCGCCGTGTGATCCGACACCTCGGATTCGTCCACCAGTGGGCAAACCCAGTAGCACTGCCGCCCTTCGGCAATCACGTCACGCAGTCGATTTATGACCTCGTCCATCCGCTCGGTGCTGACCACCGCCGTGGTGATAGGTTTGCGCCCGGGCGGCTTTTCATCCAGCACCGAAACATCCATATCCCCGTACTGCGCCAGCGCCAGCGAACGCGGGATCGGCGTTGCCGTCATCACCAGCACATCCGCCGCCGCGCCCTTTTCCGACAGCTCCAACCGTTGCCGAACCCCGAACCGATGCTGCTCATCCACGACAGCGAGCCGTAGGTCGGCAAATTCCACATCCGCCTGAAACACCGCATGCGTGCCCAACAGTATCTGGATGTCCCCGCGTTTGAGCGCTGCAAGCTTCGCCTGACGCTCCGCTCCTTTGTCGCGCCCGGTCAGCAGGTCCAGCACCACACCTGCCGCTTCGGCCATGGGCTGCAACCCCTCCAGATGCTGCCGCGCGAGGATTTCTGTCGGGGCCATCAGGACCCCCTGCCCGCCAGCCTCGACCGCAACCAGCAGCGCCATCAGGGCAACCAATGTCTTACCCGCCCCCACATCACCCTGTAGCAGGCGGTTCATACGCTCTGGCGCCGCCATATCCGCCGCGATTTCCTCCATCGCGCGGTGCTGGGCATTCGTCGGACGATACGGCAAGGCGCTAAGCACCTTGGTCCGCAGTTGCCCGGTGCCGACGCTCTCAATCCCACGCACACGCCGCTGCCCTTGGCGTGCCAGAGCCAGCGTCAATTGATGTGCAAGTAGCTCATCATAGGCCAGCCGCTGTCGCGCCGGAGCGGTCGGCGTTAAGTCCGCCAGCCCCTCGGGCGCGTGCGCCTCCGCCACCGCGTCATGCCACACGGGCCAGGATTCGCGCTCGACCAATTCGGGATCGGACCATTCCGCCAGTTCGGGAGCGCGCTCCAACGCGTTGCGGACAGCGCGGGTCATCACTTTCAGCGACACACCTTGGGTCAGATGATAGACTGGCTCGAAACTTGGCATTTCGGACGCCTCGTCGGGGGCCAGAACATGGTCGGGATGCACCATCTGTGCCATCCCGTCGAATATCTCCAGCTTTCCCGACACCAAACGCCGTGCGCCTTCGGGCAGCAGACGTTTCAGGTAGTCTCCGCGTGCGTGAAAGAAGACCAGCTGAAAATCTGCCTCCGCATCCTCAACATGCACGCGATACGGGCCACCGCGTGTTCGGGAGGGGCGGTGTCCGCCAACCGTAACCTCGATCGTGACGATCTGGGACGGTTCCACACCCCGGATCGTGTCGCGCCGACGCCGATCCACCACTGCGTAAGGCAAGGAAAACAGCAGGTCGCGCGGCGCCTCGATCTCAGCCTGTTCCAGCAAACGCGCCGTTTTTGGGCCGACCCCATCCAGCGTTTCAAGCCCCGCAAAAAGCGGGAACAACTGCTCGGGTCGACCCGTAGTCATAACGCGCCAATCAGGTCGAGCCAGCCATCTTCGTCAAGTGTTTCAATACCCAGATCCGCTGCCTTCTTTGCCTTGGACCCGGCGCCGGGCCCTGCCACCAGCAGGTCGGTCTTGGAAGACACCGAGCCCGAGACCTTGGCCCCCAGTGCTTCCGCCCGTGCCTTGGCCTCTGCGCGGGTCATCTTCTCCAGCGTGCCGGTGAAGACCACGGTTTTGCCTGCGACCGGGCTGCCCTCGACACGGGGTTGTTCTGCGTCCTGAATGTCCAGATGTGCCACCAGTCGGTCAATCGAGCCCCTCTCTCCCTCTGCCGCGAAGGCCCCGACGAGCGAACGCGCCATAACCTCGCCCACGCCGTCAATGCCCAACAGGCCCTCCCATTCCGGCCCCTCGAACCCTGCCGCCTGATCCATCGCAGTGAGGAACGCAGCCCAGGACCCGTAGTGCCGCGCGATCAGGTTCGCAGCCGCCTCGCCCACGTGACGCAGGCCCAAAGCAAACAGGACACGGCCAAAACCGATCCGGCGCTTGTCGCCGATGGCGCGGAACAGGTTGTCTGCACTTTGCGCGCCCCAGCCATGGCGGTTCTTGAGGCGTGCCAGGTTTTCGACGTCTCGCGCGGCGAGGGTGAAAATGTCCGCCGGTTCGCGTACGGGAAGGTCCGGGTCGTCATAGAACATTTCGACCTGCTTTGCGCCCAGACCCTCGATGTCAAACGCCTTGCGGGACACGAAATGGCGCAGTTTTTCAACCGCTTGCGCCGGGCAAATCAGTCCGCCTGTGCAACGCCGCACGGCGTCACTTTCTTCGCGGATGGCCGGGCTGTTGCATTCCGGGCAAAGCTCAGGGAAGGCGAAAGGCACGCTGTCTTTTGGACGTTTAGCGAGGTCTACGTCCGCCACTTTCGGGATCACGTCGCCTGCGCGATAGACCTGTACCCAATCCCCAACGCGGATGTCTTTGCCGTCACGGATAGGTTGGCCATTGGAATCAAGCCCCGCGATGTAGTCTTCGTTGTGCAGGGTTGCGTTGGAGACGACGACACCGCCCACCGTTACCGGCTGCAACCGGGCCACTGGGCTCAATGCGCCGGTGCGACCGACCTGTATGTCGATCGCCTCCAACCGGGTCCAGGCCAGTTCGGCCGGGAACTTGTGCGCAATCGCCCAGCGAGGTGTGGTAGAACGGAAGCCCAACCGCGCCTGCAACGCCAAATCGTCGACCTTGTAGACAACCCCATCAATGTCATAGCCGAGATCCGCTCTCTGCGCCTCGATCAGCGCATAATGTGCCAGCATGTCGTCCGGGTCAGCGCAGGATTGGGTCAGCGGGTTGACCTGAAATCCGAGATCAGAGAGGCGCGCAATAGCGTCGGACTGGGTGGTGGCAATTGGTTCGCTAACCTCACCCCAGGCGTACGCAAAAAACCGGAGCGGGCGGGACCTGGTGACCTCGGAATCCAGTTGCCGCAGGCTGCCCGCTGCGGCGTTGCGGGGATTGGCAAAGCTCTTACCGCCGGTTTCCACCTGCCGTTCATTCAAGGCTGCGAAGTCCGCGTGGGACATGTAGACCTCACCTCGCACCTCCAGCACGTCAGGCGCGCCCACCAATTGAGTCGGAATATCCTCCACCGTTTTGGCATTGGCAGTCACATTTTCACCGACTTGTCCGTCCCCTCGGGTGGCCGCTTGGACCAGACGACCTTGTTCGTAACGCAAAGACAGACTCAGCCCATCGATTTTCGGCTCTGCTGTGTAACTTAGCGCATCGTCCGTACCCAGGCCCAGGTACTTGCGGACACTCGCGTCAAACTCGCGCACATCCTCGCCGTCAAACGCATTGCTAAGCGACAACATCCGAACGGCATGTGTGACCTTGGAAAACCCTTCCGAAACCGGCGCGCCGACCTGATCTGATGGGCTGTCGCTGCGTTTGAGGTAGGGAAACCGCGCCTCAATCGCGGCGTTGCGTTGTTTCAGATGGTCGTAGACCGCGTCCGTCAGGACAGGCGCATCACGCGTGTGATAATCTTCGTTCGCCTGTCCCAGTTCGCGGGCCAGACGTTCGAGTTCCGCTGCAGCTTCGGCCTGTGTCAGCGCGTTTACGTCTTTGTCCGACATCTCCACCCTCGCATATCGCGACCTTTCCCGAGTGATAGGACGGCCAATGCGTCAGGTCCAGAGAGGTCAGCAGACGTTCGTGAGTGGTGGTGATGGCCAGGCGCGCCGTCCCGCGCCGGCTCAGGCGCTCACGGCGAGGCGGGGTTGCTGCCCTGTGTCATCTTGAGGATCGCGCAGGACGTATCCACGCCCCCACACGGTTTCAATGTAATTCTCACCATCTGTGGCGGTCGACAGTTTTTTGCGCAACTTGCAGATGAATACGTCGATGATCTTCAGTTCCGGTTCGTCCATACCGCCATAGAGATGGTTCAGGAACATTTCTTTCGTCAGGGTCGTGCCCTTGCGCAGCGACAGCAGTTCCAGCATCTGGTATTCTTTGCCGGTCAGATGCACGGGCTGCCCACCAACATCCACCGTTTTGGCATCCAGATTGACCGAAATTTTCCCGGTTCGGATCACCGATTGCGAGTGCCCTTTGGAGCGGCGGATAATCGCGTGGATGCGCGCTACCAGCTCTTCGCGATGGAAGGGTTTGGTCATGTAGTCATCCGCGCCAAAACCGAAGCCCTTGATTTTCATCTCGGTATCGTCTTCGCCAGACAGGATGAGGATCGGTGTTTCAACCCGAGCCAGTCGCAACTGGCGCAGCACCTCATGCCCATTCATGTCGGGCAGGTTCAGGTCAAGAAGGATCAAATCGTAGTCATACAGTTTCGCCAGGTCGATCCCTTCCTCCCCCAAATCCGTCGAGTAGACGTTCAGGTTGGCATGGCTCAACATCAGCTCGATACTTTTTGACGTCGCCGGATCGTCTTCGACGAGAAGGATACGCATTTTGGCAGTCTCCGCAAACAGTCCCAAGTGTCCCGGACAACCCTGATGTGAAAAGGTTAATTGCCGGTTACCTTCAGAGCGAAAGTGACACAAACAATCTACGGTTGTCTATACCTTTTCAAACTTGTCGCTTTAAGTGCATCCTCGCCATGTTCGGCAATCGCTGATACCCACCCCTGAAACTCCTCCTCCGACAGGTCGTAGCGCTTGAGCGCGTCCGACTGAGACAACAAACCATACAAAACACCACGCACCACAGCCGCCTTGCGCGAGGCGACCCACCGTTTCGTTGTCGCAGGCGGCATATCCGCCAGGGACAACACCGATCCATCCGGCAGCGTTACTGCACGTGGACCGTCAACCTTTCTCAGAAACATATCCGTTCCCTCGTTTCCAATGGCGTCAACGTGCCGCAACGCGCTTAACAGCCCGTGAACAGCGGGGGTTGAGAGTGCCTGCGATTTTCCTATATCTTGCGTCGTATTTTCATGGATCGAACAGGAGTGCCGGATCATGGCGCTGGATTCCCACGGACTGAATTCGCTGGGCATTGCCAAGCCGCCCGCGCAAACGCGTGTGGTGGTGGCGATGTCAGGAGGCGTCGATAGCTCGGTTGTCGCGGCAATGCTGGCGGATGAGGGCTATGATGTGGTTGGCGTGACTCTGCAACTGTACGATCACGGTGCTGCGCTGGCCAAGAAGGGTGCGTGCTGTGCCGGGATCGACATTCATGACGCGCGTCGTGTTGCCGAGGAACGTGGGTTTCCCCACTACGTCCTGGACTATGAAAACATCTTCAAGGATGCGGTGATTGACGAGTTTGCCGACAGCTATCTTGCAGGTGCGACACCTGTTCCTTGTATCCGTTGCAACGAACGGGTGAAGTTCAAGGATTTGCTGGAAACCGCCCGCGATCTGGAGGCGGATTGCATGGCCACCGGACACTATATCCAGCGGCAGGTGGGCGCATCCGGGGCAGAGTTGCACTGCGCGGCGGATGCAGCGCGAGATCAGTCCTATTTCCTGTTTTCGACGACACCGGAACAGCTGGATTACCTGCGCTTTCCGTTGGGGCATTTGCCGTCCAAGGAAGCAACGAGGGCTCTGGCTGCCCAATACGGCCTGTCGGTGGCCGACAAGCCCGACAGTCAGGACATCTGTTTCGTGCCCAACGGCGACTATGCCGCCGTGATCCAAAAATTGCGCCCCGGCGCGGCTGATCCAGGAGAGATCGTGCATGCGGATGGACGGGTGCTTGGCACCCATAAAGGTGTCATTCACTACACCATTGGGCAGCGGCGTGGGCTGGGCATTGGTGGGCTAAGCGAGCCGCTGTATGTGGTGAAACTGGATGTGGACGCGCGAAAGGTGATTGTGGGGCCCAAGGAGTTGCTGGCCACACGGACCGTCCCGGTGCGGGAAATCAACTGGCTGGGTGACAGACCTTTGAAGTCACAGGCAGAATGGCCGATTTCGGTCAAGGTCCGCTCCACCCGTCCCCCGCGCGAAGCGATCCTGCGTCCACTGTCGGATACGACGGCAGAAGTAGAACTGCTGAGTCCCGAGGAAGGCGTGTCGCCGGGCCAAGCCTGCGTGTTTTATGAAACTGAAGGCACCCGTGTACTGGGTGGTGGCTGGATCTGGCGCGGGGCCTGACGCAGGCCGTTTTCGCATACGCTCCCGCAGTCCCGGGCTTGACCCGGGACCTCTTGGTTGCCAAGGCACGTGAATATCAACCGACGGCAGGGCGTGGGAAGATTGTCAGAAACTCACTTGAAAAACACGGCACAACAGAATGTTTTCAAACCAGGTCTGTCCAGCTGTCCCACAGAACATAAACCCCAGCCGCGATCATGATGAAGGGGGCAACGCGATCCAAGCGAGACAGCCACCCACCCGCCAAAGCAAACTTGTGCAGCCAGACGGCCAGCGCGGCCAAGGCCGACGCTCCACCCAATCCGCCAACAACACCCGCCATCCGGTAAGGCGGCAGGGAATCGGCCAACAACGGCGTCATCACCGCCAGACTGTCCATAGACAGGCCCAGAAAGAGCATGACAACCAGCGGGACGGATGCCCCTGCGGTGATGCGATCCGAACCAGGCGTGTCCGATGTGCGCCGAATAAGGCTCAGCACGCCCAACAAAATCGGGATAAGGCCCAGCCAACCTGTCCCCCCCGCCATCAGATGCCCTGCCCCGATCCCGATGCCAACGGCGAGCGTCATCACGATGACCTGGGCCAACACATACCCGACAACAGCCCGCATCATGCCAACCGGCAGCGCGATGGCCAGCAACAGTGCCAGATTGTCCAGATTGGTTGAAATCTGCGCAAGCGCGGCAGACAGCGCAAATGCCAGAAGTTGCATCCGCGCCTAGCCCTGTGCCGCGACAAGCCGGTCCAGCACGGCACGCGCTGCGCGCAGCCCCGGAGCTTCGCCACCCTTCCCCAGCGCCCGCATCGTGTCTGCCATCGCGTTTGCCTGTGCCTGAGGTGCGGCCATGACCTGTTGTAGGCCGTCAGCAATCTGATCCGGCGTGCAATCAGGCCCCAGAAATTCCGGCACTGTGCGCGTGTCCGACACCAGATTGACCAGCGTTACGGTGTCAAGCTCCACCAGACGCTTTGCTATTTGCCAGGACAGCCAGCTGGGTTTGTACGCAATCACCATTGGCGTGCCCGCCGCTGCCAGTTCCAGCGACACAGTACCAGAGGCCGCCATCCCGATCTCTGCAGTTGAAAACGACGCGCGTTTGTCCATGATCGAGGTCTGGCACGGGTTCAAGATGACCGGTGTTCCCGGCCAATCAGCCAGCAAGTCGGGCAGCAATTCGGCCACAGGCTCCGCCGCAGGCACAACCACGCGCATATCCGGGCGCGCTTCTAGTATGGGTTGCAGTGCAGCGCCAAAGATCGGCGCAAGGCGTGAAACCTCGACCCGCCGCGACCCGGGCAAGACCAACAGTACAGGCGCATCCGCCAGCCCGAACCGGGCACGCAAAGCCAGTTCGTCTGCCTCTGACGCCTGCTGTTCGGCGACAACTGGATGCCCGACAAAGTCACACTCCATCCCCGCCGCTTCCATATAGGGCGGCTCAAATGGCAGCAGGGCCAGCACATGGTCGATCACCTTGGCCATCTTGTCTGCGCGACCGGGGCGCCACGCCCAGACCGAGGGCGCCACGTAGTGCACGGTACGTACCGCACTGGCCGCGCGCACGCGTTTCGCCACGCGCAGGCAGAAATCCGGGCTGTCGATAGTGATCATCACATCCGGGGCAGTCTCCAGCACGTCCTGCGCCGTTTGCTCGATCCGCCGCATCAGATGGCGATACTTCGGCAGCACCTCGGCAATGCCCATGATCGACAATTCCGACATCGGAAACAGCGAAGTCAGGCCTTCCGCCTGCATGTCCAACCCGCCAATCCCGTGAAACTGCACGTCCGGTACAAGCGTTTTCAACCCGGCCATCAACGCCCCGCCCAGCCGGTCGCCGGATGGTTCCCCCGCGATCACGTAGACACGCATTACGCGTCGGGCCTTTGCACCCAGAACAGCATGTCCGCCGCGTCGCAAGCGTCAATTACGGCGGGCAAGTCCAGAACCATAACGCCGTCCGCCTCAATCACGATACCATCTAATCCTGCGCGCTGCGCGTTTTCGACCGTGTCGACGCCAATTGCGGGCAGATCCATGCGACGGTCCTGACCCACTTTCGGAGCCTTGCACAGCAACCCACCGTCGCGACCATCCGGGCGATTTTGCAGCGTTTCCAGCATCCAGTCGGTGCCAAAGCTCCCCTCGACCACCAGCACTTGCCCGGATTGCACCACGCAGGCTTGCCCGACATCGCCATCCGACATCGCAGCCAATACAACAGCCGCGCGTGCGGCATCTTTGGTCGCTCTGTCGTCGGGCTGAACCCGGCTCAGCACACCGGATTGTGGCAGCAGGTTCGGCATGACCTCATGCGCGCCAACAACCTGAAACCCGGCGTTTTCAAACACGCCGAGCATGGCACGTAAGGCACTATCGTCGCCGGCCAAAATCGCCTTTTGCAGAACTGGAACCAATGGCCACGTCGCCGCATCAATCCGCGAAGGATCAACTGGTGGTCGCCGGATCGCGCCAGCAAAACAAACCTGCGTCACGCCGCGATCTTTCAAGTCATTCAGTAGCGTACCGAGTGTTTCGATGTGAAACAGAATGTCCGCCTCGATCCCCTCGGGCTGAAACGCCTCCAGTGCGCAGATCAGCGGCGTGTCTTCCTGCGAGGCGGCCAACATTGCGGGCAATTGCCCTTGCCCCGCCATGATCGCCAGCATCGTCTAGACCCTCGGCACCAAGTAGGAACGATCCGTATCGGCCAGTACAAAGGCAGTGATTTCCTTTACCAACGCATTCTCGCTTTCGGCATCCAGGCGGTTGGCGCGTTCCATAAACGTGCCTTCGCCTTTGCCCAGGGCCGCAAAGGCCGCCCGGATTTCGCTGATGTCCTCCCGGGAAAATCCACGACGCTTGAGCCCGATAAGGTTCAATCCTTCCAACTCGCCACTGGCGTTCTGAACCAGACCGAAGGGAATGATGTCGCGCGTCACGCGGGTCATGCCGCCGATGATCGCGCCCCGACCAACGCGGACGAATTGGTGGATGCCGGAGAGGCCACCGATGATCACGTCATCCTCGATGATCGCATGCCCGGCGACACCGGTGTGATTGGCCACCACAATCCGGTTGCCCAGTTGCACGTCATGCGCAATGTGGCAGCCACCCATCAACAGGCAATCGTCACCGACGCGGGTGACACCACCGCCGCCCGCCGTTCCGGTGTGCAGGGTCGCATGTTCGCGGATGCGATTGCGCTTGCCGATGACCAGCGTTGTCTCTTCGCCGTCAAACTTCAGGTCCTGCGGGATTTCACCAACAACTGCGAAAGAGAAGATCACGGTTTCTTCGCCAACCGTGGTTTTGCCTGTGACGACGCCGTGGGATTTGACCTCCACGCGGTCGCCCAACACAACTTCTGCGCCAATCGTAGCATAGGGGCCGATCACCACGCCGTCCCCAAGCTGTGCGCCGTCTTCGACTATTGCCGTGGGATGAATGGTTGCTGTCATGTGTCGCTGCCCGACTCGAAATCCAGCAGAGCGGAAAACTCGGCCTCTGCTGCCAGTTCACCGTCCACACGCGCCTGACCGCTGAACTTCCAGATCTTGCCGCCAGGTTTGCCGCGCAGGGTTGTAATCGTCATTTCCATCACGTCGCCCGGCACCACCTTGCGGCGGAATTTACAGCGGTCGATGGACATGAAATAGATCAGGATGCCTGTGTCCACCATGTCAAACGCTGTGCCGATCATGACACCAGCTGTCTGCGCCATAGCCTCCACGATCGTGACACCGGGCATGATAGGCGTGCCCGGGAAGTGACCCTGAAAGTGGGGTTCGTTCATCGTGACGTTCTTGATTCCTCGGGCCGAGGTGTATCCGTCAATATCCACGACCTTGTCGATCAGCAAAAACGGATAGCGGTGTGGCAGGATCCGTTGGATCAATTGAATATCGGCTGATTTCAGCTCGGAGCCCATGGGCGTCTCCTGGTCATGTGTCTTGTCTTGGGGTTGTCCCTACCAATACCGACGAACCCGGGCAAGCCAAGGGTTGGATACGCTGACGCAGTCCCGGGCCTGCCCCGGGACCTCGGATTATGGGTTTGAGCGAGGTAGAGGCCCCGGATCAAGTCCGGGGCACCGTTTCGATCAGCGCGAGCCCAGCGACCACCAGCCACGGCGCTTGGGCTTGGCCGGTTCCTCAGGCGCTTCGACTGCGACTGGTTCCGGTTCAGCCGCAGCTTCTTCTGCGACCTGTTCCAGCTCCACGGCTTCAGATTCGACCTCAACAGTCTCGGCCTCACCCTCCGCTTCTGGCTCGGACGCAGCTTCAGCGGGTACCGGCTCAGATTCAGGCTCAGGTTCAGCTGCCGCTGCCGCTTCGGGCTCTTCAGCAACATCGACCGGCGGAGTTTCGACTTCGGCTACCTCAGGCTCCGTCGTAGCGTCCGCTTCTGTGGGTGCTTCCTCAGCCACGTCGGCTGCATCTGCTGTGTCACTGGGATCTGCCACCTTCGTATCTGAGCCTGACACGGCCTCGGCTTCACTTTCGGGCGCAGCATCTTCTGCAGCCGGTGCCTCTGCAGCGGTGTCCTCGGTTCCTTCCGGCGTGGGCGCAGTGTCATCTTCGCTTTTCGCCTCAGCCTCACCATTGGCGTCAGCGTCTGCCGTGCCGTTCTCGTTCGACCCGCCTTCACCGTTTTCGCCACCTTGTCCACCGCCGGACTTGCGACGCCGCCGACGCCGACGCTTCTTCTTTGGCTTGGCTTCACCTTCGTCCTCAGGCGCGGGTGTCTGGACCTCGTCTTCAACCTCTTCCTGCTGGTCGACTTGCTCCATGATAGTTGCGTCCACCGACACAACTGGCGCTTCGACCGGGGCGACATTGCGCGACGCGGTTTTCAGCTTCTCCATGGTGAAATCCGGACTGACCAGATGTGCATCACCTTCAATCCGCACCGACAGACCATAGCGGCCTTCGATCTGGATGATGTGTTCGCGCTTCTGGTTCATGATGAAGTTCGCGATGTCCACCGGACATTTGATCAGAACCTCGCGGGTCCGGCGGCGCACGCCTTCTTCCTCGATCTGGCGCAGGATCGACAGCGCCATGCTGTCATTCGACCGGATCAGGCCCGTGCCATGACAGGCAGGGCAAGGCGCAGTGGTCGCCTCGAT
>JBFOMB010000153.1:0-28035 GCA_040830545.1 Paracoccaceae bacterium | reverse complement strand
CGCACCCATCTGTACCTATTGCGTGCACGCCTCGGCCGGGATCACTGCAAGCCGGGATAACCTGCCCGCGCATCAGGTGCTGGCGAGCCACAAGATCGGCATGCCCGTCACGGCCTTTGCGGCCTCTCCCAAGGACACCGGCAACCTGATTGGTCTGGTGGGCACCGCGCCGCTGATCGTGAAACTGCTGGAATCGACCCAAGGAAAAGGCGTCGTGCTGGCGGAAACCAAAAAGGCCGCAGAAAGCGTCATTTCCGCCTTTCGCGGGCTTAAGGCGAATTTCCTGGTCCAGCAATTCGTGAAAGAGGCCGCAGGCGAAGACATTCGGTGTCTTGTTGTCGGGGGCAAGGTGGTCGCCTCGATCAAACGAACAGGGGCCGAGGGCGATTTCCGCTCGAACCTGCATCAGGGTGGCACGGCGTCGTCCACCCGCATCACACGCACCGAACGTGAAACCGCCATTCGCGCCGCCCGCGCCTTTGGTCTGGGGCTGGCGGGCGTGGACCTGCTGCGCGCCGAGGATGGGCCGAAAGTGCTGGAGGTCAATTCATCGCCCGGTCTCGAAGGGGTCGAAACCGCCACGGGCAAGGACATCGCCGGCAAGCTTTACGAAGGGATCGAACTGCGCGTGCGCCCGAAACCCGCACGACGACGCAAGGCTTGAAGGTCCCCCGAAGAAAATAGGCAGTAGCTGCAAAGGCCACAACTGGCTGGGCGTACGCTTCGGCCTTTGCGCGCCGTACCTTCATCGGCTAAGCTGCGCGAAAACGCCCCCAGAGGCCCGAGCATGACGTTGATCCGTACGACCTCTACCCTAGCCGCGCTCGCGCTGATTTCCGCGTGTGCCGCGACGGACCCGTTCCAATCGGAACCCGAAGTGGCCCGGTTCCAGCAAGAAGTACCGCCGGGCGCCGACCCAAATGCCTGTTGGGGCAAACAAGTCAGCCCTGCCGTGATCGAGACCGTCACGCAGCAGGTTCTGGTGCAACCGGCAGAAATCCGCGCGGATGGCACAATCACCCGGCCTGCGGCCTACAAAACCGAAACGGTTCAGAAAATCGTGCAGGAGCGCGAGGAAAACTGGTTCGAAACCCCGTGCGAAGAAGAACTGACCGAAGATTTCGTCGCATCGCTGCAACGGGCGTTGTCCGTACGCGGCTATTACATCTGGCCCGTGAATGGTAACATGGACGCACGCACCCGCGCGGCAGTGCGCCGGTACCAAAAGGTCCAAGGGCTCGATTCTGGTATCCTATCACTGGCTGCGGCTCAGCAACTTGGGTTGGCCTCCGTTGAACTGGCATCAGGCGAACCCGCCAAGATACTTCAATCGGAACCTCAACAATGACCGACAACGCTTTTCCAGAGATAGGTTTTCTGTCCGATGCCTCCGATCAGCTAAAGCGTGTTCTAACGTCGCTTTCCAGCGAGATTTCTCTGGCTCCCGGTGAAATCCTGTTCGAACAAGGCGACGATGGCGATGCGCTATATGCGATCATTTACGGCGCACTCGAATTCAGCGTTCTGTCCGAAGATGGGCGGAAACTGTCGCTCGACGTCATGCGCGACGGGGCATTGTTCGGCGAAATCGCGCTGTTCGATCCCGGTCCACGTACTGCCACGGTCACCGCACTTGAACCGTCGCTATTGGCGCGGGTGCGAAATCAGGATGTGCTGAAAGGCGTGCGGGACACTCCGGAACTGGCCGTCGACCTCATCCGACTGGCCGGTCTGCGCATGCGCTGGATGAACATGCAGTTGAGCGAGCAGGTCTTCCTGCCTGTTCCGACCCGTCTGGCGCGCAAGATCCTTCACCTGACCGGACCAGAAGGCACAGGGCTAAGCCTCAGCCAGGCGGAACTGGCGGAATTTGTCGGTGCGACGCGCGAGGCCGTGTCCAAAACCATTTCCGGCTGGCGCAAAACCGGCGTCGTGCAAGCGACACGGGGCGGGTTGCAGGTTCTGAACCGGGGCGCATTGGAGGCATTGGCGGGGTATGATCAGTTCTGAGGTCGCGCAAAAGGACTATGCTCTAAGAGCCAAATACGAGCTCTAGACCACCGGCCAACCCTCTATCCCACGCTCCAGCTCCGGGCGGAAATAGGCGACCATGCGCCCGTCAGGCCAGTCCTTGGCACCTTCAGCCCATGGCGCAACACCATGCAGACACAGGCGATGCAGCAAAATCGCCTCTCCCGGCTGAGCTGGCACTGGGATACGTGGGCAGGTTTCGAACACTTTGCGCCGCGCGGCCTGATAGTGGTCGGTCACATCAACCTTGGACCAGGCATCTGCAGAGTAACCCTCAAAAGCTTGCCGAAACGCACGGGCCATGATCACGTGACTGCCCTCCCAGACCACCAACGGCGCAGCGTCGGCAGGGGCTGCATTCAACGGCAAACCCAAGATGAAAGCATGTGGTTCCAGCACAAACCGGCGGCGATCCGGTCCCTCCGGGCGCACACCATCCACATGGGCCGCATCCCGGTTCAGACGGTAGCGAAACGCGCTTTCCCCCTCGCCTTTACGCGGACGGGGATAGCCCGGAAAGGTCACGCTGACCTGTGCCGTGTGCAATGGTGGCAGCGGCCCGACCGCCGCAATCACTGAATCAATGGCAGCTCCGCGCAACGGGCCGGACCCGTTCACCGCGCCCGTTTCATCGTTGGGCAGCGCATCCACACCCACAAACCACGTGCCTTCGCAGTCGAGCCAATGTGCCAGCGCCGGGTCACGCAATGATGCACGCGCAGGGTCCAGCGCATGCGAGACCCAATGTGCGATCGCTGGATCATAGGGGAACCGGGTCCAGCCTGTTTCGCGAAACACGTCAATCATCGTACGGCCAGCCCTAGCATCGCCAACCATCCGCGACCAGAGCAGTCACGCCCCCGGACGGCCTCTGCCGGATGACCCACGCAGACGGACAGCCTTCATCCCGCGCCCAATGCCCCAGGCCCTGGCACGGCAAACGGTCAGGCGGTCGTCATTCAGTCAGGCAGCCATCTCGGGCAACAAGGCCAGCGCCTGCTCCACCGCTTCCGGCCCGCTGCCCCGACGCGTTGCCTGTTCCGACAGATACCGCCGCCACGCCCGCGCGCCGGGGCGCCCTGCAAATAGGCCAAGCATGTGCCGCGTGATCTGATGCAACCGACCGCCGCCCGCCAGATGCGCCTCGATATAGGGCAGCATCGCTCGGACCGCATCCTCGGGCAGCGTCCCCTGCCCCTCGCCATAGATCTCCGGATCCGCAGCGCAGAGAATGTCAGCAGGCGTGTGATAGGCCGCGCGCCCGATCATCACCCCGTCCAGCCCGGCATCCAGATGAACCCTTGCCTGTTCCAGCGACGTAATCCCGCCGTTGATCGACACATGCATGTCTGGAAACGCGGCCTTCATCCGATGGACCAGATCGTAATCCAGCGGCGGGATATCCCGGTTTTCTTTCGGGCTGAGCCCCTGCAGCCACGCCTTGCGCGCATGAATGGTCACTCGTTCGCAGCCCGCATCCCATATCTGTTGCAGGAAATTCGGCAACACCTGTTCCGGGTCCTGATCGTCCACTCCGATCCGGCACTTGACCGTCACCTCAGAATCCACAGCCTCGCGCATCGCTGTGACACAATCCGCCACCAGCTCAGGCCGCTCCATCAAAACCGCGCCGAAAAACCCCGACTGCACCCGATCCGACGGGCAACCGCAGTTAAGGTTGATTTCATCATATCCCGCCTTTGCCCCCAAACGCGCTGCCTCGGACAATTCAACCGGGTCAGACCCGCCGAGTTGCAGGGCCACCGGTTGTTCCTCGGGCGAGTAGTCCAACAAATGCAACGCGCCACCCCGCACCAAAGCAGGAGCTGTCACCATTTCGGTATAAAGAAGCGTCTGTTTGCTGAGCAGACGGTGCAGGTATCGACAGTGGCGATCCGTCCAGTCCATCATGGGTGCAACGCTTAGGCGTGCATTTTGTCTCAGATTATACCTAGTATTTTCAGACACTTGCGGAGCCACTTGATGACGAAAAACTCAGTTTTGTTAGTTAGTCGAAATCTGGCCGGACAACAACAGACAGGGAAGAGCAACAATGGTCACACGGCTACTGCTGATGGCGTACAGCTTGGTAATCACGCCGCCCTTCGTGCGTCCGATCAGATGTCCGCGCCTCCCTTTTTCTCCTGTAGGCCTGGTGCCGCAGGGTGGGCACCTAGATAAGTCGCGTCTATCAAAACTGTCCTCTCTTCGCCGTACTAAGCCACGATGCATGCCGTGCGACTTGAGGAAAATGAGTAAGTCGCGCCATCTTCGCATCGCTCAGCCAAAATAAATCAGATATGTCACCCCTCGTTGTCGAGCGGCAAATGACGCGGTTCCGCGGAAATCAATGTGTCCTGAGCCCAGAGAAACGTATTCACCAAAAATTCCAACACAGGCTGAATACTCATACCCAAGGCAACGAAAGACAAAACCGTTGGAAGGACCAACCCAAAAACAAACAACGAATTTTTCGACCTCTTTACACCAAGCGATTTGGCGCCATCAGCGAATTCGTATTCATTCTTTACTTCTTCTAGTTTCTTGCAAATTTCAGAAATAGATAAAGCCGTTGTCGTCACTTTCAACTGCACTCTTTCATTAACTTGATTCATTTCGGATCGAAACGAAGAAACAAACTCCGTGATACGGGATAAATCGCTGGGGGTACTCCTTATTAATTGGCGCACTTTTTCAATTGAATTTACATGTTCTTTGATAGCCAATTTTCGCGCCTCATCGTAGTAGCCGTCATCATTTAAACGATCAAGTTCAATTAATTTGTACGATTCCTCGAAACGTGAACATGCGTTATTCACTTTTTCAGCAACAGCACGATGAAGCGGCACCTGCCTTTCAAAAGCTTTTTCCAACCTCTCTATATCACCATCTTTAACGAATTTTATTTCTTGAGATTCTTTTACAAATTTCTCCATCTTGCTAGGTAAATCAGGGATAACCTTCAAGGCTCCGTCAGTTTCTGAAAACAATTTATTGACTTTCTGAACCCACCTTTCATCTTCGATCAATTTTTCGGTGGCAAATGCATATTGCAATCTGAACCACAGATATGAAACCGTACAGAATAAAATGACCTGGAGATTTGCGCCACTTACAACTATCGGATCTCCAATGGCGTCGACCAGACCAAAGAGCTGGAGACTGGCGTCGTAGTGAGACACCACAATTGTTACAAAACAAGTCAGGATGAGCGAACGCCGGATTAACGGGAACGCGCTATCATCAATTGTGCGCAGCATTTAATACAAGATCCTCGTGATCAATAGTGCAGCAGCTTTTGATAACACGAGTTGCTGGGACTTACTATGGCACTGTGATCGGATCGATCAATTGGACGCTTTGTCGATCGTGTTGTAAGCGTTGCATCGCTTTTTGCACTGAACGGGCATGCAGAACTGAAAGTTGCTCTATACGAATGTATAGTTGTGCCCGAATTTCACCTCACGGACGATTTAGTTCGCACCATAGGAGTAATACTTAGATCAAGTTGAACAATGGGCCCCAGCAAAGCACTGTTTTTTGAAATTTTTTTGCCTCGATCCCAACCATCATCGGGGCAACGGAAAGGCGGGCGTGTTGGTTGAGTGATAGTGATGCCATGCGGGTCGATACCAAAGTGGGTGCGCGACATCGACCTCAAACTTGGATGAACAGATCAACCAGTTTTCGTGTGTTGATCTAGTTCACGCTTCATTCAGGCTGCAATGAGTGATCCGCCACTTCCCGTCCGGTTGGCGCGCCAGAACATTGAGCGAGATTCCTTCCCCGGTTGATCCTTCGCTGAATTCCGCGACACACCAGCCAAGATCACCGGTGTGCCCTGCGCTCCGTACTGTGATCTGTTTGTCCTCAGCGCCTTCTTGAACCCATTCCGCGTGTGTGTGCTCGATCGCCTGACGTCCGATTGCAGCCGGTCCGAAGGGCGAATACATCTCGGCCGTTTCCGCAAACACGGACGCACATCCTTTGGCGTCACTCTGTCTGTAGCAGGAGACATATTGGTCGAACAGCTTCTGACACTCTTCCTTGAACGACATGTCCGGCCTCCCCAAGTTGCCGGAAAATCATCGGCAGTCGGGTCTGTGTTGTCAAATCAGAGATCAGGGGGCGCGTCGGCGGACAGCACAAGCGCCCCCTGACCCACTGGCCGGGTGCGGCTCATCCACCCTCGGCCTGGGTGAACCGGTTCTCGTCCAAGAGACGCTTGAACGGACATTGGTCACCCGATGGGTATTTCATTATCCGAAGATAAACGCAGAGTCGGTGATCCGTATGCGGACTGGTTCACATACGGGCTAAATCACCCTTTTCGTCCAAGAAAAGCTTTGAATTGGCCTACGACGGGCTGAGCGTTCGTGTCAGGTGAACAGTCGACTCAGTGCCCGAAATACGCCTCGACCAAGCGTGCGTCGTCTTTCAATTCGTCCACCGTGCCACTGGCAGTGACATGGCCGCTTTCCAACACATACAGCCTTTCGGCCAGCGACAGGGCAAAATTGGCGTTCTGTTCGGTGATGACTACGGTGAGGCCGAATTCCTTTTGCAGGCGTTTCAGGACCTCGGCGATTTCCAGACACACCTTGGGGGCCAGCCCGATGGTTGGTTCATCCACCAGCAGCACGCGGGGAGAGGTCATCAGCGCGCGGCCCAGTGACACCATCTGCCGTTCGCCACCCGATTGGGTCGAGGTTTCCTGGCTTTCGCGTTCTTCCAGCCGGGGGAAGAGTTTGTGCACCATATCCAGGTTCTTGGCGATGTCGTCGCGGGCGGTGTAGGCCCCGACCAGCAGGTTGTCCCGCACGCTCATGTACGGGAACAGGTTGAACCGCTCCGGGGCATAACCAACGCCCAGTTTCACAACGTCCGCCGAGGACCGCCCGGTCAAAACCTGATCGTCCAGCCGAATCACGCCAGTGGTCTGCGTCAGCCCCATCACGCTGTCGAGCAAGGTGGATTTCCCCGCCCCGTTGGCCCCCACAATGCCCACAATCTCACCCTGCCCCACAGTCATGGAGACTTGGTGCAATGCCTGCGCCTTGCCGTAAAACGCGCTGAGGTTTTCGATGGTCAGGAAGCTCATGCCACACCTCCAAGGTAGGAGGCGCGCACGCCTGGGTCGTCCATCACCTGCGCATAGGGCCCTTCCGCGATCATTGCGCCGTAGTTTATGGCAACCGCCCGGTCGATCAGGGGTTCCAGCGCCTTCAGATCATGACTGACGATGAGGAACGTCATGCCTTCGCCGCGCATCTTCTGGATCAGGTCTCCGATCATCGCAATCTCACCCACGGTAAGGCCGGCGAAAACTTCGTCCAGCAGCATGACCTTGGGCGCAGTGGCCATAGTGCGCGCCATTTCCAGCTTGCGCAGATCACCCATGCTCAATTCCGACGGGGTGCGTTGCAGGTCATCCTCGGCAAATCCCACCGACAGGGCCAGTTCAAGTTCGCGGTCCACGTTTGGCCCGCGCAGGATCATCTGCCAGATATTGTCGGGCATCAGGCCCACACGGATGTTTTCCGCCACGCTCAGGTCTGCAAAGGGGCGCGGCACCTGATAGGTGCGGCTGACCCCCTGACGGATGCGTTGCGCGGTGGTCAGTGGTGTGATTTCTTCCCCAAACAGCTGGATCGAGCCCGAGGTCTGGCGGTGTTCCCCCATGATTTGGCTGAAAACGGTGGTTTTGCCCGCGCCGTTCGGACCGATCAGGCCCAACGACTCGCCCACGTCGACGTGGAAGCTCAGGTCGTCCGTGGCGGTCAGCCCGCCAAAGCGTTTCACGAGGTTTGTAATCGTCAGCGCGTGGGTCATGCCTTCTGCCCCCGTAGCCGCGCCCAGCCATGTTGGATCAGCTGATACAGCCCATGTGGTTGGTACATGTACAGAAGCAAGGCCACCCCGCCATAGACCAGATACCGTTCCGCGCCGGGGAGCCAGGGCCGCAGGTATTCCAGCAGGAAGGTCAGGAAGAACGCGCCGATGATGGGGCCGACAATGGTTCCGGCTCCGCCGATCAGTGCGGCCACGATAATGGTGAAGACAAAGTTGATGTCAAAGAGGTTCCGGGGGGCGAGCGACCCGTTGTAGTGCACCCAGAACGCCCCGGCCAATCCCGCGATGGCGGCAGAGACCAGAAACGCCACCGCCTTCAACCGCGTGGTCGACAGGCCCGAGCCGCGAACGCTTTCCTCGTTCATGCCGACAGCATAAAGCGCGGTGCCCAGCCGGGTGCGCATCAGCAGCCATGCGCCTAGCGCCACAATTAGCATCAGCGTGACCGCCAGCATATAACCGTTTTCGGCCCCCCGCGTCAGCGTCTTGATCCCTGACAGCCCGCGCGTGCCACCGGTCAGGTCGGGCCGGATCACCTGCACCAGCTGATACATGAGTTCCATATAGGCGAGCGTCACAAGGGCAAAGTAGCTGCCCTTGATCCGTAGCGCGGGCAACAGGACCACCAGACCGCCCAGCATGGTGATCAGCACGGCCAGCGGGATCGACAGCGACACAGGCAGACCCATCTTCTTGGACAGGATCGCAGTGGCATAGGCCCCGATTCCGATCAGGAACGGGTGGCCAAAACTGACATAGCCCGTGCGCCCCGAAAGCACGTCCCAGGAGATTGCGAACATGGCCAGATAGCAGGCCTGGATCATAGTCCGCATCGTACCCCGGCTGACGATTTCGGGGATCAGGTACATGCCCCCAATGAAGGCCGCCCACAGGGCAAAGTGATACCAACGGAGGTTCAATGGATTTCCTCCCGCCCGAACAGTCCCTGCGGGCGCAGGATCAGCACGCCGATGATCAGCAGCATCGTGAACACGCCCCGCAGTTCCGGGTTCCAGGTGGACACGATGATCTCCATGAACCCGATCAGATGAGCCACGATCAATGTGCCCAGGATCGACCCGATGCCGCCCACGATGACCACCGCCACGGCGATGATCAGCGGCGCCACCCACATGGACGGGTAAAGCTGCGTGTAGCTGGCAAAGAACACGCCACCGATAGCCCCCAACGCGCCGGAAATGCCCCAAGTGATCATGTTGATCCGCGTGGCATCGATGCCCGAGATCGCCGCGCCTTTGGCGCCCATCGACACCGCCTGCATCGCGCGACCCGTATGAGTCATGCGCACAAAGAAATAGAGCCCGATCAGGATCGCCCAGCTGAGAATCGCAGCAACGAGATTGGAATAGGGAATGGCTGCACCGGCCACGCGTTCAACGCCCGGTACGATGGGCAGCAGAATCTTGGAACTGTCACCAAAGATCAGGATGACTGCTGATTGCAGCACCACGGCGAGGATCAGCGTGCCGATCTCAACCGCCGAATGCACACCCTGCAGCCGTCGCACCAGCAGTTGATATTTCAGCACGCCCATAAATGCGCCAACGATACCCGCCATCAGGACGCCCGCGAATTTCGGCAGGCCAAGCTGTTGGGAAATATAGAAATACGTGTACCCGCCAATCAGCAGATACGCGCCATATGCAAGGTTCAGCACCCGGCCCACGCTGAAGATCAGTGTGAACCCCATGGCGATGATCGCATAGAGCCCGCTGAGCAGGAGGCCCTGGATAAGGATTTGCAACATGGATGGGAAAACCTGTCTGCGCAGCTTGGGTCCAGGGCGAGCCCGACAGGCTCGCCCCGAACGGGGAGTTTACTTGGCCGGAACCCAGCTGGGCAGCGTGAATTCCGTGTTGGCGTATTCAGGCGGGTAAACCACGCCGACATTGCCATCTTCTTTCCACTGCACAACCACCATGGACGGCTGGGCAAAGTCATACGGCGCTTCGAGGTCGAACAGCGCGTTGTGCGGATAGGTTCGGCCCGTCACCGGCTCCACCGTTTCATAGTCCCAGAAGCCATAGCGCAGCCACAACTGACCGTCTTTCTCCAGCTTCAGGTCCTGCTTCAGCATCTCAGCCGACCAGGCCTTGGCATCCTTGAACCCGCCTGCCGCTTCGGCCGCTGCCATCGCCTGCTTCAGGCCGTGATAGGCGTTGAACCCGTTGAAATGCGGCATTTTCGGGCGGCTGTCATATTTGGCCTGATAGGTCGCCACGAACTCGGCACTGACCGGGTCCAGTTCAAAGCCAACCGACGGGATCGGCGACAGGGTCGAAATGCCTCCGCCGGCACCGCCCGTGTCTTCCCAATACTCAAGGCCCAGCGCGGACACGTTCACACCCGTCATCGCCATGGGCACCTGCAGCTTCACGTACTGCGAGGAAACGACCTGCGAATTCACCGACGACACCTGATAGATGAAGTCCGCGCCCGACGCCTGCGCTTTGGCAAAGATCGGTGCGAAATCGTTGGTGTTGATGTCGTAGGTGATGATTTCCTTCACCTCGATCCCGGCTACGGGTGCCAGAGCCTCGGTCACAAGTCCGGTGATTGCGCCGCCGAATGCCGTGTCCTCGGCCAGAATGACCACGCTTTCAAAGCCCATCTGCCCTTTCAACACGTCCGCGCCGAAATTGATGTAAAGCGTCGCCAGCGCCTCGTCCGAGGCGATATTCATGAAGTAGGGCGCCATGGTTTCCGGATCTTCGACCACCATGTCGATGATGCCGATATAAGATGTCCATGTGTCTAGCGTCGGGATCTGGTATTCCTGCATCCGGGGCAGCCAGCCCAGCGACACGTCGTCGATGGAGCCCGAGATGATGAAATCCACCTCCTCGCTCTCGGCCAGATACTCATAGGCCTTAATGCCTTCAGTCACGTCCTCGCCTGTGTCAGCAGAGACCAGCGTCAACTGTTGGCCCATCACGCCACCGGCGGCGTTTAGCTCTTCGATCGCGATTTCCGCGCCGCGCAGCGTGCTCAGACCGGTGTCCGAGCTGAGCGAGCCGATAAAGCCCACCTTGATCTCGGCCCAGGCCCCGCTGGCCATCAGCCCTGCAGAAAGGGCGATCACACCCGTTGTCAGTCTGTAATTCATTGCAAACTCCCTGTCGCGTTGGATTCCGGCCGGTTTCCGGCTCTGACTTATCCTTCGTATCCTGTATACAGTACACAGAAGCGGATTGATCGCCGCGAGTCAACGGCGCATTGCCGTGATCGTCGGAACTGACGGGTGTTTCGTTCGGTTCACGGACGCATGGGCCGCATTCACCCCTCTGAAACAATGTGAACTTATTCGCTGACGGGGCTTCACGAACCCGCAACCTGTCTGTCACGATTGTTGTGAACCGGACGGCACATGGTTTGGTAACACACAACCCCGCATCAAATCGTGGGGGCAAGGGAGGGAAAAGCCGCGATGATCGGCTATCTGACAGTTTCGATGGTGCTGGTCGCCTTCTGTATGGTGGCACAGCGGCTGTCGACGACGATCATCACCGCGCCCATGGTGTTTCTGGGGTTTGGCGCGCTGCTGTCCTACAGCGGCATCATGCCAGAGGTCGCCAGCGAAGAGGCATTGCATATCGTGGCCGAGGTCACGCTGGTCGTCCTCCTGTTCCTCGACGCTGCCCAGATCAATGTGGGCGAGCTGCGGCGGAGGTTTACATGGCCGGCGCGGATGTTGCTGCTGGGGCTACCGCTTGCAATGATCATTGGCACTGTTGCCGGGTCGATCCTGATGCCGGGCATCGGGTTGTTGGGGGCAGCATTGGTCGCGGCAATCCTGTCCCCAACGGATGCAGCGCTTGGCCAGCCGGTGGTGTCAAACCCTGCTGTGCCCGAACGCCCCCGCCGTGCGCTGATTGTGGAAAGCGGTTTGAACGACGGGCTGGCGCTGCCGATCATCTTCATGCTGGCAGTCGCTGCCGCCCCTGCTGCAACCGCCCCGCCCGAGGGTTGGGCGCTATACGGCATCAAACAGGTCACACTGGGCCCGCTCATTGGATTGGCCATCGGATGGGTCGGGGCGCATGTGCTTCTTTGGGCGAAACGGACAGAATTTACGTCAGACATCTATGAAGGCATCGGCGCGCTGGCATTGGCTGGCTCAGCTTATCTGGCCGCGTCTCAGATTGGCGGAAACGGATTCATCGCGGCCTTTTGTGCCGGACTGGCCTTTGGCGCGCTGGTGCAGGGGCGTTGCGCCTTTGTTTTTGAGTTCACGGAAAGCGAGGGCCAGTTCCTCAGCTGGGCGTCCTTCCTGCTGATGGGTATCGTTCTGGTGCCCGAGGCCGCCGCGCATCTGACCTTGCCCATGTTTGCGTTGATCCTGACCAGCCTTGTCATCGTGCGTCCGCTGGCCATCTGGCTGTCACTCATCGGAACGGATGCCAGCCCGACCACCCGCCTATTTTTCGGTTGGTTTGGACCAAGGGGACTGGCCACGGCATTGTTCGCGCTTTTGGTGGTCGAACAATTGGACCATGACCTGCACCACCTGATCCTGCATACTGCGATCAACGCGGTCTGGATCAGCGCCGTGTTGCACGGCGTCACGGCGGCCCCGGCGGCACGCTGGTATGGGAGGATCATGCGCGCACGCGGTGACACCGGTGCGATGAAACCATTGCCGGACGGAACCATCACCGGCCCAGTACCAGCGCCAACTGACACAACAACAAATGTCACAGCACCGAAAGACACATGAGGGAAACATGACACCACAATCCGTCGCGAAATGGAGCGCCCTGCCCGACCGGGATCCGCAATATGCCTTGGTGGGCGAGGTCGATCTGGTGGTCGTCCGCTTTGACGACGAGGTGTCGGTCATGTACGGGCGCTGCCTGCACCGCGGGGCTTTGATGTCGGACGGTTTTGTGCGCGGCGACAACCTGATCTGCGGCGTGCATGACTGGGACTATCGGCTGGACAGCGGCGTCAGCGAATACAATAATCACGAGGTCCTGCCCAAGTTCAAATCCTGGGTCGAGGGCGATGACGTTCTGGTCGACGCGGACGAAATCAACGCATGGGCCCATGACCATCCCCAGCCTTTCAACCGCGACGCCTACTTGGGTCTCTATGCCGACACCGCCCATGGGACAGAGGAAGAGCCACATACCGGGCTGATACAGGGCTATGCCCGGTCAGGTCTGAAACGCACAGGCCATCACGGGGTGGTCGACGCCATGGGCGTGCCGCGCAATGACCTGCCCACGTGGGACGACATCCAGTTGCTGACCGCGCAACTGCACAAGGCCCCGCTGCTGGACGACGACCCGGTCGGCACGGATGTTGTGATCGGCCCGAACGCACAGAAACCCCTGCGGCTGGACATCCCGTTGTTTGTTTCGGACATGTCTTATGGGGCACTCAGCGAACCGGCCAAGGTTTCGCTGGCACGTGGCGCGGAACTGGCAGGCACTGGTATCTGTTCGGGTGAAGGCGGGATGCTGCCCGAGGAGCAGGAAGCCAATTCGCGGTATTTCTACGAACTGGCCAGCGCCCGGTTCGGGTTTTCCTGGGACAAACTGGCCAAGGTGCAGGCGTTCCATTTCAAAGGCGGCCAGGGGGCCAAAACCGGCACCGGTGGCCATCTGCCCGGGGCCAAGGTGCACGGCAAGATTGCCGAGGTGCGCGGCCTGAACGAAGGCGAGGATGCGATCAGCCCACCCCGCTTCCCGGATTGGGACAGCCCCGCGCAGATCAAGGAATTTGCCGATGAGGTGCGCGACCGCACCGGCGGCATTCCCATCGGCTACAAGCTCAGCGCGCAACATATCGAAAAGGACATTGATGCCGCACTGGAGGTGGGTGTGGATTACATCATCCTCGATGGTCGTGGAGGCGGCACGGGCGCAGCTCCGGTGATCTTCCGCGACAATATCTCGGTCCCGACAATTCCAGCGCTCGCACGGGCGCGGCGGCATCTGGATCGCACCAACCCGGATGTCACGCTGGTGATCACCGGGGGGCTGCGCAAGCCCGGCGATTTCATCAAGGCACTGGCACTGGGCGCTGATGCCATCGCGCTGTCAAACGCGCCGATGCAGGCCATTGGTTGTATCGCCATGCGGGCCTGTCACACCAACAATTGCCCGGTGGGCATCGCCACCCAGAAACCGCATCTGGTCAACCGGATCATCGTCGAAAAATCCGCCCGGCGCTTGCAGAACTTTTTCACCGCGTCGACGGAACTCATGCAGGTCATGGCCCGTGCCTGTGGTCATTCCCATCTGCTGGACTTCAACGCAGATGATCTGACCACCTGGAAGAAAGAGATGTCGGACCTCACCGGCATCACATACGGAGGAGTCGCATGACTGTCGCAGACGCACTCGTCATGTTGGTGCAGTATTGGCTGATCGCCGGGGCGGTTGTGGCGGTGCTGTTCCTGGTGATCGGTATAGACCGCATCGACGAAGACGCACGTGGGGCCTATGTGTTTCGTCCGCTATTGGTGCCCGCTGTGCTGCTGATCTGGCCGCTGATCCTGTGGCGCTGGTTCGTGCTGGAAACAGGCCGCGACAACTGGGCCGCGCGCCATCACCCGCCGCGACGACAGCATTTTTATGTCGCGATCATTCTGGCGGTGTTGATTCCGCTGACCTTCGCGTCCGGCCTGTCCCTGCGCCAGACCTGGCCGGCGGATGTCGCGCCGGTGCAGTTGAGCAAACCCGCAGGAGAGGATGGATGAGCGTGAAATACGTCCCTGTTCAGTGGAATCCGAACAAATGGTACTACGACGCGGCACTGCTAATCGGCGTCGTTCTGTTCCTTTGGATCTTCCTCTACATCACGCCCGAGGCGCTAAGTCACGAGCGCCCGATCAATCCGCAGGTCCACAATGCGCGCGCCTTTGGGGCCTGCGCCTTTGTCATGCTGTCGATCATACTGTGCATCGGCCCGCTTGCCCGGCTGGACCGGCGGTTCCTGCCGCTGCTGTACAATCGGCGGCATTTCGGGGTGATGACCTGTTTCGTGGCGATCACGCATGCTACCTATATCCTGAACTGGTACTTCGCCTTTTCCAGCTCTGACAAATACTCCGCCCTGCTCTTTGCCAATACCAGCTATGGCCAACTGGCAGGCTTCCCGTTTGAGGCATTTGGTATCTTTGCGCTGCTGTGCCTGATGATCCTGGCCGCCACGAGCCATGATTTCTGGTTGAAGTTTCTGACGGCGCCGGTGTGGAAGTCGCTGCACTATCTGATCTATTTCGCCTATTTCGCCGTGGTTGCGCATGTGTCTCTGGGCATCGTGCAGGATCAACAAAACCCGGTGCTGCTGTGGATCATCGGGATCGGTGCGGGGTCAGTTGCGGTGCTGCATCTGGCGGCAGCGATCCGTGAACGGGTTGCAGGTGACCCGGCAGGCGCTGGCGGTAAATGGGTGTCTGTCTGCGGCGTGAATGACATGACCGAAGGCTATGCCAAGATCGCGCAACTGCCCAATGGTGAACGTGTGGCGGTCTATCTGAATGAGGGCAAGCTGAGCGCGATTTCAAACGCCTGTGCACACCAGAACGGCCCATTGGGCGAGGGCAAGATCATCGACTGCCTTGTCACCTGCCCATGGCACGGGTTTCAGTACAACGTCACCAACGGCCAGTCCCCGGCCCCCTTTACCGAAAAAGTACCGACCTATCGCCTGCGCGTGGAAAACGGCACGGTCATGGTGGACCCGCAGGCCAACCCGCCGGGTACCTATGTGGAACCGCTCTCAATCTCATCAGGAGGTGCAGCATGAAAAAGGCACCATTCTTTGTCGGCTACCTGCCCGTTCCCGGCGCGTTACGCGCATTCCTCTGGGTCGTGACCTTTGTTCTAGTCGCAGGGGCCGGGGCATTGGGCTATGCCGTGGGGGCCACGCAGGATGATCCGGGCGATGGTGCGTTCCGCTTTGATTTCGGACGTCAGACGGTGACCGGCGTGGTCGAACTGACCCCCCTGCCCGTCCTGCATGTGACCGAGGGCAATGACCGCATCCCCGCAGGCCATACGCTGATGATGACAGCGGGTGGTAAGGCGGGTGTCATGGGCCGCGCCAAACCGCTGGAGGGGCAATTGGCCACCGTATCCGGTGTCCTGTTGCAACGGGGCGATCTGGACATGCTGCAACTGCGCGGCGGCCGCAATGGGTTAAAGGCCGCCGAAGATGCAGGCGATGCTCCTGTACTCACTCCCGAACCGCTGGGCCGCTGGAAACTGGCCGGTGAAATCTGCGACGGCAAATGCCTAGCCGGGGCCATGCGACCCGGCACCGGGCTGGCGCACAAGGCCTGCGCCAACCTGTGCCTGATCGGAGGCATCCCGCCGGTCTTTGTCTCAACCCAACCGGTCATGGGTGAGGAATTCCTGATGGTAGTCGGCCCGGGTGGCACCGAAATGCCAAAGGCCGCGTATGACCGTGTAGGCCAGTTTATCTCGGTCGAGGCGGACATAACCCGCCACGGCGACCTGCTGGTCATGGCGATCGACCCCGACACGATGGAGGTGCTGAACTGATGCGACGTCTGATCTGGATGCTGGTCGCCATCGCCTCTGGCGCGGTGTTCTACTACCTGTCTCGCTTCTGGGATTTTCGCCTGTGGGGACGCGAAGGACTGTTCGGCATGGAGTGGCTGCGTCCACAGGGCGGGCTGCTGGGCCGCTGGCTGCGTGGTACCGATTTCGCCCCGTTTGAGCTGCTGATCTGGATCATCGGCGTGTTCCTGATCCTGACCTGGCTGCAGAAACTCTATGACCGTTTGACCAATCACGACTGATTTCCCCCGACTGAGGAGCCTTCAATGACCCAAGACCTGGACTGGATTCGCGTCGGCCATGTGGATGACCTGCCCGAAGGGCGCGTCAAAACCGTAACTGCGCGCACAACATCAATCTGTCTGTCGCATTTTCAGGGCCATTGGGCGGCGATGGACAACCGCTGCCCGCATCAGGGCGGACCGCTGGGCGAAGGATCCATTGAACACGGCGTCGATGACAAATGCTGGATCAGGTGCCCCTGGCATGGCTGGGACTTTGACCCGCTGACCGGCGCACCTCCGGGTGGGCACGAGGATACAGGGCAGCAGCTCTTCCCGCTCGAAATCCGCGATGGTGAGATTTTCGTGGGGCTGGAGGCAGAGCCGGAAGAACCGCGCACCGTGTCGGATGCTATGGCGGAAACCATGGTGAATTGGGGGGTGCAGTCGGTGTTCGGCATGGTCGGGCACTCCAATCTGGGCCTCGCCGAAGCGTTACGGCACCGCGTAGCGGATGGCGAGATGCGGTACTATGGCATTCGGCACGAAGGGGCGGCTGCCTTTGCTGCCTCGGCCTATGGCAAGCTGACGGGCCATCCCGCCGCCTGTCTGACCATTGCAGGTCCCGGTGCCACCAACCTGATGACAGGCCTCTGGGACGCCAAGGTGGACCGCGCGCCGGTACTGGCGTTGACCGGTCAGGTGCAGACACAGGTGTTCGGCCCCGGAGCCTTTCAGGATATCGACCTGTCCTCGGCGTTCGAGGCCGTGTCGCGGTTCAGCCAGACGGTTTTGACCACGTCGAACCATGCCGAACTGATGTCGTTGGCCTGCAAAACGGCTATTGTGGAACGGGACGTGTCACATCTGATCTTCCCCGATGACGTGCAGACCGTGCCGTCCGATACGCCTGCGCGCGGGCCTGAGGGCCGCATGAGCACACCCATCGTGCAACCGGCACCCGAAGATCTGGCCAAGGCCGCGGACATGATCAACGCCGCCCAGCGCCCGATCATCGTCATCGGACACGGCGCGACGCCCTGCAAGGACGCGGTGATCGCTTTGGCGGAACAAATTGGCGCGCCGGTCCTGACCACGTTCAAGGGCAAGGGCCTGATCCCAGACAGCCACCCCAACGCAGCGGGCGTACTGGGCCGGTCAGGCACGCCCATCGCCAGCTGGTTCATGAACGAAGCCGATTTGATCCTGACGCTCGGCTCCAGTTTCTCGAACCACACAGGGATCGAACCGTCGAAACCCATCATCCAAGTGGATTTCGAGCGGATGCAGCTGGGCAAGTTCCACCCGGTCACCCTGCCCGTCTGGTCGGAAATCGGCGCGTTCTGCGGCGCAATCACAGCACACCTGAACGGAACGGAAGGCAAACCAGACCAAATCGCCGAGGTCGCTGACCGCTGGACCATCTGGCGAGAGGAGAAAACCTCCCGCCTCGCTGAATTCCGTGGCGAGGGGCTGCACTCTTTCTCAGTCTTCGACATGCTCAGCCGGTTGGCCCCAGCGGACGCAATCATCGCAGTGGACGTGGGCAACAACACCTACTCCTTCGGGCGATACTTCGAAACCAAGGGCCAGCCAGTGCTGATGTCCGGCTATCTGGGCTCCATCGGCTTTGGCCTGCCAGCGGCCATGGGGGCCTGGGCCGCCACACAGGATTTCGAACATCTGAACGGGCGCAAGGTCATTTCAGTCTCGGGTGATGGCGGGTTTGGGCAATATCCGATGGAACTGACCACCGCCGTCAAATACGGCATGGACATCACCCATATCCTGCTGAACAACGGCGAGCTGGGCAAGATTTCCAAGGAACAGAAAGCAGGCGAATGGCCGGTCTGGGAAACCTCGCTGGTGAATCCGTCCTTTGCCGCCTTTGCACGTCTATGCGGCGCACATGGGCACAAAGTGACAGATGCGTCCGAGTTGGAAAGCGCCATTGCCGAGGCGCTTGCCGTGGATGGCCCGGCGCTGGTCGAGATCATGACCGACGCCGAACTGGTCTGACTCATTGCGTCCAAGGCTCTTCGAAAGAAAGGGCCTTGGACTCTGTTTATTAATGACTTGCCCGTGCCATCAGCGGCGGAACGGCACCCCGCCAACCCCGTTCGGACGCATATCCGACGGCGCGGCCCAGGTGGCCGGGTCCGCGATCATGTCGGCTAGGGCCTCTGCGCTCACTTCCAACATCGCTTCGCCCTTCTCTGCCGTCGCCTTCTCAGGAATTCCGGCTACCCCATTGCCAGTCAGATGCGTGAAGGGCCGCCAGCGATAAGACGCCTTGCCTGCCTTGAGGAAGGTCGGACCATCATCAGAATTGTTGGCCAGCGATGCCAAATCGGACGTGTCCACCAGATCGCCCTCACATGCCATCATCATAGAGGTTTCAGCCTCGCACGCATGCTGGATCGTCTTCTGATCCTCCAGCAAATCGTTCAGCGCCTCGCCCGCCTCCATCGGATAGGTCGTGCCAACCAAAGTTGCTTCAACCTCGGGTGCCAGTTCGTCGATGATCTGGTTCATGGCGACAATGTTGCCGCCATGGCTGTTGGAAATCAGGATGTCCCGGAACCCCTGCCGCATCAGCGCCTCGATCAGATCCTTAATGACCGCTCGGAACGTCGCATGGCTGAGCGTCAGCGTCCCACCAAACGGCATGTGATGTTCGCTCAGCCCCGACCACACCACCGGGGCCACAACCGTAGGCCGCCGATCATAGGCCTTGCGCGCCGCGCGTATGGCCACTTCAAATCCCAGCCGCGTGTCGGTCATTACCGGCAGATGCGGCCCGTGCTGCTCAATCGAGGCAATCGGCAGGATCACCACCGCGTTTTCATTTGCCAGCGTACGCAATTCCTGCGCCTTAAGGCGCGACCAATCGACTTCGGGCATGCTGCCCCTCCTGTTTCTCGATATCGTGGATCGTCGGATTAAGCGCGCTTGTTCACGGAAAGGCAATGCCCCCGAGACCCACACGTTGTAGCAGTAGAACCACACAACTGCATCCTCGGACCTGCACCCCTGGGCCTGTCTGTTTGACCGTCTGACAGGATCATGGTCTTTGATCATCCAGAAGCCCGGAGGCACGGTATGATCTTGGACAAACTGGAATTCGAACCGTTGACGGCGGTGAACCGGTTCGGCGTTTACTGCATCCCCGAACAGTTCAAGGACCGAGAAGTTTCGCGCCTGCTGCTGGCCGCCAAGGTCAACGAACCGCGCACGCTGGAACTTATCCGGAATTATGCACGTCAGCACGATGTTATTTCTGGGGGGGCGTTTGTTGGTGACTTCCTGCCCGCGATTTCAACCGCCTTGGCCGAGGGTGCAGTGCTCCACTCGTTCGAGCCGAACCCGCCCAGTTTTCAGGCCGCGCAGGCGACCATTGCGTTGAACCGCTTGACCAATGTGCACCTGCACCCCACAGCTGTAGGCGCCAAGGCTGACACACTGCCCCTGCAGGTTGCGCGTCCGAACGGCGCAGAGCTTGGAGGAATGTCGACAATTGTGGAATCACCCACCGCTGGCAGAACCATCGACGTACCGGTTGTGCCTCTGGATGATCTGGTCGACCCGGATCGGTCGGTTTCGGTCCTGCATCTGGATGTTGAGGGGTATGAATGGCAGGCTCTGGAAGGCGCAGCCAGGGTGATTTCACAGAACGCCCCCCTGCTGGTTCTGGAGGCTACGACCAGCCGACCCAGTGCCGAAGACGAAGCCTGGCTGAATGAACGGCATCCAGATTTGGGCTACCGCTTGATGGGCCGGATGGAACGCAACGCTATCTACGTTCCAACACAGGCCTAACAGCCCCCTCCTCCTCTTGACCTCTCATGCCTCAGTTGCGATATGGGCGGCACATACCCGCAACCGGGCGTTCCGTGGGCGCCAAAACGACGAGGAGACAGGCCATGAGCGACGGCCCGAATCTAGACTCCCCCCAAATTTCCCTGACCTTCCCCGATGGCAATGCGCGTGAGTTTGCAGCCGGCGTGACCGCCGCCGAAGTGGCCGCGAGTATCTCGACCTCGCTGGGCAAGAAGGCGATCAGCGCAACGGTGAATGGCACACATTGGGACCTGCAATGGCCGATTGACGCCGACGCCTCCATCGCCATTCACACCATGAAGGACGAGGAGCAGGCGAACGAGCTGGTGCGCCATGACCTCGCCCATATCATGGCGCGCGCGGTGCAGGAGATCTGGCCTGACACCAAGGTCACCATCGGCCCTGTCATCGACTATGGCTGGTACTATGATTTCGACCGGGCCGAGCCGTTCACGCCCGAAGATCTGGGCCTGATCGAAAAGAAGATGAAAGAAATCATCAACAAACGCGAGCCCGTGACCACCGAGGTCTGGGAACGCGCGCGCGCGATCAAGCACTACGAAGACAATGGCGAACCCTACAAGGTTGAACTGATCGACGCCATTCCGGGCGACGAACCGCTGCGCATATATTGGCATGGCGATTGGCAGGACCTGTGCCGTGGTCCCCATTTGCAGCACACCGGCCAGGTGCCAGGCGATGCGTTCAAACTGATGTCCATCGCTGGTGCTTATTGGCGTGGCGACAGCAACCGCCAGATGTTGCAGCGCATCTACGGCGTGGCCTTCACTGGCAAGGAGAAACTGAAGGCACATCTGCACATGCTGGAAGAGGCCGCCAAACGCGACCACCGAAAGCTGGGCCGCGAGATGGACCTGTTCCACATGCAGGAAGAAGCCCCGGGACAGGTGTTCTGGCATCCCAATGGCTGGACCATCTACACCCAGTTACAGGACTATGTGCGCCGCAAGCAACGCGCCGGAGATTATCGTGAAATCAACACGCCACAGGTGGTGGACCGAAAACTGTGGGAGGCCTCGGGCCACTGGGAAAAGTACCAACACCACATGTTCCTGGTCGAGGTTGACGAGAGCCGTGATGGCGAAAACGACGATGCCTCGGCCAAAAACCGCGATCAGACCCGCATCAATGCGCTGAAACCGATGAACTGCCCCTGTCACGTACAGGTCTTCAATCAGGGCCTGAAATCCTATCGCGACCTGCCCTTGCGGCTGGCCGAATTCGGGTCCTGTGCGCGGTTCGAACCGTCAGGCGCGCTGCATGGCATCATGCGTGTGCGCGGCTTTACACAGGACGATGGCCACATCTTCTGTACCGAAGATCAGATTCAGGACGAATGCGCGCGCTTCATCGATTATCTTGCGGATATCTACCGCGAACTGGGCTTCCCGGAATTCGAGATCAAGTTCGCCACCCGCCCCGAGAAACGGGTCGGCAGCGAAGAAAGCTGGGACCACGTAGAAGGCGCGCTGGAGAACGCGATCAAAGCGGTCGGGCGCGATTACACGCTCGAACCGGGGGATGGCGCATTCTATGGTCCGAAACTCGATTTTTACCTGACCGACGCTATCGGTCGGGTCTGGCAATGTGGGACCTTCCAGGTGGACCCGAACCTGCCGGAACGTCTGGGCGCGACCTACATTGCAGCGGATGGCAGCAAGCAGCGGCCATACATGTTGCACCGGGCCTGCCTGGGATCGTTCGAACGCTTCATTGGCATCCTGATCGAGGAACACGCAGGCAAGCTGCCGTTCTGGCTGGCGCCGCGTCAGGTTGTTGTCGCTTCGATCACTTCCGAGGCAGATGACTACGTCGCCGAGGTGGTCGAGACATTGCGTGCAGCAGGCGTGCGGGCCGAGGCGGATACGCGCAACGAAAAGATCAACTACAAGGTCCGCGAGCATTCCGTCGGCAAGGTGCCGGTCATCCTGGCGATCGGCCACCGTGAAGTTGAAGAGCGCACCGTGAGCGTGCGGCGTTTGGGTCAGAAGCAGACCAGTGTCGAAACGCTGGAGGCGATCACAGCATCGCTGGCTGCGGACGCGACCCCACCCGACCTGCGCTGAACCAAACTAGGTGGCCCCAAGCGGGCCGCCTTCCTCCGCCGCCCGAAATGGCGGACTAACAGGCCAATAGAGGGCGGAATCACGGAATTCTTGCCCTGTTGGCCCTCCGCATGCATGATGCCCTCATAACCAAGACAAATAATCTGGTTACCTGGGAGGACATCATGAACGTCAAACACGCCGCTGCCGCGGTCCTTACCGCATGTGCATTCGCCGCACCGGCCTTCGCGGCCGATTGCGAAAAACTGGTGCTGGGATCCGCGATCTCGCTGACCGGGAAGTACGCCACCAACGGGATTCACGCCAAGAATGGCTATGAGTTTGCGATCAAGAAGATCGACGAAGCCGGCGGCGTACAGGTGGGCGACAAGTGCTACAACTTCGAAGTCATCTACTACGACGATGAATCCAAGGGCGACCGGGGCGCCACCCTGGCAGAACGCCTGATCAATCAGGACGGCGTTCAATACATGCTTGGGCCATACAGTTCCGGCCTGACCAAAGCGATTGCGCCGGTGACCGAGAAGTACAAAATCCCTATGGTCGAGGCTGAGGGCGCGTCGCGGTCGCTGTTCAACAAAGGGTACAAATACCTGTTTGCCGTGCTATCCACATCCGAGCAATACTTGGCATCCGCCATCGTTCTGGCCGCAGAACAGGCCAAGGCCGAGGGAAAGGACCCGTCCGAGGTCAAGGTTGCCGTTGCGGTGGAAAACGACCCCTTCTCGCTCGACATCCGGGCGGGTGTTCTGGAAGACGCATCCAAGTACAACATGCAGATCGTCGTTGACGAGAAATTGCCCCGCGATCTGAGCGACATGACCGCGATCCTGACCAAGGTAAAGCTGGTGAAGCCAGACGTGCTGATCGTGTCGGGCCACTCCAAGGGAGCGGCGACTGCCGTCCGTCAGATTGGCGAGCAGAAGATCAGCGTGCCAATGGTGGCCATCACCCATTGTGAAGCGGCGGATGTGACCGGAAACTTTGGCGACTACGCGGAAAACATCCTGTGTTCGACTCAGTGGGCAGAAACGCTGACCTATGAGGACCCAATTTTCGGCACGGCGGCGAACTATGAAACCGAGTTCAAAGCAGCCTATCCGGAATATGCCGAGAAGAAAGTGCCGTATCAAACCGCACAGGCTTCGGCCGCTGTTTATGTGTTTGCTGATGCCTTTACCCGCGCCGGGACACTGGACAAGGACGCCGTGCGTGACGCGATTGCCGAGACCGAGATGAGCACCTTCTATGGTGACATCAAGTTCTCGGAATTCGGCAACAACATTGCGAAACCGATGGTGCTGCGTCAGATCCAGGGCGGTGAATACAACGTGGTCGCGCCCAGCGCGTTTGCCAGCCACGATCTGGTCTGGCCGCGCCCGTAACCGGCCCCAAACGACCATCACCGGGCGCGTAGGTCGCGCCCGGTGCCACGTCAAAAAGGGGGCGCTCATCGCTTGACGCTCTTCGCGAAGAGGGGCCGAAAGGGACCGATGAGCCTCCCCATCACCTGGGGGCGAACCCGGGAACAAGGGGCAGGACATATGGATCAGATCGCGTTCAATATCGGGTTGTTGCTCGAATATCCGATCCTCAATCTCAAGATCGTCATCGACGGCATCATGATCGGCGCTCTGTTTGCGCTGGCCGCCTACGGGCTGGCGCTGGTCTGGGGCGTGATGAACGTCAAGAATCTGGCGCAGGGCGATTTCGTCATCGCGGGCGGATATGTCAGCTGGTGGCTGGCCAAACAGGGCTGGGTACACCCCCTGCTGGGCGTTCCTATAGCCTTTATCGTCATGTGGGGGATCGGCTGGATTTGCTACAAGCTGATCATCACGCGCGTTATCGAACGCGACCTGTTCACGTCGCTGCTGGCCACGTTCGGATTGGCGATCATGATGGCGCAGATCATGAACCTGCTGTTCGGGTCGGACACACAGTCCATCAATCTGGGCTATGAAACGCTGTTCTTCGCCGACGGTCTGATCGACATACCCATCGCAAAACTCATTGGTGTCGGCATGGCCGCTGCGCTGGCCATTGGCGTTGTCCTGTTCATGAAAAACTCACGCATGGGTCAGGCAATCCGCGCCACTGCACAGGACGCTCGCGCAGCCCGCGTGCTGGGGATCGACACTGAAAAGGTCTATGCCTTCACATTCTCTCTGAACGCTGCCATCTGCGGTGCAGCGGGCGCGATCATCGTGATGGTCTGGGTGATCCAGCCCTTTTACGGCATCACCTATTCCGTCCGCGCCTTTGTGATCGTCACCGCTGCCGGTTTAGGCAACCTGCCCGGCGTGATCGCCGCAGGCCTCGGCATCGGCGCGGCAGAGCAATACGGCTCCCACATCTTTGGCATCGGCTATCAGCAGGCCATCGCGGTTCTGCTATTGTTGATCGTGCTGGTGTGGAAACTCATGCGGCAGCGCAAGCTGCGGCAGGTGTTGAAGTGAGGGCGCAGTCATGAACACGAAAAAGCTCGCCCTTTACGCTGTCCTCATCGTCTTTACCATTGTCGCGCCTTTCCTGTTCCCGGCGTTCAAGACGCAGCTCGCCACGCTTTGGCTGATGATCATCGTTGCGCTCACCTGGGACATGACGGGCGGGCAGATGGGCTACAACTCGCTCGGAAACATCTTCTTTTACGGCACAGGCATGTATGTCTGTGCCGTGGTCACCATCGGGATTGTCTACAACGTCGGGGAATACACGGCGGCGTCCGGCGGGGGCATCTACACCTGGACCTGGGGGCAGTATTACGCCGGCATGGTGCTGGGAACGATTGCTGCCGGGTTGTTCTGTTCAGCGACGGCGGTGATCCTGGGCTACTTGCTGTTCGGTCTGCGCGGTCCCTATTTCGCCATCGGCACGCTGGGCGTGGCCATCGCAGCGGGCGAGCTGGTGTCCAACTGGGAGTGGGTTGGCGGCGGTCAGGGCATATCCATGCCCAACTACCCCGGCGAGGATTTCGAGGCGTTCAAGACGCTGATCTACTACCTCTACGCCGTGACCGGCGTGATCCTCTTCGCCTTTGTCGCGTGGCTCTACACCACACGGTTCGGGGCCGCGATCAACGCGATCCGCGACGACGAGGAAAAGGCCGAGGCGATGGGCATCCATACCCTGCGCTACAAGCTGGTGGCCTGGGCGCTATCTGCGTTCTTTGTGGGGGTGGCAGGCGCAATCTCAGCCTTCCAGCTCATTCACTTTGAACCGCTTGAGACCGCCTATCAGACCATCAACCTCGGCATCTTCATGGTGGTCTGCGTGCTGTTGGGGGGCAAAGGCACGCTCTGGGGTCCCGTGATTGGCGCAATCATGTTCCAGGTGTTCAAGGAAACCACGTGGAACTACTTCCTCGGCTGGCAATGGGTCGCGCTGGGGGCGCTGATTGTCATTGTCGTTGTCTTCTTCCAGGACGGGCTGATGGGCTGGCTCAAACACACCCGGCCAGAGTGGTTTGGCATCAAGGTTGATACCAAGGGTGAGGAGGCCAAGGCATGAGGTGGGTTATCGCTCTGCTTTTCGTCTACGTCGCTGGATACGGTGTCTTCCGCTCGGTCAACATGAGTACCGATTCAGCCGAGGTGCTGTACCCGGAAAACAATTTGTCGCTCTACTACCTGTTCCGACCGATGGCCTATCTGGATCAGGCGTTGACCGGCACAGCCAGTCACATCGGTCCACATCAGGAGGCGCAGACATGAGTTCGATCATCGAAGTCTCCGGTGTTTCCAAATCCTACGGCGGGGTGAAGGCCAACACCGATATCTCGCTGACCGTGGAACAGGGCGGGATCACCGGCCTGATCGGGCCGAACGGATCGGGCAAGACGACACTCTTCAACTCCATCGTCGGCTACCACCCCATCGACACCGGGTCGATCAAGTTCGAGGGACGGGAAATCTCCAAACTCCTGGTGCCCGAAATCGCGCGTCTGGGTTTGCTGCGCACCTTCCAGCAAACCCGGATCTACGGCGAAATGAACTGTGTGGAGAACATGTTGATCTCCATCCCGCATCGCCGTCTGTCCTTCCTGGATGCGTTCAAGAAAAACACCAAGGAAGACGAAGAACGCGCGCTGCATCTGCTCGAATTCGTGGGGCTCTACGAAAAACGCTTCTTGCAGGGTGGTTCGCTCAGCTTTGGCCAGCAGAAGTTGCTCGAATTTGCCATGGCGCTGATGAACGAACCCACCGTGCTGCTGTTGGACGAACCCACGGCGGGCATCAACCCGACGCTTATCAACGGGTTGATCGACCGTCTGCGGCGGGCGAACACCGAATTTGGAATCACGCTCTTCATCATCGAACACAATATGCGTGTCATCATGAACATGGCCGACACGATCTATTGCCTCGCCCACGGCCAGATGCTGGCCAGCGGCAAACCGGACGACATCCAGGACGACCAGCGCGTGATTGACGCCTATCTCGGAGCGCATTGATGGCAGACGAAGACAACAAACGCGCCAGCGGCTATCACGGCGGATCGGTCGACACGGTGATTTCGGTCGAGGCGGTGACCAAGCAGGCGCAGGCCATTGCTCAGAATGTCGACACTGCCGATTTGATGACATTGGCGGGAAACGACCCCTACCTGGTGCTGGAGGACCTGCATGCAGGTTATGGCAGGATGGAAATCCTGCACGGCATTAACCTGGCCGTGGGGCGCAAACAATCACTGTGCCTGATCGGGCCGAACGGCGCGGGCAAATCCACGATCCTGCATGCGATTTTCGGGTTCAACAACATCTTCTCCGGCGCGATCAAGGTGGGTGACGGCCCAGGGAAGAAAGACATTTCGAAACTCTCCCCGTCCTCCAAGCTGAAGGAGGCGGGTATCGCCTATATCCTTCAGGACAAATCGGTTTTCCCCGGTATGACGGTCGAGGAAAACCTGTGGATGGGCGGGTTCCTCAAGGATGACCCAAAAGAAGCCAAGCGCGCCGCAGAAAAGGTGTTCGACAAATACTCCCGCCTCGCCGACCGGCGCAAACATCAGGCCAAGGTTCTGTCAGGGGGCGAACGCCGCCTGCTGGAGATTTCCCGTGCGCTGGTGATGGACCCGGAAATCCTGCTGGTGGACGAACCGTCGATCGGGCTGGAGCCGCGGTTTATCGACATGGTGTTCGACATTCTGCACGACCTGCAACATACCGAAGGCAAGACCATCGTCATGGTCGAGCAGAACGCCAAAAAGGGACTGGAATTTGCCGATATCGGCTATGTTCTGGTGTCCGGCGAACTGGCCATTGCGGGCACTGGGGACGAGTTGTTGGACAACCCTGATGTAGGTCGCCTGTTCCTCGGCGGATGATCCTGCCCTTTCCGGGCCAATGCCCCGCGATTGCCCCATTTTTGCCCTACGCCGCCCCAGCTTGCTCAACAGATTGTTAATCACTTGGAAAGATGTTTGCCCTAGCGTGGGCGACAGGCGGGT
>JBFOMB010000152.1:0-21365 GCA_040830545.1 Paracoccaceae bacterium | reverse complement strand
GGTTGGATCATAGTAACTGTCTGGGATGGGGTGGGGCGCTGGTGGGGGCCGCGCGGCTCATTGTTTTGTTGGTTGTCCTGTTGGCCGGGGTTGGCTGGTCGGGACAGGCCCAATCGCTGTTGGGTGGGGTGCCATCCGGGTCATCGTCGCAGGATCAGTCATCCCTGTCCGATGCCATTCGCGATGCTGCGGCCAGCGGTGTCAGCGTGATCGTGATCGACAGCAACGGCAATCTGATCACGACAGGTGGCGCAGCCAAGCCCGCAGATGGGGAGGAAGAAGAAACAGCAGCCTCGGCCATGATGCGTGCGCAGGAAGAGGTGGAGGAATTCGAGGCCGCGTTGCAGCAGCGCCTGGACGCTTTGCCTACGTCAGTTGCAGCAGTGAAACAGGTGCTGCGGGACAAAAGCCCGACGGGCGAGATCTTCACCTATGTGGAAATCCTGCTGTGGACGTCGCTGTTCCTGGGGATTGCGTATTTCGCCATGCGCGAGATTTACGGCAAGCGGCTGGTCCGGGGTTTCATGATCTCCCAAATCCGCGACAATCCGCAGGGATACATCGAAAAGATGCCATTCCTGTTGCTGCGGTTTTCCGCCGGTGTGGTTGGCACGATTTTCGGGATCATTGTGGCCTATATCATTGGCGCGATCCTGTTTGGTGTGCAGGATGAGGTCACGGTTGACCTGACCGTCACAGCCATCTTTGCCGCATTCTTTGCGATCCGGGTCATTTCGGACCTGTGGCGGATGATCCTTTCACCGTTCCTGTCGCAATACCGTATCCCGCATTTGAACGACCGGGACGCCAAAAAGCTGTTCCGTTGGATCTGGGTGCTGACCACCTTTGACATAATCACGGTGATTTTCAGCGCGTGGATCGGGGATTTTGGCCTGAACTACAACGTCTATGCGCTGATATACGGATCGCTTTCGCTGGCTGGTGCGGCGCTGAACGTCCTGTTGGTCCTGTTCAATGCGCGCGCCATTTCCAACGCCATTCGGGGTGGCAAGGGCCCGGCAGAGGTCGCGTGGGTCGTCCGGTTCCTGTCCTTTGCCTGGGCCCCTGTGGTGATCGGCTATGTCTCGTTTGCGTGGCTCAAACTGGCCTTTGATCTGGTGCTGGAGCAAAACACCTCGATCCCGCCGATTGCTGCGCTTTATGGTGTGGTGCTGTCGATTGTCGTGGTCTACGGCATCTTCAACTACATCATCGAACGCTACTTTGATCGCTCGCGCGAGGTGCAGCGCATCAACGAGGCGATGGCCGAAGCGGATGCCGCTGAGGAGGATGACTACCCCGAGTTTGCAGAACTGCCGGGGGAGCGCCGGACCTATTCGATCAATTCCTACGAAGATCTGGCGCGGCGGGTGGCCGGCATTATCGCCTTTGTCACGGGTGTGATTGCCCTGCTGGCGATCTGGGACCCGGAAAGCAGCATCCTGAGGGCGTCCCTTGTGGACCGGGCGATTGACGTGATCTTTATCGTGTTCATCGGCTACATCCTGTTCCACTTCTTCCGCATCTGGATCGACAGCAAGATTTCCGAGGAAGAACCGGACGCCGAGGGCGAGCTTGGGGACGAAGGCGGGGCCACCGGTGCCAGCCGGTTGGCGACCCTGCTGCCGCTGTTCCGGGGTGCAATTCTGGCGACGGTGGTGGTGGCCATTGCGCTGATTGCGCTGATGGAGATCGGGATCAATGTCAGCCCTCTGTTCGCCGGTGCCGGTGTGGTTGGTCTGGCCGTGGGCTTTGGCGCGCAGACGCTGGTGCGGGACATCTTTTCGGGCGCGTTTTTCCTGATCGACGATGCGTTCCGCAAGGGGGAGTATATCGACATCGGCGACGTGAAAGGGACGGTCGAGAAGATCTCGGTCCGGTCGTTCCAGTTGCGTCACCATCTGGGCGCGCTGAACACCATTCCTTTTGGCGAGATCAAGGTGCTGACCAACTACTCCCGCGACTGGGTCATCATGAAACTGCCCCTGCGCGTGACCTATGACACGGATGTGGAAAAGGTGCGCAAGCTGATCAAGAACCTGGGCAAGGACCTGCTGAAAGACCCGGTGATCGGGGAAAACTTCATCCAGCCGTTGAAATCCCAGGGTGTGATCGAGATGCAGGATAGCGCGATGATCATCCGGGTGAAGTTCATGACCAAGCCGGGCGATCAATGGCTGGTGCGCAAGAAGGTGTACGAAGAAATCCGCAGGCTGTTTGCCATTGAAGGGATCAGGTTTGCACATCGCGAGGTGACGGTACGTCTGGCAGATGAACAGGTGGACGAGTTGACGCCCAAGCAGAAGGATGCGGTTCTGGGGGCGGCGCAGGCCGCGATCATCGAGGATGATCTGGACGGGGACGGGATGCCGGATGACCGATGAACGAGAAGCGTTTCGGTTGCGCGACGCAGTCCCGGACTTGGTCCGGGACCTCTTGGTCAAGGGTTAGAGGCCCCGGATCAAGTCCGGGGCTACGGCGTGGTGGTGTCACATGGTGTGAATTACCAGCGGGCCTCGGCGGTTCCGACCGGTCCGGCGGGGCGATCCCATCGCATGTGGGCTGCGCCAACCTGCAAGGGTGCGCGCAGGCGGTCGGTTTGGCCCCAGACGCTGTGCTCGGGTGTTGGGGCAAAGTCGGCATCCGTGGTTTTGCTGATCTCACCACCGTCTTCCACCGGTGTCATCCCCGCCAGTTCCTCGGCCGTTCGGGCAAGTGACAGCCGCCCGTCCGAAACCTCGTCGCCACGTGCCGCATTGGCCAATGCAGACAAAACAGCAGCCGCCATCAGGTACCCCGTGGCATGATCCAGCGCCTGAACCGGCAGCGGTACGGGTGTATCGGCCCCGGCCCAGTCCTGCCCGGTTGCGGCAATCCCAGCGCTCATCTGTACCAGGCTGTCAAATCCGCGGCGCCCCGACCATGGGCCTTGCCACCCATATGCGTCCAGAGTGACCTCCACCCGGTTCGGGGCCAGTTGATCCCGCGTCGCCCGGTCCAGACCTAGTGCGTCCAGCGCGCCGGGGCGGTAGCCGTGCACCAGTACGTCGGCCTCGGCCAGCAAGGCATGCAGGTGATCCAGCCCGTCTTTCGTTTTCAGGTCCAGAAAGGCGCAACGTTTGCCCGGCGTGATGTCCGGGATCACGCCGGGTTCGTCCCAGCCCGGCGGGTCGATCCGCAGCACATCTGCGCCGAACGCGGCCAGCGTCCGGGTGGACACCGGCCCCGCCAGCACGCGGGTCAGGTCCAGCACACGCAGGCCAGCAAGGGGGCGTTCTGCCGTTGTTTCGGGCCGCTCGCGCACTGTGACACTGCGGGGCGCAGGCCAGCCGATCAACGGGTCTGCTGCAACGGCCTGCCCCTGCGGATGTGCCTGCCAGTCCGCACGGCTGCGCATGAAGGCGGAAGCGCCGCCTTCGGCCACCACCTGAGACTCCAACGCGTCGCCGTCCCATGTTTTCACGGCGGCGGCCACGGCCTCGCGCGTGGCATCACATCCCAGCACCCGCAGTGCGGCGGCGCGGTGGTGTGGCAGGTTGGTGTGCAGGCGAATGAAGCCGTCTGATGTCTCGTAAACGCCCGCAATAGCGTCCCACACGCTAGGGGCCTCCCAATCGCGCGGGCGATAGGACCATCCGAACCAGAGCGAGGCCAGACGGTGATCGACGGTCACCTCGGGCTGTTTCGAGGTCAATCCAAGTGCAGCAATCAGCCGGGACAGTTCCAGCCCCACCCCAGCAACTGATGCCGTTGCCAACGGACTGACCGCAAAGGCAGAGGGGCGAAATCCGCTGCCGGTGACCTGATAGGTCCCGGCCTGAGGTAGCGCAGAGATGAGCGTCATTGCGTGTACGGGTCCAGCGAGTCACGCAGCCCGTCGCCGAGGAAGTTGAACGCCAGCACGACCACGACAATCGGCAACATCGGAATTGCCGTCCATGGGTAGATTTCGATGGACGCAAGGTTCTGCGCGTCGTTCAACATCACGCCCCAACTGACCGCCGGGGCTCGTAGACCCAGGCCGAGGAAGGACAGCGCGGTTTCACCAAGGATCATCGCGGGGATTGATAGCGTTGCACTGGCGATCAGGTGACTCATGAAGTTCGGCAACAGGTGTTTTCGGATCACCCGACCGGACGAGGCCCCCATCATTTCCGCCGCGCGCACGTATTCCTCTTCCCTCAAACTCAGGAACTTGGCCCGCACGGCGCGGGCCAATCCGGGCCAGTCGAGGATACCGAGGATGATGGAGATGATGAAGAACACCGCAACCGGGCTCCAGTTCGACGGCACGGCAGCGGACAAGGCCAGCCACAAGGGAAGTTCCGGCAGAGAGCGCAGGATTTCGATTACTCGGTTGATGGTCCAGTCGATCCGCCCGCCGAAATATCCGGCCATGGACCCGAACCCGATGCCCAGGAAGAACGACACCGAAATGCCGATCAGACCCACGGTCAGGCTAAGCTGCGCGCCATAAAGGATGCGGCTGAAGATGTCGCGGCCCAGACGGTCAGAGCCCCAGACAAACACGGTCTGCCCCTCGGGAGCGCAAAACAGGCGCGTGCGGGCGGGAATGAGGCCCGCCAGATTGTATTCAGACCCCTTGCAGAAGAACCGTAGCTTGGACGGGCTGGTGTAGTCCGGTTTGAATACCCATTGGAAGGTTTCCAAATCCGCCTCTGCCGTCATTGGATAGATGAACGGCCCCATGAACTTGCCTTCATGGAAGAACTTGATGCCCTGCGGCGGGGAATACAGGTGTTCTTCGTGCCGTTCGTTGGCACCATAGGGCGCGATGAACCCGGCAAAGGGCAGCATCAGGTAGCTCAGCAGCAGGAAGATGCCCGAAATCAGCCCGAGTTTGTGCTGGCGGAATTTGCGCCAGACCAGCAACCAGTTCGGGGCGTCCAGATCCGAGCGTTCCAGTTGCTGAATGCTGGCATGCGGGTCGAACGGGGCGTCGTCGACGTAGCGACCGTCGGGGAGCTGTGTCATGCCTCCCTCCCTTCATACCGGATGCGCGGATCGAGGATCACCAGCAGAACGTCGGAAATCATCGTGCCTATGAGCGTCAGCAAGGCCACGAACATCAGGACAAATCCGGATAAGAACTGATCCTGTGTCTTCAGAGCGGTCAGTAGGGTGGGGCCAATGGTTTGCAGCCCAAGGACCACAGAAACCAGAACCGAGCCTGACACCATGGACGGCAACAGGTTGCCGATGTCCGCGACAAACGGGTTAAACGCCATGCGCAGCGGGTATTTCACCAGCATTTTGCGTTCGCTCATGCCCTTGGCCACGGCGGTTTCGACATAGGGTTTCCCGAGTTCGTCCAGCAGGTTTGCGCGCAGGCGCTGCATCATGGCTGCGGTGCCTGCAGTGCCGATGACGAAGGTCGGGACAATCAGGTGGATCAGGATCGACTTCATCTTTTCAAAAGTCATGGGCTGACCTTCATAGATCGGGTCCATCAACCCGCCGATGGGCAGGTTCAGGTATTTGTGGCCGTAGTAAAACAGGATCAGCGCCAGCAGGAAGTTCGGGGTCGCCAGACCCAGATAACCGACCAAAGCGGCGGTGTAGTCGATCCAGGTTTTGGCCCGCGCGGCGGCGATCACGCCCAGCGGCAGGGCAACGGCGTAGACAAACAGGACGGCGGCCAGGTTGACCAGAACGGTCAGCCACAGGGTTTCGCCCACAATCTCGGCCACGGGTTGGTCGAATTCGAAGGACCAGCCGAAGTTGCCCTGCAACATGCCTGAAAACCCGTGTGGACCGGGGAAGAACCCCATCCAGATCAGGTATTGCTGCCAGAGCGGCTTATCTAGCGCGAATTCCGTGCGCAGGAATTCGGCCTTGGCGACGCCCGAGGTCTGGCCGGTGGCCTGCAATTCGGCAATCTGGTTGGACAGGTAGTCGCCCGGGGGCAGGTTGATGATGATAAAGATCAGCACCGACACGACCAGCAGCGTCAGCAGCATGGTGCCCAGCCGGTAGATCGCGTAGCGCAGGATCTGCATCAGTCATCCCCGTCGGCGAAGAAGAATTCGTCCGGGCGGTGCACCCCGAAATGCGCGCCGGGGTCCCAGGCCCAGATGGCCTTTTCCGGGACGTTGCGCAGACTTTTGTTGACCACGATGGGCTGGGGGGCCTCGGCCAGAATGCCGATGCCGAACAGGTTGTCGGCGTGGATGCCCAGCATTTCGTCCCAGATGGCGGCGCGCTCATCATCCAGCGTGGCCTTGTTCCAGGCCTCGTTTAACTCCATCAGGCGCTGGGCCGGGGCCAGATCGGGCGGCTCGCCAGCGGCGCCTTTGGTCTGGTGAAACTGCCCCCATTTCGGCCAGGCAAAGAACACCTGATCTGTCGGGGCCAGATAGGCGGGCGAGGTTGTGCTTTGTGGCAGGCCATTGTCCCAGCCGAACCAGACGGCGGCCATGGTTTCACCCGCATAAATCCGGTTGCGCAGGATGTCGCGGTCCAGTGGACGCATCACCAGCTTCACGCCAATCTCACGCCAGTTGTCCGTCACGATTTGCAGCGCGTTTTCAACCTCTTGCCGCTCACCAGCGGTTTCGATGATGAACTCCAGAATGCGGCCATCGGGCAGTTTGCGAATGCCGTCCCGGTCGCGTTCGGTCAGGCCCATGTCATCCAGCAATGCGTTGGCCTGTTCGATGTCGTATTGCGCCCATGCCTCGCGATGTTCCGGCTTGAAATAGGGGCTTTGCGGCAGGACAGCCATCGCGCCGGGCTTGGCCAGTTTGAAGTAGAGCGCGTGGTTGATGCCCTTGCGGTTGATGCCCAGCGACAGCGCGCGGCGGAAACGCACGTCGCGCATGGCTTCGCGCCAGACGTCGTCTTCGTAGTTCAGGTTCGGGTAGATCGCGATCTGGCTGGCCACACCCGACCCCCAAAGATGCGTGCGATAGTTGCCGCCATCGGCCTCACCCTTGCGCAGGATGGAGATGTCGCGGAAATCCAGCCCACGGCCCTGCAGGTCGCTTTCACCCGCGTTGGATTTTGCTGCGACAAGGCCACCGGCGACAATCTCCATCTCGACCACGTCGATATAGGGCAGCTGCACACCGTTGGAATCGATGCGGTGGTAGTAGGGATTGCGCAGGAACTGGTGGCGGATCTTCTTGCCCGAGGCCGAATTCACCCAAGGCTGCAAGGTCGGCAATTCGTGATTGTCGAACTTGTACATGTTGTCCAGCTTGTTGTGCAGCGCGGCCCAGCTGTTGACGCGGGCATCATCCACGGCCTCGGCCAGAACGGCGGGGTCGGCGTAGTCTTCGTGAAACTGCTTCAGGAAATGCGCGGGGCGATAGATGAACGGCGGGCTGGCCTGAGCGAGCGTCGCCAGGAAGTTCGGGTTCGCCTCGTCCCATTCATAGACAACGGTCAACTCGTCCGGGAAGCTGACCTTGGGCGGTTTGCCGTTCACGATCAGGAAATCCGGGGGACCAACAGGGCTGAGTTTCTGATTGTTGGCCACGTCGTTCCACCAATAGGCAAAATCGGCCGAGGTCAGCGGCACGCCGTCCGACCATTTGTGGCCCTTGCGCAGGTGGAACGTGAACGTCTTGTTGTCGAGGTTTTCGTAGGATTTCAGAATGTCCGGAACGAGGTTGTAGAACTCATCATACCCGACCAGACGGGCATAGCCGTAGACCACCATTTGCCGGATGTCCTTGGACCGGGATACCATCGTGCTGAGCACCCCGCCGGGCTGGCCCAGTTTGCGCCCCTTGGCGACCAGATCGACGATCAGCGGATCTTCGGGAATGCGGCTGGCCACGTCGGGCAGCGCGCCGGACGCCACCTGGTCCTGAAAATAGGGGGCTTCCTGTGGCACCGGTTGAGCGAACAGGGCCCCTGCGGTGAATGTCGCCGCGATGGCGGTCAGGGAAAATAGTCTGCGAGAAATATCAAACATGGCATCGTACCTTGTGGCCGGGTTGCACGTGGGTCAGCGACGGCGCTTGGTCGTCGGTAAAGCGGAACTGGTCGGGCCAGGACTCCGGTGAACCGGCCCCCTGCGCCACCAGTTTCAGATTGATCGGACGGTTGATGTCCGGAGTGGGCTGCGCTGCGATCAGCGCCTTGGTGTAGGGGTGGACCGGGTCATGGAACAGCGTTTCGGGCGGGGCTTGTTCGACCACCAGACCCTGCCGCATCACAGCGACCTCGTCCGCGATCCGTGCGACAACGGCCAGATCGTGTGAGATGAACAGATAGCTGAGCCCCAGCCGGTCGCGGATGTCTTCGAGCAGGGTCAGGATTTGTTCCTGCACCGACACGTCCAGCGCGGAGGTCGGTTCATCACAGACCAGCAGCGACGGTTCCAGCATCAGCGCACGGGCAATTGACAGGCGCTGTCGCTGACCGCCGGAAAAGGCGTGCGGGAAGCGGGTCAGCATGTCGTCGTTCAAACCCACCTGCCGCAATTTCGCAGCCGCGCGGTCGCGCTGTTCGGTGCGGTTGCCAATGCCGTGAATTTCCAGCGGCTCGGTCAAGGCATCAAGGATACGCATGCGCGGCGACAGCGACGAGTAGGGGTCCTGAAACACCATCTGTGCCTGTTTCTGGAACGCTGTCCGTGCCTGACGGTTCATCGCATGGACGCCAATCGGCGCGCCCTGCGGGTTGGCGCGGAACAGAACCTCGCCCCCTTTGTCGGGCAACTCCGCGCCCAGCGCGATCCGGGCGGCAGTGGTCTTGCCCGATCCGCTTTCGCCGACAATCGCAAGTGTCTTGCCACGGGGCAGGCCGAAATCGACACCGCGACAGGCGTGGATCAGCACTTCGGGCTTCCATGAGGATTGCGCCCGCATCGTGTAGGTTTTTGAGACGGATTTCATCTGAAGTATCAGATCGTCTTCTGGCGGGGCTGCGACCGGTTCCGGCGCGGCAGGGATCGCGGGCGCCGCATCGAACAGTTGTTTCGTGTAGGGATGCGCGGGGGCCTTGAGCATTGGTTCCGCTGCGCCGCTTTCCATGATGCGGCCCTTGTGCATGACCACGACCTGCTCGGCCATGTTGGCCACAACGCCCAGGTCATGCGTGACAAGGATCACGGCCATACCGGTTTCGCGTTTGAGTTCGTTGATCAGCCCCAGAACCTGCGCCTGTGTTGTCACATCCAGAGCAGTCGTCGGTTCGTCCGCGATCAGCAGATCGGGTTTGGCCACCATCGCCATCGCGATCATCGCGCGCTGTCGCATACCACCGGAAAGCTCGAACGGATAAGACCCATAAGCCCGTTCCGGGTCCGGGAAGCCCACGCGTTCGAAATTTTCCAGAACGGTTTTGCGGGCCTCCTTCTCGGACATTCCCTTGTGCAGCCACAGAACCTCGCTCACCTGATTGCCGATCCGGTGGAGCGGTGACAGGGACCGCATCGGTTCCTGAAAGATCATCGAAACCGCGTTGCCACGCACCTTGCGCATGGCGCGTTCGTTGAGGTCGGTCAGGGACAGGCCGCCGCTGCGCCCGTTCAGGATCACCTTGCCCGTACGGATTTGCGCAATGCGGGGCAGGATGCGCAGAACAGCGCGACAGGTGACGGTTTTGCCCGACCCGGATTCACCCACGAGGGCAAGCGTCTGACCCTCCTGCACCTCAAAACTCACGTCCCGGACAACCGCATCGCCGCGACCAAATCCGATAGACAGATTTTCGACAGTCAGGAGCGGGGACATTTCATTCTTCCAATACGGTTAATATGTACCAAGGTTGCGAACCGCATTTATCCCCCATAACGCCTCGCAGCACCTTCGCTTGGCCTTGCCCCATTAGTCAAACAACAATTTGGTGGCATCCATGCGACAAAGCGGTTTTTCGACGTCAGACGCTACACATTGGGCGCAGCATTTGGCATCAGGGGCCAATCGAGCGTTTGCGGAGGGACGGGGATGAGCCGCCTGGATGTTTTCATAAATCGAATGGTGTCTCAGCGCGCCTGTCTGGACCACGCGATTGAGGCCACAGCGCATATGCCGGGCCCCGTGCTGGAACTGGGGCTGGGCAATGGGCGGACATATGATCACCTGCGGGAAAAGGTGTCGGGACGCGAGGTGTATGTGTTCGAACGCGCGATTGCGTCGAACCCCGCATCGACCCCGCCGGACGAGATTGTGTTTCTGGGTGACGTGATGGAGATGCTGCCAGCGGCGCTGGACCGGTTCGGACCAACCGCCAGCCTGGTGCACGCGGATCTGGGCGGACACAATCTGGAGAAAAACGACATATTTGCGCGCAAGGTTTCACCGGTGATCGAACCTATCCTGGCGCCTGGCGGGCTGATGGTGTCGAGCGACCGGATGTATTTTGATCGACTCGAAGAAGTGGACCTGCCTGACGGTGCGATCCCCGGGCGCGTCTTTGTCTATCGGCAACCGGGCTGAGGCAACAGGGTCACGCGCGTTCAGGTGCTGGTCACGAAACTGGTTTCGATCTGGCCCTTGCCTTTGACGGCCACCTGACCGCGCGGTTCGAACCGGAACCTGTCCTTCAATCGTGTTGCCATATCTGTAGGCAGTTGTATGCGCCCGGCCTCACCCGTGGATTCCATCCGAGAGGCCAGGTTTACCGTATCACCCCAGATGTCATACACAAACTTCCGGTGTCCGATCACGCCAGCGACCACCGGCCCCGAATTGATACCGATCCGCACACTTAAAGGGTCGCCTGTATCAGGCACTTTGAACTCGGCCACCTTGTTCTGAATGTCCACGGCAAGCGCCACCAGACGTGCCTCGGCATCGGGTGTCGGATCAGGGACGCCAGCCGCCACCATGTAAGCGTCACCAATGGTTTTGATCTTCTCCAGCCCGTGTTGCTCCACCAACGCGTCGATGGCAAAAATCACGTCATTTAGCAGGGTGACGACCTGTGCGGCAGACAACCGCTGAGACATCGCGGTGAAGCCGACAATGTCCAGAAACAGGACGCCAACGCCCTCGTGTTCGTCCGCAATCACCTCGTCCGAGACCTTCAGCCTACGTGCAATGGCTGCTGGCAGGATGTTCAGCAGCAGTCGTTCGCTTTCATCATAGGCCTCGGCCAGCTCTTTCTCGGCGCGGGCAGAATAGAAAACAAACGGCAACACCAACGCCAATACGTATATGGGCCATGTGATCGTGGACAGAACGGTGTTGATACGCATCTCCTCTGGTGGAACTTGCACAATCGGTCCGTGGGTCAGAACATAGTTCATCCCAGTGCCACCAATAGCCAGAATGATCACGGTTCCAAATGCCGATACACGCCAGGAATAAAACGGCTGAATAAACAGCAGAATGACCACCATGAAAGTGAAGTTCTGAAACCCTGCGTCCGGGCCGACGAACAGCATCGCTGCCACGCCGTGCAGCACCAGTTCACTGATCGCGATCCAGTATGGGGCTTTGTAATATCCCCTTAACAGCAGAAACAGGGCCAGGCCGAACACGATCGTACTGCCGACGTTGAACCATGCCATGAACGTCACACCAATCGACGCAAAGGCGAAGATTGTGTAGCCGTGTCCAATCATCGCCATGACGTAGAGGATTTTCCAATAGACATAGTATCGGATGATGTCGGGCGGAACGTGATCGGGGCGTTTGACCAGCCATGCGAACGGACGGAAGCCTGTGGCGCTCATGCGGTGACACTTTCGACTGAACCTGTCCATCAGACATAGGCGCGGAAGTGCAAGAATGCTATGCGGAAGGCGAAACGCCAAAAGGAGCCGCCATGACCCGACGCCTCGACTGGTCCGCCTACCGCAGCGCGGAGTTTGCCGAATGCGACCCGGAACGCACGATTGCGATCCTGCCGACGGCTGCGATTGAGCAGCACGGGCCGCATTTGCCGGTCGGGACGGACGCGATCATTGCCGAGGGTATGCTGGCGCAGGTGCGTCTGACGTTACCCGACGATCTGGATGTGCGCATTCTGCCGGTTCAGGCTGTGGGGAAGTCGAACGAACATCTCTATGCGGCCGGGACGCTGACCTTGTCGGCGACAACGGCGATTTCGGCGTGGACGGAAATTGGCCTGTCCGTCGCGCGGGCGGGGATCAAGAAGATCGTTTTTGTGAACAGCCATGGCGGCAATGGCGATGTGAATGCAATTGTTGCGCGGGAGTTGCGGGTACAGGCGGGGATGCTGGCGGCGCTGTGTTCCTGGGGCAGCTTTGGCACGCCGGAGGGGCTGTTGAGTGACGAGGAATGGGCGCACGGCCTGCATGGTGGGGATGCGGAGACGTCCTTGATTCTGGCCCTGGCTCCTGGCTCCGTAGACATGACCAAAGCTGAAGATTTCCGAACATCAGCCCATGACACCCCGGTGCCACCGACCGGCGGGGCACGCTATGCCTGGATCGCGACGGATTTGCATCCTTCCGGCACGGTGGGTGAAGCGTCGAAGGCCAACGCTGACAAAGGGCGTGCCCTGATCGAGCATCAGGTTGCAGGCTTCATTGAGTTCTTGCGGGACGTCCAGCGCATGTCAGTTCCGGGCACATCGTGACATCAACCTGCCGTCATCCCCCGGTCATGCTGACCCGCTAAGCGCCCTTTTGACATCAAAGACAAGGATTTCTCATGAGCCGCATTCTGCAAAACGTGCCGTTTGACCAACTGACCATCGGCATGGAAGCCACGCAAAAACGTCTGTGTCGTCATGATGACCTGTTTGTCTTTGCCAACAGCTCGGGCAACCTGAACCCGCTGCATTTACCGGGTGAGGATGGGGATGGGGACGGCGCGCCCGAAGCGCAGGCACCCGGCATGTGGGTGGCTTCTCTGATCTCTGGTGTATTGGGGTGTGAGCTGCCGGGGCCGGGGTCGCAGTATCGGGAACAATCGCTGCGTTTTGTCGGGCAGGCACAGGCAGGGGATACCTTGGTGGCCGGTGTGAGGCTGGTGGCGAAGGAGGGTGATGGAACCGTCCGCTTTGACACGTGGGTGGAGCGTGAGGACGGCATGCGGATCGTCGAAGGTGAGGCCGAGGTTGTTGCTCCGACCCAGCCGATGACATTTGATGCCCATGACGTGCCGGGGCTGACCGTGCAGCGCCACGTGCATTTCGAACGCCTTCTGAAACGCGCTGAACCTTTGCTCGCGATCCCCACAGCCGTCATCGCCCCTGAGGAACCCGAAGCGCTGGGCGGGGCGTTGCTGGCGGCGGAGCACACGATCGTTGACCCGATCCTGATTGGGGACGCGACCCTGATCCGGCAGGCGGCAGAAGAGATTGGCAAGGACATTGCCAGTTATCAGGTCATCGACATTCCCGGTCACCGCGCAGCGACAGCACGGGGGGTCGAGCTGATCCACTCGGGCGAAGCGCGGGCGTTGATGAAAGGGCATCTGCACACCAGCACGCTTCTGTCCGAGGTGGTCAAACGCGACGGCGGGCTGCGGGTCAGCCGGTTGCTGAGCCATGTGTTTGTCATGGATGTGCCGGGGCTGGACCACCTGCTGATGGTCACGGATGCCGCCATCAACATCGCGCCCGACCTCAAGCAGAAGGCGGACATCGTCAAAAACGCCATCGACCTGGGCCATAGCCTGGGGTTGAAGCAGCCGCGCGTGGCGATCCTGTCCGCGGTGGAAACGGTGAACCCCTCGATCCCCTCGACTCTGGACGCAGCGGCGCTCGCCAAAATGGCTGAGCGCGGGCAGATCACCGGCGGTTTGGTTGACGGGCCTTTGGCGATGGACAACGCGATCAATCTGGGCGCAGCGCGGACCAAGGGTATTCACTCTGAAGTCGCCGGGCGTGCCGAAATCCTGATCGCACCCAACATGGAGGCAGGCAATATGATTGCCAAGGAACTGTCCTTCCTCGCGCATGCCGAATCCGCCGGGATTGTTGTCGGCGCGAAATGCCCGATCATCCTGACCAGCCGCGCGGATGATGAAACTGCCCGGCTGGTGTCCTGTGCCGTGGCTGCATTGCACACAGTGGGAGAGGACGCATGAGCGCAATCCTCACATTAAACGCGGGCAGTTCGTCGCTGAAATTCGCGGTGTATGAAAGCGGTGCGGAGCCGGTGCTGCTGGCGGCGGGTCAGGTGGAAAACCTGGGTCCGGCAGCGCGGTTGGTTCTGAAGTCGCCCGATCGTCATACGACCGAGTTGGGCGCGGCGGATCACGCGGTTGCCTTGCGCGCCATTTTGAAGGCTGTGCAGCCTGCGCTGGGAGATCGCGCCGTAACAGGCGTTGGCCACCGCATCGTTCACGGCGGCACCGGGTTTGCAGAGCCGCTGGAACTGACCGAGGACGTTCTGGCACAACTCCGCGCCCTGATCCCGCTGGCCCCGCTGCATCAGCCACACAACCTGGCTGCGGTCACAGCGGCGCAAGAGGCGTTTCCGGATGCCGTGCAGGTTGGATGTTTCGACACGGCGTTTCATCACGGCCACCCATTTGTGAATGACACCTTCGCCATCCCACGCCGGTTCTATGACGAAGGCGTGCGGCGCTATGGGTTTCATGGACTGAGTTACGACTACCTGACCAGCCGCCTGCGCGAAGACTGGCCGCATCTGGCTGCGGGTCGCGTGGTGATCGCGCATCTGGGCAACGGGGCCAGCATGTGCGCGATCCGCAATGGCCGTTCAGTCGCATCGACGATGGGGTTCACTGCGCTCGACGGCCTGCCGATGGGCACACGGTCGGGACAGGTTGATCCGGGTGTGCTGCTGTATCTGATGGATCAGGGCATGTCGGCGGGGGAAATCACGACGATGCTCTACAAGGAAAGCGGTCTGAAAGGGCTGTCCGGGATCAGTCACGACATGCGCACATTGTTGTCCAGTGATGCACCGGAGGCGGCACAGGCGGTCGACTACTACGTGTTTCGTATACGGCGTGAACTGGGTGGTCTGGCTGCTGTATTGGGCGGGCTGGACGGGTTGGTCTTTGCTGGAGGGATCGGTGAAAACGCGGCCATCATCCGTGCGCGCGTGCTGGAGGGGATGGAGTTTCTGGGCCTTGGTGTGAACGCGCCCGCAAATGATGCCAACGAGACGCGGATCGGGGCCGGGCGGACGCCGGTTCTGGTGATCCCCACGGACGAGGAACGTGTGATTGCGCGTGCCGTGAACCAGCGGGTCGCTGCGGTGTAAGGCAAACCCAAGGCCTTGCGCCGCGATTCAGCGCGTCGCCCGCCAGCCGTTCATGATCCATTTGCGTGTGTCTGCCGGGTCGATCACCGCGTCGATTTCCTGTAGTGAGGCCACGTTAAGCGCCTGTCCGCGTTCATAGAACTGTCCCACAAGCTGATCGAAAAGCGCCTGTCGTGCGGCGTCATCACCCGCCGCCTCCAGTTCTTTCTTGTATCCCAGCTGCACCGCGCCTTCGAGACCCATCGCCCCGAACTCGCCCGTTGGCCAGCTGACCACAAAGGCAGGCGCGGCAAAGCTGCCCCCCGCCATGGCCTGTGCGCCAATCCCGTAACCCTTGCGCAAAACCACGGTGAACAGGTGATCCGCCAGCGCAGCGCCCGCTCCGATCAACTCGCAAGCGCGCTGCACGCCGCCTTGCCTTTCGCTGTCCGGCCCCACCATGAACCCCGGCGTGTCGCAAAGCGAAATGACCGGCAGGCCGAACCGTCCGCACAAGCGCAGGAACCCGGCCCCCTTTTCCGAGGCATCCGCGTCCAGCGCGCCGCCCAGATGGTGCGGGTTGTTCGCGATAAGGCCAAAGGGCACGCCTTCGATCCGGCAAAAGCCCGTGATCAGGCCCCGTGCGAATTGCGCACGCATCTCGACAAAGCTGCCTACGTCCACCAGCCCTGCTATCGCCGCGCGGATGTCATAAACGCGCTTGCGGTTTTCGGGCACCACATGGCGCAGCAGGCGTTGATCCGGGGCCTGCCAATCCGCGACAGGTCCTTGAAACATCCCGAAAATCGCACGGGTAAGGGCCGTGGCATGTGCCTCATCCTCGGCCAGAACATCGACCAGACCGATGTCTGCCTGCATCGGCGCGGGGCCGATATCCTTGGGGGAATGCGCACCCAAACCACCAGCCTCCACCATGGCTGGGCCACCCAGACCGATCCAGCTGTCGCGCGTGGCGATTTTTATGTCACAGGCTCCGAACACGGCCGCATTCCCGGCAAAACAATAGCCCGAGTTCACGCCGATAGACGGCTTGTCCGCTGTCAGCCGCGTCATCAGGTTGAAGGTCATGACATCCAGCCCGCTGACACAGATGTCGTTGAAATCTTCGTCCCCCGGGCGGCCCCCGCCGCCCTCAGTGTAGAAGATCACCGGCAGCTTCTGGTCCCGTGCGACTTCCAGAATGCGGTCGGTTTTCTTGTGGCCCAGGAACCCCTGGGTGCCCGCCATGACCGACCCGTCATAGAGCAGCATCGCCGCGCGGGAGTGTTCAGGGTCAAACAGGTCACCATTCACGTGACCGATCCCGGTGATGATCCCGTCCGCGGGACACATGACTTGCAACTGTTTCGGATCATGGCGACGGCGCTGGGCGGCATGGACCAGCGCGCCGTATTCCATGAACTCTGCCCCACCTGTCAGGTCAGCGTGGTTCTCCCGAGCCGTGCGCTGGCCGCGCGACCGGCGGCGTTTCACGGCGTCCGGGCGGTTGGCATCTTGCGTCAGCGCGATCCTGTCCAGCACGGCCTGAAGGTCGGGGCGGATGTGATCCGGGTCGATGGCCTGCGTGCTGTCGGTTGCGTCCGATGCGTCTTCCTGTGGGGTTACGCGGAACAGCGCAGTACCTTCGGCGACCGCCTCACCGGGACGGGCAAGGATGTCATCAATCTGGCACGCGGCCTCGGCCCGCAATTCGTGCTGCATTTTCATCGCTTCGAGTACGGCCAGCAGGGCACCGCGCTGGACGGTTTGCCCGGGCTCCACGTCGATGGAAACGACATTGGCGGCCATGGGCGCTGTAACGGTGCCGCCGTCAGCACCCTGCGGTGTGGTGAGGTCCGCGAGGCCTGGCAGAACCTCGTCCACCAGCCGCGTTGACACGGTCCAGGTCTGGATGTCTTCACGGTTCAGCAACTCGGCCAAAAGGGCGGTGTTGGATTCGATCCCCTCGATTCGGAAATCCCGCAACGCCCGATTCGCGCGGGTCAGCAGGCGCGGAAGGGTGGTGTCCCGCACGATCAGCTTGGCCAGCAACGTGTCAAAGCCTGGATGCGGGGCATAGCCGGGTTCGCCATGCGTTTCGATCCGCAGACCCCGCCCGCCTGGCGGTTGGAAGTGATCCAACGTACCGCTTGCTGGCATTACCCCGGTTGCGGTGAAGCGTTCGGCATTGATGCGCAGTTGGATGGCATGGCCGGAGGGCGCGGTGTCGGGCAGGTCCATGGCGCTCAACGCCTCTCCGGCAGCAAGCCGCAGTTGCAGCTCCACGAGATCCAGGCCCAGCCAGTCCTCTGTCACGGTATGTTCGACCTGTAGGCGCGGATTCACTTCCAGAAAATACCAGCCATGATCGACGCTTGCGTCAGGTTCGACCAGAAACTCTACTGTTGCGAGTGTCTGCAAACCCTGCGCTTCACCGATACGCACAGCGGCGCCCAGAATGCCTTCGCGCAGGTCCGGGGCAAGGCCGGGTGCAGGGGCCAGTTCGATGATTTTCTGGTGGCGGCGCTGCAGGGAACAGTCGCGGTCCCAGAGGTGTATGACCTGCGTGCCGTCACCGGCAATCTGAACCTCGATATGCCGGGCGGATTCCAACAGGCGTTCCGCATAGAGCGTCCCGTTGCCAAAAGCCGCGCGTGCCTCGGCGCTGGCGGCGTCAAACGCGGCCGTGGCGTCTGAATCCGAGCGCACGACGCGCATGCCGCGACCGCCGCCGCCTGACACGGCCTTCAGCATGACCGGTCCGTTGCAGTCGGTCAGAAATGCGGTCAGGTCAGAAACGTCTACGATGGGTGACCGGGCCGGGATCACCGGAACGCCCAATGCCGCCGCTGCATTTCGGGCGGCGGATTTGTCACCGAGTGCGGCCAGCACGTCAGTCGACGGGCCGATGAAGGTCAGGCCGGCGTCTGCGCAGGCCGCCGCAAATTCGGACCGTTCGCTAAGGAAGCCATATCCCGGGTGGATCGCGTCGCACCCCTTGTCGCGAGCAGTGGCGATGATCGCGTCTATGTCCAGATAGGCCGCCGCACCAGCGCCCGGCAAAATTGCCTGATCGTCCGCATGGCGCAGATGGGGGCAGTTGGCGTCATCTGCGGGGGCGACTGCAACGGTTTTGATCCCCAGTTCCGCCGCCGTGCGCGCGACGCGAATGGCGATTTCGCCGCGATTGGCGATCAAGATGTTCTGGAACATGTCCCCTCCGCATTCGTGCGACCCCACGGTCCGCCCCTTGTGATAGGGTTTCACGCGCGCAACTGGCAATTGTTACGGCACGGCGCATTCCGCGTCTTTGACAAGCGCAGTGGCTGCCTGATGACTTTCCGTATCCGGGGCCAGCCTGCGGATCAGGGCCAGCCCTTTGTTGCCGGGCAGGCGGATCACAGGGGTGCCGTTGTCCGTGACGCTCTGGTCGGCTGTAGCAACGATGACGTTCGCGGGTGGTCTGCTGCCTTCAAGGCTCTCGATATGCACGTTGGTCGTCGTGTGATCGAAGATTGAGAGCGAGCCATAGCGGACCCAGCGCGGGACAGAAATGCGTACCGGGCCGTTGCTGAGATCGAGCAGACATACGACATAGGCCAGATCAGGCGAAGACCGCACAACGCTTTGGGTTTGCGGTGTAATCTTTGGGGCGCTTTGCCAGGCGTTCCATCCGATCCCTGAGGATTCGAGGCCGGAAAAGGCACGCGACATGATGAAGGTCGGTAAGGCGTTGATGACAGTCAAATGTGTGCCCACGCCCACGACGCCGGTGGCCAAAGCGAAGGAGATCAACGCGGCCTTCATGACCCTGCCTCCCCGTCGCAGGAGAGGCGTTGGACCGAAGGGAAGCCCAGTTCCGCCAAAGGGGCATCCAGAAAACTCTGGTCTGGTTGATAGAGCCGCAGGGTCAGGTCGAACCCCTCTGCCTTGGCCGAAGACAGCCACAGCGTGTTTCCTTCAGGCCGGGTTGCGGCCACATCAAACGCCCACGCTGCCCCGGTGGCATCGGTGGCGTCCACCGACAGGTGCGCATCAGCATTCATCGGCAGGTATCCGAGACGGTCATAAAGCGTGATGCTCCACCACCCGGACGGCAAATCGCCGCCGGACACACGATACTGACATTGCTCGGTCAGGGGCTGGCCGTCATCATCCACGTTTCGGATGAAATACACCGCCTCGGATTTGCGCATTGCCAACAGCCCATGCCGCGCGACCCAGGCTTTTACGTACCGGCCCGACGCTTCGCTGCCGATAGACCAATCGCTGACCCAGCGGTTGATCGAGACGGTCTCCGCACGATCCAGCCCGCCGGGTGTGATGCCAGACATCAGGATTGCAGAAGCAAGCCCTGCGAACAGACCGAGGATCGCGCCTGCTATGGTGAAGTAGAACACTCTCATAGCGTTGACTTAGAGCGAAATCGGATTGGTCTGCAATGATATGTGCCGTGGGGCGGCCCGGCCCCTCTCAGCGTTTGCACGGCAAACGCCTGCCGGTCGATGGATGCGCGGCGGGCCCAAGGCCCTTGATTCCGCGCAAAAGGTCAATTGCAGAAGTCGACCAGTAACCTGCTTCACGCACGCCAAATAGAATCCGGATACTCGGTCACGCAGCTTTGATGCACATGAACACACCCAAAGCTTGCCTGAAAGCGAGCAAAATGCAGGGATGCGACAACCATCCGGCCTGAGGAGCACACAATGAAACCGTTTTCTTTCATTCTCGCTGTGGGCCTGTCCTGCGTGGCCGCGTTGACCCAAGCCTCGGATATGGACACGCGCCCGGGCTGGGCTGTTCATCCGACTGATCAGGATCATGCCTCGCTTGTGAAATCGCTGACTGCCGCCGTAAAGGAACACGGCATGATCGTCGTCACGCGTGCTGGCCCGACCAAGGCGGCGGCCAAGCGGGGCATCACCATCCCCGGCAACATGGTGGTTGGCGTTTACAACAATGACTTCGCCGTTCGCGTGCTTGCCACCTCCACCGCCGCGATGATCGAAGCGCCGATCCGGTTCTACGTGACCGAAAACACCGACGGCACTGCGACCCTGTCCTACAAGACACCCAGCACCGTTTTTGCGCCTTACATGGACGAAGGTGGGGACGCGTTGCAGGCGCTGGCCGCCGAACTAGATGCCAAGTTTGCGGAGATCGCTGCTGACGCGGTTGACTAGGCACTGGCTGTCACACTGACGTGAAACCTGTTGCGCTGTGGCCCCGGATCGGCAATCTCCGCCGGGACCAAACAGCGGAGGCGCAGCATGTCAGACACCCCCTCACAGTCCGAATTCCGGGCAGAATCCCGGGCCGCGGACAAGCTGGCGCGACGCCTTTACGCCGCTGGATGCCGGTATGCCTTTGGCATGCCGGGGGGCGAGGTGCTGACCATCGTGGATGCGTTGGAACGGGCGGGCATTCGGTTCGTTCTCGCCAAACACGAAAACGCTGCCGGTTTCATGGCCGAGGGTGTGCATCACACGGATGGAGCCCCCGCGATCCTCGTGGCGACGGTGGGGCCGGGGGCGCTGAACTGTGTGAACGTGACCGCAAACGCGGAACAGGACCGGGTGCCGATGATCGTGCTGACCGGATGTGTCGATTCGGACGAGGAACTGACCTACACCCACCAAATTCTGGATCATCAGGCGGTCTATCGCCCGATCACACGCGCCACGTTCAAGCTGACCGCTGACAGTGCGGACATCGTGGCGGACAAGGCGGTATCGATTGCGATGACGCCCCGCTGTGGTCCGGTGCATATTGATGTGCCGATTTCGGTTGCGGATGCGGTGCGCCCTGACCGCGTGACGCCGGAAACCGTTCCGACGGGTCCCGTTGCGCCGACAGGCACCGCGCTGAGCAAGGCGCGGGAATGGTTGGCCGGGGCGGAACGGCCCATTGCGATCATTGGTCTGGACGTTCTGCGGGATGGCTCTGACACGGTGCTGCGAGCCTTCCTCGAACATTTCTCGATCCCGTTCATCACGACCTACAAGGCTAAGGGCGTATTGCGTGAAGATCATCCACTGTGTCTGGGTGCGGCGGGTCTGTCGCCCAAGGCGGACACGCAACTGATGCCTCTGGGGGAGCAAGCGGGCCTTATCCTGGCGCGTGGCGATGACCCGATTGAAATGAGCACCCGGTGGCGCAATCCGTGGGGTCCGCCCAAACAGAAAGCGATCGGCAACACGGCCCTCCCGAAAACCCCCCCCCATCACCCAGCGACGATGGAGCTTTTGGGTGGCACAGG
>JBFOMB010000151.1:0-16009 GCA_040830545.1 Paracoccaceae bacterium | reverse complement strand
ATTTAGCCGGCACCCACCGAGACCCCCCCTCTTCCCCTACCCGACCCTCTCCCGATCCCGTGCAAACAGGTCTGTCGGGGCCGGGCACCGAGCTGGAGGTCGAACTCTACGGCGAGCGCTGCCGCGCGGTCGTTCAGGAAGACCGCCCGCTGGGGGACGGCGACAACGAGCTTCTGCGCGCATGACCCTCCCGGCCCCCTTGTCCGGCGTTTCCCTGACCCGCCACGGCGGGCCAGAGGCGCTGGACTGGCGGTCGGACATTACCGTGCCCTCACCCGGTCCGGGGCAGGTTCTGGTGCGTGTGCTGGCGGCCGGTTTGAACAACACCGACATCAATACGCGGATCGGCTGGTATGCGTCCGAGGTCACGTCGGCCACGGATGCCGTTGCCGAGGACACGGACATCGCGGCAGGCGGATGGGGCGGCGCGCTGCACTTTCCGCGCATTCAGGGCGGTGACCTTTGCGGCGAAGTGGTCGCGATTGGAGAAGGTGTGCAGGGCGTTGCTCTGGGTCAGCGGGTGACGAGCCAGATCAACCTGCCGCGCCCCACAACCGAAAACCCGATGGGCTTCATCGCACTTGGCTCGGAAATCGACGGGGCATTTGCGCAATACTGCCTGATGGAGGCGCGCGATCTGTTCGACGTCTCGACCTCCCCCCTCAGCGACATTGAAATCGCTGCAATGCCCTGTGCCTATGGCACCGCCTGGAACCTGTTGCACCGGGCGGGCGTGGCATCAGGCCAACAGGTGCTGGTCACCGGCGCGTCCGGCGGTGTGGGCCTCGCCGCCGTGCAACTGGCGGCCCATCTGGGCGCGTCGGTCACAGGCCAGACCTCTCCCGCCAAAGCGGATGCGGTGCAAGAGGCCGGAGCCTCAGACATCATTCCCCGCGACGCCGTCCCCGCCGAAACCCATTTCGATGCGGTCATCGACGTGGTTGGTGGCCCCGCTTTCCCGGCCCTGATCCGCGCGCTCAAACCCGGCGGCCACTACGCCGTGTCCGGCGCCATCGCCGGCCCGATGGTCGAAGCTGACCTGCGCGAGATCTACCTGCCTGACCGCACCATCTGTGGCGCGACCTACCAACCGCGCGATGTGTTCGCAAAACTCGTGGACCTGATCAACACTGGTGCCATCCGCCCGCTGGTGTCGAAAACCTACCCGCTAAGGGACATCGGCACCGCACAGGAGGATTTCGCCTCCAAACACTACCCCGGAAAACTCGTCCTCATCCCGCCAAAGGTCACGCCATGACGGACATCACTTTACTCGACGGCTCCATCGGTCAGGAGCTGGTGAAACGCTCGGGCGACCGGTCCACGCCGCTCTGGTCGACTGCCGTGATGATCGACCACCCCGATCTGGTCCGCGAAGTGCACGACGCCTATTTTACCGTTGGCGCTACCGTCGCCACAACCAACACCTATGCCCTGTTGCGGGACCGTCTGGAACGCGTGGGTGACCTTGTCACCCGGCTGGAGGAACTGACCGAAACCGCACTGATCTCGGCCCGCAAGGCGCGCGACTCTCACGGCCACGGGCGCGTTGCCGGTGCTTTAGGCCCGCTCGGCGCGTCCTACCGCCCCGATCTTGTCCCGCCCCCTGAGCGGGCTGCTCAAATGTATGCTGAACCGGTTGGCCTCATGAAAGACCATATCGACCTGTTCCTTATCGAAACCATGTCATCCGTTGAACAATGCGAAGGTTCTCTGCGCGCAACCCTTCCCACAGGCGTGCCCGTCTGGCTGGGCGTCAGCGTGGATGATCACAACGGCGCGCTCCTGCGGTCTGGCGAACCATTGTCCGACCTCGCGCCCTTGCTCAGTGAACAGCGCCCGGATGCCATCCTGATCAACTGCTCCCGCCCCGAGGCAGTCTCGGACGGCCTCGACATCATCGCAGGGTTCGACCTGCCCTTCGGTGCCTATGCCAATGGCTTCACCCAAATCTCAGATGGATTTCTCGAAGACTTCCCAACAGTCGACGCGCTGGAACAGCGTCAGGACCTGTCGCCGGATGCCTATGCCGATTTTGTCATGAACTGGATCGCCCAGGGCGCCACCATTGTTGGCGGCTGTTGCGAGATCGGCCCTGATCATATCGCTGAAATCGCCCGCCGTCTCACCGCTGCCGGCCACCGGATCGTCTGACACCCATATGCCTTCATTGTTCTCAAAATACTCCGGGGGAGCCGCTGCAAGCGGCGGGGGCAGCGCCCCCTTGCGCCGCACCACCCAGCATTTCCCGCGCCAATCAAACGAGGTAACCCCATGACCCTTCCCACGCAGGCCCGCGCGGTCATCATCGGCGGCGGCGTTGTCGGCTGCTCTGTCGCTTACCACCTGACGAAACTCGGCTGGAAAGACGTTGTATTGCTGGAACGCAAACAGTTGACTTCCGGCACGACGTGGCACGCGGCTGGCCTGATCGCGCAACTGCGCGCAACGGCCAACATGACCAAGCTGGCCAAGTACAGCCAGGAACTTTATGGCGCGCTGGAGGCGGAAACCGGTGTTGCCACCGGGTTCAAACGCTGCGGATCAATCACCGTTGCCCTGACCGAAGAGCGCAAGGAAGAAATCTTCCGCCAGGCCGCCATGGCACGCGCTTTTGGTGTGGATGTCGAGGAGATTTCGCCGTCTGAAGTGCAGGCCAAATATGAACATCTCAACATTGACGGGGTGACCGGCGGCGTCTGGTTGCCGTTGGACGGGCAGGGTGATCCGGCCAATATCGCGCTGGCCATGGCCAAGGGTGCGCGCCAGCGCGGTGCCACGGTGGCGGAACGCACCAAAGTCACCGGCGTGTCACGCGACGGGCGGCGCATCACGGGCGTGGATTGGCAGGCTGAAAATGGGGACCAGGGCCACATCGCCTGCGATGTCGTCGTGAACTGCGCGGGCATGTGGGGCCACCAGGTGGGTCAGATGCTGGGCACCAATGTCCCGCTGCAAGCCTGCGAGCATTTCTATATCGTCTCGGAACCGATCGAAGGGTTGACCCAGATGCCAGTGCTGCGGGTCCCGGATGAATGCGCCTACTACAAGGAAGACGCGGGTAAAATGATGCTGGGCGCGTTTGAACCCGTGTCCAAGCCCTGGGGCATGGATGGCATTCCCGACAGCTTTGAATTTGACCAGTTGCCCGAGGATTTCGATCACTTCGAACCCATTCTAGAGGCTGCCGTGAACCGTCTTCCCATGCTGGGAACGGCGGGCATCCACACCTTCTTCAACGGCCCTGAAAGCTTCACGCCTGATGATGCCTACCATCTGGGTCTTGCGCCCGAGATGGACAATGTGTGGGTCGCCGCGGGCTTCAACTCTGTCGGCATCCAGTCCGCAGGCGGGGCCGGGATGGCGTTGGCGCAATGGATGGAAGATGGCGAACGTCCGTTTGACCTCGGTGACGTGGACATCACGCGCATGCACCCGTTCCAGGGCAACAAGACCTATCTGGTCGAACGCGCCACAGAAACGCTGGGCCTGCTTTACGCGGACCACTTCCCCTATCGGCAGAAGGCCACCGCGCGCGGTGTGCGGCGCAGCCCGTTCCACACGCATCTGGCCGAAAACGGCGCGGTGTTTGGCGAGCTGGCGGGATGGGAGCGGGCCAACTGGTTCGCGAGCGAAGGACAGGAACCTGTCTACGAATACAGCTGGAAGCGGCAGAACTTCTTTGACAACGTTGCCGCCGAGGTGAACGCGGTTCGTACGAATGTGGGCATGTATGACATGACCTCGTTCGGGAAACTGCGTGTGGAAGGCCCGGATGCAGAAGCATTCCTGGACCGGATCTGCGGCGCTGACATGTCCGTGCCTGAGGGCAAAATCGTCTATACACAATTCCTGAACGTCCGGGGCGGGATCGAGGCGGATGTCACCGTGACGCGCTTGAACGAAACCGCCTATCTGGTTGTCACACCGGCCATCACCCGGCTGGCAGACGAAACCTGGATGCGCCGCCACGTGGGCGATCACCGCGTGGTTATCACCGACATCACGGCGGGAGAGGGCGTGTTGGCCATCATGGGGCCAAAGTCCCGCGCGTTGTTGGAAAAGGTGTCACCCAACGATTTCTCAAACGAGGTCAATCCGTTTGGTACGGCGCAGGAGATCGAACTGGGTCTGGGCCTCGCCCGGGTACACCGCGTGTCTTATGTCGGTGAACTGGGCTGGGAGGTCTATGTTGGTGCCGACATGGCTGCGCACGCCTTTGAAACGATTTGGAGCGCCGGGCAGGACATGGGCCTGAAGCTGTGTGGGATGCACATGATGGACTGCGCGCGGATCGAAAAGGCGTTCCGCCATTTCGGTCATGACATCACGTGTGAGGATCACGTGCTGGAGGCGGGGCTGGGCTTCGCCGTAAAAACGGCGAAACCCGATTTCATCGGGCGGGATGCAGTGTTGCGCAAGAAGGAAGACGGATTGCAGACACGGATGGTGCAGTTCCAGCTGACTGATCCAGAGCCGTTGCTCTACCACAACGAACCGATCCTGCGGGATGGGGAGATTGTGGGATATCTCAGCTCAGGCGCGTATGGGCACCATCTGGGTGCGGCTATTGGAATGGGCTATGTGCCCTGTGCCGGGGAAACGACCGAGCAATTGTTGGCGTCGTCGTTCGAGATCGACGTATGTGGCACGCGCGTTCCGGCCAAGGCCTCACTGCGGCCCCTCTACGACCCAAAATCGGAACGCGTACGCGCCTGACCGCTTGTCGGTCCCTTTCGGCCCCTCCGCGCTGAGCGAAGAGGGGCCGTCAGGAACCGATGAGCGGCGTTGCACTCACTTCAGTTTCACACCGTTGGCGAGCAGGCTACCGTCTTCTTCGAAGGTGAAGGTTGACGTCAGCACATCCTCGCCGGCATCCGGGTCGGGTTTGGCCACCATCGCCAGCCCCATCCGCGCGCCTGCTGCGTCCTGATCTGACACCAGCCCCATCGACACCAGCGTGTCCATCAGCCCATTGGCGCCTTTGATCACCACGCCAATTTCACCAACCGGCTTCGGCATGCCGAAATAGGAAATCATGTCACTATTGTCCAAGGTCACGCCACCCGACGCCGTGACTTCGGCCCCGGCCATGGACAGTTTGAACGCGTTGATGTCCGCGCTTTGTGCTTCCACTGGGATCGTGCCGCCCTGCACCGTTGCCATCAGGGTGTTGATGTCCAACAGGTCCACCACATTCCGTAGCATCCCGCTCACATCAATCTCCACCACCGCGGGATCGCGCGGCAGTGCACCGGACGGGTCAAACAGCGCCCAGACGTCATCGGACAGTTTCATCCCTGTCAGCGCCATCGCCAATTGATAGGGCCGCGGTGCATCTCCGCCGCTGAGCGGCATGGCCAGGCTCATCGTTGCGGAGTCGCCATCCATTTGGATCGGTACGGGCAACATGCCTTCCAGAGTAAACCGCGCGAAAAACGCATTTGCGTCACCGGCAACTTTCAGCCCGCTTTCGTCCAGCGAGAGGGTTGTGGTCTGGTTCTCATAGCCGTTCGTTTGTTCCACGACACCTTCACCCGGGATCGTTTGAACCTGTTCCGCCTTGTAGCCGGACATCGTGCTTTTGGCATCGAGCCGCATGCCGGATTGGATCGCGGCGGCGAGGTTCATGATATCGGCCCCATCCGCTGGCATCACAAATGTGCCCTCGCTGGTCATGCCGGATGCGGTTGTGTTCGATTCCCCCTTGGCCCCGTCTGGTCCGGTCCAGGTCACTTTGATGTCTTGCTTTCCGGTGCTGAGCGAGCTGGTCATCTGAACCAAATCTCCTTCGGTGATGCGGGCCGATCCCTGCAATCCGGTAATTGTCCCGTCCACGATGGCCTCGAACCCCTGAAGCTCTTCGAGGTCAGGCGCGCTCCAATCCCCCAGCGCAACCGTGGTGGTTTCTGCCGCGTATTCATAGGAGATATCGCCGGGCTCTCCGCTGGCCACCGCCTTCATCCCGGTAAAGCCTAGGATGATGTCAGCACTGAACGCGCCCGCGTCAGCAATGTCTGCGGAAATGGTATAGACCGACTCGGACGGGTATTCCATTTCGACCGTTCCATCCCCGGCCTCGCGCATCGTGATGTCAGGCGGGGCCAAGGCAACGCTGCCCATACCAAAGGGCAGGGTGAAGGTGACCTTCATATTGCTGAACGTCGTACCGGACCCGGTCTGTGACTGATCCCCGGTGACCGTGCCGCCAAAGGCACCAACATAGGCCTCCATATTGTTCCAGACATCAGCGGCCTTGATCTCGGCCTGGGCGATGTGGGGCGTGACCATCAATGTGGCCGCGACGACAAACGGGGTGCGGGCAAAATGTGTCATGGGCGGTTTCGATCCTGTTCAGGTAAGCGATACATCAACTTAGGGTGTGGACCGCCAATCCGTCTATGGCAGGGGAAGGGGAATTTTCGGGGACACCGCCCCGTGAGGTGTCAGGGTTCAGCACCGGGATCGTCCGGCGCGGTCAGTTCCTGTTCCAGAAACCGTTCGAAACTGTCGAGGTTCACGGGTTCAAATTGGCCAAAGCCCTGCATCCAGACACTTGCCGCCTTCATCGCATCGGGTTCCAGTTTGCACCACTTCACCCGACCGCGTTTTTCCTGACTGATCAGCCCCGCGCGAGTGAGGATCACAAGGTGTTTAGAAATTGCCGCCAGTGACATATCGAACGGTTCAGCCACGTCCGTCACCGCCATATCATCCTCCAGCAACATGCTGAGGATGGCGCGACGGGTTGGGTCGGCCAGGGCAGCAAATACACTGTCAATTGGGTCGGACATGTCAGCCGATTTGCCGTGTCGCCGAAAATTCGTCAACCATTTGGTTGAATATGCAAATCAGTCGAATTTGAGCGGATGAGTGGATGCGACCGATTGGCCGCAGGTGTCGTGTATGAAATTAACATAACAAAATCAAGCATCTGAGCCGACATCGCCGCCACGACGCGCCAATTGACTCTGCGCCCCCACCACCTTAGCACCATGCCAAACGTGTGAGGTGCCCTGCCCTTGACCGAGGACGATCCGAAAACCCGCCTGGAGGCGCTGGAAGCCAGGATCGAAGCGGCCAAGACCGGCAAGGAAGAGAAGCCTCATTCGGAGAGTCACCACTCTCAGGCGCAACTGGCCTGGCGTATGGTGATTGAACTTGTTGCCGGTCTCGCGATCGGCTTTGGCGTTGGGTACGGGCTGGATCGCCTGTTCGGGACGATCCCGATTTTCCTGGTGCTGTTTACATTGCTGGGCCTTGCCGCGGGCATCAAGGTGATGCTGGAAAGCGCGCGCGAGATCCAAAAGAAAAACGTGGCCGACATGGCCGAAGACGACGAGAGGAGCTGACAGGTGGCAGACGACGCACACGGCGCAGCAGATAGCGGAAGCCTGGAATTCCACCCGATGGACCAGTTCATTGTGAAGCCGCTGTTTGGTGGCGATCACATTGGAATGTTCACCGTCACCAACGTGACGCTGTGGCTGGCCCTGGCGATCCTGGCGATTTTTGCCCTGCTGGTTCTGTCCACCTCCAAGCGCGCCATCGTGCCGGGCCGCAGCCAGTCGATTGCGGAACTGGCCTACGGGTTCGTCTACAAGATGGTCGAAGATGTGACCGGCAAGGACGGCATCGTCTACTTCCCCTACATCATGACCCTGTTCATGTTCATTCTGGTCGCCAACTTCCTGGGCCTTATCCCGACCTCGTTCACCACCACGTCGCATATCGCTGTGACCGCCGTCATGGGCTTTGGCGTGTTCATCGCCGTGACCGTGCTGGGCTTTGTCAAGAACGGCGCCGGGTTCCTGGGCCTGTTCTGGGTCACCAGCGCACCGCTGCCGCTGCGTCCGATCCTGGCGATCATCGAACTGATCTCGTATTTCGTGCGCCCGGTCAGCCATTCCATTCGTCTGGCGGGCAACATGATGGCCGGTCACGCGGTTCTGAAAGTGTTCGCGGGCTTTGCCCAGGTCGCAGCCATTGCCCCCATCGCCATCATCGGCGTCATGGCGGTCTATGGGCTGGAACTGCTGGTGTCCTTCATTCAGGCCTACGTGTTCACGATACTGACCTGCGTGTACCTCAAGGACGCGCTGCACCCGAGCCACTGAGACATCACTGGGGCGCGCCCAGAGGGCGGGCCCTACGCAACCCTATCCAACCTATTCCATCGTAAGGAGACAAAGACATGGAAGGCGATATCGCAAACATGGGTCAATTCATCGGCGCAGGCCTGGCAGCCATCGGTTCCGGTGCCGCTGCTATCGGTGTGGGCCACGTTGCAGGCAACTTCCTGGCGGGCGCCCTGCGCAACCCGTCGGCTGCTGCTTCGCAGACCGCGACCCTCTTCATCGGCATCGCATTCGCAGAAGCCCTGGGGATCTTCTCGTTCCTCGTTGCCCTGCTGCTGATGTTTGCCGTCTGATCCTCGCGGAACCTTTCCTTACGAACGGGTGGCGCAGTCCATGTGCCACCCGGTGAGGGTTTAAGTTCCCAAGGAGGACAACATGGCAACCGAAACGCATAACGCGACGGATGGGGCAGTTGACGCCCATGCTGCGGCTGAAGCCGGTGGCATGCCTCAGCTGGACTTTTCGACCTTCCCGAACCAGATTTTCTGGTTGGTCGTCACCCTCGTCGTGATCTACCTGATCCTCAGCCGCGTCGCGCTGCCGCGCATCGCTGGCATTCTGGCGGAACGTCAGGGGACCATTACAAACGATCTGGCCGAGGCGGAAAACCTCAAGGCCCGCGCAGTGGAAGCCGAAGACGCCTATAATCAGGCGCTGGCGGATGCACGGACCGAGGCGCATCGCATCGCTGCCGAAGCCAAAGCCGAGATTCAGGCCGAGCTGAACAGCGCAATCGAAAAGGCCGATGCCGAGATTGCTGCCAAGGCTGCTGAATCAGAGAAGGCCATTGCAGAAATCCGCGCCGGTGCTGTCGAAAGCATCCGCGAGGTTGCCAATGACACGGCTGCGGAAATTGTCGGCGCTCTGGGTGGATCGGCAGATGCCGGTGCAGTTTCCGGCGCGGTCGAAGCACGGATGAAAGGATAAGCCATGCGTGGAACACTCGCTTTTGTCCTGACCGTCGCAATGACCAGCCCGGCCTTTGCTGCAAGCGGTCCGTTCTTTTCGCTGAAGAACACCGACTTTGTCGTTCTGATCGCCTTCATCCTGTTCATCGGCGTCCTGCTGTACCTCAAGGTGCCGGGCATGTTGGGCGGAATGCTCGACAAGCGCGCCGAAGAGATCAAGTCGGAACTGGACGAAGCCCGCGCCCTGCGTGAAGAGGCCCAAACCATTCTGGCGTCATACGAGCGCAAGACAGCGGACGTGCAGGCACAGGCGGACAAGATCGTCGCAGCGGCCAAGGAAGAAGCAGCACTGGCTGCGGAACAGGCCAAGGACGATCTGGAGAAATCCATCGCCCGCCGCATCGCGGCTGCTGAGGATCAGATTTCATCTGCCGAAGCGGCTGCCGTGCGCGAAGTCCGCGACAGCGCGATCGCCATCGCAACCGCAGCTGCGGCCGAAGTGATCAGCAAGCAGATGACAGCCGCACAGGGCAACGCTCTGATCGACGCTTCCATCAAGGACGTCAGCGACAAGCTGCACTGAACGCGTCTTTGACATCTTTAGAAAAGCCCGGCCAATAATTGTGCCGGGCTTTTTCGTTCAGGCGTCGGACGAACAGCAGTGAACTGCCAAGACGCCTGTCCTTCATTGTTCCAAATACACTCTGGGGAGCCCGAGGGGTAAAACCCCTCGGTCGGATCGCGTCAGCGATCGGAAATGCCTGTCACCCAATGTGACCCTTGTTCCCGCCAACTTGACCACGATGCAACAGCACGTGATCCAGCAGCACACAGGCCACCATCGCTTCACCCACCGGCACGGCGCGAATGCCGACGCAGGGGTCATGGCGGCCCTTGGTCACGACATCCTTGGGCGCGCCGGTTTTGGTGATACTTTGACGCGGTTTGAGGATGGAGGAGGTCGGCTTGACCGCAAACCGCACGACCACATCCTGCCCGCTGCTGATCCCACCCAGGATGCCACCCGCATGGTTTGACGAAAACACGGGCTGACCATCATTGCCCATCATGATCTCGTCGGCGTTTTCTTCGCCGGTCAGGGCCGCAGCGCCCATGCCTTCACCAATTTCAACACCTTTCACGGCGTTGATCGACATGCAGGCCGCTGCCAGGTCTGTGTCCAGCTTGCCATAAATCGGAGCGCCCAGCCCGGCGGGCACGCCGGAGGCCGTGACCTCCACCACCGCACCAACCGAGTTGCCGGATTTCCGCAGCCCATCCAGATAGTCGGCCCAAACCTCTGCTGCGCCAGCGTCGGGGACCCAGAACGGGTTTTGTTCGATTTCGTCGAAATCCATCCGGGCCCGGTCGATGGAGTGCACGCCCATCTGCACCATGTACCCGGTGACCTTCAGGTCGGGCAGCAGGCTGGCCAATGCCGCCCTGGCCACTCCACCGGCCGCCACGCGCGCGGCAGTTTCACGGGCCGAGGACCGTCCGCCACCCCGATAGTCGCGGATGCCGTATTTCTGCCAATAGGTGATGTCAGCATGACCGGGACGGAAGGTTTCGGCAATTTCGGAATAATCCTTGGACCGCTGATCCGTGTTTTCGATCATCAACTGGATCGGAGTGCCTGTTGTCTGCCCTTCGAACACACCCGATAGGATGCGCACCGCGTCGGGTTCCCGTCGCTGGGTCGTATACTTGTTCTGACCGGGTTTGCGCCGGTCCAGCCAGTGCTGGATCATCGCCTCGTCCAGTGTCACGCCCGGCGGGCAACCATCCACGGTTGCACCCAGCGCGGGTCCGTGGCTTTCCCCCCAGGTGGTGACGCGGAACAAATGTCCAAAACTGTTGAGCGACATGGCAAGGCTCCTTTGCGCGGCGGTTTACCTGCGTGGCCGGGTAGGGGCAAGCGACTGCGCGCCGAGCGGCGCGCAGCAAGAAGAGTCGAATTTTCTTGTCAAAATTCTTCGAAGAATTTTGTTCCTTCCGCCTCAGGCGGCCCGCACCTCGGCAATCGTGTTGGTGATCGACAACGCCGCGCGCGCGGCTTCGCGACCCTTTTCCACGAAATGCGCCCGGTAGATCGCGTTGTGATGGTCCGTTTCCTGATACTGATGCGGGGTCAGCGACACGGACAGAACCGGCACGCCACTGTCCATCCCGGCGCGCATCAGTCCGTCGACTACGGCCTGCGCAACAAAATCATGCCGGTAAATCCCACCATCCACGACAAAGGCTGCACAGGCGACCGCGCCATAGCGCCCGGTCATGGCCAGATCGCGCGCCAGCAACGGCATTTCAAACGCGCCAGGTACGTCGTAGACATCAACCAGAGCGGGGTCGATCAACTCGACAAATCCGGCGTAAGCCTGATCAACGATCTCGGCATGCCAACGCGCCTTGATAAAGGCGAAACGGGTGTGTGTCATGGTGACCTCCTTGGTTTGCGACACAAAACACCCAAGGCGATCACGAACAGCACGGCACCCCGCACGGGTCCCGGTCTGCACGTTCTCTTCCATCCGGACTGTCACCGTCGGCCCCGGCCTCTCACCGGGTCTGCTGACACCTTTGGGCAAAACCAAAGGCCGCTCGCGGGCTCACAACTCGCAGGTTGCATACCGCCGGTGGGGAATTTCACCCCGCCCTGAGAACAGGCGCACCTTGTCAAATCCGGGCCAGCGCTGCAAGAACCGTTCGGGGGAGGGCGCACAATGCATCCAAATCAGGCCTTTAGGAAAGCGACAACGTGTGAAAACGCGGAATTCGCCCGGTCGCGTGGATTCGGAATCCTTGCTGTAACGGCAGGTGGCGCGCCAATGTTGAGCCATATCCCCTTCCTGCTGTCCGAGGACAACAAGACCGCTGAATTCCACCTTGTGCGCTCCAATCCCATCGCGCGGGCGCTGAATTCGCCCTTGCAGGCGCGTTTGGCTGTCAGTGGGCCGGACGGGTATGTGTCGCCGGATTGGTATGGGTTGGACGATCAGGTGCCGACTTGGAACTACGTGGCTGTGCACCTGACCGGAGAGATCGAGCGCCGCCCGCAAGAGGAGCTGCTCGATCTGCTGGACCGGCAATCCGCGATGTTCGAGGATCAGCTGTATCCGAAACCGCCCTGGAAGACGGATAAGGTTGCGCCCGATGCGCTGGAAAAGCTGATGCGCATGATCGTGCCGTGCCGGATGCGTGTGGATGCCATCGACGGGACGTGGAAGCTGAACCAGAACAAGCCTGCTGAGGCGCGTGAAGGTGCCGCTGACAACATGAAGGCTTACGGAATCGGGGCGGACACGGCGTTGTTGTCGGCCTTGATGCGGGGTGTGGTCGAATAGTCGACGGACCATACTCCAAACCAGTCTGCACGACTCTTCTAAAAGACCCCTAGCGCGCACTCTCGCCCATGGACAGCCTCGGGCTTCCCTCCTACCGTGCGGGCAGCTTAGGGAGATCCAGACATGAAGCTCTATCACTTCCCGACCTCGCCCTTCGTGCGCAAGGTCATGGTCACATTGCATGAAACCGGGCAGCTTGATGATGTGGAGGTGGTCAACTCCATGACTGCCCCAACGGCGCCCGCAGACAACGTCATCCCCTCAAATCCACTGGGAAAGATACCTGCGCTGGAACGCGACGATGGCCCGGCGCTGTATGACAGTCGGGTGATCTGCGCCTACCTTGATTCGCGGGCCGAGGCGGGGCTTTACGGTGACAACGCGCGCCGTTGGGACACGCTGACACTGGAGGCGACGGCGGACGGCATCATGGATGCGGCGATTCTCATGGTTTACGAAGGACGAGTCCGGCCCGAGGATAAGCAATATCCGGAGTGGGTCGAGGCACAGTGGGGTAAGGTCACGCGCGCGATTGCGGCGCTGAACCAACGCTGGATGGCGCACCTGCATGGGCCCCTGGATATGGGACAGATCGCGGTGGCCTGTGCGCTGGGATACGTGGATTTCCGGCACCCTGATCGTGATTGGCGCAGTTCCAACGATTCGCTGGCCGCCTGGTACAAGGGATTCGCTGAACGCCCCAGTATGCAGGCCACGGTTCCGCCGGAATGACGCCTGTGCCAGAGCGGTCTGAAACCCGGTCTGGTGCTGTTCCAGCGAAAGGCCCAAAAACCGGGTCGATTTGTCCTGCCCCTGCGACCACCTGCGCTCGATTGTCCGCTGGACGAGGCGCATCTGCATAGATAAACGTTCGCTTTGAGAAGCTGCGTTTTCACGCGGCCACCTGGAATTTGCCCGGTACCGGGCGCTGAATTGGAGAAACCTCGTGTCCCACGCAGACGATCACGAAGGCACTCGGAGAGATTTCCTCTACTTTACGACCGCAGGGACAGGCGTTGTCGTGGGGGGTGCTGCGGTTTGGCCGCTGATCAACCAGATGAACCCTTCGGCCGACGTTCAGGCGTTGTCGTCCATTCAGGTGGACGTCTCCGGCGTGGAACCGGGCACGCAGCTGACGGTCAAGTGGCTGGGTAAGCCGGTGTTCATCCGCCGCCGCACGCAGGAAGAGATCGACGAAGCCAACGCTGTCGAGATGTCCGAGCTGCCCGATCCGAATGCAAGGAACGCCAATATCAGCTCTGACGCGCCTGCCACCGACGTGAACCGCGGTCTGTTGCCTCCGGGGGCCGAGCCCGGCACCGACAGCGAATGGCTGGTGATGATTGGCGTCTGTACGCACCTGGGCTGTGTGCCGCTGGGTGACGGGGCAGGTGAATTCCACGGCTGGTTCTGCCCCTGCCACGGGTCGCACTACGACACGTCGGGCCGCATCCGCAAAGGTCCCGCGCCTGAGAACCTGCCGGTTCCGGTGGCGGAATTCGTCAATGAAACAACGATCAAACTGGGATGAGGTAGTACGACATGTCCGGAATTCCTCACGATCATTACGAACCCAAGTCGCCCACGACCAAATGGGTTGAAAGCCGTCTGCCTGTCATCGGTCTGATCTATGACACGCTGATGATCCCGACGCCGAAGAACCTGAACTGGTGGTGGATCTGGGGCATCGTCCTGGCCTTCTGCCTGGCGCTGCAGATTGTCACCGGCATCGTTCTGGTGATGCATTACACCCCGCATGTCGATCTGGCCTTTGCCTCGATCGAACACATCATGCGGAACGTGAACGGCGGCCATATGCTGCGGTATCTGCATATGAATGGCGCTTCACTGTTCTTCTTTGCGGTTTATATCCACATCTTCCGGGGTCTGTTCTATGGCTCCTACAAGGCACCGCGTGAAATCACGTGGATCATCGGCATGCTGATCTATCTGCTGATGATGGCGACCGCGTTCATGGGCTACGTTCTGCCCTGGGGGCAGATGTCGTTCTGGGGCGCAACCGTGATCACCGGCCTGTTTGGCGCGATCCCCTTCATTGGTGAGGGTATTCAGACATGGCTGCTGGGTGGTCCTGCGGTGGACAATGCCACGCTGAACCGCTTCTTCTCGCTGCACTATCTGCTGCCGTTCGTCATCGCGGGCCTCGTGATTGTGCACATCTGGGCGTTCCACACGACAGGCAACAACAACCCGACAGGGGTTGAGGTGCGCCGTGGGTCGAAGGCCGAGGCCGAGAAAGACACCCTGCCGTTCTGGCCCTACTTCGTGATCAAGGATCTGTTCGCGCTGGCCGTGATCCTGGTGATCTTCTTCGCTGTGGTTGGCTTCATGCCGAACTACCTGGGTCACCCGGACAACTATATCGAGGCGAACGCGCTGGCGACGCCTGCACACATCGTGCCTGAATGGTACTTCCTGCCGTTCTACGCGATCCTGCGGGCCTTCACCTCGGATGTTTGGGTTGTGATCATTGCTGAAACGCTGACCGGTGGCATCATCGACGCCAAGTTCTTCGGGGTTCTGGCCATGTTCGGCGCGATCCTGGTGATGGCCCTGGTGCCGTGGCTGGATACGTCGAATGTGCGTTCGGGCCGTTATCGCCCCAGCTTCAAGTGGTGGTACCGCCTGCTGGTCGTGGACTTCGTCGTCCTGATGTGGTGTGGCGCGCAGCCAGCCGAAGGGATCTACGGGACCATCGCCCTGATCGCGACGACCTACTGGTTTGGCTATTTCCTTGTGATCCTGCCGCTGCTCGGTGTGCTCGAAAAGCCGCTGCCGCAACCGGAAACCATCGAGGAAGATTTCAACGCTCACTATGGCAAGGCTGACGGTTCCGCCGAAGCCACGCCGGCCGAGTAAGGGAAGCAAGAGCTCATGTTCAAGAAACTCGCCATTGCCGCAACCCTCGCCCTGACTCCGGTTGCAACGCTCGCCGCCGGTGGCGGCGGGGGCCACATCGAGAACATCAAATTCCCGTTTGATGGTCCGTTCGGCAAATACGACCAGAACCAGTTGCAGCGCGGCTTGCAGATCTACACCGAAGTCTGCGCGGCCTGCCACGGCCTGCAGTATGTTCCGTTCCGTTCGCTCAGCGAATCTGGTGGTGTGGGTCTGCCCGAGGATCAGATGCGTGCTTATGCGGCGCAAAACTTCTCGGTCTATGACCCCGAGTTGGAAGAGGACCGCCCGGCGAAGCCGACGGATCACTTCCCGGCCAACACCAACGCGGGCGCGCCTGACCTCAGCATGATGGCCAAGGCACGCGCGGGCTTCCACGGGCCGCACGGTCTGGGCCTGAACCAGCTGTTCAAAGGCATGGGGGGACCCGAATACATCGCGGCCCTGCTGAACGGCTACACCGGCAAGGAAAAGGAAGAGGCGGGCACGATCCTCTACGAAAACACCGCCTTCCCAGGTGGCTGGATTTCGATGGCCCCGCCGCTGTTTGACGAGCAGGGGGGATTTGCCGACGGCCATTCCAACGATCTGCACCACTTGTCCGAGGACATCGCCGCCTTCCTGATGTGGTCGGCGGAACCCAAGATGATGGCGCGCAAGCAGGCCGGTTTTGTCGGCGTTCTGATCCTGTCGCTGCTGT
>JBFOMB010000150.1:0-2012 GCA_040830545.1 Paracoccaceae bacterium | reverse complement strand
CTCGTCATTCGCCGCGCGGTTTAACACGCCGCCCGCGCGCGTCAATGCAGGCGGTTGTGGGCGGGGGCCGACCCCGTAGTCTGACCGGAACGAGAGAGGAAAAACCCAGGCGTATTTTGTTGCCCCTGCCCCTGTTGCTGCTCCCAGTGGGGGCGTTCCTTGAACCCGCCACGCCTGCGGGCCGGGTTCTGGTTACCGTGGGAGGCGATCTGCCTGCTGGAAATGTGGAAGCCAGTGACGAGGAAGACGGCGATTTCTTTGGCTATCTGGATCTGACCTTTGCAACCGGGGTGGGGTTTGATGACGCCGCACTGGGCGCGTTGGATCAAGGGTCCATCACCCTGCCGGCGTTTGGGCCGTGGACAGATGTGACCTTCACTGGCCCGACGCTCGCCTCTGTCCTGATCGCCGCCGGGGCCGAGGGGCACACGGCGCAGCCCATGGCATTGGACGGCTATCAGGTCGACATCGGTTGGGACAACATCAGCAGTCTGAACCCGATCCTTGCCACCCATGTGGACGGACGTCCGCTGTCGCTGGGCGGATACGGCCCGGCGGCGATCATCTATCCGCCGCAGGAGAACGCCGAGACTCAGGAAGAACTTAACGGGCTGCAGGTCTGGGCGGTGATTTTCATCGGGGTGGAGTAAATCCCGACCCTATAGGTAAAAAGTGACCCGGTTTTGGCCCTGCTGATCTACATCCTGTTGTTGCTGGCCTATTGGGAATGGGCCCGTATCGGTCCCATTCCCGCATCGCAGCCCAAAAGCGCACTTACCCTGCTGTCCGGCTGGCGAGACGAAAGCACCCCGGGCAGCAACATGCGCCGGGTCTTCAGCCGCATGACCCTGTTGCTGGTTGCATACCTGAGTCTGGAGGCCATGGTGCCCACCGACTCGCTCGCCCCCAAGGGTTTAGGCGTCTGGGCCGCTGCGATCTGGTCCTTCAGCTTTTTTTGTTTCGCGGTGGTGGTCATCCCGTTCCTGACCAGCAAGCGATTTCGCCCAAATCCGGTACGGCTGGCCCTCGACACGGGCACGTCCATTGCCATATCCATCCTCGGGTTTTCGCTGATCTACCGGGCATATGGCCTGGACGCGGACTGCATCACGACCCATGGCAAAGCGGTTTACATCTACTTTTCCGCCGTGACCTTTTCGACCCTCGGGTACGGCGATTACGCGCCGTGCGGCCAAATCCAACTGGTCGCCGCGTTTCAGGCGATCCTGGGAAATCTGCATTTGGGACTGATTGTTGGAACTGCATTCCTGGCGGTGCAGGCAAATGACGCGTCAGCCGACGAGGATGCTGCCGACAAACACGACCAGAAGAACGCAGCCGATCACGGCAACTGAGGTCTGTATTCTGAAATACGTCTTTGTGCTCATCACGTCCTCCTTTCACCACAAGATATAGCAGTTTTCCTGCAAATTTGCAAACTCAGCCCACAAATTTGGCATGCAATTGCAGCGCATAGCGGTCGGTCATGCCCGCAATGTAATCCGACACCATACGCGCCAGTTCAGTTTCATCCTGAACCGCAGCCACATCCGCCTGCCACCGTTGTGGCAACTGGCTGGGGTCGCTCAGGAACAGGGGGAACAGATCCTCGACCACCCGCGTGACCTGCTCGCGGATCTTCATCACGCTGGGTGCCCGGTACATGCGGGTAAACAGGAAGGCGCGAATTTGTTTGAGGTCAGACCACAGCGCATCCGAAAACACGATCACCGGGCGGCCCAGATGCCGGATATCCGCAACATTATCCGCACCTGACGCCTCCAGCGCAGCGCGGGAGGTGTCGATCACATCGCTCACCATCACGCCAAACACCCGGCGCAGCGCCTCGTGACGGCGGCTGGTGGGGGCCAGATCGGGCCAGGCCGCGTCCCCCTCTGCAAACGCCTCCCGCACGACTGGCCATTCCGCGACCTCGTCATCATTAAACAGTCCCCCCCCCAGACCGCCATGCAGCTCGTGGTTGTTATAGGCGATTTCCTCTGAACGACCGG